>JAKVCS010000001.1:0-600000 GCA_022448365.1 Saccharospirillaceae bacterium | reverse complement strand
ATGCTGTCTTCAGCAAATTCCGTCAGCTGATTTTCTTTAAAGGCGATCATCTCCAGAGCCGGGCACTGGGCCAGTACTGGTGGAATATGAGTAAAACGGTTGTTGGTCAGGAACAGGATCTTTAGCTGCTTAAGCCGGCTGAAGTCATCTGGCAGGTCCGACAATTGGTTATTACCCAGATCAAGGATTTCCAGCGTATCGGCATGATCGAATACTTCACGCGGAAATTCGGTTAATTGCTGCTGGATCTGGATACGTGTTTCGCTCATGAATGCGTCCTGACGATGAATCGGGCCGCCATAATAAGGCAGATTGACTGATTTAGGGAATGAATGGTTTCAGTTAGAATGGGCGTCATAACCGGGGGCCAACTTGAATAACTTAACATCTGAACAACTTGCGGTGGTCAATCACCAGCAAGGTCACGCCAAAGTCATAGCCGTTGCCGGCGCTGGTAAAACCACCACGCTGACGCACTTTATTGCGGCGCGTCTGGAGCACAGCTGTGATCCCCGGCGGATGCTGGTGTTGATGTATAACAAGGCCGCACAGCAGGATTTTGAGGCCAAGCTGCAACGTTTGTTGCCCGGTAAGCCATTACCTCAGATTCGCACCTTTCATTCGCTTGGCCTGCGAATTTATCAGCGTCTGATTCAGCAGGGGCATTTACCTGCGTTCCAGGATAAATTGCTGTCTGACGGTGAAGTCGAAAATGTCGTCTGGCGGTTATTGCAACAAATTGCCGATGACGACACCCGCCAGGAAATTCTGTCGCAGAAAAAGAAATGGGTTGAGCCGGCAATGGGTTTTATCGATCTGGTTAAAGCCGGACTTTTACCCCCGGCGGATGTGTTCGACACACTCGATTTATCACCGGCTTGTCGCCTGTTTGTTGAATGTTTTGAGCAATTTGAACAGTGGCGTAAATCGCAAAACCGTATCAGCTTTAACGATATGATTTACGATCCGGTGATGTGCTTTCGCCGTAATCCGGAAGTCGCCGCGCATTTTGGCGGCCATATGCAATGGATATTGGTCGACGAATATCAGGACATTAACGAGATTCAGCAATATTTTCTCGAAGTATTATATGCCGGCCGTGGCTCGGTGATGGTGATTGGTGACCCGGACCAGACCATCTACGAATTCCGTGGTTCGAAGCCGGAATTTATTGTGCAGGAATTTGATCGTCGTCTGGGTCAATCTCAGCAAGCGGTTAGCCGCTATACATTGCCACATACCTTTCGTTACGGACATGAAATCTCACTGCTGGCCAACCACCTGATCAGCCACAACCAGCAACGTGAACCGGTATTGTGTTTATCCCATCAGAGCACTCCCGTCAGTCAGGTGCAGCTACATCAGGCGCATCACGAAGCCCGGTTAATTCTGACCCTGATCGAAAGTGAAGCGGAGAAGCGGCCGCTGGAACAGATTGCCGTTATTAATCGTTTATGGGCGTTATGTGCGCCGGTTGAGCTGGCGTTACTGCAGAAGAAAATCCCATATCAGTTACATAATTCATTGTCGGTACTGGATCGCTGGGAATTGCATATTTTCTGGCTGTTGCTGGAAATTGCGGCGGCGAAATTTTCGCAGCGCAGTCAGTCTGAACGAGAGCAGGCCTGGCTGCATATTCTGACCACGCCGTATCCCAAAATTAAACGTTCGATGTTAGAGCAGATTGCGAAAAAAACCGCCGTTGCTGAACAGGATTTTGCTGAAGCTATGGTTGAAGCCATTCCGGATGACATTTCCAAATGGCAAAGAGAACAACTGGAAGCCCGGGCGGCTGTTATTGCTAATGCTGAGCATATTAATACCTCGGCCTTCCGTATTATTCAGGATTATATCGATGAGTCTGATTTGTATCAGGGTATCGAAGACAGCGCATTTTCTGCCCAGCAAATCGAAGACCGGCGTCAGACCATAAAGGCATTTGTTGCTTTTATTAAAGAAAGCCAGCAATCCAGCCGTGCTGCCCATGACTATTTACTGGAGTTAAAAGCACAGCGGTTACAGCAGGAAAATAATACCGGTGTACACCTGACGTCGATTCACAAAAGTAAAGGGTTGGAGTGGCCGGTAGTAATTATTCCGGGATTAAATGCCCAATATTATCCGTATCACCCGGAAGGCGAATTTACCACGGCGGCCAGTGAAGAAAGTGAGCGGCGATTATTATACGTTGCTATGACCCGTAGCCAGCAGCAGCTGCATTTGTTGGCGCCGGCATTTGACTCAAAACGACGTAAGAAGCCCCCAGAGCACGAAAAAACCAGCCGCTTCCAGCGAGAACTGAATGTGGTTGCCAGTCAGTCTGTTGCCAGAGCAATTTACCATAATGTTGAACACCAACAGCAAAACGAACTAGAGCTGGATATTAAAGCCGCCTGGCTTGATCGATACCTGGCGGAACAGCACTGCGCTTTAATGGTGAGTGAAAAGCCGGCGAAAAAACCGACGCTGCAGAACGATTTTATTATTGATCGCAAATATCCGGAGCCTGAGACCAAGCAGCGGGTACGCCACAACGTTCTGGGAGCGGGCTATATCCTGTCGGAAGATGATCAGTATTTAAAGATACGCTTTGACGGAGAGACAAAACTGAGAACCCTGAGCCGGGAAAAAATTGCTGGGTTATTGCAATACGAATAACAGAAAACATATCTGACACACACTGCTTTTGCAGTGTGGCAACGGTGCTGATGGTCGCCATTTTATTCGGCTGATGCTGTATTCAGCCGGTATCGCCTTACTACCGTGATTTGGATTTAAAGGAAAGCAGCCGTTCAGCAATTGGAGTTTTGTGACCTGAGTCGCAATTCGGCGCTGGCGTTTTCAGTCTGGCGCTAAAGCACCAATGTTAGTGGTTACTTTTCAGCTGATTCTTGGCTAAATTAAGAAATGTCCTGACTTTCTTTCTGGCTTCAGGTGGGTTTCCCGAGACTGACCTAGATTTGGGGTATCCAAGCGTTTATCCCGTGTTTCTGTTCTTGCTGAGAGGTCGGAGAGTGAAATCCCTTTTTCAGATTTTTTTCACCTTTGCCATTGCTATCGCAGCGACGGAGCTATTCTGGATCAGCAGTTCACCGGATCAGCGGGTGCGTTGGTTGAGAGTATTACCAGCTCCTGGGCTCGAAACCCTTGTGGTCACTGAAACCACTCAGCCAATCTTGCCACAGCTGCTGAATATTCTCGCCAATCCCGTCCAGCAAAGAGTGATCGCTACCGAAAAACGCGTGAGCCCAGAGCAATTCCGGCTGACCAAACATCAGAGTGTTCCTCAGAATAAAAATACCAACAGTCTAACCCGGGCTCATTACAGCCATGTGCGCCAGCACTGCGTTAAACCACCCACTCAGGACATTACGGCAGTTGAAAAACAGTCCATATATCGTTGGACCGACGCAAATGGCAGAGTTCATTTTGGTGATAAAGCGAAGAGCCAGCGCGCCGAAGATATGAGTAAAGCCTACGGTCGTCGAACTCAGGGCGTCAAACTCAACATTCAATACATGGGTTGGGAAGGTGACAGAGCACTCAGCGCAGAGTTGAAAAAACAGGCGAGTCTGATGTACCGCATACTGACGCAGTACATCCCACGTCATGAATGGCGCCAGATTAATCTGAATTTGATGATTTTTCCGAGTCAGGCAAGGTTTGAACATTATAAAACTGAGCAAGGGGCAAACGCCGGGTGGATGGCGTATTACGACGGTCAAAATAACCAGGCTTACCTGGCGCGTCAGGCCAATCATGAGATGACCATGCGCATTGCCCGTCATGAGATAACACACGCCATGATGGTGGGCATGCTGGGTACCACACCCATCTGGATCAGTGAGGGACTGGCGCAATACCTCGAGCGCCTCGACTGGCATATGAGTGCTGCGTTGGTGAAGGTCGACCAATCTGTCTTTGATCGTTTAGCAAGCCACAACAGCGGTGGTTTTGCTCGTGTGGCGGAGCTGAGTCATTTCGAATTTAACAACATCGATCAGGCAGATAACTATCACCAATCATCAGCCATGATGCATTTCTTATTGGGGCACCGCGCCGGTCAGTTTTGGGTGAAAGAAGTGCTGGGTTATTTTGCTATTAATCCGTGCGGTCCTTATGACGCTGAGCGCTTTTTTAATCAAAGCTACCCCGGTGGTATCGCGGGTGCCAGCCAACAATACAGCCAGTGGCTGCAGGCCCGTGAATATCGCACCCATTACTACTGATAGCGCTCCAACCGCGGCTGACAGATCAAAACAGTAAGGTTTCTTCTGATAACCGGAGTCGTTATACTCACACCCAGAGTAAGCAGGTAGTCGATACTACCTGCTTTTTTTATTTCTCACGCTGACAGGACTGTATATGACAATCGCACAGCACAAAGTTGTAACCATTCACTATAAAGTTGTTGATGTTGATAGTGGCGACGTTATCGATTCCTCCGAAGGCGCAGAGCCAATGACTTACCTGCACGGTGCGCAGAACATTATTCCGGGTCTTGAGAATGCGTTAGAAGGCAAGCAGGTTGGTGACGAATTTGAAGTGACGGTTGCCCCGGCTGACGCCTACGGCGAATACAGCGATGAACGTATTCAGCAGGTTCCGGTGGCCGCCTTTGAAGGTGTCGAAAACGTTGAGCCAGGCATGGCATTTACAGCAGATACCGAACACGGTCCAGTTAATCTGATTGTTACGGAAGTTGACGATACAACGGTGACGGTCGATGCGAACCATCCACTGGCGGGTAAGTCTCTGTCGTTCAGTGTGCAGGTTGAGTCTGTTCGCGATGCGTCAAACGAAGAAGTGGCTCACGGTCATGTACACGGGCCGGATGGTCATCACGACTAACCGCTCAGATTGATAAAAAAACGCAGCCATTGGCTGCGTTTTTTTATGCTTGTCGATCAGTTACCAATACCAATCATGATTACCAGCCCAGATTAAATGTGACTACGCCAACAATTGCCGCCGGTACTGCGCTGTATAGAGTCGCCTGAATGGCTGCTTTGGGTGCAAGCGCAATAGCAGGGAATAATGCGTCGCCATCATTGCTGATTGCATTCGCCAGTTGCGCCGATAAGGGTACAACACCATTGAGATAGAGTGTGGTCAAAACAATTTGGGGGCCACATCCAGGAACAAAGCCAAGTAAAACGGCAAACAATATGGCCAGACTACCGAAGTTATAGAACATCGCCTGAAAGTTCAGTCCGGTGAAATACACCAATAACTCATAGCTTAAAAAACCGGCAATAACCCATACGGAAATGAAACTGGTTTCAGCGACCACTGTTTCGCGCAGATATTTAATTTCATTTTTTGCCGCGAATCGTGCTGACCAGGAGTCCAGAGGCTGACTGATCCACACCGAGATGCATAACACCGCGCCGAGAAAGCCAAGCCATTGGACAAGCTCTAGTTCTGCCCAGCGTCCGAACAGTTGATTGCTATCATACTGAAAAGCCTCCAGCAGGCCGAATAGCGTGCTGGGGATTAGCATTAACACAAAAAAAGCACTGAGCTTGGGTGGTAAGCGAGGAATCGTAATATCAGCGTCGTCGGTTTTATTCTGCGACGATTTCAGATAATGATGCCCGTGAATGGCATTAACTAAATAGCCCGACAGCACACCTGTGATCAGGCTGATGCCATACACCAATAACGCGGTTTGTGGTTCCCTCGACAGCAGCAGAAAAGCGGCATCGCCCATGGTGGCAATCAATACGGCGACCAGCGCACCAAAGCTCATTTGGCCGTTAACAAACTGAGTAACGACAATAATCGCACCACCGCAGCCAGGCAGAGCGCCCAACAAAGCGGCAACCGGCACCTGAAAGATACTGTTTCGATTTAACACCTGGGTCAGCCCTGACTTCATTTGCCGATCCAGTGCATAAAATACCGCGAGTGTTGCTGCGATAAAGATACTGACTCCGAGATAAGCGTCACTCAGAGTCGACATGATCAGTTCAAACAGTTGCGGGTCGGCAATATGAAGAACGTATAGTGATGTCAGCATCAGAGAGACGAGCAAGTGATCTCGTCCGGGTTTGATCATGGATACCATTGGTTTGCCACCGATGTGAGTCATCCCGGTTCTTCTCAATACCCGGGCAATCACGATGCCATTCCAGCGACAGTATCCGTCTTCGCATTCAGGTTGTTCAGCAAGTTGCTGACAAAGTCCAGGTGTGCCATGTTCTCATTCATATTGCGGTAGGATAAATCAAAAACCTGATAATCGTATTCCATCGATATGGCGCAGATTTCGTTGTAAGCCTTCACTGAAAACGCTTCATTTTTTTGCAGTTGCGCCAACAGGTAGTTCGTCGTCAGTTTCTGTGTCGCCGGCATCTTGGCTAATGTGGATGCCTGAGGCAGACTGCCGTTAAGACGTTCGATGCACTGTTTTATCGAATGCAGGTGATCCTGGTCTTCATCCAGAGCGCTCTGGCAAAGATCAGAAATGTCAGGGCTGATGCCTGCAGCGTTATTGAGGAATTCTGCATACAACTTGTGTGTCAGCAGTTCGTTACTGGCAACAGAGTGCAGCAGTGTGAGCAGGCGCTCAGGACGATTGCCTTGTATTGGCAGGGTTTTGAAAGAAACCACGTGCGATACCCGTCTTACATATTAATGATAATTATTATCATCTAGATGCGATTGCTTGTAAAGTCGTGGTTTCTGATTAGGGCATGCAGCTAACTTTCGTCTTTCATACCCTCCAGTACATTTCGCTTCAGGCGTTCAAGCTGCATATCGTTTAAACCGAGATAATTCATAATCACCTCTGCCAGCTTTTCCCATTCATGATTTATCGGGGCCTGGGCAATAAAGCCGGACGAATGGGCAATTCGTTCGGCCAGTTTGAGCATGGCAATCAGCTTCAGTTTGTCGTCGTCATCACTGGTTTGGAATGCATTCCTGATCCAGGGCATGGAATGATGATAACGAATCACCTCAACCGCGGTAGCATCCAGGTGCCAGCGCTCAGCCAGTTGGCCACTCAATTCCGCGTGACTGATTCCGAGGTGATGTTTTTCGAAGGGACCAATCGCTCCGCTTTCATGACGATAAGCGGCTTTTACGATGTTTCTGTAGCGAGTGGTGTGGTTGTAGATCAATGCCATTCCAATGTTATGGAACAATCCTAATTCGTAAGCACTGTCTGCTTCTGTCAGCTTTAACTCTTTAGCGATTAATACCGAAGCTGCTGCAACCCGGTTCGCGACACTCCAGATTTCTTCGGGAAAACTTTGATTGCTGTTAAAAAATGCACCGCGCAGTGAGCGCCCGGTTGCCAGACGGACAATGCGGTCCTGCCCTAGGAAGCGCACAGCTTCCTCTATGTTGGCAATCTTACGAACCAAATTGAAGCAAGGAGCGTTAATGGTGTTTACCACCTCGTTGGCGAGTTCTTCCTGCTCTGCAATCATTTTACCGATGGTGTTCAGGTCTGCCATTGAACGGCCGAGTGTTTCAATAATAGCGGGTGGTCCTGGTATTTCTATTTGGTCTGTAAGATCAATCTTTTTAGCAGCTTCTGACATATCGGGCCTACGGCGGCAGTTGTTCATATAATTCAATATAGTTGGCTGGATTCAAATTTCATGTTTTAAATGGCGAAACGACGGTATTCGGGACATAATCGTCCCTCTGTTTTGTTGTTTCTTTTATCAATTTTTTAATGAGGAATTCGAATGAATATTATTGGTGTGGTCGTCTTGATACTTCTGGTTATCTGGGGGATACGACGAGCAACAAATAATAAGAAAATGGCTGAGGATAATAAAAGTAAGGCCAAGGACTTCTGGACTGAAAATGCCAGCAAAGAAGGCGTTGAGCAAACCCGCAGCGGTCTGCAATATCTGGTTCTGGAGGAAGGAAGTGGCAACACTCCAGCGGCCACCGATATGGTCAAGGTTCACTACCACGGTACGTTATTGGATGGCAGTGTATTTGATAGCTCTGTTGATCGTGGCCAGCCAATCAGCTTCGGCTTAAATCAGGTGATTCCTGGCTGGACTGAAGGCCTGCAATTAATGAAGGAGGGTGGCAAAACCCGCTTGTTTATCCCGTCTGAGCTGGCTTATGGCGATCGGGCTGCTGGTACAATCCCTCCGGGTTCACTGCTGATTTTTGACGTCGAGTTGATCGAAGTTCAGTAACACAGCTGAGTGGGGCGTTGAGCTCTCCAACCCAACATCGGTTCGTTGATTTCTAAATGGTGTGCAGCAGGCTACGCTTATATGTAAGTTAACCAGAGCTTATCGCTATGAACGGACCTATCGCCCGCCGGAGTGCGTCAATCTGCTGGATATTGTTGCTGTTATGGCTGCTATGTGCAGAACTGCGAGCTGAGACCTTGCGGGTGGGGATCAGTGAGCTGGACTTCCCACCTTACCATTACTTGAGTGACGACAAGCTGGTGGGGGTATCCATTGAGTATGCTCGAGCAGTCGCGGATAAGGCCGGCTATCAGTTGAATTTTGAACGCATACCGTTCGAGCGGATTCTGCATGAACTGCGCGATGGCCGAATTGATATGGTTGTGCTGCTGTTTAAAAATCAGCAACGCGAGGAATACATTCACTATCTGGATCAACCGTATATTCATGAAAAAAGTTATATTTTGGTTGCGACCGATCATGAGGTATTTCCCGACCGCTTTGATGGTGATTTCCGGGCATTCAAAGATTATCCAGTTGTCAGCGTTCGCGGCTACTTTCACGGAGAGCAATTTACGGAAGCCAATTACCTCGAGAAGCAGGAGGTAACCAGTGAATCCGAAGTAGTGCGTCGCCTGCTCTCTGGTCGACCAATGGTTGCTATCAGTAACCGGGCCATTGTTTCTTACCATGCGCGATTGCAAAACCAGGAAGACCGGATTCGTGTGCTACTGCCGGCGATCGACAATGGCGAAGACTATCTGGCTTTTTCCCGTAAACTTCGCAATCTAACAGAAGTGGTTCAACGGTTTAATCGTGCCCAACAGCAATATATGAACTCAAACGCCTACCAGACACTGATGAAAAAGTACGGTTTTGACGATGATCCTGTGTTGTTGCAGCATCGCCAATAATCGATCTTTCCCAAATGCCGGGCACCATCCTGAAAAGAGAAGATCGTTGCCAAAGGCTGATTTGCGTTTTTGTCTCTCGGCAGAAAAGGCAGCCTGACCTATCGGAACCATTGCTCAGGCAGACCTTTGGTCTGAATCATTGCTGCAAAATCCATCGTCAGAGCGATGGCAACATGCACCGCCACTCCCCCCCAGATAGACCGTGATTTCAACGCCAGAACACCCAGGAAAAAGCCAAACAAAATAGCCCCGGTCGACTCCAGCCAGAGTTTAGGGAAATGCAGCATCAGATAAGGTAAGCACATAACCGCAATCGACAGGCTCCCAAGCTGGGTGCGTAAACCATTCACCAGAAAACCACGGAAGAAGAACTCCACTGCAATAAATTGGGTGATATAAATACATTCCCACAAAATCAAATCGAGCCAGCTGATGTGAGCCAGATCATAGAAGGGATAATGATTCGCAAAATCACTGCGAAAGCTGGCCATAATAGCGAAGCCGATAATGGGCGTTGTCAGTAATACATAACCCAACCAATGTTTATGGACGTCGCCCAATTGCAAACCATAGTCTCTCAGCGGCTGTTTCAGCAGCACTTTAATGGCGAAGACCGGAATTAAAATAAAGGCCAGAAGATGCCAGCTACCCCACCAGACATAACCCAGTAATTCACGGTATTGGCTATTGTAATAAGCCCTGAGCCATTGGCCGCTACTATCAGAGAACCAGCTTTCCAGCATTGGAATTACCGTGGATAAGTTACTGGAGTATTTCAGATAGTGCAGCATCAGCAGACACACACAAGCGATGGCAATAACGACCCAGGCGCGGTTCTTCAATGTGACTTCATCGCAATGCTCACGATCAACCTTTGCTTGTTCATCAATGGCATTTACGTGAGACCAGATTTGTTTGGGGTGTAACCAATAAAGTGGGTTTTTGAAATGACTCATAATATCCGTATCGGGTTATGACTGCCCACAACGGGTCAGTTGTTGCGGTATTATCCGATCCGGCAATTGATTTGCCAATGCCTGCATATTCGTCAGGCTCAGTCGCCTGCTCGTAAGACAAAATCTGCGCCAACTGAGTCGCTAATAATCGCAGTTGATGCAGATATTGGTGTGTCAGCGTTTCACTAAGCGTGCATAGAACATGCAGTCTGCGTCGTCATCCGGCGCGCCTACCATGCATTGTTCCAGCAATTCGAAGTGTGTGTACTGTTCTAAGAAACGTTCAACCTGTTGCTCGTTTTCAGTCAGTTGCCAGCTGCAGGTGGCGTACACCAGTTCGCCGCCCGGACGCACAGAATCGGCAGCATGGGTCAGCAATTGTTGTTGCAGTTGGCACAGTTGCTGTGTGTCTTCAGTGTTGAAACGCCAGCGGGCATCCGGGTTGCGGCGCCAGGTTCCGGCAGAAGTACAGGGCGCATCAATTAACACCCGATCGAACCCCTGTTGTTTTTTAATCTCGGCCGGCAGGCGCAGTGGAGCCTCGCCGTTCCAGGCAAAGGTGCGGATATTCTGAATTTCTGCGCGTTTGGCACGACGCTTCAGTTCATCCAGTTTGAAGGTTTTCAGGTCGGTGGCGGTCACTGAACCTTTGCCATTCATCTGTGCGGCCATTGCCAGAGTTTTACCACCGGCGCCGGCGCAGGCATCCCAGATTTTCATCCCCGGTGCGGGCTGACAGGCAGCGGCGATTTGTTGGCTGGCAAGATCCTGAATTTCAATCTGACCGGCCTGATATTCTTCGCTGCTTTGCAGGGCTTTGCCGCCATAAGCCGCTAACAGTGATTCACCATTGATGTGCTTCAACTGAGCGTCGATGCCCTGATTTGACAGTGACACTTGCAATGCTTCCAAATCGGCACCGGGTTTTGCACGCAGCCACAGCGGTGGGAACGAGGTTTGTTTTTTGACAAAGTTCTGGAGCTGTTTGTTGTTCCAGCCACTTTGTTGTGCGCGTTGCTCCAGAAGTGGTAGCCATTGTGGTCGGATGCCGTGCCACAGTAACCACAGTGGCGTTAACGGCTGTTCCAGTGCCTGATGTTGAACTGCTTCAAATAAACGCTGGCGGTAGAGGGTGTCGCGCAGTTCGGTTGACGATTTCTTATAGGAGGAAAGCCAATCAGCTTGGGTACGCAAACCAAGCCAGTACCACATGGCTTCCGGGTTCAGCTGATCAAGTTGTTGTTCTTGCCATTGTTGATCCCAATCGAGCCAGTCGATCTCCTGTTCTTGGCGGTATTGTGCTTCCAGAGCGGCTGCCAATTGCTGAAAGCGAGCTGCCGTCATCATCGCAGCATTCTGTAGCCAAACACTGCGACTGCTAATTTTATGCGACGGGCGACGCTGGCGTGCTGTGCTGTGGTACTTGCTGAGCCAGCGATCCAGTGGTTGTGGCGTATCTTGCTGTGCTTCGCGCCACTGTTGCCACAATGCGACCAGTTCGTGATGGTGAATCTCGCTGGAACTGGGTTGGCGTTGTCCGCCTTCCTGTTGATTCCTGCCCGATCTGCTCTTTGCTCTTTTGGGGTTTAGGCGGTTGGAAGACGAAGGACGACGTTGTGGTTTGGGCATAGCAGAAAATCCGGGCATAAAAGTGTGCGGAGTTTATCAAAACGGCCATGGAGATTCCCCTGTTGAGTTGTATGCAAAGGAACTTTTGTATTGCTCGATAGTGATTCACCGGCGGATCTTTCAATAAGCCAGGCTGCTCGTTATCGACGGTCTGTCTCGTCAACATTGCGAGCTTTCGAAGTGCAGAGTCTCCCCGCTAAAAACAGCGATAATGACATCAGGAGGATGTTAACCGAACTGCGTCTGTTACCAGCCAGAAGGTGAACGCTTAAAAACCAGCCTGGTGGCAACAAGACAGTAAATTATCAACGAATTATACTGGCGCCAATTTACCTTAACGCGAATCACCGAGCTGCATTCAGCCGAACTGAGACAGGGGCACTATTAATGGACAGTAACTTCTGGCACCAACGCTGGGCAACAAATCAAATCGGTTTCCACCTTGGAGAAGTGAACAAAGCACTCTTGAAATACTGGCCTGCTATGGCGTCAGTGAAGGGGCAGCGGATTTTTGTGCCGCTGTGCGGTAAAACCCTGGATATTGTCTGGTTGTTACAACAAGGTGCAGACGTGATTGCTGTTGAACTCAGCGAAATTGCGTTGGATGAGTTGGCTGCGGATATCAGCAATCAGTTATCACTTGCTATCGAAAAGCGCAGCGATGGCGATAAGATTATCTATGAGGCCGATAAGCTGACTTTGATCTGTGGTGATTTTTTTGCATTGTCTTCAGAGGATGTTGGCTCGGTAGACTGGAGTTACGATCGGGCTGCGCTGGTTGCTTTGCCTCAGGAAATGCGTCAGCAATACAGTCAGCATTTGTGTTTCATCAGTGACAATGCGCCGCAGCTTTTAATCACACTGAACTATCGCCAGGATGAAATGGCCGGCCCGCCATTTTCACTGATAGAGCAAGAAGTAAGGACTCTTTATCGGGGTAACTACCAGGTTGAGTTACAGGAAAGCCGTGAGCTTATTGACCAGGAACCTAAGTTCAAGCAGCGCGGTGTCACATCGTTTAAGCAGGATGTGTACTTGTTACGCTGAGTCCTCGTTATACCGTGTCACCGATACGATCTGAATCTGCTTTGATTCGGGGTAGTGCCAGCTGATATTGAGATCCCAAAACCGGACACCGTAGTGGTGTTGAGGATCTGGCTTTTGATAGGCCGGTTTGGGGTCTTGCGCCAGACATTGCTCAATCAAAGCAACAACGTCTCGCTGTAATCTTTTACCGTGTTGCTGAGCGGATTGATGGGCATAGTCATTCCAGTTAACGGCGACTGTATCAGGTGCCTCGCTGGCAATCTGGTTATAGGACGAATGGATACAATCGGCATAGGGGACGTAGGGTTTGATATCAAGAATGGGGGTACCGTCGAGCAAGTCGATACCACTGACCCATAATTTATGGCCATCCACCCGTTGCAGTTTGACCACCGATTGTCCCAGGCTATTTGGCCTGTGTGTTGCTCGACTGGCAAACACTCCGATTTTTTCATTGCCACCGAGGCGGGGTGGGCGGACTCTCAGATGAGGTTTGTCGTTTGTCTTTGGCAGCGCCTGATGAAATTGAAAAATCAGCCAGACGTGGCTTACCTGCTCGAGTCCGGCAAATGCTGCTGGTTGGTCATACGGTGGAATAAGCTCGATGCAGGCTTCAGCAGCGGGCGCCAGTGCCGGCTGTCGCGGGATTGCAAACTTCTCGGCAAACGGGGTGTGCGCAATCGCCACGGTATTCAGCTCAATTGCCATGTTATACGCCTTTACTGCTGTAACTAAAAGAGCCGGGATTTTAACTCCGGCTCATTATGGTGACGAGTAATAATCACCGCATACGACGAAACGAACCAAGCCCCGTTTTATTTGTGTTTCCGATGCGTTGGTTATTCTGCAGCGGCGACAAACTCAGAGTAGAGAGTGGCTGTCTCTTCCGGAATTTCGACCATCGGTAAGTGGCCGATGCCCTCGTAGATTTTTACCTGAGCGTGCGGAATCTTTTGCTTAAAGACTTCGACAGCTGACACATCCAGAACGCGGTCCTCTTCGCCCCAGATAATTAACGTTGGCATGGTGACGGTTTTGCTCAGGCGAGCTTCGAAGTCACTGTTCTCAAGCTGTTTTCGGGTTGCTAACAGATCTTCAAAGATCTCTTTATTAAGCTGTTGGCGAGCGAGAGTTTTGCGCATCAGAGCCGGGCGCAGTGGCCAGGGTAGCAATGGCGCTTTTGACATTACAAAATCCATGCGGTATTCGAAACTGGCTTCATCCGTAGCAATCAATGGGTTGTTACCCGCTTCAAGCGCAGCCATATATTCGCTTTGATTCGGTGCATCGACACCGGCAGCATCAATCAGTGTCAGGCTGCTGATTTGTTGTGGATAAAGCGTGGCATAAATTGCACTGATGGCGCCGCCCATGGAGTTACCGGCGATATGAAATTTGTTGATATTAATATTCGCCATTAATTGATTCAGTCGTTCTGCCTGGCGAATCAGATTATAGTCTTCCCCTTTTGGAGCAGGCGTATCACCGTGACCCGCCAGGTCAGGCACGATCAGACGATAATGGTCAGGCAGTTCGGCAGCGAACTGAATCCAGGTGTCTTTATTGGCAGAAAAACCGTGCAATAGCAGCATAACCGGGCCTTCTCCCTGGCGTTCCAGGTAAGTCATGGTTACGTCGTTAAGTTTGCTGGTTTTAACCTCCAGACTGGCTGCGTCACGTCCCATTTTGACAACGGTCTGTAGCAGGCTGTCTTGCTGGCTATGGCTGCAAGCGGTCAGTATCAGAATAAGACCCGCAGCTGTAATAAGTTTGCCAAGTTGCATGTGAATATCTCTTTATAATCGTTATGTATTCCGCGGAGGAGTACTGTCGAATTGCGTGCTGTTTTGCAGCAACTGAACCAGTTCTCCGGCTGCTTCCAGTGCGGCCGCAATCGCTTGTTCATCCAATAGGTGCTTTGGACGGTATAGCAGCAGGATGCCATTACTCCATTCTATGTGAAGGTGAGGATGTGCCAAAAGCCATTGGCGAACGTGTGGTGTAAGTAATCGATTGGTTTCTGCCGGGCGTTCGCTGAATACCTGCCAGTTGCTGATTTCCGGATGAAGTTGGCCGGTTTGTAGGCGGGTCAGGGTATCAATCTCCGGGCCGGTAAAAGCGTCGCCTTGTAACCAGGATTTTTGCTGAATTCTTAATTTGCTGCAGGGCAGGGGGCAATGAATAAGCACCAATGTCTGGTTTGCTGTGCCATCATTGCTGACCAGACTATAGTCGAACAGATTCACGGGTAGCTGTTGGTTATTACTCGTCAGCTTCCCTTCGATTAGATGACGAAAATTGCGGAATTGACCAATCTCAATGATATAAAAGTGAGCATCCCGCATTTCGCTGCTGAGAGCCGCAAACGGCCTATAGTTCAGCGCCAGCTGATCTGCGCAACGACGTAACTGTTTTGTGCGGTTGTCTTTATCCACGAGCAGTAATAAAAACAGCGATACAAAGATAACCAAAAGCACAATAAGACTTAAAACCACTGTCATAGCAACTGTGAGCCCAACTAAAAAGCGCTATTATCCGTAGTCTGTTGCGATGCTACAAATCCGATTGCGAGGAAACTCTGTGACCCTTGATAAAATGTCACCCGACGCTGTTTTATTCGAAGAAATTGACAGTGGATCGGGCTATAAATTAGCGCTGATGACATTGAATGTTCCTGAAGCCATGAATGCCGTTGATCTGGACATGGTGAACCTGATCGATGGCCAGATTGAGCAATGGAATCAGGATAACAGCATCGCTGCGATCATAATGCGCGGCTCTGGTGAGAAAGCGTTTTGTGCCGGTGGCAATATTCTCAAGTTGTACGACAGCATGATCAATTCTGACGAGGATCAGCGGCTACAATATGCCGACGCTTTTTTTAAAGGCGAATACGCTAAAAATTATCGTTTGCATCAGGTTACCAAGCCATTAATTGCCTGGGGGCACGGCTTTGTGATGGGGGGCGGATTGGGGCTGTTTATTGCTGCCAACCACAGAGTTGGTAGTGAATGCCTAAAGCTTGCATGGCCGGAAGTCCGGATTGGTTTATATCCGGATGTGGCTGCCAGTTATTATTTATCGCGCTTGCCATATCCGGTAGGTCACTGGATGGGACTCAGTGGCAGCCATATGAATACGACGGACAGTAAAAAGCTAAAGCTGATTCAATATGCGATCAGTCATACCTGTTGGCAAACGATGATTGATACGCTGTTACAGCAAAATTGGAGTAATAACCGCGCGGTAAATCACCAGCATGTACGCGCTGTTCTGAACAAAATGGACGCTGATAGCGTTGAAAATATGCCCGCCAGTCAATTGGACGATATCGCGCCTGACCTCGAATACGTGTTTTCCGATACGGATCTGAAAAGTATTGCTGCGCGCATGCGACAGTATAAAACTGAAAATCAATGGCTGAAACAGGGATTAGATAACTTTGAAAAAGCTTGCCCGGCGACTGCCCATCTGATTATGCGGCAGATTGCTCAGGGCGCACACATGAGTCTCAGGGAGGTAGTCAGCTGGGAGTTGACTTTGGCCTATCAGGCAGTTCGTCATCCGGATTTTTGCGAGGGAATTCGCGCGATGGTGGTTGATAAAGACTACAAACCGGTGTGGCAGCATAAAACGGTTAACGACGTTCCGGCAGAATGGGTGAAGCAACTGACAACTAACCCATGGGCAAAAGGAAATCACCCATATTCTGAATTGTAAGCGCTGCGTAGCCGCAGCGCCTTATTACGGATGATTACGAGACAGCGTACTCAGACACTGGTGGCTTTGGTTTGCCAGGCCATCATACGTTTTTGAATTTCTTCTGTGGTGACACCCATACGTTCCAGTACTTTACAATCCTGCCAGTCTTTTCTCTGCTCAGATAAAAAGAAATAAGCGCTGGCAACAAGGTCCGTCAGATCGGCGCGATCTTTACCATTATGATCCATATTCAGATAATTATGTGGCACGCAGCAGAGCGACGGCGGAAATTGCCAGTCGTCCAATAATTGTTCGGCCAGCTGTGCCTGATGTTGCTCCAGTAATTGTTGTATCTGCTCACTGGTCAGTGGGATGGAATCCTGATTATCGAGCCAGCGTAAAATCGGCAGGGCGCCAATTTTATGCAGCAGGCCCGCCAGATATGCGCTGCCTGGGTTAATGTCGTAATCCTTAGCCATTACCATGCACAAACTGGCCAGGCGCGATGATTGCTCCCAGGTTTTTCTGATTAATCCAGAAACATTCTTATTCCGCGCTCGGAATAACTGCTTCAGTGCGAGACTGATGGCCAGCTGGCTGCAATAACTCACGCCAAATAAGCCAATCGCCGTTTTCAGATCGGTGATGTCTACTTTACTGCCAACCAATGGACTGTTAGCGATACGTACTAAGTGTGCGGCGATAGCCGGGTCTTGCTCAATCAGGTTGGTTAACGACTCCGTTGTCAGGGAGTCATCCTGGTTTGCTTTGAGAATTTTCTGTGCCATTGATGGCAGGGTTGGAAGCGTCAGCTCTCCCGATTCAACCTGCTGCAAAATTTCGCGCATGATGGCCTGGGGCGTAAGATCCTGAGTCATGATGGTTTTATCCTTTTTTATCCGGCTATAGCCGCCTGCGTGGCATCGACTTCGTCACTTAACGCCTGCCAATGCGTGACTTCTTCATCGGCATCAAGACCCAGGCGTTTGAAGGAGCCCAAAGCACCGCGGTTAATGTTGGCAAGGCGGTGGTGGGTATTGGCATAACTCTGGAACGTTGCAACCTGAACCAGATCAACGTAGCTGACCTCGCTGCTGTCGTAGTTCTGATCGAGATAGTGTTTTGGAACAGAAACAATCTCGGCGGGAAATTCCCAACTGCGCAAAATATAACTCCCCAACGCCGGATGTAAGCGTTCGATCACTTTATCCAGAGAAATACTGTCAGCCAGCAGGTTCTCATTATTTTCGGCGTAAGCCAGAATCGGCAGAATGCCAATCTGATGAATCAAACCTGCAAGCATCGCCTGATCGGGTTTCAGTCGGGTGAAGTGACGAGCCATCACCTGGGCAGTGGCTGCAATTTCCATTGCTCTTGACCAGCAAGCACGCATGCGTTTATCAATCATATCGTGTGTGGCCTGAAACATTTGCTCCATCGCCAGGCCAATCGCCAGATTGGAGGTAAAATCGATGCCTAGGCGAGATACGGCTGTCACCAGATCGTCCACTGGCATACTGGATCGCAATAAAGGGCTGTTAGTGACTTTGATTATCCGGGCACTGAGTGCCGGATCGCGGGCAATGATTTCGCACAAATCGTCAATGGTGGCATTGGGGTCTTCAGCAACTTCCCTGACTTTCAGGGCAATTTCCGGCAGGGTTGGCAATACGAGTTCATCGTTTTTAATCTGAGCGACGATATCGTCTTTTACCTGCTTGGCCAGATCGGTGGTCATGTGGACGTCTCTCCAACGAGCGACGCCCGGAATCAGGTCAGGCGTCGGTGATATTTTCCTGCTCTAGAGTATAGGAGAGCTTTTCGATACTGAGTGGAATTTCCGAACTTTCTGTTACCAGCAACACCTGTTCCAGCCCTTCCGTCACAGTCAATAGAGCCAGCCCCTGATTATCAGACCAGCTACACAGTTCACCAATTGAGCGGCCTTCTGCGGTTTTTATGTCAGCCAGTGTCATCAGCGGATGGGCTTGTTCGCTGTTAACCCGATACAGCGCTTTTTTCGCTTTGCCGAGGTATTGCAGGCGAGCGACGATCTCCTGGCCGGTGTAACACCCCTTACTGAAGCTGACGCCACCTTGGCGGTGCCAGTCAATATTCTGTGGTATCCAATGTTCACGTGTGTCTGTGTCGACCCAGATGGTGGCCTGATTAATGTCAAACAGTTGCCAGCGTCTCGAATCACACAGCGTCTGTCCGGTTAACATGTCGCCAGCCTGGTCATTGCTTAGCCAAAGCTCCTTTCGGCCGTCGTGATAAAGCAGCTCTGCGCCTTGCTCTGACCAGTTCAGTGTGCGCTGGCTGATGATGTTCTCGCTGTCCAGTTGTGGCTGGGCAGGCTGAGAGGCGGGAATCAAGGCGACAATTTTGTAGTCTTCTGACAAATCGGTCAGTTGCGTTTTAAAAAATACAGCGTACTTTTTCAGATGCTGGATCAGAGCAGCTACCTGTGCGGTTGGCAAACGGAGCCAGTAACCATCACTGCTGTCCCGTGCAATAACAAAATTGGCCACCATGCGTCCTTTGGCCGTACAACAGGCACCAAGGCTCCATTTGTTGTCTGATAACTCAGCTACATTGCAGGTCAGCTGGCCCTGGAGAAAGCGCTCACTGTCCGGGCCATTGACACGCAACAAGGAAAACTGTGCCAACCAGCTATGAGCGGGTTGCTGTTGGTCAGCGTCGTTATCAGGGACAAAACAGCCTGATTGCAGTACTGCATTAAAAATCTGTGACATGGCAAAGTCAGTTTCCGGATAAAGTTGAGAGTTTACTCCATCTTCGCGTTGGGCATAACGCCAAAAAGGGTATGGCTTTATAACGTCAATGCAGTGGTATAATGCCGCAACTTTAAGAGGAGTCTCCTGTGACTGATCAAACCAGCCCTGAAGCTATTGAAAACAAACGCACAGCCTGGCACAGCCGTCGCGGCATGCTGGAACTGGATGTTTTGTTATTACCATTTGCTGAGGAAGCCTTCCCCGGCCTCAGTCGAGAAGATAAGGATCGTTATCTCGCGTTACTTGACCGTGAAGATCCAGATCTGTTCACCTGGTTTATGGAGCATAAAATGCCCGGAGACCCGGATATGGAAAAAATTATTATGATGGTTCGGGAACATTCGCGCACCCGTGCGCGCTGAGTGGCAGGTTAGATCATCGCAGCAGCAACAGCGGCGTGATTTGGCTTCGCTGCTGTTGTTAGCTGCGATCGTGACATTGAGTTCACCGATTGCGGGTGCACTGACAGCGCTGCTGCTCGCAGTCGTTGTCTTGTGGCAAATCAATCGCTTTGGTCATCAACGCCAATGGCGTCTTGGTTACCAGATGTTGAACAACCAGCACAGCTGGTGGGTCGAAGTATCTGGCCAGCGCCAGGCAGTTTGTTGGCAGGCCGGCTCGGTCAGACGAGCGAATGTGATTATTCTGTGTTGGTCGTTCTGGCCATGGAACCGCCTGATTTTACGTCCTGACAGTTTTGCCAGTGAAGCCGAATTCAGGCAGCTCAAGGCTGCACTTTACGGCAGTATCTGACCTCAGAATACGGCCTAAAGCTCGCCCAACTCGTTCAAATATTTTGGCGTCAGGACAGTATCAAATGCTCGTGGTAATGGTTCCGGATAGTCGCGACTGTAGTGCAGTCCCCGGCTTTCCTTGCGCAACAGTGCCGAGCGGATGATCACATCAGCCACATCCACCAGGTTTCGTAATTCCAGCAGGTCGTTATTGATGTGATGACTGCTGTAAAACTCCTGAATTTCCTGTCTCAGCAGCTTCACCCTGTGTTTCGCCCGAAGCAAACGTTTTGTGGTGCGTACAATGCCTACATAGTCCCACATAAAGCGCCGTAACTCGTCCCAGTTGTGGGAAATCACAATAGCTTCATCAGAGTCCGTCACCTGGCTTGAGTCCCATACCGGGGCTGCAGGCACGTCGGTATTCAGATCAATATTGGCGCTAATATGCTGCGCGGCTGAGCGCGCATACACCAGACACTCGAGCAACGAGTTGCTGGCAAGCCGGTTAGCACCATGCAAGCCGGTTGAGGCGACTTCACCGACGGCATACAGGTCTGGAATGTCCGTTCTGCCAAAGTTATCGGTTACGACACCACCGCAGGTGTAATGAGCGGCAGGTACCACCGGAATGGGGTCTTTGGTGATATCGATGCCCAATTGCAAACAACGCTCGTGTATCGTCGGAAAGTGTTCCAGGATGAACGCAGCTGGTTTGTGGCTGATGTCTAGGAACAGGCAGTCAGCCCCCAAACGTTTCATTTCGTGGTCGATAGCGCGGGCAACGATATCGCGTGGAGCAAGCTCATTACGCTTATCGAAGCGTTGCATAAATGGCTGCCCGTCCGGGAGTAATAACCGACCCCCTTCGCCGCGAACCGCTTCAGTGATCAGGAACGATTTCGCCTGCGGATGATACAAGCAGGTTGGATGGAATTGATTAAATTCCATATTAGCAACCCGGCACCCAGCGCGAAATGCCATGGCAATACCATCACCGGATGCGCCATCCGGATTACTGGTGTACAGGTAGGCTTTACTGGCACCTCCGGTAGCCAATACCACAGCATGGGCAGAAATCGTGTCAACTTCACCGTTGCGATTATTGAGAAAATACGCGCCGATACAGCCCTGGCCTTCAAGTCCAAGTTTTTCCCGGGTAATCAGGTCAATGGCGATATAGTCATGCAGCAGTGTCAGGTTACTTCTTTCCTCTGCCCGTTTTAACAACGTATCGGAGATTGCGTGGCCGGTAGCATCGGCTGCGTGAATAATTCGGCGGGCACTGTGGCCGCCCTCGCGCGTCAGATGAAACCGGTCACCGTCCTGAGTGAAGGGCACACCGATATCAATAAGCCACTGAATAGCCTCGGTGGAATTTTCTACCGTGAACTGCACGCTGGGTTCATGGCACAAGCCAGCACCCGCTATCAGGGTGTCATTCACATGCGCCTCAACGCTGTCCTCTTCGTCCAGAACAGCGGCAACGCCCCCCTGCGCCCAGCGTGTTGATCCCGCGTCCAGGCGATCTTTGCTGATCACAGCAACCTGCATATGATCTGGTAAAGAGAGAGCGAGGGTCAGGCCGGCAGCGCCGCTACCGATGATGACCACATCGTAAGACAGTGATTGAGTCATGTATCCGATTCTTCGTTTAAACTGCTGAGCACTATACTTTCACCGCTATGTTATGAAAAGCGTGCAACAGCTCGGGAACTTTTCAGTAAAAGTGGATTCTTACATCACCTAAGGCATCGCATAGGATGTGAAGGAGGTGAGAATTGGCGAGTTTAGCGGTAGCTGTGGAACAGGAGCGGGTGACAGCGGATAACAGCATGACAGATCAACAACAAACCGATCGACAACTTGTTGCGCGGGTTCAGAAGGGTGATCGCAGAGCCTTTGACCTGCTGGTAATCAAGTATCAGCATAAAATTCTGGCTTTGGTCGGACGCTTTATCAACGATCACGCGGAGGCTCAGGACGTGACGCAGGAGGCGTTTATTAAAGCGTTCAGAGCATTGCCAAATTTTCGCGGTGAAAGCGCCTTTTACACCTGGATGTACCGGATTGGGGTTAACACCGCTAAAAACCATTTGGTGAGTCGCGGACGTAAAACGCCCACTCATGATGTGGATCTTGAGGACGCCGAATTCTTTGCCGACGAGTCGCACATGAAAGATGTAGCCACACCGGATAATTTGCTGCACCGCGATCAACTGCAGAAAGTGGTGTTTGACGCCATCGAAAACCTGCCGGAAGAATTAAGAATGGCGGTCACGTTGCGCGAAATAGATGGCATGAGTTACGAAGAAATAGCCGAGGTAATGGAATGCCCGATTGGAACGATTCGCTCGCGTATTTTTCGCGCAAGGGAAGCAATCGATAAAAAAATGCAGCCGCTGCTGAGTGCCAGTGCTTAATACTGACAGCAGGATAAACGGTCGATGTTTGGAAGGTGATATATGAACGATAGAATGAAAGAATCTTTGTCGGCGTTGGTGGATGGTGAGACCGATGAGTTGGAAGTGCGCCGGATTCTCAACCAGGTTGAGGAAGACAGTGAGCTGCGCGACAGCTGGCAGCGTTATCAAATGATTGGCTCTCTGATGCGTGACGAACCGGTTGCGACCACGGATTTGTCGCGCGGGATTATGCAGGCCATTGAAGGCGAGCCAATGGATGAGGTACCGACGGATCATGAGGTGAATCAGGAGCAAAACGGCCACCGGCAGACGAAACGCAGTGTAAATTGGATAGCGTCTGCAGCGGTAGCGGCCTCCGTGACAATTGCCGTTCTCCTGGGTGTGCGTCTTAACCACGATCTTCAGCAGCAGGATTTGGTTGCGGATGCAGAACTGTCCGGTGAAACGGTCGAGCAACGCTTGGTAAGCAACCCGGTGGATGCGGTTGAGTTGGAACAAGCGCAGCGAAAACTGCAGGAGTACGTTCTGCAGCATACTGAAAATGCCGCCCTGAATACCGGACGTGGCATGATGCCATTCGCCAGAGTAGCGAGTTTTGACGAATCAGGCAGCAGCATGACCAGCGATGTTGAAGTCAACAGGGATATGCAGGACGAAAGCAAAGCTGATGCTGTTAACGTGGAAAAATAAGATGAAGCGGGTGTCTTTGCCGGCGGTGATGCTGGGTCTGGCGCTGATGATGGTTCATACGGTTCAGGCCTTACCCCAGTCGCTTGACGCCCGTGGTTGGCTGGATCGTATGTCGCATGCGTTTAAGGAGCAGAATTATCAGGGTGTTCTGATCTACGGAGACGACCAGCAGTGGCAAACGCTGAAGATCACCCATGGTGTTGTAAACGGTGTTGAGCATGAGCGTTTATTGCATCTCACCGGTGAAGCCCGAGAGGTGGTGCGCAAAGGCCATGACATCACCTGTATTCATCCGGGGGAGAATGTGATGCGCCTCGAGAGTCACCCAAACCCTTTATCTCAGGGTTTTGTGCATCAAAGCGGGGCCATTGATTCATACTATCATCTTGGTTTGGAGCCGGGTGAGCGTATCGCCGGTCGTGCGACGCAGAAAGTGCTGTTATCGCCGCAGGATCGTTACCGCTATGGCTATCGCCTGTGGCTGGATGAAGACAGCGGGTTACTATTGCGTTCCGATTTGGTTGATGCCCAAGGTAGGGTACTGGAACGTTTTCAGTTCGCAGAGATCGACATAGGGCAGGCCATCCCCAGCGCCGCATTTGAGCCCGAGATCAGTGGGCACCGTGTTGTGCCTCACACAACGGCGCAAGAGAGTTCGCAGTCAAAGACACAAACGCCGGAGTGGCAGCTCAGCTGGGTACCGCGTGGTTTTATGGAGACTGCAAGCCAGGTGAGGCGCATTGGGTCAGCAGATGATGTGGATGGTTCGTTAACCACTTTGATGTACACCGATGGCTTAGCCGCTATTACCCTGTTCGTGGATCAGGCTGATGAGAAACAAATCATGTCTGGTCTCAGCCAGCAATGGGGACCAACCTCTGCGGTGGTGCGATATCTGACAACCGATACTGGGAAATACCGCATTGCTGTTGTGGGTGAAGTTCCTCTGATGACCGCGGAGAAAATTGCAGCTTCGGTCTTACCACAATAAAATAGCGGCTTGCTATGAATAAACCGGGTTAAGCGCTTGAGTCAGGAAATTGTTGAAATTGTGGAGTTGGGTAAACAGGGTGTCTGGGTAGAAGCTATGCAGCAAAGCGCCTGTTCATCCTGCAATGCGCGCAGTGGATGTGGGCAGCACTCTCTGAGCAAGCTCGGACGTAAAATGCGTCTGTGGGTTCCTACCGATAAACATTTCCGAATTGGCGAACAGGCAACGCTGACTTTACCGGATGGTAGCCTGGCGATGAGCGCTCTGGTGCTTTATGGCATGCCGATGCTGGGGTTATTGTCATTTGCTGTTGCCGGACATTTTGCGGCTGGAGAAACAGGCTCTTTGGTGGCGGGTTTGAGTGGCCTGTTGGCGGGTTTCTGGTTCGCTAAAACAATCTCCGAACAAAAAAAGGAAGATTGGCAACCGCACTTTAAAGAGGCTTGCAGTCATATTCCGGTAGAACAAGTCTTCTGAGAATACTTGCCATAGGTTCGCACTCTCTTACTTTTTTATACATGACAAACCCTCTGAGCTGAGCCATCGTTATCGTCTAGTGACTAATGGTTAAAAGTGACGCGGGGATATCTATGTTGCAATCGCTTCGGGCAATACCGGTGAGTATTGCTGTACTACTTTCTGTACTGGCTTCGGCTGTAAATGCCGCGCTACCGGATTTTCGTGATCTGGTAAAAGAAACCTCTCCTGCAGTCGTTAATATTTCCACCATACAGCATCAGGATAAGCGCAACATGATGCAGCGTTATGGATTACCGGAAGACGTCCCGGAGATCTTTCGGCACTTCTTCGGCCAACCCATGCCTTACGGTCAGAATCCACATGGTCCACGTGGAGGGCAACAGGAAAAGTCATCCTTAGGGTCCGGTTTTATTATTTCTGAGGATGGTTATCTGCTAACCAACAATCATGTGATTCAGGGGGCTGATGAGATCATTGTTCGCCTCAATGACCGGCGGGAGTTAACCGCAGAGCTGATTGGTGCTGACCCAAGCAGCGATCTGGCTTTGCTGAAAGTCGAGGCTGAAGACCTGCCAACGGTGGATCTGGGCGACTCCGATAAGCTCGAAGTTGGGGAATGGGTGGTTGCGATTGGCTCGCCGTTTGGCTTTGACTACTCGGTGACGGCTGGCATCGTTTCGGCCAAAGGCCGCAGCCTGCCGAATGAAAATTATGTCCCCTTTATCCAGACTGACGTGGCGATAAACCCGGGCAATTCCGGTGGCCCCCTGTTTAATCTGGATGGCGAAGTGGTGGGTATTAACTCGCAGATTTATACCCGTTCCGGCGGCTTTATGGGTGTGTCGTTTGCGATTCCTATGAATGTTGCGATGAATGTGGCTGATCAGCTCAAAGAAAAAGGTAAAGTCAGCCGCGGTTGGTTGGGTGTTGTGATCCAGGAAGTCAATAAGGACCTGGCAGAGTCATTTGGTTTGGATAAAGCCGCTGGCGCACTGGTCGCTCAGGTTGTACCTAACAGTCCAGCACAATCGGGTGGTTTGGAAAATGGCGATATCATTACCCACTTTGACGGTAACGAAATTTTCTTGTCATCCGATCTGCCGCATCAGGTAGGGCGCGTCAAGCCGGGTACAAAGGCAAAAGTAAAAGTGGTTCGTAACGGCAAGCGCAAGTTACTGAACATCAGCATTGGTACCTTGCCTGATGGCGACGGTATTGAACTGACCAATAACAGTGTTCCAAAGCAATCGGAAAGTAACCGGTTGGGTGTTGTGGTTGCGGAGTTGTCTGAAAAACAGCGCAATAAAAGCGGTGATGGCGTGGTGGTTCAAGACGTCAAACAGGGACCAGCGGCGTTTGCCGGGCTGGTTAATGGGGATGTCATTACCATGATCTACGGCGAATCTGTGCGCTCTGTTGCTGATTTCAATAAAATCGTCAACTCATTACCGAAGAACCGCAGCGTCCCCATGCGAATTGTACGCCGCGGTGCGGCTATGTTTATCCCGTTGCGGATTACGGAATAAGCCGAGACACAAGGCTGGGTTTTGGTTGCAGAAAAACAGGGTCGCCCCAGACCCAGCCACCTACTGCCACTTCCTGTTGCTGTGGAACCAGTAGAGCAGTCAAGTTGCAAAACTTATTGTCAGACGACCTTCCGCTACCGGCTAACCATCTGAATGCGTTAGCCTTTAGTCCGCCTTTCAAGTAGAATTCCGGCCCATTTGAATTCTGAAGCGGATCATATTCGTGAGCCAACTGGACCACATTCGTAACTTTTCCATTATTGCCCACATCGACCACGGTAAATCGACTCTGTCAGATCGGTTTATTCAGGTGTGTGGTGGTTTGTCTGACCGTGAAATGCAGCAGCAAGTCCTCGATTCCATGGATATCGAGCGTGAGCGTGGCATTACCATTAAGGCCCAGAGTGTGACGCTGGACTACAAAGCCCGTGACGGTAAGACCTACCAGCTGAATTTTATTGATACTCCCGGACACGTAGACTTCAGTTACGAGGTATCGCGCTCACTGTCGGCTTGTGAGGGTGCGCTGCTGGTGGTTGATGCTGCCCAGGGTGTGGAAGCACAGTCGGTAGCAAACTGTTACACCGCGATTGAGCAGGGACTGGAAGTTTTGCCGGTTCTGAACAAGATGGATTTGCCACAGGCGGATCCAGACCGGGTAGCGCAGGAAATTGAAGATATTATTGGCATTGATGCCATGGAAGCGGTGCGCTGTTCTGCCAAGAGTGGTCTGAATATCGATGACGTACTTGAGGAGTTGGTCGCTAATGTTCCAGCACCTGAAGGTGATCCGGACGCACCGTTACAAGCCCTGATTATTGATTCCTGGTTTGACCCTTACTTAGGCGTTGTTTCCCTGATTCGGGTGAAAAACGGTTCGATCAAAAAAGGCGACAAAATTCGTATTAAGTCGACGGGTAAAGATCATGGCGTCGATGGCGTCGGTATCTTCACGCCGAAGCGCAATGAGACCGGTCACTTAGGTTGCGGTGAAGTGGGCTACCTGGTTGCCGGAATTAAAGATATTCACGGTGCTCCGGTGGGTGACACCATCGTGGGAGCGAAACAACCTGACACTGAAGAGTTACCGGGTTTCCAGAAAGTAAAACCTCAGGTTTATGCTGGCTTATTCCCGGTTTCCTCTGATGACTTTGAATCGTTCCGTGATGCACTGGAAAAACTGTCGCTGAATGATGCTTCGTTGTTCTATGAGCCGGAAAACTCCGACGCATTGGGCTTCGGTTTTCGTTGCGGCTTCCTTGGGATGCTGCACATGGAGATCATTCAGGAGCGGCTTGAGCGTGAATACGACCTGGATCTGATCACGACTGCACCAACCGTAATTTATCAGGTGGTTAATCGTAAGGGCGAAACTTTATCGGTTGATAACCCGTCCAAACTGCCGGATGCGGGCACCATCGAAGAAATGTTAGAACCGATTGCCGAGTGTAATATTCTGGTGCCACAGGAATATCTGGGTAATGTGATTTCTCTGTGTATAGAAAAGCGTGGCGTGCAGATTGATATGCAATACACCGGTTCCCAGGTGTCATTGCGTTATGAGATTCCGATGGCCGAAGTGGTCATGGACTTCTTTGACCGCCTTAAGTCTGCCAGCCGTGGGTTTGCGTCACTCGACTACAACTTCCTGCGTTTCCAGGAAGCTCCGCTGGTGCGCCTTGATGTGCTGGTGAATGGCGATCGTGTCGATGCGTTGGCAGTGATTATGCACCGTGACAATATTCGTCGTCGTGGCGCTTTGCTGACTGAAAAAATGAAAGAACTGATCCCACGTCAGATGTTTGATGTAGCGATTCAGGCGGCGGTTGGCAATCAGGTTGTTGCCCGTACCACGGTAAAAGCGCTGCGTAAAAACGTAACGGCCAAGTGTTATGGCGGTGACGTCAGCCGTAAGAAGAAGCTGCTGCAGAAGCAGAAAGAAGGTAAAAAGCGCATGAAGCAGATTGGTAATGTAGAAATTCCGCAGTCGGCATTCCTGGCTGTTTTACGTGTTGATGACTAGTTCGGTGACTGACTGATGAAAATGATGAAAGCGCCTTATGGCAAACAATCAGGGATGGCGGCTTTACCGGTTCTGCTGGCTATTTTTGGTCTGATTCTGGTTATCAAAGTTGCCTTTGCAGTCGTGCCGATGTATCTGCAGGACAGTGTGGTTACTCAGGTGCTTGATACACTGCAGTCTTCCGGGGAAGTCACCAGCCGTACCCGCTCGAAGCAATTGCGCGCGTTACTGGAGCGACGTTTGGAGAACGGTCAGGCTGATATACCCCTAGATGGCCTTGAAATTCGCCGTACCCGTAACGGCATTGTGTTGTTTCTGAGCTACGAAAAGCGTGGCAATTTGTTTGCTAACATTGATCTGGTTGGTCGGTTTCAACATCAGAAAGACTTTAGCCAGTGAATAATCCTTTGATAAAACTTTCCCAGCGCCTGGGTTATCGCTTTAAAGACCAGAGCCTGGTTGAGCTGGCTTTAACTCATCGCTCCAAAGGCGTCGATAATAATGAACGTCTGGAGTTCCTGGGCGACTCGATTCTCAGTGTGGTTATTTCTGAAGATCTGTATCAGCGCTTTCCTGAAGCAAAAGAGGGCAAGTTGAGCCGTTTGCGGGCAAGGATCGTAAAAGGCAAAACTCTGGCTGAAGTTGCCAAAGAATTCGATCTGGGTGATTTTCTGCTGCTTGGTTCCGGTGAGCTGAAAAGCGGCGGGCATAAGCGTGATTCGATTCTCGCTGATGCGGTTGAGGCGTTGATCGGTGCCATCTATCTGGATGCCGGTCTGGACGCTGCGCGTGAACGTATCTTAGCCTGGTTTCAAACCCGGTTGGATAATCTGAGCCTGGAAGACCCGATTAAAGACCCGAAAACACAGCTGCAGGAAATTCAACAGGCTGCAGGTTCGCGCCTTCCAAAATACGAAGTGCTGTCAGTGGACGGCCCAACTAATGAGCAGGTATTTACTGTCACCTGTTTTATTCCCGAAATTGAAGCACCAGTGACTGCGACCGGCTCGAGTCGTCGAAATGCCGAACAAACCGCTGCAGCCACCGTTCTGGAACAGCTGAAACAAGCCGGGGATGCGGCCGAGGTAAGCGCATGAGTGAAGAAAATCTGATTACCCGCACAGGCTTTGTTGCCATTGTTGGTCGCCCAAACGTCGGCAAATCGACCCTGTTAAATCGAATTCTTGGGCAAAAGCTGTCGATCACATCGCGTAAGCCGCAAACCACTCGTCACCAGATTCTGGGCATCAAAACGGAAAATGGCAGCCAGGTGGTGTATGTCGATACGCCGGGAATCCATAAAAACCATGATAAAGCGATTAATCGCTACATGAATAAAGCGGCAACCACGGCGGTAAAAGACGTTGATCTGATTGTGATGCTGATCGATCGTATGCGCTGGACTGACGAAGATGAAATGGTGTTGCAGGCCATTAAGCAGCAACGCGCACCAGCGGTTCTGGTGGTCAATAAAGTCGATTTTGTGAAAGACAAAGATGAGCTGTTGCCATATCTGCAAGAGCTCAGTAGCCGCCATAACTTTGATCAGATTATTCCGGTATCCGCGAAGACTGGACACAACGTTGAGCGTCTGGAAAGTCTGATTGAGAGCTACTTGCCAGAAAGTCAGTATTTTTATCCGGAAGACCAGATCACCGATCGCAGTTCTCGCTTCCTGGCGGCAGAACTGGTCCGTGAAAAGATCATGCGCCAGTTGGGCGATGAATTACCCTACGAAATGACGGTAGAAATTGAAGAATTCACTCATGATGGTCGCATGGCTGAAATCAGTGCGTTAATTCTGGTTGAGCGTGACTCTCAGAAACGCATTGTGATTGGTGATAAAGGGTATCGTATAAAACAGATCGGCATCGAAGCCCGTAAGGATATGGAACAGATGTTTGACTGCAAAGTGATGTTGAATTTGTGGGTGAAGGTTAAATCCAATTGGTCGGATGACGAAAGGGCACTGCGGAGCCTGGGTTATAACGACGAGTAATTTGGCAACATTCCGCTTACCCTGTCAGTAAACAACGCATGTGCTTTACAGCAGCGATATCCCTTCAGATGATCAATCGGTAAAAGCCCGGATTATTGTTCTCATCCGCGAAGGGGTGTCGCGCAGGCATCTCAACACATGGTTGCGGTGCTGGAGAATAATGCAGACTTTTTTCCTGGCATTTGGGGCTAGAAAAATATGAAAAAGCTGTTTGTTTTGCAGCGCCAGCCAGTTGGTGAGTATCAGTTCTTGCTGGATATCTTCTCCGCCGAAGCTGGCAGGTTGTCCGTAGTCACGCCGCAGCGTTCTGCCAAACAAGATGCTTTTATCCCCGATTGCTTTCAACAATGTCAGGCTGATTGGCGCGTTGGCGAAGACTGGCCACAGATCAAAGCTCTTCAGCGTCAGCGGACATTTCAGTTGCGAAACAATTCTCTGTATTGCGGTTTATATCTGAATGAATTGCTTGCCCGCCTGTTACCCCGAAACGAACCCGCCAAAGATCTCTTTCTGTTGTATGCCAGTGTGATTAATGCTCTGGAAGATAACAATGACAGTGCAAACGGCGGGGCACTGGAACCCTGGCTACGGCTGTTTGAATATCAGCTGCTGCAGCAACTTGGGCTGGGGTTTTCCTGGCAGCAGGACAGTTTGGCGCGGCCGATAACCCTGCACCAGCGGTATCGATTCAATCCGCAGGAAGGATTTTATTTACACGGTGCGGGTTTTTTTCGCGGCAGCGATATACTGGCATTTGCTGGTTGGCTGAAAAACTTTGCTGAAGTCCCACACGATGTTAGTGTCTGGCAAACAGCGAAGCAGGTGCTGCGTCTCGCTCTGGAGCATGTACTGGAGCGACCGTTAATCAGCCGGCAGTTATTTAATCCATCAAAAATTTAGTGTTCAGTTTATTTAAGGATCGAAAATGTCTCAGGTAAAAAATCCGCAACGCGTTTTGTTGGGTGTGAATATCGATCATATCGCAACCTTACGACAAGCACGTGGTACCCGCTATCCCGACCCGGTTCAGGCTGCTTTTATTGCCGAGGAAGCCGGAGCTGATGGCATTACCATCCACCCACGTGAAGACCGTCGTCATATCCAGACCCGTGACGTGTATGTATTGGCTGAAACACTGGGCACCCGCATGAATCTTGAAATGGCAGTCACAGAAGGCATGCTTGAGCTGGCTGAGGAGGTGGGTCCGGAAGCCACGTGTCTGGTGCCAGAGAAACGCGAGGAGCTAACGACGGAAGGTGGTCTGGATGTGGTGGGTAATGAAGCGGCTATCAAAAACGCGTGTGAGCGCCTGGCAGCTGTCGATAGTGAAGTGTCGCTATTTATCGATCCGGATGAAGCACAGATTGATGCTACTGTACGTTGCGGTGCACCGGTAATTGAACTGCATACCGGCGCTTACGCCGATGCCGAGAGCGAAGCTGAGCAACAACGAGAATTGGCTCGTATTCAGCTAGCAGCGGCTTATGCGTTGGATAAAGGCCTTATTGTGAACGCCGGGCATGGTCTGAACTACCACAATGTGGAAGCCATTGCCGCAATTCCCGGAATGAACGAATTAAATATTGGCCATGCGATTGTTGCTCGCGCGGTATTTGTTGGTCTTAAGGAAGCTGTTAGCGAAATGCGTGCCTTACTGGAAAAGGCCAGCACGCGTTAATGAATGACTTACCGTCTGATGGAACCATCGGTGTGGTCGGTATCGGTACCGACTTACTGGATGCATCGCGCATTCAAAGCGCTTATCAGCGCCATGGTGAACGTTTGCTGCAGCGCTTTTTAACACCGGCGGAGCAGCAAATATTTCACCAGCGCGCGGATGGTATTAACTACCTGGCAAAACGTTACGCTGCAAAAGAAGCCCTGGCCAAAGCATTGGGGACGGGTATTGCCAGGGGCGTTGGTTTCCAGCAGTTGGAAATATTAAATAACGAGCAGGGCGCTCCGGTCGTTAACCTGTATCAGGCCGCGCAGCAACGCATGACGGATCTGGGCGGGCGACAGGCTTATGTCAGCCTGTCGGACGAAGGGGAATGGATTCAGGCGTTTGCAGTGATCTCCTGCTGACTGGCGCGCGCAAGCATTGCCTGCCAGTCATGTTCTTCTGCCCACTGCTGCAGCATTGCCACTTCTTGAACAAATGTACGCATATGCTCAGGCAGTTGGCGCCTTCCACCGGCTTTCAGCTCTGTCTCAAAAGCGTTAAGAATGCTGCGTAACTTTGGCACACCGCAATAACGACTGGCACCGTGAATTTTATGTACCTTTTCCAGCAATGTGTCAAAGTCTTCCTCTTCCCAGGCGTCTCGAACCGCTTCACAATCGCGCTCCAGCGAGCGCAGAAGCATGGTGAACATATCCAGCGCCAGATCCTGTTTGAAATTCGCTAACCGCAGCCCGTCCACGGCATCGAACATGGCTTCTTCGTCTGAGGTCGCAGCATTTACCGACTGTTCATCGCGTTGTTCACTCTGGCTTGGCTTGGGCTTGATATTGGGTTGATAGCCGGTCCAGCGATTCACACAGTCTGCCAGTTGATCGAGACTGATGGGTTTGGTCTGATAATCGTTCATGCCACTGTTGAGCAGCAATTGCTTTTCATCCGCCAGAGCATGAGCTGTGAGTGCAACGATTGGTAAATGGGCTTTACCCGGTAAGCCACGGATGTGCTGAGTGGCTTCAAGGCCTGTCATGTTCGGCATCTGAATATCCATAAATACCATCTCGATATTATTACCGGCAACTTTATCGATCGCCTCCTGGCCCGACGTCGCCGAACAGACGCTTACGCCCAGCTCAGCCAGCAGTGCAGTAACCAGTTTCAGATTGGCGTCGTTGTCATCGACCGCGAGAATGCAGGGAGGCTGGCGCTGTTGAGTCAGCTCGAAGTCGCTATCCTGCTGGTCTTCGTCGGCCGGTGATTCTTGCAGCAAGACCTGGCGTAATGTTTCACACAACTTGTTCTGTGCTATCGGCTGAGACATGGTGCAGTGGGCGCCCTGGCTCTCCAACCATTGCAGGTCCTCGTGCTGCACTGTGTTGGTCATGGTGATAATCGGTATGTCGATTAACGTCAACTGCTGCAGAAAACGTTGCAGACGCGGTTGGTGAATCTGGCGCCGATCAACGGTTAGCAGTATGGCCGACAGGTTACTTTCCTGAGCTACCTGATTCAGCAAATCGTCCTGATCTTCTGCCAGGTGATAATCCAGCTGCCACTCATCCAGCATCGACGCCAGCATCTGGCGGTTGAGGTCATGCGGTTCATAGACGGCAATCTGATAGCCGGCCAGAAGCTGCAGGTTGCTGTTGCTGTTTTCGCTGCTGGTACCAGTATCAATATGAAATACAAAACTGGAACCCTGACCCGGCGAACTTTCCACGGTGATATCGCCATGCATCGCCTTAATCAGTGCTTTACAGATAATCAGACCAAGCCCGGTGCCGCCAAACTGACGCGCGGTACTGGTGTCTGCCTGGGAGAACGCCGTAAAAATCTTCTCAATCTGCTCTTCACTCATACCAATACCGGTATCGCGCACTTCGAATTTCAATGTGCTGCGTTGAGAGGTTTGGTTAATCTGTGAAATCAGTACTTTGACATTGCCATACTCAGTGAATTTCACCGCGTTGTTCACCAGATTGGTCAGGACCTGTTTTAATCGCAGCGGATCACCTCGGACCTGCAGTGGTACATCGGTATCTATGTGGTAATAGAGGTCGAGGTTTTTGTCGTATGCTGGGGGAGCCAGTACCGTTAGTACCTGCTCAATCACGTCACGCAGATTAAAATTGGTTTGTTCGATAATCAGTTTGTCGGCATCAATTTTAGACAGATCAAGGATGTCGTTAATGATGTTGAGCAAATCCTGCGACGACTTACGAATGGTGTCGAGGTAGTCTGCTTGCAGATGGGTCACCTGGGTTCGGTCGAGCAGATCAGTAAAGCCAATAATACCGTTTAATGGCGTTCGGATTTCGTGGCTGACGTTGGCCAGGAACTGCGATTTCATCTGGCTTGCCTGTACCGCTTGCTTACGGCCAAGTTGCAATTCACTGTTGCGCACCTCCAACTCATCAAGCGTTTCCTGCAGGTCCCGCATGTTCTGTTCCATATTGGTCTGGTGTTCATCTTCTGAACTCTGCATGCGGCTGGCCATCGAATTGATACCCAGTGCCATGCGGTTAAATTCTGGTGCGCTATCGATATGGATACGTTTCTCCAGATGGCCCTCACCCAGTTCGTTAATACCACTTGCCAGACGCGAAATCGGCACCGATATCTGGCGGCTGATGCGGTACGCCAGAAAACTGCATATGAACAAGACCAGCACAACGATGGCTAATGAATTCGCCAGATGCTGATAACGGGTTAACAGCGTGTTTGTGGTCGAGAGTTCAACCTCTGCCCAACCAAGCAAAGCCACCTGCTCGGATTGTTCTGCGTAAAACTGATCGGAGAATTGGTCGGATATCACCAGGTTCTCCGCAAAGACGGGCGCTCTGACGCGCACGGTGCTTTCAGTCCTCAGCAGCTGCAGCTGATGTTCCTGCAATTCGGCTGAGCCGATTCGTTCGGTCATCATTTTGGGACCGGCATGCGCGAGGATATCGACGTCTTGGTTGTAGATGCTGACGGCACGTACATCGCGTTCTTCCAGCATGTTATTGGCGATGTTTTGCAGAATCCCCACATTGCCGGTCATGACGCCGTATTCGCAGGTCGGCGCCAGTTGTTTGGCCATCGCCATGGCTCGCTGATCGAGCAGATCGTCCAGATCTTGGCTACGGTCACTGATAAAAAACACGCCCAGAGTCAGCGATACAATAACGCCCGGCAATAACGCCATAAACATAATGCGGGTTTGTATTTTCCAGTGCTTCATGCCGTATTTGAGTCCGTATCTTTCTGGTAAATATACAGGTTAAAGGTGCGACGCCCGGGTGTCATCCAGAAACTATATAACCAAATGCCGTTTGGTTATTACCTTTTACTGAAACAAATCAGTAAGATGCAGGTCTTTCGTTATAAGACCATAACTTTCGTCAAACCGTGTCAGGAAAAGCAACGTGAGTCAGATCAGTTACCCAACCATTGCCGATTGTGTCGGAAATACACCTTTGGTGCGATTACAACGCATTGTACCGGAAACAGGTAACAATACCGTCTTGCTGAAACTGGAAGGCAATAATCCGGCTGGCTCGGTAAAAGACCGCCCGGCATTATCGATGATCCAGCAAGCTCAACAACGCGGTGATATCAAACCGGGTGACGTGCTGATCGAGGCGACCAGCGGCAACACCGGGATTGCCCTGGCGATGGCAGCTGCAATTATGGGCTACCGTATGATACTGATCATGCCGGACAACGCTACGATGGAACGTCGCTGGGCAATGGAGGCTTACGGTGCGGAGCTGATACTCGTTTCTAAGGAAGAGGGTATGGAAGGTGCGCGGGATCTGGCTCTGTCGATGCAGCAGAAAGGTGAAGGTATTGTTCTGAATCAATTCGGTAACTTCGATAATCCACAAGCCCATTATGTCGGCACGGGGCCTGAAATCTGGCGACAAACTGAGGGGCGTGTCACGCACTTTGTGAGTTCGATGGGCACGACGGGCACAATCATGGGAACCTCACGGTTTCTGAAGGAGCAAAACCCCGGCGTTCAGATTGTTGGCCTGCAGCCCGCTGACGGCGCTTCAATCCCGGGTATCCGTCGCTGGCCCGAGGCGTATCTGCCTACTATTTTCGAGCGCCAGCGGGTCGATCAGGTGATGGATATCGGTCAGCAGGAAGCCGAAGAGACGATGCGCCGTTTAGCGCGGGAAGAAGGCATTTTCTGTGGTGTTTCCTCCGGAGGCTCCGTTGCCGGCGCCCTGCGCCTGTCGCAAACGCTTGAAAACGCCACTATTGTGGCGATTATCTGTGATCGTGGCGATCGTTATTTGTCTTCTGGTGTGTATGCATCGCAACAGGTCCCACAATGAAGCCTGTCTGATGTACCCGAGGACAGATCATTTGAGCCAGTTAGCTTGAAAAAATTACGTTTGCCCTCATAGTTGCGGCAAAGAAACTGGCCCTCAGTACCGTTGGCGCTCCGAGCACCGTTGGCGTTGTTCTGGCCTTTGTTGGGAGTTTGTGGTGAGTCATCCACGCAGTCGTAAATCTTCAACCACTTCCGGTCGCCGGCGCCCACGCCAGGCACCGGTGCAACGTCCGCAGACTGAGTCTCAGTGTCTCACGCTGGAAATTGATAATCTGACGTCAGAAGGTCAGGGTGTTGCGCGCCGTGGTCGCGAAGTGTATTTCGTACCGGGCGCTTTGCCCGGTGAAACGGCCGATGTGGTGCTGGACGGCCGACGCAAGAAAGTTTGGCAAACCCGCCTTCGCCGTATCACACAGCCTTCTCCTGATCGGGTGGAACCCACCTGTCCTCATTATGACAAATGCGGTGGTTGCGACCTGCAACACCTCAATTATCCGGCCCAGGTTGCAGCAAAGCAGGCTCGGGTTGAACGAGAGTTTCAGCGCCAGGGTATTGTGGCTGCGAATTGGTCACCGGCGATAACGGCAGCGCCATGGAATTATCGGCGTAAAGCACGTTTGGGGGTGCGTTATTCGAAAGCGGAAGAACGTAACTACATTGGTTTTCGTGAATCGGCATCGAGTCATATTTCCGATGTGGATGCTTGCCCGGTTCTGGTTCAGCACCCGGTTCTGAATTGGCAGGCCTGGCGCCAGCAGATTTCCTCGTTGCGCCATCGCGACAGAATCAGCCAGATTGAAGTAATCGCCGCCGATAACGCATTGGCGCTGGTGCTGCGGGTATTGAAACCGCTGTCAGAGGAAGACCAGCAGAGTTTATGTCAACTGATTGAAAGACTGGCCAGTGGCAGTGATTTAGCCGTGCAGTTATGGCTGAAAAATGACCAGGGTGAACAGTGTATTTATCCATCGTCCGCGCCAGAGACGCTGTGGCATCAGGTGAATGATATGCGTCTGAATATGGCCTTAAGTGACTTTATTCAGGTGAATTCGACCGTGAATCAGTCGATGGTTGAGCAAGCGCTTGAGTGGTTGCAACCGGGTTCGGAAGATTGCATCTGGGATCTGTTTTCCGGCCACGGAAATTTCAGTATGCCGCTGGCGCAACGCAGTCACCAGGTGATTGCTGTTGAGGTTCAGGACAGTATGGTGAACAGTGTTGTCGCACAGGCGGAAAATCTGGCCCTTCCTTTGCTAGGGAAAAAGGCTGATTTATCTCAGCCACAAAGCCTGGCGTCATTACCTCAGCCTGATGCCGTGTTGCTTGACCCGCCCCGTGCCGGGGCACTTGAGGTCATGGCAGAGCTGATAAAACGCCAGATTGAGAGAATTGTATACGTATCCTGCGACGTCGCTACGCTGGCACGCGACTTAGGGCGATTAAACGAAGCAGGGTACCGGGTGACTAAAGCAGGCATTATGGATATGTTTCCACAAACACATCATGTGGAAACTATGGTGCTGCTGCAACGCGAGAGTAACAAGCATGGTTAAGGTCAGAGACGACCACCCACTGCTCCATGATGGTTCACTGGATGTGGATCGCTGGATGGAGAGTATTCAGCAGTCGCAGGATGTATTGGATCCTGAAACACTGCACAAAGCGCTATCGACAGCAAAGCGGTTGTCGGATGAAGCCATTGCCAATCGTACCTATTGGTCGATTGACAGTGTGCAAATGGGCATTGAAATGGCGCAGATTCTGTTGGATCTGCGACTCGACACCGATTCGATTGTGGCCGCAGTTCTCTATCGCGCAGTGCGTGAAGGCCGGTTAGCACTGAGCAAGGTCGAAAAAGACTTTGGCAAAGAAGTCGCCAAGCTGATTGAGGGTGTTCTGCGAATGGCAGCGATCAGTGCCATACAAAATACCGACAACCAGGACGAGAGTGTGCTCGGCCAGCGTGAAGCGCAGGTCGATAACGTGCGCAAAATGCTGGTCGCCATGATTGATGATGTGCGTGTTGCATTGATCAAACTGGCTGAACGAACTTCTGCTATCCGTGCCGTTAAAGATGCACCGGATGACAAGCGTCGTAAGGTGGCAGAGGAAGTTTTCAACATCTACGCACCGCTGGCCCACCGTTTGGGTATCGGACACCTCAAGTGGGAGCTGGAAGATTTATCGTTTCGTTATCTGGAACCGGCTTCCTACAAAAAGATTGCCAAGCTGCTGGACGAAAAACGCCTGACTCGCCAGGGCTACATTGAAAATGTGGTGCAGCGCATGCGTGACGAGTTGTTGTCAGCGGGTATCAAATGTGATGTTTACGGTCGCGCTAAGCACATCTACAGCATCTGGCGCAAAATGAACCGCAAGAATCTCGATTTCAGTCAGATTTACGATATTCGTGCGGTGCGTATTCTGGTGCCACAAATCAAAGACTGTTACGCCACGTTGGGAATTATTCACTCACTCTGGCGCCATATCCCCAATGAGTTTGATGACTACATTGCCAATCCGAAAGAAAATGGCTATCGCTCCCTTCACACCGCGGTGATTGGTCCGGAAGGCAAAATTCTTGAAGTACAGATACGTACTCATGAAATGCATGAAGATGCCGAGCTTGGCGTCTGTGCTCACTGGTTGTATAAGGGCACGGATGTAAATGCCAAAGATCAGGGCTATGAGCAGAAAATTGCCTGGTTGCGTCAGGTGATGGAATGGCATGACGAGCTGGGCGATTTGCCGGAATTAATCGGTGAATTAAGCAGCAATATCAGCCCAGACCGGATCTATGTGTTTACTCCGGATGGCCATGTGGTCGATTTGCCACCAAAAGCCACGCCGATTGACTTTGCATACCGGGTTCATACTGAAGTAGGTAATAAGTGTCGCGGTGCCAAAGTGAATGGCCGCATCGTACCGCTGACTTATTTGCTGGGTACCGGCGAGCAGGTTGAAATCCTCACCAATGCCAATGCGCATCCCAGCCGGGACTGGTTGTATCCGGAGTCCGGTTATATCCATTCCAGTCGCGCGCGCGCCAAGGTTGCACACTGGTTTAAGTTGCAGGCTAAAGATCAAAACACCGACGAGGGACGCCAGTTGGTACTGCGTGAGCTGGATCGTCTCGACTTGATCGATCAGCCGCTGAGTAATATTGCTGAGCGTATGAATATGAAGTCGGTCGACGATATGTTCGCCGCAGTTGGTGCCGGTGATTTGCGAACCGGCCAGGTGGTGCATGCAGTGCTACAGCAGGCTGACCGTCTTGCGCCACAGCTGGATAAGCAGGAACTGCCGTTGCTGCGCAAGCCTGAGTCGAGCGAAAAATCTGCCAGTGCTGATGATGTTTATATCGAAGGTGTTGGCAATCTGCTCACCAACCTGGCGAATTGTTGTCAGCCGGTACCCGGTGATGACATCCGTGGCTATGTTACGTTGGGCCGCGGTGTAAACGTGCACCGCAGTGATTGTGAGAATTTATTGCACCTTGAAATGACAGAACCGCAGCGTGTGTTGCAGGTGAATTGGGGTTCCCGTCCGACACAGCATTATCCGGTAGATATGCAGATTCAGGCCTACGATCGCACGGGGTTGCTGCGCGATGTCAGTGGTTTATTGGCCAACGAACGAATGAATGTTCTGGCGGTCAATACTCAATCGAATCCAGGTGAAAACATCGCTCACATGAGTCTGACGGTGGAAGTCGAGAGTCTTGAAGGTTTGCTGCGGCTGATGAATAAAATCGAGCAGTTACCCAATGTGATTTCAGCACGCCGGGTTCGAGGAGGGCAGTTGTGAGTTACAGCCTGCAAGACTTATTGGTGTGTATGGCGCGCCTTCGGAATCCGGAAACCGGTTGCCCCTGGGATCTCAAGCAGGACTTTGCCAGCATTCTGCCGCACACCCTGGAAGAAGCCTACGAAGTGGCGGATGCCATTGAACGCCAGGACTGGCCTCACCTGGAAGAGGAGCTGGGTGACCTGTTATTTCAGGTGATTTTTTATGGTCAGATAGCCACGGAACGGGATTTGTTCAGTGTTTATTCGGTGATCGACAAACTGGTCGCCAAGCTGATTCGTCGCCACCCGCATGTTTTTCCGCAAGGCACGCTCGAATCTGAGCGTGACGCCGGTATTTCTCCTGAGGAGGCAGAAGTGAATGCCAACTGGGATGCGATTAAACGTCAGGAAAAACGGTTGAAGGCTCAGCAGGGCATTGTTGAACCCAATGATAGTGGCTTGCTGGCCGATATTCCGATGACACTTCCAGCCATGAATCGCGCAGTAAAAATGCAGAAGAAAGCAGCAAAAGTCGGGTTTGACTGGCCTTATATCGACGGCGTGCTGGATAAGATCCGCGAAGAGCTGAAGGAAGTGGAAGCAGAAATTATCAGTGGCGACCAGGCGGCACTGGAATCAGAGATTGGCGATTTATTGTTTGCAGTAACCAACCTGGCTCGTCATAGCAACATTGACCCAGAGGTCGCTTTGCGCGGAACGAACCAGCGTTTTTACCAGCGCTTTACTGACGTTGAACAGCAGGTTGAACAATGGGGTGGCTGGGATAAGGTTACTCAGGATGAAATGGGAGCGGCCTGGGAGGCCGCGAAACGACGACAGAAGCAGGCTGACTGATATCAGTGGGACTGCTTTTGCAAAACGTTCATGTGTTTACGAGTCAGATTCAGAAACCGAGGGGTCGGCCCGACGTCCTCGTATATCGGATCGCCTTCTTCATCCTGTGCTACAACTTTCTGTCCGGCTCTATACGGAAAGCCGCTGGTAAGATCATTTAATGCTGCGCTGATTAAATCTCTGAGAATCTGGTCTTTATTGCTTGAGGGAAACATTTCACACAAGGCTTCAATGCGTGCAGCGTCTTTCGTGTTCAGTTTTAAAGTGTATTCGCTGCTGGTAATTGCTTCGCCAAAATTCTCTTGCCAGTGTTGCAACAAATCGCGAGACGTCATAACTTTTCCTTATTCCGGACCGTGTTGTTTAAGAATAGATGTTTTTAGGCTGCAAGGAAGACGTGCCAACAAATGGTTACAGATTTAACCGGTTAGGATACAAACGTTTTTGTGGAGAATTATGGTCGAATATTCAGATGCCATGACCACCAATACCGATGCCGATAACGATCAGCTTTGCCCGATTTGTCTGCAGCAAAATCAGTGTGTGCTTTCCCGTGGTCAGGGCAGTATTAATGATTGCTGGTGTATGCGTCTGGAAGAAAAGATTCCCGACGAATTATTAAACATGGTTCCGGCCAATCAGCGAGGTAAAGCATGTGTCTGCGAAACGTGCCTGCAACGCTACTGGGCCGGCGAGCTTAACCGCTAGCTTAGAGAATAAACCGGTATTTATTCACGAATGTTGTACACACAACGCCAGCCAGTTGTTTAATCCGGCACTGCGATACTTTTGTCGGTGAATAATCAGGTAAAGTACTCTGGAGAAATCGCGTTCGGGCAGTTGGATATGTACCAGGTTACCGCGCTGAATCTCAGCATCGAGGCTGATCATTGATAAACAGCCGATGCCGAGACCGGTTTCCACTGCACGCTTAATCGCTTCGGTATGTTGTAATTCCAGCGTCACTGATAAGTCCGGCAACAGGCCATGCATGGCACGATCAAAGGTCTGTCGAGTACCGGAACCGGGTTCGCGTAAAATCCAGTCTGCAGCGATCAAATCCTCATCGGTGATGGCGTCACCACGTGCTTGCTTCAGTGCCAGCGGATGATTCTGGTGGCAAAAAATGGCCTGTTCATCTTCGCGCCACGCAATCACCTCCAAATCAGGATGATTAACTTCACCTTCAATCAAGCCGATATCGAGCTGGAAATTTAATACCTGCTCGGCAATCTGAGCGGTATTCGCGACGTTAAGATGCACCGGCGCTGAAGGGTTATCTTTCATATAGCGCGCCATTAACTCAACCGCGAGGTAGTTGCCGATGGTCAGTGTTGCTCCGACGTTTAGTGGCCCGGCATCAGCATGCTGCATTAACGATTGTTCGAACTCTTTAGCCTGTTGCAATAAGGCTTCGGCTTTTGGACGTAATTGCCTGCCCTGTTCATTCAGTTTCAGCCGTTTACCAATGCGATCAAACAACTGGATATCGAATTGGTTCTCAAGGTCTTTTAATGAACTGCTGGCTGCACTCTGCGACATTGCCAGTTCGCTGGCCGCACGGGTCAGGTTTTGATGGTGGGCAATGGTAAGAAAGACTTCCAGCTGACGCAGTGTGTAGCGCATAAATTTGCCTTATCGGTAAAACAGAATATCTATATGGGATTAACTGGTTTTACCGATATTTTGAGCTGCATTAAGCTGGATTGCAATAAATAACCCGATGGCCGGAGATTAATAATGAGCAACCTGATTCGAGAAACCGTGACCAGTGTGCATCACTGGAACGAAACCCTGTTCAGCTTCACAACAACACGTAATCAGGGGCTGCGTTTTAAGAATGGTCATTTCACGATGATTGGTCTGGAAGTTGAAAATAAGCCACTGTTGCGCGCCTACAGCATAGCCAGTGCCAACTACGAGGAAGAAATGGAGTTTTTTTCCATCAAAGTTCAGGACGGTCCACTGACCTCTCGTCTGCAGAAGCTGGCTGTTGGTGATGAGATTTTAGTCGGTACTAAGCCCGTTGGAACGTTGATCACCGATAGCTTATTACCGGGTAAAAATCTGTACCTGTTATCCACCGGCACCGGACTGGCGCCCTTTATGAGCATCATTAAGGACCTTGACGTTTACGAACAGTACGAAAAGGTCGTACTGACGCACGGTGTACGTTATGTATCTGAACTCGCTTATCAGGAGCGTATCGAAAACGAACTGCCTAATAACGAGTACTTTGGTGATGTCGTGCGCGATAAGCTGATTTACTACCCAACGGTGACTCGGGAAGAATATCGTAATACGGGTCGTTTGACAGATCTAATCCGCAGCGGTCAGCTAACTGCCGATATTGGTCTGGCTGACCTCGACCCGGAAAACGACCGATTTATGTTGTGTGGCAGCCCGGCGATGTTGGATGAGCTAACCGCCATGTTGGATGAATTGGGCTTCAGAGAAGCGCGCGCCGGTCAGGCAGGCCATTATGTGATTGAGCGGGCGTTCGTCGAAAAATAGCCTTGTCAGGGTTGACGTCCTGGTAACCGATTGTCCAGTTTTACCCCACTGTCTGTTTATTGGCTCAGGCAGTGGGTTTTTTTTATGCCTGAAATCTGGCACTAAACCTGCTGTAACTCATCAACTCAGGTAATCAGTCAAATTGTTGTCAGGAGAATGATATGCCCGGCTATGGCAAGGTCAGTGCAGTACTCAGAAGTCTCAATGGTGCCAGCGAAATCGGCAAAGAAATCCGGGACGCGAATTTTATCCTCGAACGGATGGAAATGAAAAAGCATCTGACCGACCTCACCGCTTACTTATCGGTGGCGAAAATGGAATTGACACTGTTACAGGAAAGCATTGATGAAAAAGATGCAGAGCTGTTGCGCCAGGCAGAAGCACTGACTTATCGCGGTAACGTAAAGCGCCGCGGTGATGGTTATTACCGTACCATCGATAATCGCCCTTATGGCCAACCTTATTGTTCTTTTTGTTGGGAGAATGATCAGAAACTGATTCATTTGCACAACCGTGTTTTGAGTAATGACATTCGTATTTGTCCCTGCTGCAAAAATGAATATCAGACTGCCCGTACCCCTTACATTGAAGCGGATGTATTGGCCGTTTGAAACGGCCGATAACAAATGAGACAAAAGTGGACAGAAAGCGGCAAACGCAGGCTTTTTTACTGGCGCATTAGGTTCCCCATAACTATTATTCGGCCATCAATTCGGACGTTGAAGGGCAGTGTATGAAACCTCTCATTTTACTGATGGGTCTGGTCATGACGCACCAGGTTTTCGCAGAGCAAAACCCGTTGCAGGACTCACCTCAGAAAGAACCTCAGGAACTGCATTGGTATGATCATCGGGCTGACGTAAAAACCACCACGGCAGAAATCGAGGTTATTGATCCCTCGGAGCTGCCGGAATCGTTCCGTAATCTGCCAGAGCTGGTTGAAAAGATTCAGGTAGAGCGTGCGGCTGCCGATAATCGGCATCTGCTGTTGCCGCATCGCCCAAATTATGTGATGCCGTTTACTTATCAGACACGCCCGGATGATCGTGAGTGGGATCGACTGATTAATCAAGTCAGTGACGGTCGTCAGCAAGGTCAGGCGGGGGAGTTTGAACATGTTGAAGCGGTATTTCAGATCAGCATTAAGTCGGTATTAGCCGAGGATCTGTGGGATAAACACAGTCGCCTGGAAGTCGGTTACACCAACCGCTCGTTCTGGCAGGCATATAACGACAAAATCTCTAAACCGTTCCGAGAAACCAACCACGAGCCTGAGTTGATGTTGTCATGGCGGCCAAAACACATTAAGTGGATCGAACACGCGGGACTGTCTCTGAACCATCAATCCAATGGCCAGACCAGTTCTTTGTCGCGCAGCTGGAATCGTGTGATTCTTGAAGGCGCATCGGTTGTCGGTAAAGGCATCTGGGTAGTCCGCACCTGGTGGCGTATTCCGGAAGGAAAAAAAGCAGACCCATTTGATCCGAGTGATAACGATAATCCAGACATCGATGATTATATGGGGCCTGGTGAACTGTATTATCTGCGTGTTATGGATAAACACATGCTCACGGTGATGGCGCGAAATAATTTCAACTTTGATGAAAATCGTGGTGCCGTGCAACTGGACTGGAGTTTCCCGTTAACCAAACGATTGAAAGGGTATTTTCAGTATTTTAACGGCTATGGTGAAAGCCTGATTGACTACAATCGCTACCAGGAGCGCTTTGGTCTTGGTATTAAATTATCTGACTGGATTTGATGACAAAATCCACGATCGGATAAAAAACCGATAAAAAGAAAACCCGGCAATCGCCGGGTTTTCTTTTGCCGGTTATAATGCTCATTTTTTCGGACGATGACCAATATGCTGACCTTTGGCCTGATTATTAATCCTTATGCTGGTATCGGTGGAGCAGTGGGTCTGAAAGGCAGTGACGGTGATGCCATTGTTGCTGAAGCGACCAGTCGTGGCGCCGAACAAAAGGCGATGATGCGAGCGGAGACTGCACTTCAGTCTTTGCTTGAGTTGAAACATCAATGTCGTTTTCTGACCTGTCCGGGTGATATGGGTGAATCCGTATTGTCGGCACTGGGTCTGGACTATCAGTTAATTGATCTCGCTTTGACCGGGCAGCGAACGTGTGCTGCTGATACTCAGTTGGCTGCCCAGATAATGGCCGAAGCTGGTATTGATGTTTTGGTGTTTGCTGGTGGTGATGGAACCGCCAGAGATATCTATGCGGCGCTGGTCGAACGAGGCCAGCAAGATATTGCAGTGCTGGGTATTCCGGCTGGAGTTAAGATTCATTCCGGGGTTTATGGTGTCACTCCAGCAGCGTCGGGGGAAGTGCTGTCGGCTCTGATTCAGGGGCAGCTGGTGGATATCAAAGAATCGGAAGTGCGCGATCTTGACGAAGATGCATTCCGCAATAATCAGGTTCGTGCCCGGCATTACGGTGATATGCGGGTTCCTCAATTAGGTCATTTTGTTCAGGCGGTTAAGCAGGGAGGGGTGGAATCCGAAGCGCTGGTGTTGGCCGATATCGCTGCTCAGGTACGCGACGATATGGATGACCATCCGGATACCCTGTATTTGATTGGTTCCGGCAAAACGACCTTAGCGGTTATGGAAGATCTTGGATTGGAGCATACCTTATTGGGTGTTGATGCTGTGCTTAATGGTGAACTGTTGGCCAGTGATATAAATGAAAGCGATATATTGTCATTATTTGAGCAATACCCGGAACGTAGAGCAATTTTAAGTGTGATGGGAGGCCAGGGGCACATTATTGGTCGTGGTAATCAGCAATTCAGTGCGCGGGTATTAACGATGTTAGGTAAAGAGAACATGTACCTGATTTCAACTAAAACCAAATTGCTCAGCTTAGAAGGACGTCCACTGTTGATTGATTCTGGCGATCCGCAATTGGATAAGAACTGGGCTGGTACAATCGAGGTCATTACAGGGTATCGTGATATCGTTGTCCAAAATGTCAGGTAGATCGGATTCCTTTGGTTATTATCTGCGCACATATGATGTGATGGTCAATAGCAATTACTAACTACTGCAGCCTGGGCATCAGTAACAAACAGAAACGTTTTTATAATCTCCGAGTTCTCTAGGTAAAGTTTTTAAAAAACAAAGACTTACGATTTATTTCTGGTGGAAGTACAGCGCTGACTAATGGTTGACGCGGGTGCCTGTTGACTGATTTGTAAACTGTCTTAAACTCGCTCTCCATAAGTTTTTAGGAGTGCATATGAAGTGTTGTTATTGCCAGCAGAGTGTCCTTTCTGCTGAGCCTATTACGGTATCCGGTGTTGGCCCTGCCCACAAATCCTGTTTTGAAAAGAGTCTGATAGAACAAAGGATATTTCATCATCTGAACCTGCGTTCGTTGCCGATCGAAGAGTTACATGAATTATTTGATATGGTGAAGATGGAATTAAATGTTCGTGATGCGCAACATACACAGGTCGATGTTTGGGATGAGGTTACTTTATTTGGATAATTTTTAAGCGATATTATCGATATCAGATGTAATTGACCGAATTTTACGTCTTATCAATCCCAATATAATATTCTTGTATTGCCTTATTCTGGATATCCGTTAATATCGCACCAGTGCCGCATTCTGCGGTTAATCGCAATCTATAAAACCGGGTCGGCTATAAAGCTGCGGGCGTTTTATTTATTATTTATAATATTTGGGGTCTTAAGTGAGCGTATTTGCCACCGATATCGATAAGCAAATCCAACAACACCAGCTGAAAATTCAGGAACTGGAAAAGCTGAAAGTTGATCAGGAAAAGAAATTCGAAGGTATCAAAGAATTTGAAGTTCAGATTAAACGCCTGTGCAATCAGAATAGCCTGACGGAAGAAGAACTGTACGTATCCCGTGCCGACAAGATTGAAGAATGGCTGGTAAGCATGGCTAAAGCAGAAACGCCATCTTCTATCTACAAAAATCTGAAGAAGCACTTCGAAAAAGTCATTGCCAAAGAAGCTCGTGGTGGCGGCAAAGCGGAGAAAGTATCTACTCTGCCGAAGCCAAAACTGCCCGTTGGTGAATATCAGAATCCAGCTACCAATGAAAAGGTAGAAAAGATTAAGCGTAATCCACGTCAGCTGGATGAGTGGATTGCTGAATATGGCTTTGAAATCGTAAAAACCTGGAAAGTGGGTTAATAGATTCAGCGCTGATACACGACATAAAAAAACCGCCAACTGGCGGTTTTTTTATGTCGAAAGGAAAAGATATTCCTCAGAACAGGTTCAGCACCAATGCGGCTTGCTCACAGTGATCTTTTTTCTTCAGGTCACTCTTTTGTTTGGACTGGTCCGACTTGATCCAGGTGTAACTGGAGGGGGAACCTTTACAAATGGTTAAACCTAATACGTTATTTTTTGATTTGACGAACAGATTCATATTCACCAGACCACGGGTACGTGAGCGCAGGTATATCTTCTTCGGCGACGTAGTATAAGAACGCAGACCATCCTTAGAAGTCACGTTCATACTTTGTCCTGCCGGCGCGTTAACAAAAACGGCATCATCGCGGATTTCCAGGCTGGTCCAATTCGAGTCTGTTTCAAACTCCAGTTCATAGATTTTTTCGGCTGCCAGCAGGTTGGCAGAAGCTGCGATTAGAGCAGCACAGATTATTGCTTTCATAGGCCTTCCGTGGATTCTCCGGAGGTGGCTGATCAGGTTTTCGGGGGCCTTGGCCCCCGAAAAATTCAAATAGTTATAGTTATATAGTTCACGTTTCTTATATCGTCAAAGTTTGAACCGGAATTTCCCCTGTTACAGATGGTTTTCGGCGTATTCCGCCAACACCGATCTTGGTGAGCCTTCCAGATGCACTGTGCCTCCGTGGTCAAACTCTTTAAAACGCTCGATCAGATAGGTCAAACCCGAGCTGATGGGGTTCAGGTAAGGCGTATCGATCTGTGCCAGATTGCCTAAACACACCACCTTACTGCCGGCACCTGCGCGGGTAATAATGGTTTTAATCTGGTGCGGCGTCAGGTTCTGACATTCGTCGATCAGAATCAGGCTGTGCTGAAAACTTCGGCCACGAATGTAATTCAGTGATTTAAACTGCAAAGGCACTTTCTGCAAAATATAATCCACACTGGAAGGAGAATGCTCATCATCGCTGTGCAATGCTTCAAGGTTGTCGGTGATCGCGCCTAACCACGGTTCCATTTTTTCAGCTTCAGTGCCGGGCAGATAGCCAATATCTTCATCCAGCCCACGGGTACTGCGCGTCGCAATAATGCGGCGAAATTGTGCTGTGGCAACGGTCATTTCTATCGCGGCTGCCAGCGCCAGAATGGTTTTTCCGGAACCGGCCTGCCCGGTCAGAGTGACCAGGTGTACGTCCGGGTCGAGAAGCAGATTTAATGCGATGGCTTGGGGTATATCCCGTGGGGTTAACCCCCAGGCACTTCGCCCCAATAGCTGTTCTGCCGGTAAATCCTGCAGCACCGCCGTTTTCTCCTCCATGGCAACTACCTTGGCAATAAAACCGGTTTCATCGATGATAAAACGATTCAGGAACAGCTCTTCCGGAAGATTACTTCTCGGAATTCTGTGGTAGGTTCCGGTTTCATCGTGGAAGGTTTCAACCTTATCCTGACTCTCCCAAAAGGAGTCGGCATAGGTGTGGTATCCGGTTTCTAATAACGAGACATCGTCCAGTAATTGGTCGTTTTGATAGTCCTGAGCGCCGACACCGCAGCCGCGAGCCTTCAGGCGCATGTTAATATCTTTGGTAATCAGTACGACATTCCGGCGCGGATATTTCTCTTGCAGACTGACCAGGCTGTTGATGATTTTATTGTCGTTGAGATGGCTTGGTAGTGTCTGATTTTTACTCTCAAAATTATCCAGTAATATCGAGAAGTGCCCTTGAATGTTGCCATCCGGGCGCACGATAGGCACGCCTTTGGCAATTTCAGTGGGTGATGCATCGCCAATAATCCGGTCGATTTGCCGGATGGCCTCGCGACAGTCGGTCGCAATTGATGCTTTGCCCATTTTTAACTTATCCAGTTCCTCCAGTACGGTCATTGGTATCACCACCTGGTGTTCCTCAAAATTGAGAATCGCCTGTGGGTCGTGAATCAATACATTGGTATCGAGTACGTACAGTTTGGTAGCGGACTTTGTTGCAGCCATACAGTCATTCTCCATGGCAGTGGGGGAGTGTGTAATCAGGAACGAGCGATATTAAGCAGGGATTCGGTAGTGAAGCGTGACGACGCAGTGTGGGCGGTTCCAGAGAGAAGCAAGCGACGGGCAAAAATAAGGTTGTCGGGATAAAAAGCCGCTGAAAGCACAGCGAAAGAGGGTGCGACAGAGCATGATACTGCCGTTGTCTGGTGTCAGAACGTCCGCTGCTGATACTGTGCGGACGCCATATAAAGCCATGGTTTGCCGTCAAGTGTATCTCCTTTGCTTTCCTTCACTATGTTGGCTTTTTTCCGGCTTGGCAAGTGTCGATTTTGTTACATCTTTTCAGCGGTTATCGAAAAATTGCATAAAAAAAGCCCGGTTCCGACCGGGCTTCTGTGGGGTTGTTGTTTAGACGCTCAGTGATTCTGAGCGGCAGCCGCGCCCTTGGGTATACGGATATCTTCGATCATATGACGGATATTGTCGGGAACGGGAGCGGTAATACTTGACACGATGAAGGCCGTTGTAAAGTTCAGCAGCGCTCCAACGGCACCAAATGCCTCTGGTGCGATCCCTAATAACCAGTTATCCGGCGTATTGGCCAGCATGTTGGTACCGGATACGAAGAACCAGCCCTTGTAGGTGAAGATGTAAAGCAGTGTTGAGGTCAGACCAACCAGCATACCGCTGACTGCGCCAGCATTATTCACCCTGGTACTGAAGATACCCATCATCAGGACCGGGAAGATCGAGGATGCAGCCAGGCCGAAGGCCAGTGCGACGACCTGGGCGGCAAAGCCCGGCGGATTCAGGCCAAGGTATCCGGCAACCAGAATGGCCCCTGCCATGGCGATACGTGCGGCCATCAATTCCTGTTGTTCATTGATCTGAGGCATAAAGGTGCTTTTCAGCAGGTCATGCGATATGGCTGACGAAATCGCTAGCAACAAGCCTGCGGCAGTCGACAATGCCGCTGCCAGACCACCGGCAGCCACCAGAGCGATGACCCAGTTAGGCAGATTTGCGATTTCAGGGTTTGCCAGCACCATGATGTCGCGATCAACTTTGGTCATCTCGTTACCTTTCCAGCCAAACTCTTGAGCTTTCGCAGCAAACTCAGGGTTTTTGTCGTCGTAATACTGGATACGGCCATCGTTGTTCTTGTCTTCAAATTTCAGCAGTCCCGTCGTTTCCCAGTTGCGGAACCAGTCGGGACGTTCCGCGTAGAGCAGATTACCCTCCGTAGTCCCCACTTCGCCGTGCTGAATGGTGTTGGTCAGGTTTAGACGTGCCATGGATCCCACTGCGGGAGCTGTGGTGTAGAGAATGGCAATAAACAGCAGTGCCCAGCCGGCGGAGGTACGCGCATCAGATACCTTCGGCACGGTGAAGAAGCGGATAATGACGTGTGGAAGTCCTGCTGTACCCATCATCAGCGACAGCGTGTACATCAGCATGTTGAATGAGCCGCCTTTTTGCGCGGTGTATTCGGCGAACCCTAAATCGACCAGCGTCTGGTCAAGTTTCAGCAGTAACGGCGTGCCATCCGCGGTATCACTCAGCAGACCCAGTTGGGGCAATGGATTCCCCGTCAGATTCAGAGAAATAAATACCGCTGGAACGGTGTAAGCAAAAATCAGTACACAGTATTGAGCGATCTGGGTGTAGGTCACACCTTTCATTCCACCCAGGACGGCGTAGAAAAATACGATGCCCATGCCCGCATACAAGCCTGAGGCATAGTCCACGTCGAGAAAACGAGAGAAAGCCACACCGATGCCTTTCATTTGGCCAATAACGTAAGTTAACGAGGCAATGATCAAACACACAACCGCGACAATCCGAGCGGTGCGGGAGTAGTAACGATCACCAATAAAATCCGGCACGGTGAATTTACCGAATTTACGCAGGTAAGGAGCGAGGCACAGAGCGAGCAATACATAACCGCCCGTCCAGCCCATTAGGAAAATAGAGGCGTCATAGCCTTTAAAGGCAATCAGTCCGGCCATGCCAATAAACGAAGCCGCCGACATCCAGTCAGCACCGGTAGCCATACCATTGGCAATCGGATGAACACCACCGCCAGCGGCGTAGAACTCTCCGGTCGTACCGGCACGCGCCCAAACCGCAATCCCCATATACAATGCGAAGGTTGCTCCAACAATCAAATAGGTTAACGTTTGCAGATCCATAATTCGCTCCTCAGATTAGTCGTCAACGCCAAATTCACGATCAAGTTCACGCATTTTTTTGGCGTAGAAGAACACAATGAACAGGAACACATAGATAGAGCCTTGTTGTGCAAACCAGAACCCGAGGCCGACACCATTCAGCGGAATCACATCCAGCACCTCCCGTAACAAGATGCCAAAGCCATAAGAAACCACGGCCCATAAGAGCAGCAATTTCAGCATCAGGCTGATATTTTTGTGCCAGTACGCTCGCTTATCGTCTTCAGACTTAAAAGCCATAATCCCCTCTCCTCGTTTTTATCAGATACATCCCAAAACTAGGGCAGTCACGCAATTGAAAGAAGATAGACCTTGGTAGTAGCTGGATAAGTATCTCGATATCAGCATCATTGAAAGTAATTAAAATTCAATAAAAACAACAGCTTATCGGAATTCCTTGGTGTTGATTTTGGATGTGGGGAGACCTTGGTATTAGTCGATTTGGTCGTTGATATGGTTGACAGAGGAAGATGTATCACATTTCAGCAGAGAATAATTTCACCTATCTGTACGCCCCGGTCATATCGCCGTCATAATTTACTCTTAATCTCCTTTTTATCTGGTCTATACCAAAAATATTTTTACAGAAATGAACGGAACATCGTTTACGACGTTCAGCTTTTAGGAAATACGAGGGGGGATTTATGGATAAGTTTGCAAAACACATGTTGTCATTGGCTATCGCCGGAGCATTTTCAGGATACAGTTTTTCAGCACTGGCAGAGACCAGCAATGAAACTTCGTCCGACGTCAATGGCGATATTGAAGAAGTCGTTGCGGTCGGGGTGATTTTTCAGGGACAGGCTAAGGCCGTCGATACTCAGCGGAATTCGGATAGAATTCTGAATGTTATTTCGGCTGACGGTATTGGTAAGTTACCTGATCGTAATGCCGCCGAGGCGGTACAGCGCCTGCCGGGTGTCTCGATCGAACGTGACCAGGGTGAAGGCCGTTTTGTTGCGGTTCGTGGACTACCGGCACAGTGGAGTTCTGCTTCAGTGAACGGTGACCGTATACCGACAGCGGAAGAAGAAACCACTTCGCGCGCCACAGCATTTGATTTCTTTCCGACTGAAATGATCGAAAGCATCGAAGTGAGTAAAGCCATTACCCCAGATATGGAGGGTGATGCCATTGGTGGTAACGCGAATTTTATTACCCGCAAAGCCCCGGAAGATACGGTGCTGGATGTGACCTTGGGTACCAACTATAACGAGAAAGCGGATAAAACCGGTTATAACATTAATGTGATGGCTGGCGACCGCAGTGAGGATGGTAAGTTCGGCTATATCGTCAATGCGACAACCAATTATCGTAACTGGGCGACGGATAACTTTGAGCCACGCCGCAACAGTGACGGCAGCATCTATCGTCTGGAGCTGCGCGATTACACCGGTAAGCGCGATACTCGCGGTTTAAACGGTGCGGTTGAATATAACTTCGATAACGGCGACAGCATTTATGCCCGTACCTTGTATGGCTCATTAACCGACGATGAAACCCATTATAAGCATCGTTACCGCTTCGATAAACAAAGCCGCGATCCACAGTCCGGAGCAGTTTCAGGTGGTCGTGTTGAAGTGCAACATATTCATGACATCCTGAAGACCGAACTGAAAGCACACGAATTCGGCGGTGAGCATTTTATTACTCAAGACAGTAAACTCGACTGGAAACTAGCCACGTACGACAATCACTTTTATTACGGTGATTCACCTAACGGTAAAGACAACAGCTACTTTGTTGCCAAATTTACCCAGAAAAATGTAGTGTTTGATGGGCTGCAATACGACGCCGATGGCGAAGGTCGTTCAAATAATATAATTGATGGTGGCAGCAGTTCGGCGAGTAAGCCATCTACCCATTTACCCTCTGGGTTCAAAATGGACCCAACACAAATGAAACTGGCCGATATTAATTTGTATAAAGTCGATGTACGGGAAAAAGACAAGATTGTTGCACAGCTGGATTTCAGTCACGATGTGAATTACGACCTGCAAATAAAAACGGGTCTTAAATATCGTCAGAAAGAACGTAAAGCCAGCTTCTCCGACGAGTTTTACACCTGGTCAGACAGTACAACAACGCCGGTACTGTCAGATTTCAAGTTAAAAAACCAGCCTGGTCGCAGTGACTATTTAAGTGATATTAATGCAAATTACGATAAAGATTTCAGTCAGGTCGCCAGCATGTCTGATCTGGAAGATTTCTGGAATAATAACCGCGATAAATTTGAATTTGTTGATGGCGACTCCGCCACGATAGCAAACGGTGGTGCCTTAAGCCGTAACTTCGATGTGGAGGAAACGCATACCGCGGCTTACGGCATGGCGACGTATCAAGTCAATGATGAAACCAAAGTGGTGGGTGGTATCCGTATCGAAAAAACCCAAACGGATGTGGATGGTTATCTGCAGGAAAACGGTGTGACCAGGCCCCGCAGCGAAAGCAAAGATTACACCTCCGTATTACCTTCTTTACACGTAACCCATGCACTGACGGAAGATCAGAATTTGCGTGTCGCACTCACGCGCACGTTTGCCCGCCCGGACTTTGGCGCACTGACGCCGGGTGGAAGTTACAACGAAGCCGATAACGTCTTAAAAAGTGGTAACCCAGATCTGGACCCGACGTATTCTGAGAATCTCGATGTGATGTTTGAGCAATACTACGGCGACGTGGGTCTGGTATCGGCAGGGGCGTTTTATAAACACATCAGCGACCCGATTTTCTCTGATAAAGGCACTACCAGCTTTCGTGGCCAAACAGTGAAAACCGTTCGTGAAGAAAATGGAGATGCTGCCTGGTTAGGGGGGGTTGAGTTTGCCTTCAGCCGGCGACTCGATTTTGTTATGGACTCTCTGTACAACTTTGGTGTGCAGGCGAACTACACCCGTATGCGTTCGGTGATGGAGCTACCAAACGGTCGCAAGACTCGTATTCCTCGTCAGGCAGACAGCTTGTACAACGCTTCGGTATTCTATGACGACAGCAAATACGCCGTTCGTTTAGCGGTTAACCACAAGGGTGATTATATTCTGGAGCACGGTGACAACCGTTCTTCTGATGAAATCTATGGCGACAACATGAGTGTTGATCTGAGTGCTTCTTACACTCACAGTGACGACCTGATGTTCTATATCGATATGAACAACATCACCAACGAACCTCTGAAGTACTACCTGGGCAGTAAAAAGCGTCCATTGCAAACCGAGTATTACGGGTACCGTATGAGTGCAGGGATTAAATACAGCTTTTTCTGACTGAACTAACAGCAGCCATGGTGCTGCATACCGTTAACCTTCTTTCCGGTTGGGCCGTTACCGTTTCGAATAAGAAAGAGCGGGTAGCGGCCTTTTTTGTCCAGAAGATACCAAATGTTACCTGAAATAAGAGGCATATTGACGGTATTGGCTTAAACCGGTATTGAACACCTAGTCAATACTGGTTACCTTGCCGACCGCTTCGGTGGACACAGTTTGGTGACGATGTCGCCTCGCCAACGAGAGCGCTAATAATCACAAAAAACTGGAGAGATCATGAAGTGGTTGTCGATCCATTGTCTAACGAAACTATTATTGTCACTGACGTTTTTGTCGCCGCTGGTGTTAAGCGGTTGTGGTGGTGGAAGTTCCGGGGTCAGTGTTGATGCTGAACCCAATAAACCCAACCATCCTGAGGCAGAGGTACTGGCTGTAACCAATCTCCAGATCGCCGAAACCCGCGCCAACAGCATTTTATTACGCTGGCAATATCCGACGTCTGCCACATACTTTGAAATTCAGCGCGATGGCAAAGTCATCGCAACCATCAATGGCGATTTATTGTCTTATCAGGATAATAACCTTCAGCCAAATCAGACATTTGGCTATCAGGTGATCGCACTGAATGCATCAGGGCAGCGATCCGAATCGGTCTCAGTATCGGCCACCACCATTGCTAATGAAGCACCTGAAATCCGCGACTATCCGCCATCAATCACCTTAACCAGTGAAGCGAAGAAAGATCAGTTGGTGTATCAGTTTTTTGCTACCGATAAAGAAAACCAGTCATTAAGCTGGCGTTTATCCGGAGATAATAGTGCTCTGTTTGTTATTTCTGCCCAGGGGGAACTGAGTTTAAAGCAAGCCGCAGCCGGTATGGGTGGCAAAGTATATCAGTTGCAGTTGGAAGTCAGTGATGGCATCAGTGTCAGTGCGGTATCAGTCAATATCGGTTTTATTGAAATGGCCTTGAAAGCCGAGCAGCAAGGCCTGTTACGGCAGGTATACAGTGGTCAGACTTTTACCACTGAAGTCAGTTCACTATTGTCGTTCGATCATTATCCCGATAGTCCGGCATCCACCAGTCTCGAAAACCAATTTAAATCTCCCAGTAATATCGGTGGTAATTATGGCCAGCGCATGGCGGGCTATTTATTACCGGCGATCAGTGGTGATTATCGTTTTTGGATTGCTTCAGACGATAGCTCAGAACTGCGTCTAAGCAGCGATAGCAATGCAGACAATGCGAAAACCATCGCCAGTGTCAGTGGCTGGGTAGGTGAGGATAACTGGGATCGCCATACCAGCCAGCAATCGCAATTTATTTCTCTGCAAGCGGGAGAAGTATATTACATCGAAGCACTAATGGTTGAAGTTGGTGGTGCTGATCATTTATCCGTTGCCTGGCAACCACCGGGTGGTGAACGGACTATTATTGATGGTCCGTTTTTACGGCAGCCTCTGGATACTCAGGCGCCTGAAGCCGTTGATGATCTGACGGTTATTCAAACGGAAGATGCCGGAATTATTCTTGAGTGGCAGGCGCCAAACGATAACAAAGCCGTTACCGGATACGAGGTTTGGAACGGCGGACTCAAGCTATCTGAAATAAATGCTGCCGATTTATCTGAAACTAATATTGAAATGACAAACCTCGACAGTGGCACTCGCTATGACTTTTATCTGGTTGCGTACGATGCTGCCGGTAACCGTTCCGCCCGTAGCAATGTCGCCGCGATTATGATCAGTGACTATATTGCACCCACTGCGGTGACCAATCTTACGGTGACTGATATTACTCCGTTTTCAGCACAGTTAAACTGGATACAGCCAGAATCTAATCTGCTGTATCGTATTTTTGACGATGAAACCTTAATCGTGACCACAACTCAGGTACAGTATTTATTATCGAATCTCGATCCTGCAACGGATTACGCATTAAAAGTAGTAAGTGTTGATGCGGCTGGAAATACTTCGGAGCAAGCGGCTGAGATCAACCTGACGACTACCGAGGTCAGTACTGATGCCCCAGATTTTAATGGCCAGCAATTTTATGCTGCGGTAGCTGCAGACAGCGCCATCGGTCGTCTTGTTTTTAAAGCGCAGGCAACAGCGGTTAATGGCAGCAACGATGTTATCAGTTACAACCTGACTGAGGACAGCTCCGGTGGTTTATTCAGTTTATCAAGCGATGGTTTGTTAACATTGCAACGTTCTGCTGCTGGCGCCAGTGGTCAGCAATACACATTGACTGTTGAGGCGACGCAAGGAACGGCCGTCGGTTCCATGCAGTTACAGGTAATGGTCATTGCTGCTGAACGATTCAATCAGCAGGGGGTTAATCAGCAAATCTGGACCGGTATTTCCGGAAACAGTGTGGCAAATATTCCATTAACCGCCATGCCACAAAGCCAGAACCTGTTAATGGAATTAGCGAGTAAACCGGCGCTGGGTAATTATTACGGCCAGCGGGTACGTGGCTTTTTAGAGGTTCCCCGTGATGGCAATTACAATTTCTGGATTGCGTCTGACGACAACAGTCAGTTATTACTATCGCCGGATATGGACCCGAACAAAGCCGAATTAATCGCACGGGTAAATGGTTACACCGGTATCGACGCCTGGTACAACGGTAACCGGGTGAAAACCAACATTGAACTGAAAGCAGGCCAGCTGTATTACATCGAAGTACTGCATAAAGAAGGAGGCGGTGGCGATCATATGTCGGTGGCCTGGCAGGGACCGGAAATGGCGAATAAATCGCGTATGAGTGGCGAGTACTTAATGCCGTTCAGTGCTTTGTATCCGTCGACGCCAACGGTTGACCAACTGGTGCAATCGGGTTTTGATCAACAGGGGGAGCAGCTGGCATTAACGCTGAATATTCCCGCCGACGCTGCAGGACTGCCGGTATTTATTTATTACGGAACGGTTGATGCTGGTGATCAGATTTCCGGTTGGCAAAACATACAATCAGCCGGCACGTTAGCTGCGGGTCAGCAGCAGGTGAACTTACCGGGTATTATTCCGGGACAAGATTATTTTGTCCGGGTCGAAGTACGTGGTGCGGCGGGCAGTAGCTGGAGTAGTGTTGTTCCTGTTACTACGCAGATTATTCCGGCAGGTAAACAAGCCGGGGAAGCTCTACCACAAACCATTAATATCAGCGTTGACATTAATGGCGAAAATAAGCATCTGAGTTTTTATAAACACAGTGTACGTTCCCCTAATTATCAGTTATTAACCTTTGATGATCGCCGCCAGCAACAATATCAGGCGGTAGTACCCATGCCAGAGCCAAGAACCTATCGTGGCCGTGTGACAAACGACCCTTATCTGGTGGTAACCGGGGTAATTGATGCCGATGGCAACATGCATATTTCAGCCTGGCGTGGTGATGGTCGTGCCTGGGGTAAGGTTGCTGATGTTTCTCATTTAATTGACGCTGACGCCCTTGGGAATAATGAAACAACGACAGACGAGTTGCAGATCAGTGTTGATGTTCCGGCTAACGATAATAACCGCTACTTTGTACCGCAGCCTGGCGCGGATTTTCATAATAATCTGGCGCGGGTGTCGTTTAAGCATGAATACAATCAGTTTGTGAATCAGGCGCGTGGCAACATCATTAATTCCATTGCACAAATGGAAAATCATATTAATGAAACCGATTATGTTTGGGCACAAAAAACCGGCTTACGCTGGGATGTGGGCCGTGCATTAATTGAAGTACACGGTGATTCAACCGCAGAAAATACTCAGCCACGACCAACAGCAACCGATGCCACCAATTTCACCATTGAATTCCAGGACCCGGTGAATGGCGGTTATTGCTGGGGCGGCGGTGACTGGGTTGGCTGTGTCGCTAATTTCACCCATAACTGGGGCTTCACCCATGAGATTGGTCATAACATGGGCTTGGGCCATGGCGAACAAACGGATAATAATAATCAGATCATGGCACCGGGCAGTCAGCTGGGGAATATGCAGGCGCGGAAAACCACCCGTCGCCTGCAGGCGGGCAGTAAATTTAAGCCTGCTAAGACCATTACTGACGTTATGCCACCGGCGGCTTTTAAAGATTATCTGTCGGTTTATCAGAATGAAGCAGGCAATATTGCGGTATTGGCCAACGATTATGATGTCAACGGAGAGGTGCTATCCATTCTGGAATTTCAGGCCACAACGGCTAAAGGCGGGCAAGTCAGCCAGCAAGGTAATATCCTGCGCTACACGCCACCAACCGATTATATTGGTGTTGATCAGTTTACCTACACCGTCACTGACGGTACCACGCATACCGTGGGTCCGGTGCAGATTCAGGTAATGCGCCAGGGAATTACCGGTGACTGGACTATGGAAAAGATTGGCGATAATAACCAGGTGCTGGACAGCAGTGGCGATCACAATCATTTAAACGCACCGGAACTGTCTGCTCTGACCAGCGGCAGCTCGCTGACGGATATCCGTGAGGCCGATAACAGCAATCATGCAATGACTTTGCAGTTGATGGCATCCGCAGAAAAAGCAGAAGACGCCCTTGGCCACAAGCTATTGCCGCATAAATTAGACCCGGGCCATAAAAGTTTTACCGCCACCATGCGGATAAGATACAACAACCTGGACGGTGCCCGCTTGCTGATGGGTAAATCGTCCAGTGGGCCGAATAATATGGAATACGGTGGCTGGGAGATCCGTAGTAACGGCAGTGCGGTTCAGATGCAGGTGAATTTCCGTGATCGTTTGATGATTACCAATCATGCACTGATCACTCAGGAAAATGCGTTAACTGATGGCGTCTGGCATCATCTGGCTATGGTGATTGATCGCGAGAATAACGAGTTACGCGGTTATGTTAACGGCATCGCGCTGACGACCACGGCCACCTTGCCTCAGGGAGCTGGCCCGATAACCGCAGCGATGAATAACACCAGCTACGGTGGAGGATCGCCGTTCCGTGTGGGTGGACACGCACAATTAACCTGCAGCGGCGAAGGGGATGCCAAAACCTGTGAGTTACCGCAAAACCAGGCATTTGATGACGTTAAGGTTTATCACAAGGCGCTGACGGTGGGTGAAATACGGGCGCTTTCTGCACAGTAATTCAGGCAACGCTGTGATGGTTTATCCAGCGCAGTGAGTGACCAATCTGACCCGTTATTGAACTTAAAAAAACCGGCAATCGCCGGTTTTTTATTGCTTGTCATTCTGCTTGTAGTCTCTGTACTCAAGTGTCACTGCACTGTCATATCGGAATAGTTTAATTGGACTAGTCCAGAATTCTTGGTGGTAAAGTGACAAATTCAGAAAAACGACAGGTTGTGATTATTGGCGGTGGCATTCTTGGCCTTGCTTGTGCCTATTACCTGCAGCGCCGTGATGATGTTCAGGTAACAGTACTGGAAGCGGGTGAATTTGCGGCTGCGACCACATCACAGGCAGCGGCACTATTAACCCGCGCCCGTGGTGACCTGAATGCCAGCCTGTTTGTAGCCGAAACCCATGACGTGATTAAACGTTTTGAACGTGATCGTAGAGAACGTTTGATGCGGCGAAGTGGCTGTTGGCATCTTGCCGATGGCGATTATCCGCGTACGACGCTGGCGTTGTATCGGCAGCTGGCACAGCAACAGACTTCAGATATTCAGTCATCACTGGTTCACGACAGAAACGCTGAGGATATCTCGGCTACTTTCCCCTGGATTAACATTGCTGCCGATGCCTCTGCGCTGGCGTATCTGGATGATGGCTACATTGACCCTTATCAATTAGCCATTGTCTATATGCAGCAAGCGAAATTAAACGGTGTCCGGTTTCTGGCTAATACCAAAGTCAAGGGGCTTGAAACAAAGGCGGGGAAAATCTGCGCAGTTCGTAGCGCTGACGAAATATTTGAGTGCGATGATGTACTCCTGGCTGCTGGCCCTTGGTCAAAGACATTTGCCCGGGAATACGGTGTGACACTGGCAATGGCGACGGTGCGCAGTCATTACTGGATCACGGATTTTCAAGCCATGGTCAGTCGTGATATGCCGATGCTGATTGATCAGGAAAATGGTTTCTATTTTCGCAGTGAAAATGGTGCCTTGTTATTTGGTGTTCGCGATAGCCAGGGCTGTTACGTGGATGCCAACCATTTACCGGATGATATTCATTCGTTGGGGTTTGGTCAGGACCCTCAGGGTTGGGCAGCGTTGGAAGAGAACTGGCAGGCACTGATTGAGCGCTGTCCGCTGTTGGAACAGGCTCAGCTGAACCACTACATTGCCGGTGTTTCCAGCTATACCCCGGATGGAAAACCATTATTGGGTAAGGCCCCTGGCTGGCAAAACTTTTATGTCGCCAGTGGTTGCTCCGGTGCGGGTATTGCCTGGAGTGGTGGTATTGGTAAGGCGATGGCGGCCACGATTACCCGGGAATCTTGTGAGTTGGATATCCAGCCTTATCGGTTAGATCGCTTTAGTCATGATACCGATGTGTTCAGTGATGAATTTCAACAACAATGTGCCGCGGCACGCAGTCAGAAAAGAACGGGCTAATGGTCAGCAAGGTACCCGATATGCACACAAAAATTCAGCGTAAAATTCATCACTGGTTAGAGCGGGCTCCATTACCCTGGTTCGTTATTTTTGCCATCAGTGCAGCATTTCTGACCTATTTTTCCATGTATGCGTTTCGCAAGCCGTTTGTGGTTGGTCATTACGAATACAGCGACTGGTTTGGTGTTGATTTTAAAGTCATGCTGATTTTGTCTCAGGTAATGGGTTATTTACTATCGAAATTTATTGGCATTAAAGTTGTTTCTTCGATGCTGCACAACCGGCGTGCTATTGCGATTCTGACTCTGATTATGTCAGCAGAACTGGCACTGCTGTTGTTTGCGGTGGTACCACTGGAATGGAAACCGCTGGCAATGTTTCTAAACGGCTTGCCACTGGGGATGATTTGGGGGCTGGTCTTTAGTTATCTCGAAGGGCGGCGCAGCAGTGAACTATTAGGTGCAGGGTTAAGCGCCTCTTTTATTGTTGCATCGGGTATGGTTCGTTCAGCGGGAAAATCTCTGATTATTTATTTTGATGTACCGGAATTCTGGATGCCGGTGCTTACTGGTCTGGTATTTACGCCGCTGTTGTTTATCTCTGTGTATGCGTTATCACTATTACCTGAGCCGAACGCCGATGATGAAGCTGCCCGACAGAAACGACAGCCGATGACGGCCACCGATCGCTGGAATCTGTTTTCGAAATACTGGTTTGGTTTATTAGCGTTAATTACTGCCTTTCTGCTGTTCACTGCATTGCGCGATTTTCGCGATAACTTTTCTTCAGAGATTTGGATGGCATTGGGTTATGGCAATGAGCCTGAAATATTTACTTATGCCGGTGTCCGCATTGCTGCCATGGTACTGGTGGCATTAGCGCTGCTGATGTTTATTCGCGACAACTTTAAAGCGTTCACAGCGAATCATATCGCGATTATTCTGGGTTGTATGATTCTCGGCGGATCAACCTGGGCGTACCAGTTCGCTGGACTCGATAGCAAAGCCTGGATGGTGTTACTGGGTACCGGGTTATATTTATCTTATATCCCGTTTAACTGCTTTCTATTCGATCGTTTTGTTGCCATCGCTGGTGGCGTTGCTAACGCGGGTTTCTTAATTTATCTGGCAGACAGTGCAGGCTATCTGGGCAGTGTCAGCTTGATGCTGGTGAAAAACTTTCATTCTCCCGATCTCAGCTGGCTGATCTTCTTTATCAAGGCAATTTATGTCACTGCAATTGCGGGTGGCTCGCTGACATTAACCTCTTGGCTATACTTCCGTTGGCGTTTTTTTGTTGAACAGCTCCCGGAAAAAACTGCTTCTGAAGTTAAATGCAAAAACCTGCTCAGCCAGGGTGAAAAAGACGCTTCTTTCGCTCCGGCCAGACAGGTAGAATTTGCCCGTGACTAACAGAACACCGGCATCGGGGAAACTGACTATGCAATCCGCCAGTTTAGAAATACGCGATTATCTTGCTCACCAGATCAGTTCCGGAAAGCTGCGTGTGAACGCACGCTTACCCTCCGAGCGAGAGCTGGTGGAGCAATTTAACAGTACACGGATAACGGTGCGTGATGCATTGTCGAAGCTGGAATCGGAAGGTCTGATTTATCGCTCCAACCGCCGCGGCTGGTTCGTTACGCCATCCAGGTTGGAATACGACCCGTCCTCACGGGTGAACTTTTATATGCTGGCGGCACAACAGAATAAGGAGCCCGCAACAGAGTTGATCAGTCAGCGTTGTATCAAAGGGCCGTCCAAGGTAAGGAAAGTGTTGCAGGTAACCGATTCTGAAAAATTGATCGAACTGAAACGCCTGCGCTCACTGGATGGCCGCCCGGTTTTGTATGAGCTGATTTATTTGCCAGAATCGCGCTTCTCCGGTATCACTAAAAAACATCTTGAAGGATCACTCACTACACTGATGCAGCGCGATTACGACGTGGACATTACACACGAAGATAACCGTATCAGAGTCTCAGCGGTGTACGATGATATTGCTGAGGCTTTATCACACATCAATGGTGCACCTTGCCTGGACATTGAGCGAATTCGCTTTGAAGGGAATCGCCTACCGGTAGAATACGATCAGGAATTCTGGGTGCACAGCGCCATCGAACTGCGGGCCTTTTGTTCGACTTAAAGATGATTGGTTCCGGAGAGAAAGTAGCTTTTTCAAAGCGCCGAAGCTATTTAGCCGGAAGGGAGATTACTCAATAGCAATGTTATGGGTAATGGTTTTGGACTGCCGTGAAAACTAAACCTGCTATGACGGAACCATAAAAAGCTCTAGCTACAACGAAAGCCATTGAGTACAAACACAACGCTTCGGGTAATCCCATTGTTAAGCAGATCGACTATGGTGCCTTTGGTAATGTAATCTCAGATAGCAACCCTGAGTTTGAGATTCCGTTTGGCTTTGCTGGTGGTTTGCAGGATACCGATACGGGCCTAATTCGTTTTGGTTACCGTGACTATGATCCGGAAACGGGCCGTTGGACAGCTCGTGATCCGATTGGCTTTGCCGGTGGTGATACCAACCTTTATGGGTATGTGTTAAGTGATCCGATAAACCTCGTGGACCCAAATGGTGAGGCTGCATGGGCTGTTGCTGGTGCGATTGTGGGGGAGTCGTTAGTGGTGTGACTGCTGTTTATGATACTGTTAGTGGATACACAGATAGTGGAAAGAATATTAATTGGGCTAACGTTATTGCTCAAGCAGCTATCGGAACAGCGTCTGGGACGATAGGTGGAGCAATACTTCCCGGTCCAAAGTTAGGTGATGTAGCAGATACTGTTGGCTCGATCGCATCCGCTGCTGTTGGTACTTACCTAGATGGAGGCACATTAGCAGAAGCAGCCCAAGCAGCAGCTCTTTCGTTCTTAGCTAATGTTGGAGGTGGTAGTATGGGAGAAAAGATCCAAAAGAGAATTGCCAAGGGAATTGATGCTCCAGCAAAGATATTGCATGAAGTCGCATCTGCACTTTCTGCAGCTGAGAAAATTTTGTTAGGGCAAATTCTCGCCGCCGCTCTTAATTTGACTATCGAAGAAAGTCAAAAGCTACTTGAAGAGGCATTAGATGGCTGTAAAAAGTAAAGGTACTGTTTTATTCAAATGTTTACGCTGCAAAAACTCACTTGAGCGCTTTAAGCCAAGTAATGCTTTTGCTGCTTTGGGAAGAACAGGGACTCGTTATAAATGTCCACACTGCCATTTGCTGTATGATTCGAAAGGGCCAGTTTCACTGACCTACAAGGTATTTATGGTCGGAGGTATGCTATCCTTGTTGATAGCACTCGGTGCTTCTGGTGGGAATGAGCCGTTTCAGCTTCATCATTTAATTATTTCCCTTATCTTGCCTGCGATATATCTTTATTTTTACGGTACCTTTCGTCCTTTGACGCCAATTCTTTACAAGTTTAAGGATCGAATATAAATCTGGCAACCGGGTAAAAACCTATGTTTATGATCCTGCTGGCAAAGGGAATGTTACCGCGGTTATTGCTGCTGATGGCAAACAAACTCAGTTTGAGTATGACAGCAAGGGACGTCTGAATAAGACCATTTATCCAGATGGACACAGTGTTCTTCAACGCTACGACAATAATGGCAATATGGAAGAGCTGGTGGTTCCTACCAACCACACCCATAGCTTTACCCTGAATGCGATTAATAAAGTTACCACCAATAAAACTCCACTGAACCAGACTACGACCTACAACTACGATCGTGATCGCCGCTTGACAGATATTACCTTGCCATCGGGCCAGATTATTCATCATAACTATCGTGATGGCTTGTTACAGGATACCCAAACACCTGAAGGCTTGATTGAATATGAGTATCAGTGTGGTAATAAATTAACTTCGGTACGCGAGGGCAGTGAAACCTTGAGTTACGACTATTCCGGTGTTCTATTAAATCGGATCGAATACTCGGGCGAACTGGATGCAGTGATTTCGTATGACTATGCGCCAGGTTTTGAGCTTTCAAGCATGACCTATGCTGGTGAATCCTCTGCAATTAAGTACGATAAAGACGGCCTGATTACCAACATTCATGATTTTACGATAGAACGTAATCCTCAAAATGATCTACCAGAGTATGTAAGGGATGCCAAGTTAACTCAGGAACGCAATTTCAATGGATTCGCTGAAGCAGAAGACTTTAATCAACGTGTTTCTGGTGGGGCTGTAGTAAATAATAGTTACCAGTACAACGCTGTTGGCCAGATTACTGAGAAAACTGAAGTGGTTAACTCCGGCAGTGGCAATGTTAGTCACCGTTACGAGTATGAGTACGATAACAAATATCGCCTGACGAAGGTTTATCGTGATGATGAAATTGTCGAGCAATATGGCTATGACGCAAATGGTAACCGTACGGCAACGACATCCAGTCTATTGAATGTTTCTGCTGTTGCAGCAACCTACAATATTGCTGATCAACTGCTGACCTTTGGTAATAAAGTCTATGAGTACGATGCGAATGGACGCCTGAGTAAAGTCACCCGAACCACGGATGATAATGCCCAGGTTGTTACTACGTATCAGTGCGATAGCCAAGGTCGTTTGCTTAAAGTTGTTACTCCGGCAAAAACCATTGAGTACAAACACAACGCCTTGGGTAATCGTGTTGCCAAGCTGATTGACGGCGAAATCGTTGAAAAGTATCTGTGGCAAAACAAAACGACCTTGTTAGCTGTGTATGACGGCGGTAATAGTCTGAAACAACGCTTTGAATACACGCTTGGCCATGTGCCAACCCGCTTTACTCAGGCTGGGCAGCGCTATTACATCCTGACAGATCAGGTTGGTTCACCAAAAATCATCTCCGATGCTCACGGTGGAGTGATCAAGCAGATCGACTATGATGCTTTTGGCAATGTCGTCTCAGATAGCAATCCTGAATTTGAAATACCGTATGGTTTTGCAGGTGAGGGTACCAATCTGTAAGGAACTATCTGGTTCAGAGTATCAATCGTTTAAACTCAAAAGTCCGACAGTTTTATTTATCGGATAGTGGAATGGAGACTCAATTAACCAGCACTGTTGATCGTTAAATACAGTTTGGAAGCCAGGCTGTGCGGTAAAGCAGAAAGTGAGCAAATTTCTAGATAACTTGAGCAAAATGTTCCAAATTATTAATCAATGTGCGACTTTATGGTCTGATTGTGAAGGTTTTTTTGGGGTTACATCTAATGAGCATAGAAATAACTGCAAAATCATCTACATAGATTAGGCTATGGCCTGCAACTATCTCTTGCTTAATAGCATCAATCTTAAATTCTTCGGTATATCGTTTGTAGCTCATACATCTCCCTGTTTGAGTAATTTTCTCTAACTAAAAGGTGTCTAGCAAATTGGTGGCGATTCAGTTTGGAGGACTGAAAGTAATTCGCGGTATAGTGAATTGGTAGTCAGTAGTCAGTAGTCAGTAGTCAGTAGTCAGCTCATATTGTTACAACTGATTTGACTCTGACCAGATCCGAAGCTGATCCAAAATATCTAGTGCTGAGCGACCAAACTCGGTCAGTTCATAAGTTACGGCGACAGGTCGATCACTTATCACTGTTCGAAGTACCATATCTCTAGCCTCTAACTCCTTAAGCCTTTGATCGATCATTTTCTTACTTGCCCCTCCTAACATTCTGGTTAAGTCATTAAATCGTACCGGCCCATCTTTGAGGTGATAGACAATTGATCCTGTCCATTTTCCGCCAATGAAGCGCATGCCTTTTTCTATCGCACAAGGCTCGAGACACGCATCATAAACTTTTTTTCGGCCGTAACTATCTGTTTCTACGCGACTTTTCATGTTTTCTTGCTCATTTCCTATAGGTTACCAAAAGTATACTAATTGATTAGATATTCTAGGTAACCATAATAAACCTGGAAAGGTTAATTAACCACTATTACTTATTAAACAGTTCGTTCAAAGCGAGGAAAGAAGACATGAGCAATATTTTGATTATCAATGCACACCACAGATATCCATTCTCAGAAGGTCGTTTAAATGGCGCTCTGGTTCAGATGGCAGACAAACTATTGAAAGCGAAAGGCCATGAAATACGTATCGTAAACATCGATGAAGAATGGAATGTTGAAACTGAGCTTGAAAACCATCAATGGGCTGACACGATCATTCTTCAATCGCCCGTGAACTGGATGGGCGTACCTTGGACCTTTAAGAAATATATGGATGAAGTCTATACCGCAGGCATGGGAGGGCAATTATGCAACGGTGATGGTCGTCATGAGGATGCTCCCAAGAAGAACTACGGTGCGGGCGGTACGCTCACGGGTAAAACTTATATGTTGTCTCTGACCTTTAACGCACCGAAAGAGTCATTTGATGACGAAAACGAATATTTATTCCAAGGCAAGAGTGTGGATGACTTGTTTTTCCCAATGCACATGAACTTCCGCTTCTTTGGTATGGAAGCGCTTCCGACTTTCGCGAGTTTCGATGTGATGAAAAATGCGGAAGCTGAGAATGACTTCAAGCGTTTCTCTGCGCACATTCAAGAGAATTTTTAATCCAATCGGGAGTAATGCCTTATGAAAACGCTTATCAAAAGGCTCATTCTGGGATTAGTCCTATTTTCGTCCGCCTCAGTTTCGGGTGCTCAGGCAGTTCCTTTGGCGCACATCTCTTCACCCGAGTACTACCATGTTCTGCTGGAAAACGAACACGTGCTGGTGCTTAAGATGGTGCTTCAGCCAGGAGAGTCTGATATGTCTCATCGTCATCACAACGAGACGGTTTACTTTCCAAAAGGTGGCCAGCTGACGATTACCGAGGAAAATGGAGAGTCCTTTGTTGCAAATGTTCTTGATGGGCATGTGATGGGGCACGAAGCATGGGCACATCAAGTTAGCAATACGGGTGATACCGAAGTAGTCGCAATTATTGTTGAATCAAAGGTAAGCCACCATGAGCAATAGCAAACAGATTATGATCGATATCTTATCTGACGTTGTATGTCCTTGGTGCGTGATCGGTTATTACAGAATTCAGGTCGCTATTAAAGACCTGGGAATCGAAGATCAAGTCTCCATACGGTGGCACCCATTCGAACTAAATCCTTCCATGGCGGAAGAAGGTGAGAATCTCAGAGAGCATCTCGCAGCTAAATATGGAACGACGATTAACGGAAGTATTGAGGCACGTAAGCGTTTGACGGCTTTGGGCCAAGAGGTGGGCTTTCAATTCAACTACTTCGATGATATGCGCATGTTTAATACCCGAAAAGTACATTTGTTGTTGAGGTGGGCAGAAGAGAAAGGCAAGCAAACTCAACTTGCCGAATCATTTTTTAGAGCCTACTTCTCGGACCAAAAAGATATATCAAACAAGGAGGTTTTGCTGCAAATAGTCGCTATCTCAGGCTTAGATAAAAGCGAAGCCGAAGATGTCTTAGGTAACGCTTCTTTTCAAGCTGAGTTGGTCGAAATTGAAAGAAAGTGGTTGTCTGGAGGTTTTCACGGAGTGCCAGTAGTAATTATTAATAGTGAAGAAGTACTACAAGGTGCTCAAGAAACCGAAACCTACCGCAAAGCTTTAACTACTGCTTCCTAAAGGCAGAACTATATAGAACAGAGGAATTTTTATGTTTACATACTATGAAACCGATACTGCGCCAGAAGAGTCGAAATCGTTAATGGAAGATTCGTTGAAAGGTTTTGGCATGATACCTAATTTGCACAAGATATTAGCAGAAGCACCTGCTACTTATGAGGCTTACAATACTGTGTTTAACCTTTTCATGAAGAACACGACCTTGTCGCCGATCGAGCAGCAGGTGGTATTTATGACTGCGAATTTTGAAAATAACTGCCACTACTGCGTGCCGGGTCATACCTGGATGATGTATTCCGCGAAAATGTCTGAGGAAGTTATCGAAGCATTACGTGAAGGGACTGAGATACCTGACGCTAAGCTTCAAGCATTACACAGCTATGCTAAAGCACTACTAGATAAGCGTGGCCACATAGGAGATGAAAAGCTACAAACCTTTTTTGATGCAGGTTATACAAAGCGCCAGGCATTGGAAGTAATAACTGGTTTATCGGCTAAGTTGATCTCTAATTTTACCAATGCCTTGGCACATACAGAGCCAGATGATGCGTTTAAGAAATACGCTTGGACTCATCCTTCACAGCGATAACATAGGCTTTATTCAATAAAGGAGAGCTCAGATTTTCCTTGGGTAACTCCTTTATTGAGCACAATTATCAAATTCTAACTTGGCTCGTAGGGTTTACCACAATGCCTACATGTTGCGCCAATTTTTGATTTTACTTCTCCATGAACAGCTTCACGAATACTATCAGCAGTCCGATGCGACAAACCTAACTGCTTTCTTAATGCTTCGATGTCTTCCTCTTCTTGCTGACAAATCATGCCGTCTTCCAACGCTTTTCTGAACTCGCTTTGTAGACTGGAACGGCGACGATGAATCTGTTCATTCAGGCCGCTTGCTATGATGCCTGCGGGCAGCGCAGCCATGCCGATGCCAATCACTGTAACGAGGGCGCCAAATAGCTTACCGGCGACGGTTATAGGCGTGACATCGCCATAACCGACGGTTGTTAGTGTGGCCACGGCCCACCACATTGCTTCGGGAATTGAACCAAATGCATCGGGTTGGACACTGTGCTCTGCTAACCAAGCACCGCTGGCAGCAAAAATTAACATGAGCATGAGAATGAAGAATCCGGCAAAGAAGGCGCCTGCTTCTTCCTCGAAAACGGCAAGCAACATGCCTAGAGCAGGTGAATACCGAGTCAGTTTAAGTAGGCGCAACATCCGGAAGGTTCTAAGAATGCGCAGATCGATTGGAATGAACAGATAGAGCAACGCAGGTAAGATAGCAAGCAAGTCAATAATCGCAATCGGCGATCGCATCCATGATATACGAGAAGGTGAATCTTGATTTTCAGGTACGATCCATAAGCGCAACAGGTACTCTAAAATAAAGATGCATAAGGAAATGCCTTCAAATACACTAAAGGCTCCTTCCCAGCTTTGGTAGATGGAATCAACCGTTTCCAAAATAACGGCGCTGACATTGAGTATGATCAGCACAACGAGGGCAACCTCCAGAAGTTTGGGACCCCAAGCCTCTCTATCAGGCCGTTCCAACCACCAATAGACCTTTGCCCGAAGTTTATTTTTAGATACTAAAATATCACTCATGGCGGAAGGTCATCCACGCGCGCGTTACGGGAATAACTATTTGTGATAGTAATGCAGTCCCCCATATCAGGTTGGCTACAATTGAGGGTACGTGAGGGACAATAAAGAAACATCCTACAGCAACAACAATTCCAAATAATCGGACATCCCAACGACCATGGTCTGATGCGACACGATGCTCGATGACGTTCTTTAGTACCCACAACATGGCAATATATCCCGCTAGCCCGAAGCACCCAATAGCCGCATATTTGGTTGGGTAGGGTTCCCAGAAACCAACTTTTACTTCGGCAGCGAGTGCTACGCCAACCATTACCCCGCAAATCATGAGCGTTAAATGCGCAAGCCACCATTTGACTAATGTCGAAAGCTTATCGTCCTTGGTCTTTCCGTTGCCGACAAAGTCAAAATAGATCCAGCACATGATGAACATGGAAATTCCGCCAATAACGAAATTGACAAGCACGTCGGAGGAAACTTTATAGATACCTTTTTCGGAAAGTGTAATAACTAACTTAAAAAAGCCTTCGCCGAGAATGATAAGTGTGAGTAGAGAGAAGCGTTCCGCCATATGACCGAGTCGAGGAGCAAAGCGTTCATGGCGTAGTACAGAGACTTTCGGAATCATGTAAAGCGTTTGCGTGGCAACCAGAGCCGCCGCAAAGACCCAGAAAGCATAGGGTTTTGGCAGAAATGCTGTAATGGCAAATATAATGGCGAAACTTGATAAGTTTCGGATCTGCTCATTGCACATTGAGTGTGTTTCTGAATTGTTTCGCCGAGCTCTTACATATAGCATGGCGAGCATTGCTCGATTCGCGGCAAATCCCAGTGCAAAGAAAGCCCATCCTTTCCCTTCAATTGCGGGTATCGCTGCGGCCATAAACATCAATGTACAGATCATTACGGACATAATGATACGATGCCAAATATCCGTGCTGACATAAATAGAGTTGAAAATACTGAGCTCACCCCAGGCATACCACAATGCAATGAAGATTCCACAAAACACCAAGAAGCCATCTATGTTCAAATGGTGTGATAAGTAATTTCCGAGAAGAAAGATTGTGACCACATGAATCAAGTCATAGAACAGCTCTACCCAATGTACGTGGTCATGAGCATGATCTAAATCTTGATGGTGTTGGGGCTTTCGCCACATTGGGTGATCTTGTAATGCCATAGGAAAATTGCTCTCTCTAATACGCAGGGGTCCTAGGCTGACGCAAATCAGGCAGCCACATGTTGTTTTCTAAGTCTTTGTGTGTGGCAATAAGGTGTTAGTTATCGTAAGAAAAGGTTCCGCGAATCGGATAGTTATTGCTACGAATCCACTCAAGGCCCGAAATAAGATTATCTAAATCAGGACGTACAAAAGGATTATTCGATATGTCCACTACCTGAAGCGTTCCATGTTCATTAATGACATAGAGCCCCGGTTCAGCAAACGGGTGATCCGTTTCCTGATCTGAGCGGGGATGTGAGATGTAAAGCCCCAGAGATTTCATTTCTTCTAAAGATAAGCCGTAGAACAGCGGGAAATCTACATCCAGCCTACTCGTGTGCTCCTTTAACTGCGCTTTGCTATCACCTGATACAGCGACCAGGTCGATATTTATAGCTTCTAAGCGTGACTTATATTCTGTCAATTGATTGAGGAAACGTGTACACAATGGGCAGTGTCTACCTCTGTAGACGACAAGCATTTGCCAGTCTTTTCCTTCTAAAGGTTTGCTTAGGTCCCGTGTTGTGCCTTCGAGAGTTGATTTGGTGATGGATGGGAACGTTGATCCAGCTTCAAATTTGTATGTGCTCATACCTTTGGTCTCCAATAAAGATAATCAGTGACTACTATTATTGGTAGCTTCAATAGAAAAACAATTGGTTACCTTTTGGTTACCAGGTACACAATAACTAATTTTATAAGGAACAAATACTAGCCAGCTTGTCGCGAATCCAAATATTTAGCGGGTCTTGATTACTACGCTGGTGCCAGGTTGCAATGACATCAAACCCTGGAATTGTCTTATCAAGCGCAATTACTTTTAGGTCGTTATCAGGTAGTAGTCGAGATGGAATAAAGCCGCACAAATCACTCTCAGCTATACAAGCTTTTGCGGCGGTAAACGTGGGTACAGACAACACAACGTTTCTTGGATGCCCCTGTTGTCTAAACCAATCATTTGCCGCACCTACAAAGTCACCGCGTGAGGGGGAGACAACTAGCTGGGGGATTTTTGCAATGTCAGAAATAGTCATTTTCTTACTTAGCATCGTATTATTCTTGGAAGCCACGCAGGTGTAGCTTTCAGGATACAAATTAAGCGTGGGTAGGTTTGACGGTACGAAGGCTGGGTTGCTAATGACTAAGTCTACTTCTCCGGTTAATAAGGCGTTGGTGATCTGATCAATCTCAAGTTTTCTGACTGATAGCTTTACACCAGGCGCTTCTTGGCGAATTATTCTTAATAATTGAGGCAGTATCACCCTTTGCTCAAGGTCAGTAGAACTCAAAGTGAATGTTCGTGTAACGGTTTGAGGTTCAAAAGCTTCAGGTTCTAATAACGATTCAATTGATTCAAGAATGTGTTCCACTTTTAACTGGAGTGACTCTGCAAATGGCGTGGGGATCACGCCGTTGCTGGTGCGCACAAATAAACGATCATCTAGCGTATCGCGTAACTTACGGAGTTGATCACTCACTGCTTGTTGTGTGACTCCCAGCTGGTCAGCCACGCGAGACAAATTTCTTTCTTGTAACAGCGCTCTTAGTACTTGTAGTTGTCGGATATCGATTCTGTTTAAAAGTTTCACTTGTATCACTCATCAATAGGTCTTGTTTCTAATTGTATCTATAGATCCCTAAACTCGCATCATCTATTTCTTATTTGAGGTGCAAACCATGCATGCCGAATACCGAGTCAACTATGCGAGGCCTGGAAATGATCACGTATATGATCAAACACACCTTGGACCTGGCAGTGAACAGTTAATTGATTCTATAGATCGTAGAGTCGTAAAAGTAAAAGATGGGCGTCTGGAACATGAAGCTTATTCATTAGACAAAAATGGTTTCGAGTTAATGAATCTTGAGCTTGGGTTCTCTGACTATGAGAATGATGAGGCTATACAAGGCGTTTTATACCCGAAGGTTGCGGAGTGGTTGCGATCAAAACTTGGCGCGAACGTTGTAAAAGTGTTCGATCATACCTACCGCTCTAAGAATCGAAACGATCTAAGCATTCATAATCGTGCACCGGTTAAAACCGTTCATAACGATTACACCTCAAAATCCGCTGATTATCGACGCTTGGAAGAAACGAAGTTAGATCTTGAGTTAAGGTCCAAGCGCTACAAATTCGTCAATTTGTGGATTCCTGTTCATCACAAGGTTGAAGAATCTCCGCTCGCTATGGTCGATATGCGCTCTGTTGGTCGAGAGGACTATCATCCATTGAAGCTAGTCTATCCGGATAGAACGGGTGAGCTGGCAGCGATTTCTTATAACCAGAATCATCAATGGGTTTATTTCTCAGATATGGAGCCAGGAGAAGTACTTCTGCTTAAGGTGTTTGATAGTCAAATGCCGACATATCTAAATGGTGTCCCTCATTCTGCGGTCGATGACGTCGTACACAAGGAATATAAAAACGCACGCAACAGCATTGAACTACGAACAATCGCCTTCTTTGAGGATCAGTAAGCATGTCGTTATTGGAATCTCGTAACCCCCTTAACCAAGAGGTTATAGGGCACGTAAGTATTACTTCGAATACCGAGCTGCATGAAAAGGTATCACTTGGTAAAGCCGCTCAAAGAAGTTGGGCAGGTAAAACTTTAAAGGAGAGAGCTGAGGTAGTTACAGGCGCTTATGCAAAGTTAAGTCCTTATTTGGAGCAGTTATCACAACTCATTAGTTTGGAGATGGGAAAAGATGCTCGTCGTGCAGGGTTTGAGGTAAGAGGCGTGCTTCATAACGCGGAATATTTTATCAATAGTGCACTGGATGCATTTAGACCGGAATCATTAGGAGGAAGAAGCCAGATTCAATACCAACCATTAGGAGTGGTTGCAGTAATTTCTCCTTGGAATTACCCGCTAGCGATGGCCAATAACTTGATTATCCCCTCATTGGTTGCCGGTAATAGTGTGATACTCAAACCTTCTGAACATACCCCTTTGGTAGCGGACTTGTTTGTCAAAGCGCTCCAGGAAAGCTTGCCTGAGAACCTAGTACAAATTGTTCATGGTGATGGTGAAGTGGGTAGAGCACTCGTTAAAGCGGAGATAAATATGGTCGCTTTTACCGGGTCGCTTGAGGCTGGTCGAAACATAATGGCTGGTGCTGCGCTGGATCTGAAAAGGCTTGTAATGGAGCTTGGTGGCAATGATCCAATGATTGTTATGCGCAATGCTGATCTTAGAGCTGCTGCTAGGTTCGCTGTCGCAAGCTCATTCGAAAATGCTGGGCAGATGTGCACCTCTACGGAGCGGGTTTATGTTGATGCAAGTATTGCTAAAGCATTTGAAGATGAGGTTGTTGCGGTTGCCAGTCAATATCAAACAGGCCCGTGGAATCAGCCTGGTGTGAATATTGGCCCCATTGCAAACCCTCATCAACATCAAAAAATTGTAGATCAGTTAATTGATGCTGAGGCAAACGGCGCTAAGTTTTTGCTTGGACATGCTCGACAGAAAGCGCCTTATATCGAAGCAACAGTTGTCTCAAACCTTAGTAAAGAAATGCGTCTGGAGAATGAAGAAACGTTTGGTCCAGTAGTCGCCATTGCAGAGTTTGATTCAATTGATGAAGCGGTTAAGCGAGCAAACGACTCGGTATTTGGATTAGGAGCCGTCGTGTTTGGCGGTGCAAACGCCAGAGAGGTCGCAGAGAGGCTTGAGGCAGGCATGGTATCCGTTAACCAAGGTGTCGGTGGAATGGGAGACTCTCCGTGGGTGGGTGCGAAACAAAGTGGCTTCGGTTTTCACGGCTCAAAAGCTGGGAATCGTCAGTTTACTCAAGTTCGAGTAGTGAGCTATTAAAAAATCAGATTGGTAAAGACTGAAGTTCGGAGAATTGCGAATGAGTACAGAAATGAATAGTGACTTTTACGTGGTGGCGCGTGAAGCGGGTGCAGAAAATCCTTCATTACCAACTTGGGCTAACCGTAAATCAAATCCAATTAATTTGGATACCTTATTTGAGATTAGCAAGGTGAAGCGTAAAGAGATACCAGAGGTTCCAGGTGCTTTTCAGCTACTTAATGTTTTTACTGAGGAGGAGTGTAAACGATTTATCGAGCTTACTGAGTCTCTTGGCTACTTAAAAGATGCTGCCGTGTCTCTACCTAGAGAAATCAGACATAACGACAATCTTACGTGGGTGACTGATGAGGCTACTGATCAGCTTATCTGGGAACGTGTGAAGCACTTAACCAACCACAATCCAGAGATGTTTGATAGCCAAGAGGCTGTAGGGATTAATGCTCGATTTCGTTTTTACCGCTATAGCGAGGGCGACTTTTTTAAGAATCATATCGATGGAGCGTGGCCTGGCTCACGAGTGGTGAATGAAGAACTTATTCACAACGCTTATCCTGATCGATATAGCCAGATGACATTTCTTATTTTACTTAACGAAGACTTTGAAGGTGGAGCAACTAGGTTTTTGGTGAACTCAGAAGATCCAACGCGTCCAGTACGAGGAAATGCATCGGTTAAGGAAGTTGATATCCGCACACCTATTGGTGGTGTCCTTTGTTTTCCACACGGGCATCATCCTTTGCATTATTTACACAGTTCTCAGCCCATCTCTAAAGGAGCCAAATATATTATACGTACAGATTTGCTTTTTACGATTTAATTGAAGGATGTTATTTGTGGTAACATTGAAGTTTCGTAGAACTGTGAAGAATGGCGTATATTTCCCGCAAAGTCTAAACTGGTGGCGATTCAGTATTTGAACAATGAAAAGGCTATATACTTGTGGCTGAATCGCCACCAATTTTCTAGACACCTTTTAGTTAGAGAAAATGACTCAAGCAGAGGTGTGTATGAGCAACAAACGATATCCCGAAGAGTTTAAGATTGAGCCGTGAAGCAAGTGACTGTTACAGGTCATAGCGTTGCCGATGTAGCAGAGCGACTTGGAACAACCACACACAGCCTATAAGCCTGGATTAAACGCTACGGCCCTGATGCTGATCAACATAATCAAGCTGCAGCAGATGTAGCTGAGATTCGCCCCATTTGCTTAGCCAGATCTTGCATGTCGGTCTCATGTATGTGGGTATCTTATTACCTGGCGTTGCGGACTCATCAGTCGCGGATTATAGTCGTACCTGTATTCCATAACACCTTGGCTCTGGCTTGTGTGTTAATGAGAGCGATTTGCTATTTTAGACGCGACAAGGAGACTGCTGGTTCAATGCTCTGTTCAACGAGTGGGGGAATATTGGTTGATATGCTGTTCCAATTAGCTTGGCATAATCCAACCATCTTACGGATACGTTGCCCTTGGTGAGTAGTTAATGGCATTAATTCATCAAGGTGGGCAGAAACTATGTTCGCAACCTTGCGCATAGCTTCAGTTGCATTCGGGCCCTGCAATGTTTGCATGAAACGTTGATATTCAGCCCTAATCATAATAAATCCTTTTACTTCTCTGTTACTTGACCGTTCATTAGCATTGATAGTAACCAGTTCATAAGCTCAGAAAGCTGCTTACTCTACTTAGTTTGTGCTTCAATTTTCTCGGAGGCTTCTTATGCTATCGCAGCAAATTTTTTAATTATTGAGGTTTTTATCGACAATGGTGTAGAGGCTATCATAGCTCCGCTTATAAGTCGTCTTTGGTAAATAGAAGTCGCATTTCTATTTGGAGTGCAGCAATGTGCGGCAAGCTGCTCGAGTTATCTAGTAGAAGATCATAGAATGATGGATTTGCTCGAGTTATCTAGAAATGTGCTCAAGTTAAGCTTTGCCGCACAGCAAAGAGGAGTAAGTACAAGATGGCCTCCCTACCAGGACTCGAACCTGGAGCAGCCGCTTAGGAGGCGGCAGTTTTATCCGGTTAAACTATAGGGAGGCTGTGTTGCTGATTCTAATACGTAATAGCGCCAATGTCATGTATGACAGCATAACCCGTCGGTTCCCAGCGATCAGACATTGCCAAGCTCCGAGTCTTGCTGCTCTTTCATCCGTCGTTCTTCCCATTGGAATTCGGTAATCAGGCGGTCAATATAGCGCTGCGCGGTTGCTGACATCATGCTGAAAGCGAAACCACAGTGAGTATCGCCATTGTCGTCAAGAATGACGTGCCGTGCCTCCAGTGAGCAATCCATAAAATGTTCCTGATTAAAACGGATTTTTGCTATCGGAAAATTTCGGATTTCTTCCAGTCGTTTTTTGACATTGCCCTTTATCTGAGCGCGGAAGCCGCTGGATGAGAGGTCTTTAATTATGCCAGCAACTTCGCCCTGGTCGTCGCTCATTTTTACTTTCAGACGAATGTCATGCGCCGGTGGAACCATCACGCGATAGGCAGTGCGACGCTGTAAGTAGAGTAGGCTTTCAGGGAACTCGACGCGGTATTGCTCTTTGGACGGGTTAAATTTCATTCGCCCGGATACTTTGAATTCGATGCGCACACCCTGGGAATCGCACTCGATACTGAATCGTCTCCCTTTACGAATCAGGTCGTTACCTTCGTTAGGAATCACCTGGTCCATAAAAAAACTGCGACTTTTAAGTACTGCTTTAGTGACAGCTGAGCGAAAGATCTCGCTACTGCCTTCTATGTGCACTTTTACAGGGGTTTCCATCAACACAATCTTCCGCAAGGCGCCATAAACATCTTCCGGGGCAGTGAGTGTGTATTCCTGATTGCTTTCCTGTGCCATTCGTTAATCCGGTATTGCTGCTGTTTGTCACACGATCAGGCTTGGGTATAACCTAAACCCTGATTTAAGCCACTGGCTTTCCCATTTGAGTTATATAAGTGTGGATCATTCTGCTTACCGTGCAAGATATTAAGCAGATCAATTGAACGCTTTCGTGCGGTTAACACAATTTGTCCAAGCACTTGCGACAGTTTCTGATTCTTTTCGTAGCTTTCACCGAGTTGCTGCCATTGTTGTTGCAAATGATCATCGGCGGCAAAATCCGGCCGCTTGAGGCACTCTTTCGTTTGGGGAAGCTGCTGCTGCTCCATCCAGTCGATACGTTGCCGTGACTGATTTTGCAACTGTTGCAGAAGTTCGGATTTTTTATGCTGTAAGATTGAAAGCGGCTCTATTGCTTGTTCTTGAAGAGCCGCCAGTTCTTGCTCGAGAAGCTGATGCAGGGCAGAAGTCAGCTCTAGCTCGGAGGATAGCAGGTGAGCAAAGGTTATGTTGGCGGCAGTCATGGAGCCTCACTTGATCAGTTTAAACGCTCCTCGAAATCAAGCATTTTCCCTGCCAGTTTCTGATAATCGATTTTGTATTCGCCATTTTCGATCTGGCTGCGGATACGATCAACAGTACTGTCATCGACTTCAGGCAGGTTACGCACCTCGGCTTCGATCTGCTGGATGCTTTTGCTGCTGGCGCTCAGTTTAACCTGATCAGTCATGCCTGCGCTTTGTTCTGCTTTGGCCTGTGGGGCCTCATTGGATGGCGCTTTGGGCGCCTCGTTCCGGGTCCTCGCGTTGTTGTCGAGTCCACCAGTAAATTTGTTAATATTCATGACTAGATCTCCGAGCTTCATAGCTAGTATACACTCCTGCATAGGTGTTATCGGCGCCTAAAATTAGAACTTTAGGTTTTTTTTGAAAACTTATTGTACCTGTACTAAACCACGCGCGATGACGACTGCGCTGATGATTTTCTTTGACTGCAAATTCCGCACGCGTATTCGTTCTCCTGCCCGGCCTTGTGCCATTGCCTGACCATCCATTTCAACCTGAATCCCCGGACGTGAGAGGCGGATAGCGACCTTTTCCCCACGTTTTATCAGGATCGGCTGTTTCAGCATGTCCGGGCTCAATACGGTACCCGGCGGCAGGCTGCGCTTAGCCTGTAAACCGCTGACTTCGTCGATTCTGTTGAAGAAACCTTTATTCAACTCGCCAATGTCCAGCTTGCTGACACGTAAATGACTGCTGGTCACCAGCTCCTTGTTTCGCAGTGGTCGTGTCAGTACTACGACTGGTTGCAACACATGAAGCTGAATAGCGATGTGTTGGTTCCAGTAAGGAGAGCCACAGCTCAGTTGTAAGCCGTTCTTGCCAGCTTGAAGCGCTCTGGTTAGACGTACTTCGGGTTGTTCCCGGCAGCGCTGTAGTTGGTAGTCATCGCTGATACCAATAAAGCTGACCTGTGTTTCTGCTGAACCGCCAGTAAGTTGTCGCCACTGCGTCAGCAGTTGTTGCTCGACCTGCTCACGCCAGTCGCCGCAGGCGGGCCACGACAACGTGAGGAGCAAAAAAGCGCGAATAAACCGAACAAGTTTCGGGTTCTCGACTATGCTCAAGTTATTAAGAATTTTTAGTGTCATAGATCCGGCGGCTAATTGGCGTTTTGCACGTTCTAAACAGTTCTGAGCAAAGGTCATGCCGGATAATATTACAGCCAGGTCAGGAGCATTGTATGGCGGGTGTTTTAGACACAGTTAACCAGCGTACCCAGCTTGTTGGGGAAAACCGGCTGGAGCTGTTGTTGTTCAGGGTAAACGGCAGCCAGGTATATGGAATTAACGTATTTAAAGTACGCGAGGTGCTTCAGTGCCCCGATCTGACCATATTGCCGGGCAGTAACCCTGTTGTCAGGGGGGTGGCTCACATTCGTTCCGGCACACTGCCGATTATGGATATGAGCATGGCTACCGGTAACGCGGCATTGCCGGATCTTGAGAATACCTTTGTCATCATTACTGAATACAACGGCAAGACTCAGGGCTTTTTGGTTGCGGGTGTTGAACGCATCGTCAATATGAACTGGGAAGAGATTCATCCACCACCGAAGGGCACTGGTCGCGATCACTACCTGACCGCTGTGACGGAAGTAGACAATCAGTTGGTTGAAATTATTGATGTGGAGAAGATTCTGGCGGAAGTTTCACCGATCAACGAAGAAGTCAGCGAAGGGGTTGTCTCTGAAGAAGTCCACGAAGTGGCGCAACAAAAACGGGTGTTGATCGTTGATGACTCAAAAATCGCTCGTAAGCAAATCTGCCGCTGTCTTGAGCACATCGGTGTTGAGGTGGTCGCGCTGAATGATGGTAAAGAAGCCTGGGAACACCTGGAAGGCATTGTTGAAGGTGGTCAGAAATTATCGGATCAATACATGATGCTGATTTCTGATATCGAAATGCCGGAAATGGATGGTTATACCCTGACTGCCAAAATTCGTTCAGACAACCGCATGGAAGGCTTTCATGTTGTGTTGCATTCATCGCTGAGTGGTGTGTTTAACAAGGCAATGGTTGAGAAGGTCGGTGCAGATAACTTTATTGCGAAGTTTGACCCGGATGTCCTGGCGGAACAGGTTGTACAGCGGATCGATGGTGTATCCTGATTAATGGAGTCAGTGGATTAATATGGCGCTCACAATTTCGGCGGATGAATATAATAAGTTCCGCCATATGTTGGAAAATTCCAGCGGCATAATGCTGGGAGAAGGTAAGGAGTATCTGGTTACCAGTCGTTTGCGCAGAATGATGGAGCGTGAGTCTCTCGCCAGTGTTTCTGACTTGCTGACCGCTGTGAGCCGTAACCGCAGCCTGCAGGAATCTGTTGTGGATGCGATGACAACCAATGAAACTTTGTGGTTTCGCGATGATCATCCGTATCGGATATTTCGGGAAAAGTTACTGCCTGAACTGGCTGAGCGGCGTCGTCCTTTTAAAATCTGGTCTGCAGCCTGCTCAACTGGCCAGGAACCGTATTCACTGAGCATCGAGATTGAAGAATACAAACGCAAGCACCCTGGCGCGCTGTCGCCGGGAGAGCGAATTTTAGCGACCGATATTTCTCCCAGTGCGCTGGAATCGGCCCGCAACGGAAAATACCAGCAGATGGCTATTCGGCGCGGGATGACGGATCAGTACCTCAAAACGTATTTCGATTTGCAGCCAGACGAAAGCTGGGCGATTAACTCGCAGGTTAAAAGCCGTGTTGATTTTCGTCCGCAAAATCTGCAACAGAGCTTTGCGCTACTAGGGAAGTTTGATGTCATCTTTTGCCGTAATGTACTGATCTATTTTTCGTCCGATCTGAAGCTGGACATTCTTAAACGTATGCATGCCAGTCTGAATCCGGGCGGGTATTTGATGCTGGGTGCTTCAGAGGCGATGAATAACCTTCAGGACTACTACGAAATGGTGCAGTGTCACCCGGGTATTATTTACCGAGCTAAGTAGCGTTCTTAACATCGTGATTAAATGGCCACCTTCGGGTGGCTTTTTTGTGCCTACCGCTTTGCCGCTGCGGCAAAAATTACCTTGCCGTTTGCCGCTCATTATTCTGCTGTTAATTCTTAAGTTATTGAAATATATAGAAAAATATAATTGGCATCAGGATTGCTGTATCCAACCAAACGAGAATTTACGGCAAGTGGTAATCATGGCTTCAATCAGTTTCGACAATGCATTAGGACTTCACGCAAAAGCGCTGCATGTGCGGGCAGCACGAGCGGAAGTATTAGCCAACAACCTGGCAAATGCTGATACACCCGGATTTAAAGCCCGAGACATCAACTTCCGTGCAGTTCTTGCTGGTGAAGTTGAGCGCTCTCAGGGGTTGTCGGTGGAGCGCACGAATTCGGGCCACCTGTCCGGTCGTGTGGCAACAAACGAGCAATTGCTGTACCGCAATCCAAATCAACCATCGATCGATGGAAATACGGTTGAAACCCAGATTGAGAAATCACATTTCGCCAAAAACAGCATGGACTACAACGCTACGTTCGAGTTTCTCAGCGGTAAATTCAAGGGTTTGCGTAACGCGGTACGGGGAGAATAATCATGTCATTAACCAACGTATTTGATATTGCCGGTTCTGGTATGAACGCACAATCAATTCGCCTGAATACCACCGCCAGTAATATTGCCAATGCCGATAGTGCCTCCAGTTCAGTCGATGAAACCTACCGTGCGCGTAAGCCCTGGTTTGCGGTTATGCAAAAAGAGTTTGTATCGGTTAATCAGAAAGGCGAATTTCAGCAATTGGAAGGAGAAACCGGGGTGGGTGTGCAGGTATTGGGAATCGTTGAAAAAGACGCACCGCTGCAGCAACGTTTTCAACCTGATCATCCGATGGCGAATGAAGACGGCTATGTGTATTACCCGAACGTTAATGTGGTTGAAGAAATGACCGATATGATGTCGTCATCCCGCAGTTATCAAATGAATGTCGAAGTTCTGAAAACAGCAAAACAAATGCTGCAACGTACTTTAACGCTGGGACAATAAGGAGCCGCTGATGACTGTAAGTAATGTCGGTGATGCTGCTAAAGCACTTGAGCAGTACCAGGTCAAAGACAAGAAGCCTGAGGAAAAAAGTAACGAGCTGGGCAGAGATGCATTTTTACAGCTGATGGTTGCCCAGTTGGAGAATCAGAACCCGCTGAAACCGACCGATAACCAGGCATTCGTAGCCCAGCTCGCCCAGTTTTCAACGGTCGAAGGTATCGGTCAACTGAATACCACGGCTGAGGATTTATCCACTCGTTTTAATTCAGCATCGGCACTTCAGGCGTCCAGCCTGGTCGGTCAGAACGTGATTGTGGACGGCAATGAAAACGGCTTCTTACTGCAAAACGGCATCGTCAGCGGTTACGCAGATGTTCCGAGTACGGCCACGAATGTTGAGCTGCAAATTGAAGATGGTGAAGGTCAGCTGCTGGAAAAATTCTCACTGGATAATCACGAGGCTGGTTCCATGTCGGTTCGCTGGGATGGTTTAAATCTGATGGTGGATGGCAAGGTGGTGGAATTTGATGCCAGCAAGTTGCGTCGTCAGGAATACGCTAAAGATCAGGATGGTGAGTTTATTAAAGACGGCGATGGTAACAAGATTCCGCTGCCTTACCCACCAGGTGAATATCGATTTAAAGTCACGGCCACCATGGACAATAAAACCGAACAGGTAGGCATGCAAATGAGCTCCAGAGTCGACAGTGTGACAATGGGCACAGGCGGCAAAGTGACGCTGAATTTAACCGGTGGTCAGCGTGCCACCATGGATGAAATCAAACAGGTTCTGAGTTTGTAATCAGGCGGGAGAACAGATATGGCATTTAATATTGGTTTAAGTGGAATTCGCGCCGCCTCTACGGATCTGGAAGTACGCGGTAATAACGTAGCAAACGCCAGTACAACGGGTTTTAAAGAATCCCGTACGGAGTTTGGCGATGTGTACACCACCACCTTGCTGGGTACCGGGGTAAAACCGGTGGGCAGCGGCGTGCTGGTGGATAACGTTCGTCAGAAATTCAGTCAGGGTAATATCTCTGGTACCGGTAAAGCACTGGACATGGCCATTGATGGCAATGGTTTCTTTATTGTCAGTGACCGGGGCGCTGTCTCTTATACTCGTGCCGGTGCTTACGCACTGGATAAAGACGGTTATGTTGTTGCTAATAACGGTGCACGCCTGCAAGGTTATGATGCCAATTCCAGTGGTGTTGTGAACGGTGTATTAGGTGATATCCAGATTGAAATTGCTAACCAACCGCCACGACTGACCAATCTGGTGGCCGCAATTGTCAACGTCAATGCGGGTGCTGAAGTACTGCAGGAGCAGGGTAAAACCATTTCCACGGCGGGTCTTGCAATTGGTGCTGCTGATGCTGGTATACCAGAGTCAACAGCCACCATTCTTGCCAGTAAAGATCAGCCGACCACAGGCGGTACCCCGTCACGTATCCAGTTTGGTACGGACTTGGCCACCATCGGTAACTATACCGCAGCGAACATCACCATCGATATCGGTGACGGCAGCGGTCCACAAACGGTTTCGCTGACGGGTATTGCTGCTGGTGCGACTCCTCAGGCAATCCTTAATGACGTACAGCGCGCACTGGATGCCACCTTTGGTACTCAGGAACTGCGAGCAACACAGGTTACGCCAGGCGGTGAGTTAGCGATCGAGCGGACTGGCTATGCGGGTACCACTGGTGCTGGGTTCACTGTGACCAACAAAGCGGCATGGGATGCGCGCTTCGGTGCCAGTGGCGTGGTTACTGCCGGTGCGCCGGGTTCCGCACTGTTTATTGGCAGCACGCCCACTATCGCCGATTTTCGCAGTGTGCCGGGCACTTCTACCACTACCCGAACCACATCAACGCCCCCTTTGAATATTGTGACCAGTAATCCAGGTTCCTTTGCTCAGTTAACGGCGAACAACAACTACGCTGCACTGGATCTATCGGCGCCGAATAACTTAACCTTTTCGGTTGCGACCGAGGGTGGCGCATCGCGAACTGTTCGGCTGGGCCAGGCGACCTGGAGCGGTGCAGCACCGGCCGGTGGTTTTGCCACGGTTCCCATTGCTGACGTTGTGGCGCAGATTAATACGCAGATTAATGCCGCCGCCGGTGGTGTTGCTAATGCCAGGGTACAGGCAGTTGATAACGCTGGTCGGATCGAGTTTCAGGTGAAAGCACCGGCCGCGCCGGGTGACTTTGTGCGAATTGCTGATAACGCTGCGTTATCGAGCGGTTTAAATCTGGGCAACCTCGGGTTCTTGAGCAGCAACTTCTTCAATTCCGGTACAGCGCCGGTTCAGGCCAATAACGAATTCCAGCTGGCAGTGACCAGTTCAACAGGTAACGCTGCCGGGCCGTTTACCATTGTGATCCCTCCGGCAAACTACGCGACATTGGATGATCTTGCTGCGGCCATTCAAAATCAGGTTGATACCTATATCGGCGGCACCGGTCTGGCTGACAAGGTCTCGGTATCGGCAGTGGGTGGCCAGATCGTATTCACCAACAGCAAAATTGGCGGTGGCGAGGGGATCGCGATTACAGCGACAGCCGCTGAACCTCAAGCCGTGAATGCGTTGGGTTTTAATAGCATGTTCACCGTTGCCGGTCAGGATACAGTCGATCGTGCAAACAGCTTCCGGATTAACCTGACAGTACCTGCGCCAGACAACGACAAACGCAGTGGCTCGGTATTGATTCAGCTGGATGAGGAATATCGTTCGGTGCAACAGTTGGCGGCAAGCATTAACCGTCAGCTGAACAGTCAAAACTCGGATGACTATATCGGTGTACGGGCTGAGGCGGTTGAAATTGAGCCGAAAGTGACGCCACCACAATTTAAGCTGCGTTTCCTGGCCGTACAAGATGGCGAAGCGTCCATTATTAAAATTTCAGACATCACGGCTTCTGGTGCTGATATTACCGAAGGTCAGATGTTCGGCCTGTTACAGGCCGATCTCAATGACACCTCGTTATTAACAACCGGTATTGAGGGAGTAACCAACGAGTATCCGGAACAAAAAGTAACGCTTCAGGACCCTGACGGAAACAAGACTGAAATTGTCATTCCGGAAAACAGCGAAGCGAACGCCATCGTCTCAATCTTTAATAAGCAGCCGGGTGTCACTGCCAGCGCAGAGACCGTCGTAACTTTGCCACAAAACGGCTTTAACAGTCCGGCTGGCAATATGAAGATTAAAGTGAATGGTCAGTTGCTGGACTCGACATCGCTGACAGACATGGCGAAAGAAATCGGTACTTTCCGAGGTACGACCTTGCCGGGTTTCAAAGCAGAAATTAATCCAGCCGGTGACATGGTGATTACCAATGAAATTGGTCGGGATGTAAAAATTGAAATTGTCAGCCCGGTAGCCACAGACTCGCTGGTGGTGCAGGGTAAAGATAATACCGGCCCTGTGGTTCTGGGTGGCAGCGCGACCGGACCAAAAGCTGCTGCAGTCGGCGGTGAAGTTAACTTCACGCTGAATCAGGGGTATCTGTTGCAGGACCCGGACCCGGCTGTATCCGGGATCTTTGGTGCTCTGGCCGACAGTGAATTTACCTCCGTGACACTGAATCAGTTTGATCCGAAAGATCAGGGTACCTATAACCACGCAACGTCTACAACGATTTACGATAGTCTGGGTAACTCCCATGTAATGACTCAGTACTTCGTCAAGGAACCGGTCGACCCTAATCGCGCGGACGAAAAAACCGTTTGGGCAATGTATGTGCTGATCGACGGAAATGAAGTGGGCGATCCCGATCCAACCAAGCCGTTCCCGGAGAACCTGGAGGCGACGCGCTATCGTCAGGAGTTGTTTTTTAATGCAGATGGTACGCTTGATGTGACGGCTACCGGCAAAATGTACGTCACCAACTGGGACCCTAAAGATGCGGATGGCAATGCCACTGGTGCAGTTACTTCGCAAAACGTGCTGGAGGGAGGCCTGCCACTGAACGATCCGCCGACCAACTCCAACTTTGAGATTAAACTGGATGGCTCGACTCAGTTTGGTAGCCCATTTGCGGTGAATCAGGTATCACAAAATGGTTACACCACTGGCCGCCTGACGGGCCTGGAGATTGACAAGGAAGGTTTGATCTTTGCGCGTTTCACCAATGGTCAGGCTCAGACGCTGGGTCAGGTAGCGTTGGCTAATTTCCGTAACCCGGAAGGTCTGATTCCTCAGGGTGATACCGGCTGGGCTGAATCGGCTGAATCGGGTGTGGCAACGGTTGGTTCGCCAAAAACAGCCTCTTTCGGACAGATAAAGTCCTCGGCACTGGAGGATTCCAATGTTGAACTGTCTGAGCAGCTGGTTGGTTTGATTGTTGCCCAGCGTAACTTCCAGGCGAGCGCAAAAACCATCGAGACAGTGGATCAGGTTACCCAGACCATTCTGCAGATCTGATTCTTCCTGCGGCGGCAAGCCTCTTCCGTTATCTTGACGGAATGCTTGCCGCTTTTTCCGTCAAAATTCCCTTATTATCTCTTAAGTTATTGAATTATATAGATTTAATATCTTTGGCATGACACCTGCAACAACTCGGGTACGTACTATTTTTCCGAGGTTGTTATGGATCGTGCTCTTTACATTGCCATGTCTGGTGCCAAGCAAAATACGCTCGGCCAGAGTGCCCATGCAAATAACCTCGCTAATGTGAATACCACGGGTTTTCGCTCTGATTACACGCAGAGCCGCGCCATGGGGGTATTTGGCGATCATTTTCCAAGCCGCGCCTACGCCATGACCGAGCGTCCGGCGAGTGACTTCCGCCAGGGACCTCTGGTTGAAACTGGTCGGCGCATGGATGTCACTATCGAAGGAGCTGGTTGGTTTGCGGTGGTGGGACCAGATGGTCAGGAAGCTTACACCCGTGCTGGCGATATGAGCGTTGATCCTGCCGGTCGTCTGGTGAACGGTAATGGTCTGCAAATGATTGGTGACGGTGGACCGGTGGTGTTACCGGAATACGAAAAAATTGAAATCAGCCGTGCCGGTATTGTTTCGGTACAGCCTCTGGGGGAAACCCCGGCGGCGGTTGCTGAACCGGTTCAACTGAAATTAGTCAACCCGGACCCACAATTACTGGAAAAAGGCGAAGACGGTTTGTTTCGTTTTCGTGATCCGGCGACGGTTCAGGCTCCGGCTGATCCGAATATCACATTAGCAAACGGCTTTATTGAGGGTAGCAATGTGAATGCGGTGAAAGAACTCACCGATCTGATTGCATTGAATCGCCAATACGAAATGCAAGTCAAACTAATGAAAAAAGCGGATGAAAATTCATCGGCCACTACACAAATTCTATCGGCGCAATAATCGCCAGAAGCTTGAGGATAAGATTATGTTACCAGCACTTTGGGTAAGTAAAACCGGCTTAGAAGCTCAGGATCTGGCACTGTCGACGGTATCAAATAACCTGGCGAACGTCGCAACTACCGGTTTCAAGAAAGATCGTCCGGTATTTGAAGACTTGCTTTATCAGATCCAGCGTCAGCCCGGCGCTAACTCATCGGCAGACAGTCGCTTACCCTCAGGGTTGCAATTAGGTACCGGTGTTCGTACTGCTGGCACACAAAAAATCTTTACCACCGGTTCGCTGGAGTTAACCGATCAGCCGCTCGATCTGGCGGTAAATGGCCGTGGTTTCTTCCAGATTACCTTGCCGGATGGCAACCTCGCTTATACCCGTGATGGTACTTTTCAGATTAACAACGAAGGTGTGGTGGTGAACGTTAATGGGTATCCACTGGAACCACAGATTACTGTACCGGAACAAGCCAATAAAGTGACCGTCAGTAAAGACGGTATTGTGCAAGTTACTATCAGCGGCGATCCGGCACCACAGCAGCTCGGTCAGATAGAGACGGTCGATTTTATTAATCCAGCAGGATTGGAAGCGGCTGGTGGTAACTTATTCCGTGAAACCGCTTCCAGTGGTGCCCCCCAGGCTGGTGTACCTAATGAAGCAGGGTTCGGCAATATTGAACAGGGTGCACTGGAAAAATCCAACGTCGAAGTGGTGGAAGAACTGGTAAAAATGATTACCGTTCAACGCTCTTACGAAATGAATTCGAAAGTTGTTTCGGCTGCAGATGGTATGCTGCAGTTCCTGACTCAGAACGTATAACGTTCAGTTTTACGGTGAGGTAGTTATGCGATATTTATTAATTTCTCTCAGTATTTTATTTATCGGTTGCACCAGTGTCCCGCTGGAAAAAGACATCTACCCGGACGACCCGGATTATGCCCCGGTATCTGCCCAAAGCCTTCAGCCACCACCCAGTGTGAGTGGGTCTTTGTTTAGTGCGGGTTATCCAAATGGCTTTTTTACGGATCAGCAGGCACGCCGTATCGGTGACATTATTACCGTGATTTTTGATGAGCGGTATCGGTCGCAAAAGTCGGCTGAAACCAAGTCGGACAAGTCATCTGAGAATAGCGCTAACGCTGGTAATCTATTGGGTACTGTGCCCGGCTTTCGTAATATGGACCTGGGTGTTGATCTTAAAAACGAACGAAAATTTGCCGGTAAAGGTGAAGCCGATCGTTCCAACAGTTTAACCGGTCTGATCAGTGTGTCGGTGGCGGATATCTTGCCTAACGGCATACTGAAAATTCGTGGCGAAAAATGGCTGACAATCAGTGAAGGTGACGAATACATCCGCATTACCGGCATGATACGGCCACAGGACATTACGCCGGATAATACCGTAGTTTCGAGTAAAGTAGCGGATGCAAGAATCTCATTTGGTGGTCGTGGCTCACTGAACAATGCCACCAAACACGGCTGGGCTGACCGGATCTTTAATTCACCCTGGTGGCCTTTTTAAGGGGATGCAGATGTTCAGAGTACTGTTTTTCTTGTTACTGAGTTTGAGCGCTGGGTCAGGGTATGCCGAGCGTATCAAAGACATCACTTCTATTTCCGGAGTACGCAGCAATCAATTAATTGGTTATGGGCTGGTCGTGGGTCTGGATGGCACCGGCGATAAAGCACCGTTTACCACTCAGACATTTCGTAACATGATGACTGAATTTGGTATCAGTTTGCCACCGGGCGTTGATCCTAAATTGCGCAACGTTGCGGCCGTCACAGTGACCACAGAACTGCCAGCATTTGCCAAACCTGGCCAGCGCATTGATATCACGGTTTCGTCGTTGGGCAATGCCAAAAGCCTGCGAGGTGGTTCGCTCATTTTTACACCGCTGAAGGGCGCTGACGGAAATATTTATGCGGTTGCACAGGGTAATCTGGTGGTTGCCGGGTTTGGCGCTGAAGGTAATGATGGTTCAAAAATTACTGTGAATGTTCCCAGTGTTGGTCGTATTCCTAACGGTGCTACGGTTGAGCGTGCTGTACCGAGTAACTTTGCCCGCGGAGACAGTTTGATTTTTAATCTTGATCAGGCTGACTTTACAACCGCACGCGCTATGGTCGAAAAAATTAATGAACTGTTGGGGCCGGGAACTGCGGAAGCTATTGATGCAACGTCTGTTCGTGTCAGCGCTCCCAGAGATACAACTCAGCGGGTCAGTTACTTGTCGGTTATCGAGAACCTGGAGATTGAGACTGGCAAAGAGCGTGCAAAAATTATTATTAATTCGCGCACCGGCACGATCGTGATGGGCCAGAATGTCATGATTGATCCGGTGGCCGTCACCCATGGAAATCTGGTCGTCACCATCACAGAAGATTTTAATGTTGAGCAGCCCAATCCGCTTGCCGAGGGTGATACTGTTGTGGTGCCACAAACGAACATTAATATCGATGATGGTGGCGACAGCCGGATGTTTAAATTTGGTCCGGGTGTTTCACTCGACAGTATCGTCAGAGCGGTCAACGAAGTGGGTGCAGCTCCCGGTGATTTAATGGCGATTCTGGAAGCAATGAAACAAGCGGGTGCGTTAAAAGCGGAGCTAATTGTGATATGAACAATGAAATGTTTGCACGCCTGAAAGGCATGTCGCTGGAAATTCAGGCGCTGGTACGTCAAGGGGTACGCGATGGTATCAGTGAACGTATTGACGAACGCAATGCTCTGTTGCAGGAGTGGTTTACTGAAATGAGTGCGCTGATCGATATTACCAATGAGCAGCAGCTTTTTCTCGAGGATATGCTGCAACAGGAACAATCCTTGTTAAAGGAGTTGGAGCAGGAGCAGAAAGAACTGGCGATGGATATGAATGGCCGGAAAAAATTGACCCAATACCAGAACATTGCCGGTAATCATAAACTTTAGTCAGCGGACAACCGCTTCTTAAACCCCATAATGGCGACATTATGGGGTTTTTTATTTTAACTCTGCTTAATCTCCAAAACTGGCAAACTAATTGCAATTTCCTGCAAAGAGGTGATTGTTATGATTCAAAGCCAACATCAGGCTGCCAATGTATATACCGACATCAATGCGTTGCAGGGTATTCGACAGCTAGGAAAAGACGACAAAGACGCGGCGCTTATGGAAGTAGCGAAGCAGTTTGAGTCTATGTTCCTGAATATGATGTTGTCTTCGATGCGTCAGGCCAATCAGGTCTTTAAAGAAGACTCGCTGTTCAGCTCGTCTGAGTCTGATTTCTATCAGAAAATGTACGATGACCAGATCGCCTTGTCACTCTCCGGCTCCCAGGGCACGGGGCTTGCCAAGGTGATTCATCGTCAGATGCTGGCCAACTACGGTATGCAACAGGACAAGCCGGAATTGAATCACGATCAGTTACGTCGACACGACTCCAGTCTGAATAAAGCCATCGAACAGGTGAACGATATGCTCGGCACCAGCGCAGCTGAAGAGCCCGAGCGGGAAGCTCGCCCAGCGCAAGCAGACAGGTCGGATGTGCCTGCCGTTTCAACGGCAACTGCGACGCGATCAGTACCTTCGGTGGCCATGCCGTCAGTAATTACAGCGGCGAGCGGTGAGGGAGTGAAAGGGCAACAGTTTGCCACTCCACAAGCGTTTGTTGCCGCTTTGTATCCCCATGCACAAAAGATTGGTCAGCAGTTGCAAGTAGACCCGAAAGCCATCGTTGCCCAGGCAGCACTGGAAACCGGGTGGGGCAAACACATGATCAGCGATCAGCAGGGCAATAATAGTTTTAACTTCTTTGGTATTAAAGCCGACTCGCGCTGGCATGGCGATAAAGTAGACATTATGACCCACGAATATCGTGGTGGTGTACGTATGAACGAGAAAGCTTCGTTTCGTTCTTATGCATCACTATCAGACGGCCTGGCAGATTATGCACGCTTCCTGAGTGATAACAAACGTTATGAAAATGCCGTTGGTCAGGGGTTAACCGGTAAACACTATGGTCATGAATTGCAGAAAGCCGGTTACGCCACCGATCCGGCATACGGTCATAAAATTAACCGTATTTCTGCTGGTGCTATTATGACCAATGCGCTGCAGCAGATGCAGGCTGGAGAAAATAACGATGGGTAATTTACTCAATATCGGTATTTCCGGTCTGAATGCTCAGAAAACTGCACTTACGGTTACTGGTCAGAATATTTCAAATGCCGGCACGGAAGGATACAGCCGCCAGCGTGTTGAATTTAATCAGAATGACCCTCAATTCCAGGGCCGTGTTTGGGTGGGCAGTGGCGTTAACGTCGCTTCTGTTAATCGCATTCATGATCAGTTTTTAACCGAACAACTGCGCCGCGATACGACCAATTTTAATCAATTTAAAACGCTGGCAGAAAATGCCAAACAAATCGACAGCCTGTTGGCTGATCCGGGTACAGGGGTTCAACCCGGTCTGGAGAAAATGTTCGGCGCGTTGCAAAGTGCCGTGGATGATCCTGCATCGTTGCCTGCGCGTGAGGTACTGCTGAGTGAATCCAAAGGTCTGATCAGTCGTTTTACCACCATTAATGATCGCCTGAATGAACAGAATAAAGTACTGAACGGTCAACTGGGTGCCGTTGCGGGTGAAATTACTACCATCGGTAAGGCCATTGCCGAATTAAATGAACAAATTCAATTTGCTACCGCTTCGGCTCAGGGCAATGAGCCAAATGACTTGCTGGATCAACGCGATCAGTTGCTGCAAAGCCTGGCGGTGCATGTCAAAGTCGAGGTGGTGCAGCAAGATAATGCCGGCGTAAACGTGTTTATTGGCAATGGGCAGGCGTTGGTGATTGGTAATGAATCGCGTGAAGTGTTTACCGAGGTGGGTGAAACAGATCCAACCCGCGTAGAGGTATTTTTTCGGGATGGTGATTCGGTTCAGAATATCACTGAAGAGCTGACTGGTGGTGAAATCGGCGGCATGCTTGATTTTCGGAAAACTGTTCTTGAGCCAAGTATTAACGGCCTTGGCCGTATGGCGCTGGTTATTAATCAGACATTTAACGAGCAGCACAAGCTGGGTATCGACTTCGACAGCCGCAAAGGTGTGGATTTTTTTACCAATATTAATGAACCACAACGCACCTATGAACGCGTTATTGGTAATCGCAATAATGCCCAACCGAATGATCGTCAAGTTTCAGTGCATATTACCGATGCTGGTAAATTAACGACCAGCGATTATCGGGTAGAGTTTACCGGCCCGGATGATCTGACCTACAAAGTTGTTCGTATGAGCGACAATGAAGTTGTTTTAAAAAATACCCTGCGCGGTGCATTACCCGATACCGTTGAGGTAGAAGGTTTTGAGATTCGCTTCGAAGAGGGCAGCTTCCAGCAAGGTGATCAGTTCCGTGTTTTTCCAACCCGCAGCGGTGCTGGGGATATGGAAGTGAATCTGACACGCCCTGAGCAGGTGGCTTTGGCAACCCCGATTAAAACCTTGTCGGCATCGGGTAACCAAGGTAGCGCGACCATTTCCCAGGGCAGGGTGTATGACACCAATACATCGTATCTGTCGAATGAAGGGAAAATGGACCCTCCGCTGATAATTCGCTTTACCTCGCCAACCAGTTACGATGTGCTGGATAACTCAGATCCGGTAAATCCAATTCCGTTGTTTCCGCCATTGATGAACCAACCATTTGTGTCTGGCATCACCAATAATATTTTACCGGAGAATACCGGAAAAACAGCGTTTACCAGCTTTGGTGGTTATTTGCCGGTGGCTCCCACGTATCAGCCACCATTCCCTGCAGCGACGGTTTCCGCGGGTAATGGCTTTTTTCCTGAGCGGGTAATGATCAGCAAGACGGACCCGTTGACCGGTCTGCAGGTGACGCAGCCTACGTTATTAACACCGGCGAACGCGTCGGCCAAAGAAATTGCTCAGCTGTTGAGTGAACGTGATGGCGTTGAGGCTTCTGCAAGAACCACAGTGCAGCTGTCTGATTTTAAGAATGAAGTATCACCAACCGGCTTTATGAAAGTGGGTTTAACGGTGAACGGTATTGAAATGACCGATGTGTTGGGCAGCACTCAAACCAAGTACGAAGATGGTTACCCGACCGATGTTCCTGATCCAATGACACCCAATTTTCTGGCGGATCGGATTAACGCCAACTTTGACTTTCGTGATCAGGGAATTATTGCCCGTTCAGATGGCGATACATTGACTATTATTGCGCTCAATGGCGACGACATTGCACTGGAAGTAACGGGTGATGCGAATGATGGTTTTTCGGTCAGTAATGGCCAGGACATCGTATTAAAAGAAACCGGTAACTTACCGATAAAAGCACTGACTGAGAACAGTGGCTTTGATTTCAGAAATGACGGCCCATATACCTACGAATTTGATATTCCTGGCCAGGGAACATTCGCCATCGAATTAAACGAGCGCTACAACTCAGGTACAGATCTGGTTAATGGCATTAAAGATAAGCTGGAAAATGCCGGATTTACCTACGCCGGTAACCTTGATGTAGAGATTAACGAGCGTGGTCAAATCAGTTTTCAGCCGCGTCTGGATGTGAATGGTACCGGTCCGAATGGCTCGAATAAAATTACCATGGGCGGTCAGCTTAAGGTGGTTACCGAACCGGGTTACAGCCTGGAAATTGAGCCGCCGGGTAATAACCTGTTCCCGGCTAAACCAGAGGGCGAACCGGTACATTTTGGTTTTGATCTGGAGATTACTGGCCTGGCAAAACAAGGGGATGAATTTACGGTTGATTTCAACGAAAACGGTACCTCGGATAGCCGCAACGGCGTGGCGTTGGCGGACCTGAAAACTCAGGACACGTTGAGCGGTAATACTAACTATACCGAAGCCTACTCGCGGCTGGTGGAAACGGTTGGTTCAATCACCAGCAGGGCTGAGGTCAATCGTTCTTCCAGCGAAGTACTGCAACGAAATTCTGAACAAGCCGTGACCAGTAAATCCGGTGTCAATCTGGATGAAGAAGCTGCCGCGCTGATTAAACATCAGCTGGCGTATAACGCCAGTGCTCAGGTGATTAAAACGGCACAGGAAATTTTCGATACTCTGATAGCGACGTTCCGATAGGGGAAGCATATGCGCATTTCTACACTACAAACCTTTCAGAACGGCATTAACGGTATTCTCGATCGTCAAACGGGCGTGAATAAAACGCAGCAGCAGATTTCGTCCGGTCGTCGGGTGCTGACACCGGCAGATGACCCAATTGCTTCTACCAAGATTTTGCAATTACAGCAGGATATTGCTCAGAAAGACCAATACAAACGCAATATGACGGCAGCTAAAAACCGTCTGAATCTGGAAGAAGCAACGCTGAAGACCGCAACTGATAACCTGGCACGGTTAAAAGAGCTGACTGTGAATGCCGGTGGCGGCAGTTTGACCATCGAAGATCGCCAGGCAATCTCGGCCGAAGTAAAACAAATCGAAAAAGCCATGGTGGATTTGTTTAATACTAAAGATGCCGGCGGTGAATATATTTTCGCGGGATTCCGGGGTAGTGAACAGCCATTTGTACGCGGTGAAAACGGTCGGTATGACTTTAAAGGCGATGAAGGACAGCGTTTTCTTGCCATCAGTGATTCCACCACAATTCCAACCGGAGACAGTGGTAAAGGCATTTTTGTTGATGTAAAAGCCATTGCGAATACCTTCAGTACCCAGGTCAGTACAGCCAACCAGGGGGACGCGAAAATCAGTGCCGGATTTGTCAGCGATAAAGAGAAATACGCTGAATTCTATCCGGACGATTTGGTGATCACTTTTAATCCGGATGATGCAGTGACGCCGAATAGATCAACCTTTAGTGTTCGTCGCGCCTCGGACAACCGCATCGTAGACGGGCTGGATAAGATGCCGTATAACGCCGGTACATCGATTGAAGCCGAAGGTGTACAGTTTAAAATCTACGATATTCCTCAACAGGGTGATCAGTTTATTATTAAATCATCACCGCGTCAGAGCATCACCGATACTCTGTATCGCTTGTCAGAAGGACTCGATACGTTACAAGACAATCAGGCAGATTCAGAAATACTTGATAACCTGATATCAGATACGCTGAACAATCTCAGTTTTTCTGAAGAATCAATATCGAAAACCCGCAGTAAAATTGGTGCACGCCTGAATGTGGTTGAGAATAACGAAAAGCTCATCGCCGACGTCGAATTGGTGAGTAAGAAAGTACTGTCAGAGCTATCCGATGTTGATTTTGCTGAGGCAGCCAGTCGTTTGAGTTTTCAGACCGTGGTGTTGGAGGCTGCGCAACAAAGTTACGTTACGATTTCTCGCCTGTCATTATTCGATAAACTGTAAACAGCGACTAAGGCTTTTTAAACAGACGATTCCAGAATGATGTTGATGCGCCGTGTACAAAGATACTGATAAATATCGTCAGGGTCGCGGTGCTGTACAACAGTTGAAGGTCCGTATCTTTTTTAATGTCATCTTTCAGAAATGTGGTGTGCTCCAGCAGCAGTAACAGATAAAGAACACTGGCAATACCGCGTGGTCCGAACCAGGCAAGAAAGGCTTTGGCTTTGAATGCCAGCTTGGTCCCAATCAGACTGACCCAAACCGGCAGCATGCGGATCAATGTCAGGCTTAATACGGCATAAAAAGCACTCTCAATAGTGACAGTTCCCCAGGCGACCGGAACGAATACCGCACCAAAGATAAAAAACACGGCCAGAGTTAATAGCTGGCCTTCTGCCTCACCAAACTCCTTAATCCGCCCGATCACTAACTTATGACGGGACTGTAAGAACAGCCCAGCCAGGAACACAGCAATAAAGCCATTACCGTGCAGAACTTCCGCAAGACTGAACGCAACAATCGCCAAACTGATGGATGATAAACGCTGATACATTGGGGAGATCCAATGGCTATTGTGTGCCCGATTGATCAGATAGCTCCCCAGACGACCGATCACAATGCCACTCAATGTGCCCAATATCAGTTGTAAGCTGATGGTTTCTGCCCAATAAAAACCGTCCAGGTGTTCGTCGCTGGCCAGCGTCAGGAACGCCAGTAGCATCAATAACAGTGGCAGCGCGATGCCATCGTTTAAGCCACTTTCTACGTTAATGGAACGGCGCAAATCGCGTTTGATGTCTTTCTTATCCATCACGCTCTGTGCCAGCGCCGCATCGGTTGGTGTCAGAATCGTTGCCAGAATAAAGGCAAATAACCAGGAAACACCCAGTAGCCAGTGTGCCAGTAGTGCGCCGCAGAGAATGGTTAATGGCAGTCCGATGGCGAGCAGGCGTATGGGATAGCGTTCGAACTGAATCAGATCTTTCAGACGTATCCGGGAGGCATCGCTGAACAAAACAATGGCCAGCGTCAGCTCTGCCAGTAGTGTGATGGCCGGGTTGGACAGTTCCGTATCCACCCAGCCGAGAACCATAGGGCCGGCAATGATCCCGGCCAGGACAAACACCATCGGTGCGGTAACATCGGCCTGATCAATCTTCTGTGCTAATAATCCATAGCCAAACAGGGTCGCTGCCAGCAGCAGCATCACGTGAGCTTCCATAGGGCTATCTCAGTCCTCCCAAATGATCCTGATGGGTTCTCCAAAGTCATCGTAAATGACTTTTTTGCGAGGTTTCCTGCGTTTGGGTTTCGACGCTGCGGGTTTACGTTTGTCCTGACGGCGCTGGTCAATGGTTTGCAGTACGTGATCAACCGGAGTTCGCTCCTCTTTGGGTTTTTCGAACCCCAGTGAGCGGTCGTTGTATGCGCCATTAATCAAGCCGGTTTCGCCGCGAGACAGCTCGGTAACCTGACCGCCTTTTCGCAGAAATGCTTCGACCTCAGAATTGATCTGATCGCGGACTTCACTCTTGCTCGGACGTTTATTCATAGTACTGGAAACTACTGCACGTAAAACCGACTAATCCGTTAGTATAACCGACAAATAACAAGATCACCGCTGTGCCCAGTGATCCGTTGACCTGTGTGGCCAGAAAGCCGCAAAAAATGTCGAGCGAAAATTCTATGATGTTAAAAAAACGCCTCCAGAGACATGGCGCCCGTCTGCTCAGCAGTCATACCCTGAAGAACCTGAAACGCCGTGGCTGGCAAGTACGTCAGGCATTAACGGCAGGTCAGCCTGAGGTGGAAGTCTGGCTGCGCGCGAACGACCCATATTGCTACCTACTGGTCCAGATATTGCCATCGCTACAGCAGCGCTTTGCGGTTAACTGGCGCTTTCGGGTAATTGCATCGTTACAGGATGTTATGTACCCCGAGCCGGAAATGTGGCAAAGCAATGCTGTGCTGGACAGTGGTTACCTTGCCGAATTGTACGGATTAACATCCCCGGCATTGGAAGCGCCTTCCATTGCTCAGGTTGAAGTGGCAACCGCCAGGCTACTGGAATTGCAACGAAAGCCCCTCGACTGGCAACAGGTTATTGCTGTTTATGACGATCTTTGGCTGGGCAATCTGCGTGCATCAATCTGTCTGACGAACGCGCAGAAACAGCTGTTGGCGGATAATGAGCAATTGTTGCAGAAAAAAGGACATTACCTCAGTGCAACACTCAACTTTCAGGGGGAATGGTATTGGGGTCTGGATCGTATGGATCATCTGGAGCGGCGGTTAAATAGTCTTAAATTAAATACGGCAACAGCCAATGTCATATTTAACAAAACCTACGTTGACTTCTGTCGCCCGTACGATGCCAAACATGTTGATTACGAACAGAAAAAACAGCCTTTGATTCTGTATTTTTCCATCCGCAGCCCATACTCTCATCTTGGTCTGGAGCGGGCAGTAACTTTGGCTCGACATTACGATATTCCTGTTATTGTAAAACCGGTTTTACCAATGATGATGCGTGGTCTGAACGTACCACCGACCAAGAAGTTTTATATCTTCTCTGATACTAAGCGTGAAGCAGACAAATTCGGGATTGATTATGGCTTTGTTGCAGATCCTCTGGGTCTGGGTGTTGAACGTTGTTACGCGTTATTCGAATACGCTCGTCAGTTGGGGAAAGAGGTCAATTACTTGCTGAGCTACGCCCGTGGTGTCAATGCCGAGGGTATTTTGTCGGAAACCGATGCGGGCTTAAAAATGATTGTCGAGCGTGCGGGCCTGGAGTGGTCTGCTGCTCAGGCAATTCTTACCAAGCCGGGCTGGCGTACCGATTGGCATAAATGGGCTAACGACCATCGCGAAGAAATGATTCAGCAGGGACAGTGGGGAGTGCCGAGCCTCCGCTATCACAATATGACCTTATGGGGGCAGGATCGGATTGAGTTTATTGAACAAGCAATTCGACACGCTTTGTTAGGGCCTGAACAGTGAGGCAGGTAATGGCTGCCAGTATTGCCGGGATGGACACTCCCGGTTACGGTTTTTATTGATAGCTTTGTATACTAAAATAATGCGTTACTCACAGTAGGCTGAACGCTTCTCTGTGGTGCGTTTATTCGCTAATTCAGGATGTAAAATGATTAAAAAATCCAAGGGTATCGCTCGTATTCTTGTTGGCGGCGCATTGTTTCTGGCCGGGGCTGTACCGTTTTTCACCATCATAATGGAAGAAGTTTCCGGAGTCAGAGTAATGGACCAGATTATGGTCGCCGTTGCTCTGTTACTCTTATTCGGGATCGTGGGTTATTCGGTTATCAGGCTTTCATTCAGAAAAAACGCAGTGCGCAAGCGTTTGACGGAAATTGAAGGGGCTGGTATCTACAGTGATCAGAAAAGCTCTCATCTCGGATTCTATATTACAGCCGGTCTTATAAGCGTCCCTGCGCTGCTGGTGGCGATCTATGGCATGGTGTTCAGCGGTTCTTTGAATGTAATGTCGCTGCTGTTTTTAATTGTGGGCTACGTGTTATTCGCTTTTGGTCGAAAAAGTAAGAGTGCTTACGATGCGATTGGCGCTACGCCGATACAGCTGGACCCTAAATTTGTGATCGTGGGTCGTGAGTTTGGCGGCTCATTTCCCTTACAGGCAAAGCCACGTAACGGCTTGACGCTCAGGCTTACCTGTTTGCACTCGTATACCACTGGAAGCGGCGATAATCGCACTAATCATACGGATGTTCTTCACCAGCAGGACACCCGAGCCTTTATCGATACCGATACCGATACCGATACCAGCGAGCAGCAGCGCGTTGTATTTTTGTTTGATATCCCATCGGATGTTCCGGGTACTGACAGCAACGAGCATCGCGGTACCATTCGTTGGCAGTTAAAAGCAACGGGTCAGGTGACAACCAATCGCAAAGTACCGGGAACCCAGATTGCAGAATTAATGGAATTTTCCCGAACCTGGGATATTCCATTCTTGTCGTTGGAATTGGCCAATGAGTTAGGCATCGAAATGCAAGCATCACAGTTACATATTCCCAAACAACATCAGGAAACGGTGCAGCGTGAGAAACAGCAGGAAGCTCAGCAAAGTGTCAGTCGTCAAATTGCCATGGAAGCGGAGGCCGATGGCTCGATATCGTTAATTAGTGAGGCGGGTCGTAACAAGGGTATGTGGGGCATGCTGTTGGTGTTCGGTTTTATCCTTGGCGTCGTCGGTATCTTTCTGGTTCAGGGAGCACTGCGGCAAGGAGGCGGCCTGTGGTTTATGGCCTCGGCGTTTGTTTTGGCTGGTTGGGGAATGTTTTTCTACGGATTATTTGTGTCTGGACGCAAACTGGAGACGTCTTTGCGAGATGGGCATGTGCAGGTTATCCGCAGTTTATTCGGACGTCAGTTGTATCAGCGTAATGGCAAGATAACTTCACCGTCACAACTACAACTAAAAGCCACCATGACTTCCACTGCGCACGATCATGTTAAAACCGAGTATATGGCGCTTTACGCTGAGATCGATGGCCAGAGTATAAAACTGGTCGAAGGCATTAAAGGGCGTCAAGCTGGCGAAGCCATGATGGCCAATATCAAGGCGGCACTGACAACCAGCCTTGACGATGAATTGGTTTAGCTCGTTCACAGAAAAGCCCATGTCACTATCAATTGTCCTGAGAATGGCCTGGGCGGGTATTGTTGAGAAGCCGTAACCCCTGACATAACTGACAAGCCATGACTTAAACGACCGTGCGTTTCAACGCTGGTAGCTTGAAATGTGCTGCATCGTGCTGGCTTCTGATAGAATGCGCGCCTCAAATTTGAATCGCAAATCGTTATGACTCCGCAAAAACCCGATATCGAACAGGATACTGACCGTATCTATCAGGCAGACCACGGCGAAGTGGCCAACTTTGCATTTGATGGTGCGGTTGCGCGGGTATTCCCGGATATGATTAAACGCTCGGTGCCGGGCTATGCGGAAACGGTTGCCATGTCAGGTGTGATCGCTGGTCGCTATGCGCAGCCCAACTCAAACCTGTACGATTTAGGCTGTTCTCTGGGGGCGGTTACCCTGGCGATGCGTCATGGTGTTGATGGCAAGCCTGAATTAAAGAACTGCCGTGTGGTGGGTATCGACAATTCAGCTTCGATGCTGGAGCGCGCGGGTCATTACGTGGCACTGGACGATTCACCGATTGACGTTGATCTGGTGTGTGACGATATCTGTTCTTACCCAATGAACAACGCCTCGGTGACGGCGCTTAATTTTGTGCTGCAGTTTATTCCACTGGATCAGCGACTGGATTTATTAACGCACGTGGCGGCGTCAACCAATCCGGGTGGTGCGCTGATTTTGTCGGAGAAGTTGTGTTTCGACACAACCGAGCAACAGCTGCAAACCGACCTGCATCACGATTTTAAACGCGCCAATGGCTACTCCGACTTAGAGATCGCGCAGAAGCGGGCTGCCATCGAAAATGTGTTACTTCCGGAAACCGAAGACACACATACCCAGCGATTAAAACAGGCGGGTTTCTCTAACGTCATCCGCTGGTATCAGTGTTTTAATTTTGTGTCATTTTTAGCGGTTAAATAGTTGTATTTCATGAGTGAAAATATCCTCTCCTGGTTCGAAGAACTCACCGATTTCATGCGTGAAGGTAAATTGGCTCCCTGGGCCGATGTATTGCCACAACAACTGCAGGAGATCCTGGTCGCTAAGGAACACGGTGATCAGCCACGTTGGCTGAAGGCACTGAACAGCTTGCCAGTGGTTGCTGGTGTGTCTGCTGAATTAACCGCTCATGACTTGCGTTTATCCAGCGAAGCCATCAACGACCAGCAACAGCAGCAAGTACTGGACGGCTTAAAGGGATTGATGCCCTGGCGTAAAGGTCCGTTTCAGTTCTTCGCCACGCACATCGATACCGAGTGGCGTTCGGACTGGAAGTGGGAGCGGGTTCTTCCGCATTTATCGTCCTTAAAAAACCGGGTCGTGCTGGACGTTGGTTGTGGCTCTGGCTACCACATGTGGCGCATGTTAGGTGAGGGCGCTTATCGTGTTGTTGGTGTGGACCCATCCCGTTTGTTTCTGATGCAGTTTCAGGCGATGAAGCGGTATTTGCAGTCCACTCAATCTGAACCGGTACGGGCTGACTTATTGCCATTAAAAATGGAAGACGTACCGCCTCGGTTAAAAGCGTTTGATACCGTCTTCTCCATGGGCGTCCTGTATCACCGTAAGTCGCCGCTAGAGCATTTGCAGGAATTAAAGGATGCATTGCGACCCGGCGGTGAACTGGTGTTGGAAACCCTGGTGATCGACGGGGGTTTGGGCGATACGCTGATGCCGGAAGACCGATATGCCATGATGCGCAACGTTTGGTTTCTGCCATCAACCGAAACGTTATTGCTCTGGTGTCGCCGCATTGGTTTTAAAAATGCGCGAGTGGTGGATTTAAACCAGACTTCGCTCGATGAACAGCGCAGCACTGAATGGATGCAATACAATTCGCTGAAAGACTTTCTTGATCCGGCTGATACCAATAAAACCGCCGAAGGTTATCCAGCGCCGTTGCGAGCGGTGGTAATCGCAGAAGCATAACGATCCGGCGTCAGCACAGTCCGATTCGCTCAATAGTCAGTACCGATGCCTGACGAATTCTCCCCTGATTAATCCCACTAAAGGACTGCAGTTGGCGCGTAATAGCCAGCTGTCAGTCAAGCGGCTATCTGTTGTTATAAATATTAATAGTGTAGAGTGCCCGGCTTTGCATTCAATCTGACCTGATATGCCCTATCTTTAGTTCCATTTATGGAACAAATCGATGCTAAAAGGATGCATTGTTGGCAACTTTCCGCGCGCGTAAAGTGTGCTCCATCAATTGGGAGGCCCTTTTCAGGGAAATTTAAGCTATGAAATCATTCAAATTACCGTTGGTAGCCATGTTGAGTGCAGCGGTATTGTTGGCATCCTGCTCATCAGAGCAGGCGGATACTCCACAAGGCGCGACGCAGCAACCATTGCAACCGATTGATGTTGCCCGTGTTGTTACTGCAGATGTGGTCGATTGGAGTAATTTCACCACCCGTTTGCAGGCGCCTCAGACTGTTGAATTGCGTCCTCGCGTCAGCGGTGTGATTGAATCCATCGAATTCACCGAAGGCAGCCGGGTTGATCAAGGCGACCTGTTGGTAAAATTGGACCCTCGTCCGTTTGCTGCAGAGGTGAATCGTTTAAAAGCTCAGCGTGATGCCGCGAAAGCCGCCTTAAAACAGGCTGAGTTAGAAGAACGCCGCAGCTCCAGTTTGCGTAAAAACAAAGCCATCTCTGCGGAAGAGGCTGACGCCCGGATATTTCAGGCGCAACAACGTCGTGCAGAGCTGGCTTCGGTTGAAGCCGCATTGGAAGCTGCGCGCCTGAATCTGGAATTTACCGAGATTCGCTCGCCATTAAATGGCAACACCTCGAATGCCTTTATCCAACCGGGCAACACGGTTAATGCCAATGCCAGTGTATTAACCAATCTGGTATCGACGGAACAGGTTCACGCTTATTTTGATATCGATGAACGTACCTGGAATGCTCAGTTCGCTGATGTTACTGCCGACACTCAATTGGCGGTGTATTTGCAATTAACCGGTGAAGACGATTACGGCCACATGGGTGTACTCGACTTTATCGATAACCGTGTTGATTTTAATACCGGCACTCTGCGAGTGCGTGGCACGTTCCCAACCGACAGCAACAAATTACGTCCGGGGGCGTTTGCCCGTGTGCGTATTGCCCCTCACCAGCAAACCAGCAGCATTCTGGTACCGGAAACGGCGATTGGCACCGATCTGAAAAACCGTTTTGTATTAACGGTTGATGTCGAAAATAAACTGGCATATCGCCTGGTAACTTTGGGTACCCGTATCGGCAGCTTACGTGTGATTAAAACCGGATTAAAAGAAGGTGACCGTATTGCGGTTAATGGTCCGGCCCGCGTTGGCCCTGGCATGCCGATTGAGCCACGGGAAGTGGACGTTGACATCTCAGTGCTGGATAAAAAAATTCCGCTGACCCGCATCGAAAATTCTGTGAAGAGCAGCGCCGTGGCGCTGGTCGAATAGTACTGATTCGGGAGATATGCGCAGATGAATTTCAGTCACTTTTTTATTAACCGGCCGATTTTTGCATCGGTATTGTCGTTGCTGATTTTAATCGGTGGCAGCATTTCATTATTCCAGTTACCGGTAAGCGAATACCCGGAAGTGGTGCCACCAACGGTGGTAGTAACCGCTAACTATCCTGGTGCTAACCCGAAGGTGATTGCCGATACCGTAGCGTCACCGCTGGAGCAGGAAATGGCCGGCCTCGACAATATGTTGTATCAGTCGTCGCAGTCGACCGCTGATGGCCGCATGACATTAACCATTACCCTGAAGCTGGGCACCGATTTAGACCGGGCACAGCAACAGGTTCAGAACCGTGTTAATACGGCATTACCGCGCTTACCGCAGGAAGTACAACGTTTCGGTGTCACCGTCGAAAAAGCCTCACCGAACCTCACCATGGTGGTGCATATTTTTTCGCCGGATGGCTCGCGTGATAACAGTTATCTGGCCAACTATGGCGATATTTATATCGAAGACGAACTAAAAGCGGTTGAAGGTGTGGGTAATGTTCAGCTGTTTGGTGGTGGTTCTTATTCCATGCGTTTGTGGTTACAACCAGAAGCGCTGGCGGAACGCCGTTTAACCGCGGGTGATGTCATAACCGCAGTACGCCAGCAAAACCGTCAGGTGGCGGCGGGTACTCTGGGCGCACAACCTATGGTGCGTGAAAATCAGTTTCAGATTTTGCTGAATGTGCAGGGGCGTTTAAGCACGGTAGAAGAATTCCAGAACATCGTAATTCGTGTCGGTGAACAGGGCGCTATTACCCGCTTAAAAGACGTTGCTCGTGTTGAACTCGGTGAAAATACCTATGCATTGCGCTCGTTGTTAGACGGCCAGAATGCGATTGCCATTCCGATTTTTCAGCGCCCGGGTTCGAACGCCATTGCGCTGTCGGATGCGGTACGGGCAAAAATGGCGGAGCTGTCAGAAAACTTCCCGGCCGGTATGAGCTATGAGATTGCATACGATCCTACGGTCTTTGTACGTGGGTCGATTGATGCGGTAATCACCACACTGCTGGAAGCGATTGTGCTGGTGGTATTGGTGGTTATTTTATTCCTGCAAACCTGGCGTGCGTCGATTATTCCGTTAATTGCGGTACCGGTGTCATTAATTGGTACCTTTGCGGTGATGCAATGGTTAGGTGTATCGATTAATACGCTGTCGTTGTTCGGCTTAGTATTGGCGATTGGTATCGTGGTGGATGACGCCATCGTGGTGGTTGAAAATGTCGAGCGTAATATCGGCAATGGTTTGTCACCGGTTGAAGCTACCAAACAAGCGATGACTGAAGTAACCGGGCCAATTATTGCCATTGCACTGGTACTGTGTGCGGTCTTTATTCCAACTGCCTTTATTCAGGGGTTAAGTGGCCAGTTCTATAAACAGTTCGCTTTGACAATCACCATTTCAACGTTAATTTCAGCCTTTAACTCGCTGACTTTATCTCCGGCGCTGTCAGCCATTTTGTTGAAAGGTCATGACGACAAACCAGACGCATTAACCCGCGGCATGGATAAAATCTTTGGTGCCTGGTTATTCCGTCCATTCAACCGTTTATTCGATAAAAGCTCGGACCTGTATGAAGGTGCCGTGCGCCGTTTGATTCGTTTTGGTGCCATTGTTGGTCTGGTGTATTTCGGTCTATTAGCGTTAACCGGGAAAGTGTTTAACGATGTGCCGGGTGGTTTTATCCCGGCACAGGATAAACAGTACCTGGTGGCGATTGCGCAATTGCCGGACGCTTCCAGCCTTGATCGTACCGAACAAGTGGTGCGTGAAATGACCGGCATCGCCCTGGCAAATCCAGGTGTGGCCAATGCCATTGGTTTTCCAGGTTTATCTGCTAACGGCTTTGTTAATTCATCGAACGCCGCCATTGTATTCCTGCCTTTAAAATCGTTTGAAGCGCGCAAAGGTGACCCATCACAAAATGCGTTTGCCATTGCAGGTGCACTGAATGCTCAATATGGCGCCATTGATGAAGCGTTTGTGGCGGTATTCCCACCACCTCCCATTTTGGGACTGGGTACCACTGGTGGTTTTAAAGTGCAGCTGGAAGATCGCGGCAACTTAGGTTTTGATGCCTTATTTGCAGCGCTGCAAAAAGTTCAGGGCATGGGCTGGCAAGACCCGGCATTAACTGGATTATTCTCCAGTTTCCGTATTCAGGTACCGCAGCTGGATATCAGTGTTGACCGCGAGCAGGCATTGCTACAGGGCGTGCCACTGAGTGAAGTGTTTGATGCGTTGCAGATTTATCTGGGTTCTGTGTATGTGAATGACTTCAACCTGTTTGGCCGGACTTATCAGGTTAATGCTCAGGCGGATGCACAATACCGCTTAGACCCGGAACATATTCTGCGCTTAGAAGTGCGTAATGCGGCCGGTGAGATGGTGCCTCTGGGGGCGATGGTAGAAATCAAACCAACCACAGGGCCGGATCGGGTTATGCGCTACAACGGTTATATGAGTGCCGAATTGAACGGTAATCCATCACCGGGTTACAGCTCAGATCAGGCGCTGGCTGCGATGAGCAAAATTCTGGATGAAAACCTGCCGGATGGTATTGCCTACGAATGGACCGAAGTCACTTATCAGCAGATTCTGGCCGGTAACACTATGGTCTATATCTTTCCGCTGGTGGTGCTGTTGGTCTTCCTGGTGTTAGCAGCAACGTATGAGAGTCTGACCTTGCCAATGGCGATTATTTTAATCGTACCCATGACCATTTTATCGGCACTGTTAGGCGTCGCTATCGATGGTGGTGATAACAATATCTTTACCCGAATCGCCTTGATTGTATTGGTGGCACTGGCCTGTAAAAACGCCATTTTAATGGTGGAATTTGCTCGTGATCGTAACCGGGGTGGTTTATCGCGATTGGACGCGATTCTGGAAGCTTGTCGATTGCGTTTACGTCCGATTCTGATGACGTCCATTGCGTTTACCGCGGGTGTCGTACCTCTGGTGCTGGCAACCGGTGCCGGCGCAGAAATGCGCCAGGCCATGGGGAATGCAGTGTTCGCCGGTATGTTGGGGGTGACCTTCTTTGGTCTGCTGTTTACCCCGGTGTTCTACATGGCGATGACCGCCTTTGATAAAGACAAACGCAAAGAAGCTGAGCGTTAATTCTTAACGCCTGAACGATAAGTGGTTTAGTTTAAAACCGTCTGTTATCTACGATAGCAGGCGGTTTTTTTATCATCCATTGTCAACCACTCGACGGCTTGCGCGTTTAGTACGTAAAGCCATGCAGCGAGGAGTTGCCAATATGATGTTGACTAACAACGCCGATCGAACGTCTGGGGTACGAACCCTGTCTGTTCTCAGAATGATCATTCTCTGTCTGCCAGTCTGGTTAATGATCGCAGGGTGTGATGAAGGCAGTGCCAGTGACGCGGGTGATGAAAATACGGCGGATGAGGAGTACTCAAGCGGTGCAAGCGATCCGTCAAACGCGTTGCCGGTAGTTCGGACAACGGCTGGTATTAACGCCGCCGACAGTCTTACTCAAACTGATACGGCTGAAACGTTTGAATTTGAATTCTATCGCAACAGCACTTACGAATGTGGCCTCAGTGGTTACTACACCTTCATGGTTGTCAATCCTGTCAATGGTAGTGCCAATGATGAAGCCCCTCTGTGGGTTTATTTACACGGTGGTGGGAGTGGTTATTACGGCGAAAACGGCGCCTACTTCGGCACTAACGGGCAAACGGAAGACTCCTGGAATCACGAAGAAACCTTTAACGACTTCCTCGTCACTCAATTGCAAACAAGAACGACTGAAAATGGAGAGCGTCAGGACATTACCCTGACCCGGCGTCTGCAGGAGGGCTACCGCTTGCTGTTGGTTTCAATGTGTGACCATGATTTGTATTCTGGCCTGGGAACCCCTTATCTGAATCACCCCGATCCTGCTGCTGAAGTCAACGGTATGCAGGCGACCATGGCTGCGCTGGATTACACCGTAGCGAATTATCCAACGACCCATGTATTTGCTCATGGCACCAGTGCTGGTGGCATTGGCGCCTTTAATCTGGCGATAAGCTATGCAGCTGAAGGCATCGAGTTAACCGGAATCGTCTCGGATTTCTATCTGGGCGAGCGAGCGCTGCCATTACTGGACGAATTTGCAGGGAACTCCCCCTATCAAAGCGGCTACGACTCGAAAAAGGCGTCGGATAAAATTGGCTATTTTGCTGATATTGACCAAGGTTCAGCCGCAGAAGACCGTATTGACGCTGGCTTCGATGACGTGCCGGTATTGTTTATTGGCGGTGATCAGGACCCATTCTGCATCGGCCATCAATCGGCTGTACCTGAAGCCGCCGTGCGCGGTCTGACCAATTGTGAGTATGTCTGGGAAGAGCTTACAGAGTCGGTGAATAATCAGCCAAACAGTCCGCATCAAGTGAGTTTATTGCCAGGTGAAACCCACGTGCCCACCAATTATGTATCACCCGCGCAGGACATCGTGGATGCGTTTATTGGCCGGATTCTCGCGGATAATCCACAGCCTCCGTTTGCTGCCAAGCCCACGCTTATTCCCGGCGATAAAATGATGATGATGGGCCACAGTTTCTTCCGGCCGTTTGCCGATGAGATGCCTTTTCACGCTTCACGCACGGGCGTTGACGGTCATAGTCAGAGCGTCGAGTTTTCAGGCGGTGCCTCGGGTACACCTTTGTCACTATGGAAGGATGCGGAGCATCGCAATAATATACAAGCGGTACTGAATGCCGGCGATGTCGACGTATTTGGTATGACCTGTTGCGATTGGCAGCTCACCGCAGACGGTGACTCAGCACTCACACCTGACGGCGACCCGATATTGTCGCTGGACGGCTGGAAAAGCTGGTTTGACTACGCACTGGCACAAAATCCAGATACTGAATTCTTCATTGGCATACCATGGATTGATTATCCCACCGACTATGCTGACGCAGCAGAATACAGCGAAATCTGGGAGCTGTTTTACAACACCTTGGTGTTACCAGCAGTCGACGACCTGCGTTCGCAGTATCCGGGCGTAGTCATCTACACCATTCCATACGGTGCAGGGGTAAATGAGTTACGAACCCGGTTTGAGGCGGGCAACCTGACCGATATAGACAATTTTGAGGGTAACAGCGAAAGTTCACTATTCACAGACTACAAAGGGCATGGAGGTCAACTGCTAAAGGATTTGGTCGAATACATCTGGATCGATGCGATCTATGGTATCGACCTGGACACGTACACGTTGGATGATGGTTACCAAACGGATCTGAAAGCGATAGCTAAGGCTATTATGGATGCACACGACCCAAGCTATAACGGGCCGAATCGATAGAGGGCATTTCATGCCCTTTATGGCTGGTGCCGTTATGTCAGAAAGAGGTAATGCTATTCTAACCAATACAACATAACGACCATAAGAACCGAAAGGAGAGTTGAGCATTGAGCAATCTGAATACAATCGAAATAAAGGCATTCGTACCGGCAAAGGACTTTGATTTATCGAAAGCCTTTTATGCGGATATGGGCTTTACTTTGGCATCAGACACCGATGGTATTGCTTATTTCCATCATGGAAGTTCCAGCTTCTTACTTCAGGATTTTTATCAAAAGAGTAGCGCTGAGAACTTCATGATGCACATGCTTGTAGAAGATGTTTATTGTTGGCATCAATCTATTAAAGATTCACGGATAGCGGATAAATATAAGGTTAAAATTTCTGAAGTTAATCAGCAGCCCTGGGGCATGCTTGAATTCGTGGTATTCGATCCAAGCGGTGTACTATGGCGTTTCGCCCAGAATGTGTAAGCTGGGCACGATCAGCAAGAGCATCGGTTATAATTAAATGATGGAGATTAAGCCTAAAACGGAATGTGGGAGGGTTCGCCCGCGGCATTGATTTCTCGTGTCAGCACAGAATAAATAATATCCGTAAGCATCTTCGCAATTTCATCGGTAGTAATCGGTAGCGCTTTGTGTTGTATGGAGTAGCCTTCAATGTACGGTAGCAGTATTGCAGCCGCATGTGCTGCGTTATTTTCATCATACTGCTCCCAGAATGAACATAACTTTTCCACTGATGCGGAATAAAACTGGTTGAGTTTATCTTCAATCTCTCTATCGCGCATTGATACAGCCCAAAGCTCCCTGAACACGATACAGGCATCGTTGATTTGCTCCGTTTGTTTTAGTACGAACAGAATAAGGTTATACAGTTCTTGTTTCGGATCAGTGGGCAGTTTTCCAGGAGAATATTGTTGAAGTGTGTCATTACACTGGTCGAAGTAGTGTTCTGTTAAGGCGTTTAAAAGAACCTGTTTATTCTTAAAATGATGCTGGATATTATTGAGACTCCGGCCTGCTGTCGCAGCAACGCCACGCATCGTAAGGCCTTCCACACCTGAGACTTTTAATACGGACAGGGCTGCGTCCATAATCTGTCCTTTGGTTTCAACACCTCGATTACTCAACTGGTTACCCTTTAGATCAAATATTCTGATTGAGGCTCAGGTTATATTACGAATCTCAATGGGTCAATCGACCCAGTTTATATTGACAATCTGTTTGTATGGCTCTAGTCTCAATAACTGGGTCGCTTGACCCAGTTTTGTCTTGTGAGGTGAACTGTGAAAAGAGTACTGGTGATAAACGCAAATCCTAAAACTGATAGCTTAACCAAGTCATTAGCGAACCAGTATACGGATAGCGTTAATAGTCAATATGAAGTGAAGGTGATTCACATTGGTGACCTGGATTTCACTCCAGACTTGAAGGAGGGTTATCAAACGATTCAGCAGCTGGAACCTGATTTAGTGAATACACAAGCACTGATTTCATGGGCTGAACACATAGTCATTCTCTCTCCTGTTTGGTGGGGTACGGTACCGGCAAAGTTCAAAGGACTCATAGACAGGACGTTTCTTCCGGGTTTTGCGTTTAAATACGAAGAAGGTAAGGCGATACCCAAGAAGCTATTGAAAGGTAAAACGGCGGAAATGATTGTTACGCTTGATACTCCGGTTTTCTGGTATAAATACATTCAAGGTAATGTGATTTACAAGCATTTAAAGAGAACCGTGTTAGATTTTTCTGGTATCAAGAACAACCGGACTACATATTTTGGTCCGGTAATATCGTCGAAGCATAAGGATATCGAAGGTTGGCACGAAAAAGTTACCAGATTGGCTGCGAGTATTTAGTAAATAACGAACGCGTAACCAGCCAGAATTTTAGATTCATGAGAACAGAAAAATACAACATCATGTTTGATAAATCTGTCTCATGAGACATAGAATTCCATGCATTCCAATGGGGCTTTGGTTGTCTTTCCTCCGTATCCAGACGCAGTGACCAGTTACTGGGAGAATAGAATGAAAAGCAACATCAAAAATAGTCTGTCTGATTGTCAAGAAACAGCAACCCACCTTTGTGAACCCAGATAAGTAAAGAGAATATGATGAAATGTAAACTGGTTGATGTATTTGCTAAACAGCGGCTTTCAGGTAACGGCCTGACCATTTTCTACGATTATGAATCACTGGATGCCCGGCAAATGCTGGCACTAACGCAAGAGATGAGACAATTTGAATCAATATTCATCTCTGAACGCATCACGGATTCTTCGGTCAGGGCCAGAATATTCACAGTTGATGAAGAGTTAGACTTTGCTGGTCATCCCGTGGTTGGTTTAGCGGCACATTTACATGACGAATACGGTAACAATAACCACCATGATTGGGATATTGTGTTGAACCGAAAGACCGTACATGTCAAAACTGAAGTGACTGACAAGTATTTCAAAGCCTCGATGGATCAGGGGAAGCCCGAGTTTCTGGGTGTACTCAATGTCGATCAAACGGAAAAAGTACGTGTTGCTCTCAATCTGGATACGATGAACTTAACGGACTATCCTCTGGAAGTAATTTCGACCGGCTTGCCGTACTTAATTGTTCCTGTTTCAAGTGGTTTGGAGAATGCAAAAATCTCTGTCTCTGATTTTGAAAGTTTGTTGGAGAGTTTCGGGGCTAAGTTCGTTTATATCTTTGATATCAATAATTTTGAGGGACGAACCTGGGATAACGATGGTTCTGTTGAAGATATCGCCACTGGCAGTGCGGCTGGCCCGACGGCAGCCTACTTGTACAAGCACCGGGTTTGTTCAACAGAAAATCCGATCACTATTTCGCAGGGAAGGTTGTTAGGCCGGCCCAGCGAAATTGTTGCCTCCGCAGAAACTGAAGATGACGTTATCACAAATATCTGGGTCTCCGGCACTGTGATTAAAGTGGCAGATATTTCGTTTGTCTGAAGATCGGTTGATTTGAATTAACCGATTCTCAGATATGCCTGGACTCTGTTTCGTCTTCCTTGACCATGACACCTTTCACCTGAGAACATTCTATCTGAGTCAGTGAGGTGTCATTACTATGATTCTTCGATGTGCCGGGCTGTCATGAAACCACAGGGGATACCCTTGAACAGAATTAATCCGAAAAAACTTCTCAACAGCAAATGGACTGCCGTTAAACCGAAAAACAAAGAAAAGCACTTTATGATTACCGAAGTCGAGTTTGACGAGGAAGGTGACGTTATCCACTGCTTAATTGAAGCGGTGATGACACACAACGAGTGCGCAATCGATTGGCAAGATCTGAAGGATGATGCTCAATGGCGGCAGGGCTGGAAGTAACCCGCTTCAGCTTGACTTGCTAAGTCTTTACGGAACAACGCGACCCGTATCGAAGTAACGGGCACCAACGGTAATAACAGCCTCAGTAAAATCGATTCCATGCGGGTAACAGGTAACGCCGAAGTATCTGATGGTAAGGCGCAGTTGCATACCAATATGGACAGCGGCAGGTTTTATATTGGCCTGACGGTGAATTCGACAAGTCGTGTTTATGAAGGGCAGCCATCGGATGAGCGCTTAAAATTTTATTTCGATGATGAGCCAGTCGAGCGTGAGGTTCTGACAGACCCGCTGTTTTCACTGACAGGATTCAGCTTTCCATTGCCCCCCATGAGAGGCGATATCTCTTATGTGCTCGGCTGTAAGTACCTGACGTCTTTGTCGGTAACCTGTGATACGTTGGCAGTCACGTAAACCAGGGATGTCGGAGCGCGCGTGATGACACTGAACATTAATGTGACCTTCCCGCTATCGCTGACATTTGATTCACAGAGTTTGCCGCAATCGGGCTTTATTATGGCGACCTTCTGCAGTGATAAAGACGACAACCAAACCTGCTTAGACAATTATGCTGAAGTACCGGTGTCGTTCAACTGAGGATTACCGTTACTGACTTTCTCGTGATTGTCGGACCAAGCCAGAGTGCCTATTCCGCCGTCGCTCGCGCTCGCATCGGCGGTTCTCCGACAACCCGTTTATACGCGCGTGAAAATGCCGCTTCCGATTGATAACCCAGTTCATCAGCCAACTGCGCCAGGGTAACGTCCGATTGCATAATTCGTAGTCGGGCTAAATTCATGCGCCAGTCGGTAACATATTGCTTAACCGAGGTACCGATAACCTCGGTAAAACGCGCGGAAAAGCCAGAACGTGACATCCCCGCTTGTTGTGCCAGTTGCTGAACGGTCCAGCTGGTTTCCGGACTGTTGTGAATTGCGGTCAGAGCTTTTCCCAGTTTCGGGTCTTTCAGTGCTCCCAGCCAACCGATGTTGGCTTGCGGTGAATGGCTAAGCCAATGGCGTAACGCCTGAATAACAATGATATCGGCCAGATTGGCAATTACGGTTTCACCGCCGGGCGATAGTGTGCGTGCTTCCTGCCCCATTAATTGCAGAAGCGTCTGTAAGTGTTGCGTTGAGGTGTCATCGTCGCTGGTGATGTGAATAATCTGTGGTAATTGATTTATTAATTTCTTCCCCAGCACTTGGTCAAAATTTAATACACCACAGGTCAGGCGAGTATCCGGCGGGCCGTTGCTGGAATGTGTGTTATTTGCCTGAGAGCGACCGCCATAACGAATTAATTCAAATCGATCGGATAAGCGGATTACCGGAATATCGAAAAAAGGCGCACAACGTTGTTTCGTGGTATCAGATATACAATGACCTTCACCACGTGGAATGAGTGCCAGCTCACCCGGTTTCAGATAATGACTTTCACCATCTTTAAAGCGCAGCCAGCAGCCACCTTCGGTAACGATGTGGAACATCATCTTCCCACTTAGGGCTGGCATGGCAATGCCCCAGGGAGAGATTAATTCTGAGCTGGCGTAAATGACACCATCAAGTCGTAATGAATATAACGTGTCACCAAGCGTATCGGAGGCGCGCGGTATTTCCCGGTAATTATTGACGCCTTGCCCAGACACATGCTGGTCGCTCATCGGCTACTCTCGCTTCCATCGGCTAACGGTAAAGTCTGATTTGGACGAACTGCCAAAAAGTATGGCGATACAGCAAAGTAATATCAAGTTGCGCAGTTTTACACTGGTAGCCACTCATTAATTATCTGGAAGGTGAAGTAATGGCTACAGAAATAATTGCCGTAATCGGCGCAACAGGTAAAACCGGCGCACGGGTGTTATCGCGATTGGACCGTTTGGGTTACTCAACCCGCGGGTTATCGCGTACCAGCGAGATACCTTTTGACTGGAGCGACCGCAGTAGTTGGTTTGCTGCCTTACAGGGGGTTAGCGCGGCTTATGTGACCTATCACCCGGATTTGGCAATTCCGCAAGCAGAAGATGATCTTCGTGAACTTGTTGACGTTGCACGGCAGCAGGGAGTTAAACATCTGGTGTTATTATCGGGTCGTGGCGAGGATGGGGCGCAGCGGGCAGAAAACGCGGTCATCAATAGCGGCCTGAGCTGGAATATTGTGCGTGCCAGCTGGTTCATGCAGAACTTCAGTGAGAGCTTTATGCTCGACGGTATCCAAGCGGGTGAGCTGGTGCTGCCACAGCCGAACGCAACAGAGCCTTTTATTGATGTGGATGACATCGCCGACGTTGCGGTTACTGCGTTAACCGATCCGGCATTACAGAATCAGTTGTTTGAAGTTACCGGCCCTGAGCTACTGACATTTGAGTACTGCGTCGGGCACATCAGCCAGGTTGTGGATCGTGACATTGCCTTCATTCCGGTGCCTGTGGACGCCTACCTTGAAGCTGCCAAACAGCATGGGATGGCGGATGATATGGCCTGGTTAATTCATGAGTTATTCGTCAACGTACTGGATGGTCGCAATGAATCGATCACGAATACTGTGGAGACAATACTCGGTCGGCCAGCGCGTTCATTTCTGGATTATGCGGGTGTCGTTGCCACGCAGGGTGTATGGAAATAACGGTTTCTACGCACGACTTTTTATAATCGCGAATTTGGATTTCTGAGTCGTTAAGGTGACTGCATCACAACTAAAAAACAGCGGCAAACTCGCCGCTGTTTTTTTATCAAAGACTTGCTTGCCTCAGAAGAACAAACCCGCTTCCAGCTGGGCTTCTTCCGTCATCATGTCTTTGCTCCAGGGCGGATCAAACACCAGTTCAACTTCCACCTCGGATACATTCGGCACTTTCGCCACACGGTATTTTACATCGGAAATTAACACCGGACCCATGCCGCAGGTCGGAGCGGTTAACGTCATGCGGATATGCGCTTTGCTGCCGTCGATATCAATGCCGTAAATTAAACCCAGATCGAGCAGGTTAATCGGAATTTCCGGATCAAAAATCGTACGTAGTGCCTGTTCAATCTGATCTTTATGAACGGCGTTATCACCGCGGTCTTCAAACTGAATGTCTTCCGCTTCCAGGCCCAGTGCAGCAGCGTCGGTACCATCAACGCGCATCATATTGCCGTTAACCGTTACCGTGTAGTTGCCGCCCAGCGCCTGATTGATGGTGACAAAGGTGCCAGCCGGAATCAGAGTCGGAACGCCGGAAGGTACCTGACGGGCAGGGCACTCAAGTTGTGCCACGACCATTCGTTTTTCCATGAGCTCGCTCCTGTTACCACATCAGATCATCTGGGATCTGGTATGCCGCATACGGATCGTCTTCTTCCAGTTCGGCGCTCTGGTTTTCTGCGATATAGATAAAGAGTTTTTCATCACGCTGACGGATTTTCTCGGTTACCGGCACGGGAATCACCGCGTGGCTTTTTCCCTGGGCAATAATTGCCAGTTGACCACGACTCAGGCGATCCCAGATGGCCTGATCAACGTACAGTTGTTTGATCTTGTTGTCGGCGCCAACAAACTGGTATTTGATGTCGCCTTTTTCGCTGCGGATGGCGTTGGTATCAATCAGCTGTTTAATCTGCGCCTGAATGGCTTTTTGCTGCGCTTCTTCTTCACGCTTCAGATTCAGCTCGCGATCCTGCTCGGCCTTTTTCTGGCGTGCTTGTTCCGCTTTTTGCTTGGCAACATCCAGCTCATTTTCCTGGCCGGTACGTTGCAGGTGTTCCTGCTTTTTCATTGCTTTGGCGTTCTTTTTGGCCTTTTTCTTGTCGACCAGGCCAGCCGCTAAAAGCTGTTCTTGCAGAGATTTTGCCATCTCAACTGTCTCTAATAATCTCAAAATAACTGGGTTAACCGGGTGTTATGTTACCTCAGTTACCCTTTATTCCACACACCTTCCGGCATGACGTCGACTAAGGCATCAATTGTCAGGTCACGTTCTTCAACGCTGTCGGCAACGACGGTAATGTGCCCAAGCTTCCGGGCCGGACGTGCTTCTTTACCATAAGAGTGACGGTAAGCGTTGCTGAGGCTGTCGGCTTTTAATGAAGAATCCTCTTCACCAATCACATTTAACATGGCTACTGCCGGGTATTTGGAGTCGGTATTGCCCAGTGGTTTACCACTTAACGCCAGCATATGGTTACGGAACTGGCTGGCTTCGGCGCCCTCAATCGACCAGTGGCCGGAGTTGTGAACGCGAGGTGCCACTTCATTGGCGACCAGGCCCTGTTCGGTTTCAAACAGCTCCAGGGTCATGGTGCCGACATAATCCAGGCTGTTGGCCAGGTCACGGATATAACGTTCTGCGATTTGTGCTTTGTCGTCAGACAGGCCCGTGGCCGGATACAGGGAATAACGCAGGATGCCTTCGTGGTGTACGTTTTCGGTCATTGGCCAGACGTTAACGTTACCGTCGCGATCGCGACTGGCGATCACGGAGGTTTCGCGCAGGAACGGGACGAAAGCTTCGGCGATAAGTTCGCGGTTGCCAATGGTGTTCCAGGCGGGGGCGGCATCTTCCGCAGTGCGTAATACAAACTGACCTTTGCCGTCGTAACCTTCGGTGGTGGTTTTCATCACAATCGGCAGACCGAGGGTTTCAATCGCGGTGTGTACGTCTTCCAGCGAGTTGACCGCACAGAAATCAGCGGTATCGATACCGGCAGCGCGTAACGCATTCTTTTCCAGTAAACGGTTCTGGAATACTTTGAGTGCTTTCAGGCTCGGGAATACCTTGTCTTCAACCGGTTCCAGCAGTTCCACGATGTGCGCCGGAATGTTTTCGGTTTCGTAGGAAACGATATCGACCTCGTTGACAAAGGCGTTCAGCTTACCTTCTTCATGGGCGCGCAGATCGTACAGGGAGATTGCCAGATCACTCAGATCGGTAACACTGGACTCTAACATCTGGCCTAACTGGCCGTTTCCTAAGATACCAATTTTCATCGGGTGTCTCGTTTGCTCATCAATGGAATAGGGAGGTCAGGCTGACTGTGTCTCATCACAATAGCCGCCTGATCGGGTCGATAGATTACTCAGCGTCGCGAGGGTCTGGTTGTGACAATACCGTCTCGGTTTGTTCCGCGCGGAAAGCATCAACCCGTTTCAGCAGCTCATCATCCGAGGTTGCCAGAATCTGTGCTGCCAGCAGGCCGGCATTTTTAGCTCCGGCATCACCAATAGCGAGGGTGCCTACGGCCACGCCACCCGGCATTTGTGCAATCGACAGCAGCGAATCGATACCATTTAACGCGCGGCTTTTAACCGGTACACCTAATACAGGTAAAGACGTTTGTGAAGCCGCCATACCGGGCAAGTGAGCAGCACCGCCAGCACCAGCGATAATAACTTTGATACCACGCCCCTGAGCTTCTTTGGCGTAGCTAAACAGCAAATCCGGAGTGCGGTGGGCCGAAACGACCTTGACTTCGTAGGCAACGCCCAGTTTGTCCAGCATATCGGCCGCATGTTGCATGGTTGGCCAATCGCTCTTGGAGCCCATAATAATTCCGACGGGTACAGTCATGGAGACACCTTTTGCTGTGTAATGCGTATTTAACTCAGGCTGGGTGTCTGACAATCTGCAGATACCGCTGCTGAGATTTGAAAGGCGCGCATTCTAGCATAAAGCACTCAAATACTGAGGCTGGATGGCAAATTTTCTCCGTTTCTGGGTAACCACTTGGTCAGGATTTTGTGCGATTCTGCAAAAGATAATGTTATTAATGTTGCTGAGTCGTCCCCCGTCCGAGGCCCATTTGTATTCTGCTGGGCCTTTCTGATGGTGTTGGCCTGGGGGACGCTTCTCCTGAACCGTGTCTTGAACCTGGTCAGAGTGCGAATTCACCACTGTTAATCTGACTTTCAGCATCGGTTTTGAGCGCTTCGTAGCTGGGCGCTTTATTGGCTAATACCAGTACTGGCTCAGACACCTGATCAAGGTGATACGCTTCTTTTTTCAGCTCAACTTTGCGGTATTTAAACGTACCGGTAATCTCTTCCTGTTCGCGGATACGTAAAAATAAAGGAATGGCATAGGTGGGCAGTTTTTCGCGCAGATGCCGGGTGACTGCGCCCCAATTGACCTTGTCTGCGGAAGTGTTCAGCGTCAAGGCCGCCATGCCTGCACGGCCATCGGTGTAGGGAACTTCTACACCATAAGCGACGGCATGTTCAATGTCGGGATAATCCATTAATACCGATTCGACCTCTGTTGTGGCAACGTTTTCGCCTTTCCAGCGGAAGGTATCGCCCAGGCGGTCGGCGAACGCGATATGGCCGTAACCCTGATTTAACACCATGTCTCCGGTGTTAAACCAGCAATCCCCTTTTTTGAACACATCACGAAACAGTTTTTTATTCGTGGCTTCTTCATCGGTATAACCTTCAAACGGCTGTTTGTCATTGACCTCAGTGATTAATAATCCGGTGCTGCCTGCTTTTACCGGATTCATGTAGTTCTTGTTATTACGCACAGGTGCATCTTGTTCGATATCGTATTCGACAATGTTGTAAGGCAGGGGGCAGAAGCCAGCGGTCTTATCCAGATTAAAGACATTGGTAAACACCAGGTTGCATTCGCTGGCGCCATAAAATTCGTTAATGTGTTGAATACCAAAACGCTGTTTGAATTCCATCCAGATATCCGGACGTAACCCGTTACCAATAACGACCCGGATTTTATGATCCTGATCATTGGCCGCTGGTTGTGTGTTTAGCAGGTAGCGACACAATTCACCGATGTAACAGAACGCGGTTGCTCCGTAATCGCGAACTTCATCCCAGAAGCGGCTGACACTGAATTTACGTGAAATGGCAATACAGGCACCGGCACCCAACACCGCAGCCAGAGAAACCGTTAAGGCATTGTTATGATAGAGCGGCAGGGAGACATACAACACGTCATCTTTTTTCAGTTTCATCGATGCCAGACCCATTCCTGCCATCGATTTATGCCAGCGGTAATGACTCATAACAGACGCTTTTGGCAGTCCTGTCGTACCGGACGTAAAAATGTAATAGCACGGTTGATGCATTTTTACCTGTTTGGTGGACGCGGGGTTATCGCCTGTGTGCTGTGCGCAGAGTGGTTCGATATCCTGATAGTGCGCGGGGGCTTCTTTATGGCCCGTGTCTCTGACGTAATAAAGTTGCGTTGTCAGTTCAACCGGTAGCTGTTGTTCCACCGTGGCCATATTTTCCAGCATCTCTTCGCCAACCAGCATCAACTTGGGCGACACCAGTGTAATGCTGTGCAACAGCACTTCACCGCGTTGTGAGGTGTTCATCATACTGGCGATAGCGCCCAGCTTTACCGTGGCTAATACGGCGATTAACGTTTCCGGGCGATTCTCCAGTAAAATACCCACAGTATCACCCATCCCCACGCCCTGACTGGCAATCAAATGTGCCAGGCGATTGGCCTGTTTATTTAATTCACCGTAGGTGTAAGTGATCGACTGATAGCGAACAGCAATATGATTCGGCTGATTCTTTGCGTGCTTTTCCAGCAACAGACCAATGGACTTGTTTTTATTCGGTTTCGTACCTGCCAGAGCTGCTACCCCTTTTAGGGTGGTAGGCATATCCGGAAGCTGGCGTATTAATTGACTAACAATATTCCCTAAAGAAACGGTTTTTGCAGCATCAGACATAGCAGATCCTTTTATTGTTGTTTTAGCTGGGGGATGAGTTTTTTCAGTATAGAAACGAGTCTGCCATAGGCTTTTGTTAAAGCCTATAGCAGAAATACGTAAAGCCTGTGCGAGGACAGACAGAGGCTTGTAATCGCAGTTTATTTCAGCTCAGCAGAGGATTTATTTAACAGTCGTCGTGCGACAATTAACTGCTGTATCTGTTGTGTGCCTTCAAAAATATCGAGGATTTTTGAATCACGCGCCCACTTTTCCAGCAACTCATCTTCGCAGTAACCCAGAGTGCCCAGTAACTCGACACACCCGAGAGTAATTTCATTGGCTACACGGCCTGCTTTGGCTTTTGCCATTGATGCTTCTTTTGAATTCGGCTTACCATTGTCTGCCATCCAAGCAGCTTTCAGGGTTAACAATCGTGATGCTTCCCATTCGGCCTCGTAGCGATATAACGTCGCTTCTATTTGGCTGGCATTTTTTACCGATGTTGCATAGTCGGCCTTTACGCCCATTTTACTGAGAATTTCACGGGTACGATCAATGGATGCTTTGGCTACACCCACTGCCATGGCGGCAACCACCGGGCGCGTATTGTCGAAGGTCTGCATAACACCGGCAAAACCTTTCTCGACATTGACCTCTGGTGATCCCAGCAGGTTGGCTGCGGGCACACGACAATCACTGAATACAATAGCCGCGGTATCCGATGCTTTAATACCCAGCTTCTTTTCCAATCGTACTACTTCCATACCCGGGGTGCCTTTTTCTACGACAAACGATTTAATCGCAGCCCGGCCCAATGAGCGATCGACACTGGCCCATACCACTACCGCATCAGCTCGTTCTCCAGACGTGACGTAGATTTTCTCACCGTTAATGATGTAGTCATCACCATCTTTAACCGCGGTGGTGCGCACTGCCGCGGAGTCAGAACCAAAGCCGGGTTCAGTAATTGCCATGGCGGCCCACTTATGACCAAATCGAGCCATTTGCTCATCGTTAGCCACAGCGGCAATGGCTGCGTTACCTAACCCCTGACGCGGCAATGTCAGAGATAAACCGACGTCACCCCAGCACAGCTCCTGCAGTCCAAGAACCGTCGACAGGTTGGTACCATTCTGAATACCTTCCGATTTTTTAGCGTCTTGTTTTAATTTACCAGCGCCAGCGCCTTCACCGATACCGGTTTGCGCCACCGCGTCGTTCATACCATCCATAATGGCGGCGAGCATATCCAGTTCTACCGGATAGGCATGCTCGCTGGCATCGTATTTACGTGAAATAGGACGGAAGACATTTTCCGCAACCTGACGCGCCTGGTTTACCAACGGCTGAAACTTTTTTGGAACTTCTAAATTAATCATTTCTTTTATTCCTATTAATTCTTTTTCTTAAACACCTATGAAGGGTTAACGCATTCGCCAGAGAAGGGCACTCATTTGATCTGTGTGAGCTGTTATTCAGTAAGGGGGATGCTTCAATAAATACCTAAGCCATCCCGACCGACTGTGAACCCTGTTACGGCAATGCAGTTACTTTCAATCACAGGTGCATGCCGCTGGTGTTACAGGCCAGTACCCGTAAATCCCGATACCAGCGTTCAGCAGGGTGTTCCTTGGTAAAGCCATGGCCGCCCAGCAATTGGACCGCATCGGTACCAATTTTCATGGCTTTTTCGGCGCACAAGGTATGTGCCAGAAACGCTTCGCGATGGAACGATTTCCCTTCTTCTGCCAAAGCTGCCGCACGCCACGTCAACAGGCGCATGGCATCCAGTTCAATACCGATATCAGCAATCAAAAATGCAACCGACTGACGGTGGCTGATGGGTTCGCCAAAGGCTTCTCGTTCATTACAGTAGGTGATTACGTAATCCAGCGCAGCCTGAGCGGTACCAATGGCCAGCGCACACCAATGTAATTGCCCCAGATCGATAAATTCCTGGTAGTTGGATGGTGAGGCGCTGAACCCTTCACTGCCTAACAATGCGTCCGAGGCCAGCTCAACATTTTTTAAGGTCAGTTGGCCGGTGGTTGCACCACGTAACCCCATGGCTGGTACTTTTTTAAAGTGAATACCGGCACTTTTACCCGGCACAATAAAGACCGCAGGTTTGCCTTTCAGCATGGCTGCAACCAGATATAAATCGGCATCGCCAGCAAACGGCACCAGGGTTTTCTGGCCGTTGATCAGATATCCTTTTTTGGTTTTCTTGGCGCTGCAACTCAGTTTATTGGCATCGAATAATGGATGCGCTTCCTGAACTGCGATTGCCGCTTTAACCGGCGTCTCTTCCAGATACCGCGGCAGATAATTTTTCTTTTGTTCTGCCGTGCCCCAACGAACAATGGCGTTGGCGACCGCAGTGGGTGCCAGTGCCGCGTACGCCAGCCCCATATCTCCCCACGCCAGCTCTTCTGCAATGATGGCGCTGGTGGTGGGGCTATAACTTTGTGCCGCACCTCCTAATGCCTCTGGTACTGAAAAATAGTTCAGGCCGATGTCCATCAGGTTGGTGAGATAGTCTTGCGGCAGGGCCTTGTTTTCATCCGCATCCAGAGCCAGGTCTCGGATGACATCGGTAGTGTAAGCACGTACCGTGTCTTTGATCATCTGTTGCTCTTCAGTAAGGCTCAGATCGAATAACACATTTTTTTTGGCGGGTGCTGGCAACAACATATTATTGTCGACTTTTTTCTTATTGTTGGCGCGTTTCAACAACTCTCCTGCCATTTTAAAACCCGTTTTGGTCGACAGGTAAGCCATCTTCTCTGCAGATTTACGCAGCTTGTATTTTTCTGCAAATTGGCTGCCAGCAAATTTGCTGGCGAGGCCGAGACCCAGACCCTGAATATCTTTTGCCATGAAAACGCCCTTTTGTTGTTCGGTTTGTTGTTACAGGATTTATTGTTTCTGGTTATTAACTTTATCTGCTGACTGACACTGCCGGTTGCGATTGTGCTGTGTGCATACCCGACGCCACATTTTGTTTCTAACACGTTATTTGTAACACCTTGCCGGGAGTCAATGAAACAACACCGATGCAGGTCAGTCGTCATACAGTGTCGCAAGGCTTGAGGAATGCCTCATTGGCACAAGAGGCGTTATGAAATGGCCTGAACTGCCATTGGGTTACCCAATTTGGGTGGGAAATCAGCACGGTAGGTTGGATCATGCCTTAAGGTTGTTTAGACAGGCCTGAATGGACTCACTCACAGCTTGATAAACCGCCAAACCGATGGCTTCACCCAGTTGTGTGTGTTTACCGCAATATTCACTGGCGCGGGTATTTTTTACTGCAATGGGGCAGAGTACAGCGTGACTGTCGGTACCGGTGCCACTGGCATCCCGATCGGTTTCGCGACTTTTGAGCTGAAAGTCTCGAACCGCCGTTGTTTTCGCTTCGGTCAGCAGAATCAGCGCTTCGGCCAGTGCTGCTGGTGTTAATGGTGTGCCGCAGTGTAGCCAGATATTAATAGTGCCGTGTTCCGGTATGTCCGTCACTTCCTGAACCGGGTCACCTGGTCGCAACAGATTACTCAAACCGCAGGTTACCCAGGCCTGAACGGTATGGTTGGCAATGCATATTTTTCGATGACGCAGCGACTTCATTGATGCTGCGGTCATCATTGCGGTTACCGGCAGCGGTAGCTGCAACTCGCGGGCCTTGGCACTCAGGGTTTGTGCCGGTGGCTCAAATGGTGGTTTGGCGTATTGGTTCACCTTTAGGTTTAACAGCGAGTGCGCCTCGCCGAAGCCTCCGTTGAATACCGCAGAGCTGAGTATCTGCTGCGGTTGATCGAAACATAGGCTGATGTAATCGGGTCGATTAATACACTTCATGGTTTTTCGCCGGTTAACGGATTCAGGCAGAGCGACAGGACTGGTATGATATCGTCCATCTTAACGAATTGCTTCCCGACCGGGTTATTAAGAAGGATATGTTGTTATGCTGACTTTGTTGTCGCCTGCTAAAACATTGGATTTTGACACGCCACCGACCACTAAAACTGCAACCCAGGCTGATTTTCTGGATCATTCTGCGGCACTGGTGGATGTGTTAAAACCCTATTCTCCAGACGAAGTTGGCGCATTAATGAAACTCAGCCCGGCATTGTCTGAGCTGAATGTAAAGCGCTATCACGACTGGCTGCTGCCGTTTACTGCAGACAATGCCAAGGCAGCGGTGTTGGCTTTTAAAGGTGATGTATACACAGGTCTGGAAGCCGAAACTTTCAGCCAGCAGACGCTGGAGTTCTCGCAACAACATTTACGTATTCTCAGCGGTTTGTACGGTTTATTGCGGCCATTGGATTTAATTCAGCCGTACCGTCTGGAAATGGGTACCAAGCTTGAGAATCCACGTGGTAAAAACCTTTACGAATTTTGGGGCACCATTATTACTGATGCGTTGAATACCGAGCTTGAAACACACAGCCATAAAACCATCGTTAATCTCGCGTCCAATGAGTACTTTAAGTCGGTAAAACAGAAGCAATTACAGGGTGATTTAATTACGCCCGTATTTAAAGACGAGAAAAATGGTCAGTATAAAATCATCAGTTTCTATGCGAAAAAGGCGCGTGGTTTGATGGCTGCATACATAATGAAAAACGGCATAGACAACGTAGAAGAATTAAAAGCGTTTGATATTGCTGGATACCGCTTCAGTGGCGAAGATTCTAATGCCGATACCTGGGTGTTTAAACGTGCTGAAAAGGATATCCCTAATGGGTAAATTGATGGCAACAAGTCTGGCATTACTGTCGTTAAGCGGTTGTGTTCTGGCACCACAAACCATTGAGTTGAACGAGAACTACCCAATCACCGCAGGTACCATAAGTCCACAAAGAGATGCGCTGGTGCGTGTGGTTGATCAGCGTTTGCAGCAGGGCAAGCGCATTGGTCACCGTGGCGGACGTTTGCCGGAAAATTCTCCTTTGCTGGTGCAACAGGATTTATCTGACACACTTACCAGACGCTTGCAGGGTTCACTAGCACAACTGGGTTTTGGTGGATCAAGTCCATTGCAACCAATTAAAGTGCAACTGGATATAAATCAATTTGATTTCAGCTGTAACGAGGGGGTTCTGGTTAATCAATGTGGCATGGAAATGGAGCTACAGTTAACAGTGATCACTGAGGCAGAGAAATTCACCAAACCGTTTACTGTTAACGAACGTCGCCGTTTGGCCGCATCCCCCAATGCGGAGTATAACCAGCAGTGGGTGAATGAAGTCCTGGATAAACTATGGAATTACATGTTTTCTGATGCGCAGTTGCGTTCGGTTCTTGGTGTCCGGCAATAAATAATAGCCGCCCGCAGGGCAGACTCATCAGCCATTGAAGCAATCATGCTCCAATGGCGAGTTTGAGAGAGGTCAGGCATCGACAGTGTTGTATTTCAGGGCTGTAAACGAAGGTTTGCGTTTCAGTTTGCGTGCCAGTGTCTTGGCGCTTCGGGTTGCTGTTGTGGATATGGCACTTTCAAGTTTATCTGAGGTGCCTTTAACGATCACATCGGGTTGGTCAGGTAACGTCAGGTGGAATTGGCATTCTTTATCAAGGCCGCCTTTCTGTCCATTGATGTCACTGAGCTGAATTTTTACTCTCTGTATTCTGTCTTTAAAACGGTTAAATGCAAACTCAACCCGTCTATTCAATAATCTACGCAGTCCGCGAGTCAGCTTAACGTTGCGTGATTGAATTTCAATATGCATTGGTATTCCTCCTGAACGTTTCACAATTGAGACTACGCCGGGAGCAGAGCTGAGGAAAGATAGTTTTTGTGAAGAATTGGCAAACTTTTGCAAATGTATCGACAATTAATGACACTAAAAAATCATTGACTTGTCATCGTGATGATTGTTTTGAAGGTAAACGGTTTGGTCGAAAAGACTGGTATTAAAAAGGCGCTGACAATCAGCGCCTTTTGTCCTGATGGATAAGGCTTACTTGCCGCCTTTCAGCACGTGATTGATGCGCATCTGCGTTTCTGGAGTTTGCAACAAGGCGGAGAATGCGACCATCTCAGCTTCCACAGCGGCGTTTACGCGCTCACGGTGACCTTCGGCTTTCCCCAGCTGTTTAATGGCACGCAAAGCATCCTGAGAGTTTTTCAGTAATGCTTGTGCTGCTTTCATCGCGTGCTCTAATGCCGTACCGTCTTCAACAGCGGCATTGATCAGCCCCCATTTTTCTGCTTCGGCCGCTTTAAAGAAACGGCCGGTGAACAGCAGATCGGCGGCGTTTTTAGCACCAATGGCTTCCTTCAGCATCACCGAAGAAGCACCCTCGGCAGCAACCCCAATTTTGGCAAACGGCAGGCTGTAGCGGATACTGTTGCCTGCGTAGGCTAAATCGGCGTGCAACAGCAGATTGGCTCCAATACCAACAGCAACGCCCTCCTGAGCTAAAATCAGTGGCTTCTCCATGGCAGCCAACGTGTCAAAAATACCGGCAACACCTTGTTGAACACCAGCCAGATCTCCGTCTGGAAGCAGGTCGCGCAGATCATTCCCCGCCGTAAACTTGCCTTCGGCACCGGTGATCACAATTACTTTTACATCGTTATTCTTTTCACTTTCCTGCAGTGCGGCAATCACATCTTTGTAGGTTTGTACACGAATCGCGTTCAGTACTTTTGGGCGATTGATCGTGATTAAAGCAATGCCGTTTTCCAGGCTGTAGTCGATATCCTGATACATAAGCTGATCTCTTGTTGTCTGCGCTTAGTTTTAGTTGGTCGATGATGGCAGAGCGCCGGGTATATTTCAAACAACTGTTTGAAATTGCTTACGCTTTAAAATTCCGCAGGCACAAAAAAGCGCTCAACGATGAGCGCTTTTAATGAAGTTAATCAACATTGAAATTAATTCAGGCGTTGGGCAATCGCCGCCTTTTGATTTGGGCTGCTCAGTTGAATATAGTCGAGCAGAATCTGACCGGCCTCTACCAGTATGGCGTCTTCTTCCTCGTCTTTCTTTTCATCATCGGTTTCAGATCCGTCTTTAGCCGTTGCCTCATCTTTGGTATCTGTGTCGCCGTTTTGTTTGTTGTCAGCTTGATCGGTGGATTTCTTATCCTTGCCGGACTGAGAGGTTTCTTTCTCTTCGTCATCCTCCAGGCTATCGAGCAGTTCCAGCCCTTTGGCTTTGCGGCGGGTATTCTCCAGTGCTAAACGACGATCATCATTGGCTTGACGTTCTTCCTTGCGGACTTTTTCGTTCAGAGATACCTGAGTTTTATCACGCAGTTCGGTAATTAATGCCTTTTGTGAGCGCATAAACTGAAAGTCGGGGTTATCGGCGATACGTTGATGATGTTTATTCCGTAGTGACGGCACGAGACGATTTACTTCGCCACTTTTCTTATGTTCCGCCGGACGGATGGTGTCCCAGGCCAGTGCTTCGTCCAGGGCACTTTCGCCGATTTTGTCTTTATCGAACAGTGATGGGAACAAAATATCAGGGATCACCCCTTGATGCTGAGTGCTGTCTCCGGAAACGCGGTAGAACTTAGCCTGGGTAATCTTCAATTGGCCGTGGTGTAAACGACGCAGCGATTGTACGGTGCCTTTACCAAAGGTCTGGCCGCCCACAACGATGCCGCGACCATAATCCTGAATCGCGCCAGCGAAGATCTCCGATGCCGATGCACTTAAGCGATTCACCAGAACGGTGATCGGGCCATCATATAATACCTCTGGGTCCTGATCTTTCAGAACTTCAACATGACCACGAATACTGCGAACCTGAACTACCGGGCCGGTGGGAATAAACAGACCCGTCAGGTGAATGGCTTCTTCCAGCGAACCACCGCCGTTGTTACGAAGATCGATAATCAGGCCTTCAACGCCTTCAACTTTTAACTCCTGAATCAGTTTGGCGACATCGCGGGTGGTTGAGCGATAATCCGGTTTGTTTTCCATACGGCCCTGGAAATCAATGTAGAAGGTTGGGATATCAATAACGCCTACTTTGCGTACTGTTGGGTTTTCTGAATTGCCGTCTTGTAATTCAATAATATCTTTCTGAGCTGATTGCTCTTCCAGCTTAACCTCATCACGAACAATCGAAACGACTTTGCTTTCACTGCCATTGCCACTGGCTGGCAGGATTTCCAGTCGGACTGTGGTTCCCTTGGTACCACGAATCAAATCAACCACTTCATCCAGGCGCCAGCCGATCACATCAACCATCTCGCCATCGGCATTTTGGCCGACGCCAACAATTTTATCCGCAGGTTCCAGATTACCAGCTTTATCTGCCGGACCTGCCGGAACCAGGCGCACGACTTTGGTATGTTCGTCTTCGGTTTGTAATACCGCACCGATCCCCTGCAATGACAGGCTCATATTGATATTAAAGTTCTCGGTATTACGCGGAGAAAAGTACTGAGTGTGTGGATCAAATGAACGCGTCACGGCGTTCATAAAGGTTTGATAGGCATCTTCCGGTTTGGATTGATGTACCCGGTTCAGCTGATTCTGATAACGTTTAGTTAACAGTTCAATAATGTCGTCTTTTTCTTTGCCTGCCAGTTTTAAATTCAGCATCGAGTTTTTAAGACGTTTGCGCCACAACTCGTTCAGTTCAGCCTGGCTGGTTGCCCATTGAGCTTCTTCTCGATCCAGTTCCAGCGATTCGTCCTGATCAAACCGGTACGCTTTTGCATTGGCTTTTAATTCCGTCATTAAAAACGATAAGCGCTCAGAAACTCGTTGTTGAAAACGGTTAAAAATCAGAAAGCCAGGACGCATATCACTGCGTGCCAGGGCGTCATCCAGTTCTTTACGGTATTTTTCAAACTCTTGCACGTCGCCAGCAAGAAAATAACTGCGCGTGCTGTCGATGTCTTCCAGCAGAATATCCAGAACTTTAGACGACATTTTGTCGTCCAGGCGTTGATGGGCGTAATGGTTGCGCAGCAGGTTCTGCATGATTTGCTGGCTGGTCAGCGAATGGTTGCGACTTGGTTCCAGTTTCTTGAAAGGAGTTCCAGGCTCAATGCTTTCGATGGTGGCTGATGCACTCAATGACAAAAGTGTTGTCAGTAAAAAGGCTGATGCTTTGCTGATAAAAGTAAAACGCATAGTTGTCGCCATAATTCCTTATTGTTGTTTGTGCTGACACCTGAGCACGGGTATCATGCCGCCCCTTGATGCTACGGTATCTCGACAGGGCTGTCATCTTTGCTTCATGTTACTGTCGGGCCTTTTACAAAGCCTTACACACCGTATTGACTTAGGCCCTTCAGACCAATCACCGAATAAAGACAGATTAGTCCATCTTCGACCGGCATCGGAAAGATAAATTCAAATAACGGAGTAGCTTGTGGCGCGAGTTAAGCTCGATTTACCGGATTGTTTCAGCTTCAGTACAGTGCTGGATGTTCGGGTGTCAGATATCAATTACGGCAACCATGTCGGTAACGACCGGATGGTGTCTTTACTGCACGAAGCACGCTTGCGCTTTATGCGTGAACATGATTTCGGTGAGTTTAATATTGCCGGTTTGGGAATCATGGTCACCGACGTGGTGGTTTCCTTTATGGCGGAATCTTTTGTCGGTGAACTCTTAACCATTCGCGTGGGACTGCACGACTTTAACAAATACGGTTGTGATGTGGTGTATCAGGTTGAAAATCACGCCGAAGATAAAATAGTCGCTAAGGCGAAAACCGGTATTGTTTTCTTTGACTACGACGAGCGTAAGATTGCCCGTATTCCGAAGATATTCCTGGAACGCTGTGCTCCAAGACAGCTCAACTTGTTAGAGCCGATCGCTGAAGTTGACTGATCGGTAATAAAGATGATGTAACCCGTCCGCGGCATCGCTGGCGGGTTTTTTATTGCTGAATTTCATCGCTGAAGTAGTTGGTAATAAAGTCGAGAAACGCCCGACTTTTATTAGCTAAATAGCGGTTTTGCGGGAACACTACCTTGATGGTTCTAACCGGTATCTCCACTTCGGTAAACAGTTGCACCAATTCACCATTCTCCAGATGACGTTCGGCTATGTAAGTTGGTAATGCGGTAATCCCCATGCCTTTCAGGCAGGCTTCATAGACAAGGTCAATGTCATTAACGGTTAACTTCCGCTCGATGTTTTGTAAGGTAAAACCGTGATCTTTCTCAAACTGACGCAACCAGTTGATGCGGGCGTATTCGGCATTGGCAACGACCAGGATGCGGTGTTGGTTGATATCTTCGAAGGTTTGCGGTGTTCCCCAGCGGTTTAGGTATTCTGGTGAGGCACAAATGGCAATCTTTTGCTCTGCTACTGGCTTTGCGATTAAACGCGAATCTTCCAGCGTGCCGATACGCAAAGCAAAGTCATAGCCCTCCTTTACGATATCCAGCGGGCGATCTGAGATGTGCAGTTCGAAGCTGATATCCGGGAACTGTTCGGAAAAATCATTGAAAATTCTAGCCAGCTCGCGGCGACCGAAGTTTGACATGGCGGTGATTCGCAATCGGCCCCGCGGCGTCACATCAAAGTCAGTGACCAGCTTTTCGGCTTCAGTAATGGATTCAAGGATGTTCTCGCAATGCTGGTAAAACATCTGACCCGCTTCGGTCGGGCTGACTGAGCGGGTGGTGCGGTTGAGCAGGCGAACCCCCAGTCGCTCTTCCAGTCCACTGATCTGCTTACTGACAGCAGACGGGGTTACACCCAGTGAATCAGCTGCCGAGGTAAAATTACGCGAACGCACGACGGAGACGAAGGTTTGCAGGGAATCGATACGAGACATGATTGTTGACTCATTCAGATAAACGTTGTGATTATATTTACTATATTGTATTTCCAGGAAACAATGACGTTGTTTTTTGTTATTTCCTACCGGTTTCTCGCCATTCAGTATTAATTTAGAGGAAATAATCGCAGGGAATTACCGCTACCTACGCAAATTGATAAGCCCAGAACTGATGATCAGAGCTGCGCCTATCCAGGTGCTCCATAGAGGTATCTCATCCCAGAATAACCAGCCCATAAACGCGCCGTAAACAACCGCGCTGTACGCATAAACGCCGACACTGCCGGTTGGGGCAATCTTGTAAGCTTTAGTGAGTGCCAGCTGGCCAAAGGTGGCAACGGCACCCAGCACCAATAACAGTGCCCAGTAAGACGGCGGCACCGGGTTCCAGTTTGTCAAAGCGGCGGGCAACGACACCGTGGTTGCAATCACACCGAAATAAAACACAATTCGCTGGCTTGGTTCGCGGGTTACCGATAATTTGCGAATCGTTACTTTGGCGAGGGCAGCCAGAAATGCCCCCAACAGACCGACTAATGCCACGTAAGAGAAGCCTTCATCACCGCCAGGACGAAGAATAAACGCCACGCCGGTAAAACCCACGAGCAGAGCCAGCAGACTATTTTTGCCTGACTTTTCTGACAGCCATACCCAGGCGATCAGAGGCATAAACAGGGGGCTGGAGAGTTTTACCAGAAATGCTTCGGTTAATGGCATGTTAGCAATTGCCCAGAAGTAGCAATACATGGCGGTTACGCCGACCAGACCGCGCATCAGGTGCCAGTGCCAGACTCGGGTTTTCAGCAATGACGGACCCTGGCGCAGAATCAATGGAATCAGAATGATGAGTCCGGCCAGATTTCGGAAAAAGACAATTTGTTCGGTCGACAGCTCATCTGACACATATTTAATCAGCGCACCCATGACAGCCAGCAAGGCTTCGCCGCCGATCAAAAATAGAGCACCCGTGCGTATGGCGTCGCGCTTGGCGTGACTGACTGAATGGGCGGCTGGGTGGTCTGACACAGGAAGCTCCGGATGATTTACCTCGTGAATACGACCTCTGGGTCTTTAAATTCAATGAAGCGGGGCAATATAAGAGGTAGATAAAGAATACAAAGTCGGGATTATAAAGCATCCTGTCACGACTTTTTGCATCGCGGCATCCTGCAGTGGCTGTAATGATTAGAAAAAATAAAGTTTCCATTAAAAGTCTTGAAATTAATTAATTAATCCGCAGATATGTTTCAGGCAGAGAAATTATGATGAAGTCGATCGATAAGAGGAGTGTGTGAATTATGCGTATGGATCGTTTGACTACCAGTTTACAGAATGCACTGGCCGAGAGTCAGAGCCTGGCATTGGGTCAGGACCACAATCAGATTGATACGGTGCACGTACTGCTGGCACTTTTGGAACAAACCAGTAGCTCCATTAAGGATGTTATTCGCCGCGCTGGCGTTAATGTGTCGGAACTTGAACGTGCGCTGCGTGCAGTAATGAATGACCAGCCAATCGTCAGTTCGCCGGATGGCAACATTCAATTAGCTCAGGAGCTGGGGCGATTACTCAACCTGGCTGATAAAGACGCGCAAAAACGCGGTGATCAGTTTGTCTCGAGTGAGATATTTCTATTAGTCGCTCTTCAGGACAGAGGTGCCGCAGGCAAAGTACTGACCGATGTCGGTTTGAACGCCAAAGCTCTAGAAAATGCGATTGAAGACATGCGGGGTGGCGATGCCGTCAGCGATGCCAATGCCGAAGATAATCGTCAGTCGTTGGATAAATATTGCATCGATCTGACCGAACGGGCTGAGCAAGGCAAGCTGGATCCGGTGATTGGTCGGGACGACGAGATTCGTCGTACCGTTCAGGTATTGCAACGCCGAACAAAAAATAATCCGGTACTCATCGGTCAGCCTGGCGTTGGCAAAACCGCGGTGGTTGAGGGCCTGGCGCAGCGCATCATTAACGGCGAAGTGCCTGAAAACCTGAAGGACAAGCGTATCCTTTCATTGGATATGGGGGCGCTGGTCGCGGGTGCCAAATATCGTGGAGAGTTTGAAGAGCGATTAAAAGCGGTATTAAAAGACGTTGCCAAGCACGACGGTCGCATCATTTTGTTTGTCGACGAATTGCATACCATGGTTGGCGCTGGTAAAGGCGACGGTGCGATGGATGCGGGCAATATGCTTAAGCCAGCACTGGCGCGTGGCGAGTTGCATTGCGTTGGTGCCACCACGCTGGATGAATACCGTGAATACATCGAAAAAGACGCCGCACTGGAGCGCCGTTTTCAGAAAGTGCTGGTGGATGAACCGTCTGAAGAAGATACGGTTGCCATTCTGCGTGGCTTAAAGGAACGTTACGAAGTGCATCACGGTGTACAGATTACGGATAGCGCTATTATTGCCGCCGCTAAACTCTCACAGCGATATATCACCGATCGTCAGCTGCCGGATAAAGCCATCGATCTGATTGACGAAGCGGCTTCTGTGATTCGCATGGAAATTGATTCCAAACCGCAGGAAATGGATAAACTGGAGCGTCGTTTAATTCAGCTGAAAATTGAGCGGGAAGCCCTTAAAAAAGAAAAAGACGATGCGGCACGTAAGCGCTTATCGGGCCTCAATGAGGAAATTAATAAAGCTGGTAGCGCCTACGTTGAATTAGAAGAAGTATGGAAGAAAGAAAAAGCATTGCTCGAAGGTGCATCGAAGTCCAAAGAGCTGCTGGAGCAAGCCAAGCTTGACCTAGAAGCCGCGCGTCGCGGCGGTGATTTGCAGAAAATGTCGGAACTGCAGTATGGCACCATTCCTGAGTTGGAAAAAAAACTGGCCTCCGCTAACGAAGCAGAAGCAGCTGGCGCTCAGGAATTCAGTCTGTTGCGTAATAAGGTGACTGAAGATGAAATTGCAGAAGTAGTATCTAAATGGACTGGCGTACCGGTAACAAAAATGCTGGAGGGTGAACGCGATAAACTATTGCGTATGGAGCAGGTGCTGCATGATTCTGTCGTTGGTCAGCAGCAGGCAATTGCTGCAGTATCCAATGCGGTGCGTCGTTCTCGCGCTGGTTTAAGTGATCCGAATCGCCCGAACGGTTCGTTCCTGTTTCTTGGGCCAACCGGTGTTGGTAAAACCGAGTTGTGTAAGGCGCTGGCCACTTTCTTGTTCGACAGTAAAGACGCCATGGTGCGTATTGATATGTCGGAATACATGGAGAAGCATTCAGTTGCCCGCTTAATTGGCGCACCTCCGGGTTATGTCGGTTATGAAGAGGGGGGGTATTTAACCGAAGCCGTGCGTCGTAAACCGTACTCCGTGATTCTGCTCGATGAGGTGGAAAAGGCCCATCCGGATGTTTTTAATATCCTGTTACAGGTGTTGGATGACGGTCAGCTGACCGATGGGCAGGGTCGTAAAGTCGATTTCAAAAACACCGTATTAGTGATGACCTCTAACCTGGGTTCTGATGTCATTCAAACTTTGGCCGGTGCGTCAGCGGACGAGGGCAGTGCGCCTGATTATGAAGACATGCGTGAGGCGGTGATGGGAATTGTCGGAACTCACTTCCGCCCAGAATTTATTAACCGTATCGATGAGGCTGTGGTGTTCCATCCACTGCAGAAAGAACAGATACGTGGAATTGCAGAGATCCAGTTGCAATTGCTGCATCAACGACTGCGTGAACGTGATTTGTCGCTGGAACTTACCGACGCCGCCATCAGTAAATTGGTGGATGTCGGTTACGATCCGGTGTTTGGCGCCCGTCCTCTGAAACGTGCGATTCAACAATGGATCGAAAATCCATTGGCACAGGATATTCTCGGCGGAAAATTTGTTGCCGGACAAACCATAAGAGCCGATGTGAAAGGTGACGAACTGATATTTCATGGCTGAAGTAGCCTGACGCGTTCGTTAATAGACTCTGATGTGAAGCGCACCCCGAAGTTGCTCATGACTGAATCTTCGCGGTGCCTTCGTTATGATACGTGTTATCGGTGATATAGCGGAATCATTCAGCGTCAGTTTGCCTGATTGAATAATAACCCGTTAACTGCTTAGGGCGACATATAAACTAAGGCCGGAGATTGCCCAGAAAAATATCCAGGAAACATGTTTGCCTTTGGTAAAAGCCGCTGAAAAAACACCACTCACTAAAAATACAGCTGCAATAACCATCAGTATTTGCCTCTGAATATGTTCGCCGGGGTTGGAGAGAATGAACAGAATACCTGCGAAGCCAAACCAGGCCACGGTTGTTAAATGCCAGGCAAATCTAAGAATTCTCTTAGTAAACCAGTCATCACCAAGTAGCTTTGGTAAATCCTGTCTAAATAGCCGGATCAGAATATAGCGTTCACCAAGATAAGAATGCACAAAGCCTAAAAATATTGCTATAAAAGCACCTGTAATCAGCATGTAAGCTCCTTTGATTATTACATTTTTTGATGGTTGATTTTTATTACGGAATGGTTTTGTAAGTTGCGATCATACGATCCTGACGAGAATTATCTCAGATTCTGCTTTTTGCGATTTTATTTCGCACCCTCTTTATTGTATGGCGCCATAGTATCAAAGGGATTGACAACATGTTTCTTCGATTTTTTGCTTCGTTTATCATTTGCAACTTTGCCAGGTTATAAACATTTTTTGACGCTTTAGTGGGGTGGCCTGAGTCTATTGGGGGAGTTGGGTCGTACTCTATAAGAAGCTGAATAATCTCGGCTCTTTCTTTACCATAGAGCTCCTGTACGATTGATAAAGCCAAATCGATACCTGCAGATACTCCAGCAGCTGTGATGACTTTTCCGGATTGTACGATTCTTTCATTCGGTTGTGGGTAGGCTCCGAATGCGCTTAGCTTTTTCTGGGCTATCCAATGTGTTGTTGCTGGCTTTCCTTCAATAATCCCAGCCGCAGCGAGAACTAAGGCACCGGAACACACAGAAAGAGTCAGCTTCGTTGTTTGATGAACAGATTGCAGCCATTCGATCAGTTTACCATCGGCCATGGCTGTCGTTGTATTAGCGGATGACCCTGGGACTAAGACAATATCTGGATTAAGGGTTTCTGAATAGGAATGTGTTGCTCCCATAACCAATACGCCACTATCTGTCGTGATCGGTTGTGGTTTATCACTTACAAATCGTATGTCTGCATCGGGAATAAAGCGCAAAACTTCGTAAGGGCCTACTGCGTCAAGAGCGGTAATTCCTTGGTAAAGTACTATAGCTATTTGCATTTAAATCACCTTAATCTGCTACAAATTAATGAATGACTGAGAATGATAGGTTGGAATTGCGAATGCACGAATTCTGTTATTCGTGGTTTAGTATTATCGCGATAACGTCATTATTCCTTTTTATGTGAACTTATTTTCCGAATGAGTTTTACAAGTCAAAACGATTCATTACCGGATGCCCCGCATTAGAATCAGATTGAACCTGATTCATTTATTAACACAGTTTAAAATGACCACTTTTATTATTTGAAATTTTTGGTTGCTATGGCTGCGCTGTTTCGTCTGGATTCCTGAAGGCGTCTGCTTGACGGACTTTTTCCGGTACCACGATTACCTTTCGCGCTATGATGTCCATCCAGGCAAACAATACACTGACGCGTGCTGCCAGTTCGCCGCTTTCTTTGTAGATGTTGTTGACCAGAGTGACGGTCTTATCAGAACCCGTTGGTTCTCCGGCCTCGACTGTAATGGATAGCACTTCGTTCATTTTTACTTCACGAAAATACTCTGTCGTTTCTTTGAATAGCACCGGGCCTGCGTTGTTCTCGCTGAGCCACTCTGGACCGATGCCTATTTCAGTAAGATAGCCAATTCGGGCATGAGCGGCCATATCAGCATACGCACTGTGGCGCATATGATTGTTTGCATCACAGTCTGCCCAGCGAACTTCAAATTCTTTGTTATACAGAGCCTGATTCATAAACTGTTTTCCCGATTACTCGATGGTGCCATTGTCGGGTTATTACATTGATAAGTGAAATTCATAATTGATATTGTTACTATGATTCTGAATCATCATGGAGTTGCTGCTTAATGGATTTACGTTTGTTGCGAAAGTTTGATATGAACTCGCTGGTGGTCCTTAAGGTGTTGCTCGATGAATGCCACGTGACCCGAGCAGCGCAGCAATTGAATCTGACACAGTCTGCGGTCAGTCGTAGTCTCGCTCGTTTGCGGCAGGCATTTGATGACCCACTGTTGGTCAGTGTTGGCAAGCAATTAACACTGACTCCTGCAGCGATTGAGTTGGTTGAACCATTGAATGCTCTGTTGAGCCAGGCCGAAGCTCTGCTTCAGCCACAGACCTTTGATCCTCAACGATTTCTTGGCAGTGTTCGTCTGGCGACTTCCGACTACGGTACCCATTCAATATTACCGAGGCTGATACCGATGCTGACCAGCGCAGCGCCTGGGGTTAAGCTGACGGCACTTGAATGGCCAAAAGATACACTCAGCGATCTCGAGCAGAATAAAGTTGATCTGATTATTGGTGGCGGCCACATTTCTGGCGGCGAAATATACCAGCGGGTTATGGCACGTGAGCCGATGTATGCACTGGTGCGAAGGGGACATCCGTTTGCTGCTGGTATAAACCTGAAGCAATATCTGTCACTGAAGCACATTATTATCAGTTCGACCGGACATGGTTTGACCGAAGTCGATCGTTTACTGAAAACGCAGGGTTTACAGCGCGACATAGCGGTGCGGGTTTCTCACTTCTTTGCGGCACTCGGGATCATCGCTAATACTGATCATATAATTTTGGTACCACAGCATTTTATAAAAAGGTACGTCAACCAAGATGATTTTGTGGTGTTGCCACCTCCATTTGAGGTACCGGACATGGAAGTGATTATGTTCTGGCATGCGCGTCTCCATAAAGACCCGTTTCACCAATGGTTTCGTCAGTTTATCGTTGATGAGTTATACGCTAAGCGCAGTCGTCACAACCAGACGCCTTTGACTACCTGAAGCTAAATACAAAAAAGCCCGGATGGACCGGGCTGTATTGATTTGGCGCTGTGCGTTTTGGTTTAACTAGCGACTGCTACTCCCTCTCGGGCACCCGACCGGTAGTTACGACGATAGGACGCCGGCGTTTCCCCAGTCCACTGTTTGAAGGCTCGCTCAAAGCCACGGCGGTCAGAAAATCCGAGGTCCAGCGCCAGTTGTTGCACATCGGTATGATTGTGTTGCAAAGCCTGTTTTGCTTTTTCCAGTCTCACTTCTTTGACCAGTGAAGAGAATTGGCAATCCTCTTCCTGTAAGCGGCGCGTCAGGGTTCGGCTGCTGGTATTTAACAGCTCGGCAACGGCGCCCTTAGTAATCGGCACAGACTCCGGCCATTGATGCAACACGTGCATAACTTTTTGACTGAAGGCCTTTAACCAACTGAAACGGGAAATAGCCTTCTCTGCCTGATTGCGCAATGCGTTATAAAGTACTGGATTGGCGTATGCCAAGGGTGCGTCCAGATGTTTGCCGCACGTGTTGATCCAGTTTTGCGGCTGGTTGAACTCTACCTTTACCCCAAAAAATTGGTCTAACTGGTCGCGATAAGTTGGCGGAGGGCAACGGAAACCAATCCCCTGAAGTTTGTAATAACTTCCACCGATAGCTTTCCCAACACTGTGAATGCCCGCTGCAATAAATTCCGCTCGTGCCTGATTGCCGAAGGTACTGCCGTCAGTAAGGTAAAAGACAACCTTGACCGACTCCTGACCGATGTAAAAATCGGGCGAGCGTGAATCACTGATCAACGAATAATAGCGACGCATAATCGCCAGCGCTTCACGACCCGTCTGACAGCTGCTTACCAGAAACCCTAATAAGTAAAAGCTGTGCAATTCGAGGCGCTGCCCGGCGTTCAGTCCGATGGCCGGTTCGTCCAGTAAGCGGCTGCATTGCTCAAGAATCCGATCAAAATTATGGATCGAAATACGCTGATTGGAACCGGTAACGGCATTGGCATCCAGGCCTGCAGAAGTCAGCAATTCATTGCCGGAAAAGCCCTTACTTTCCAATAGTCGGAGCAAAGGCTGCAGTGCCGCCGTTGTCATTGTATTGGGTGTATGTTGACTCATATTAATATGATGCTTTTGTCATTATTGTTATTCTTTAATGTCCAGAAATTAAGCTACCACCAGATGTAGTATTAGACTAGACGGGCAAAGGCATTTTTATGCAATTTTTCAGAAATATTTCTATTGTGTAATTAGTTAATTGCGGGAACTACTTACTGGAATGAAAAAAACTTGGTTTTTCAAAAAGTTAGTGTTGACACAATGATGGGATATCCGTAACATGCGCAGCCTCTGACGCGGGGTGGAGCAGCCTGGTAGCTCGTCGGGCTCATAACCCGAAGGTCGTCGGTTCGAATCCGGCCCCCGCAACCAACTTTACGTTGTCATTTTGATAGTAGAAAGAAGGTTATAAGTTCAGAAGTACAACGTCGGGTAGTATGCTCACTACCACTGTTATTATGGATTGCTCATATATCAGTACCGACTACAAAATTGACGCGGGGTGGAGCAGCCTGGTAGCTCGTCGGGCTCATAACCCGAAGGTCGTCGGTTCGAATCCGGCCCCCGCAACCAATTTGAAGATTAACCAGCCGCGAGCTGGTTTTTTTGGGTCTGAAATTTATGAATGGCCCGAAAACGACGATCAGAACGGCCGTCGAGCTAGGCGCCCCCGATCGAATCCGGCCCCCGCAACCAATTTAAAGATTCACCAGCCGCGAGCTGGTCTTTTAGGTCTGAAATTTATAAATTGCTCGAGAACGGTGATCAGAACGGCCGTCGAGCTAGGCGCCCCCGATCGAATCCTGCCCCGCAACCAATTTCAAGGTTAACCAGCCGAGAGCTGGTTCTTAGGCCTGAAATTTATACATTACCAGGACATAGGTAGCTGAATGGAATTTGATAGCTGGTCTACACCCTTTGAAGAGGGCAATTTGTGGTTGATCGATTTATCTTGGGGGACCAAAGAGTGGACTCTGGAAAAACCGAACAAGGTAAAGTACATCGTCAGAGGCGACGCAAAACACGAACACCACGAGCTGGTTGCTCGCGTGTTTCACGAAGAATCGAAAACGGTATTCGAGCTATTATTCGAATCTGTTTGCGGATTCCGTTGTCTCGATGAGCATGGGTTAACAGAAGTCTGGAGCCTTGATCGACCGAGGTCAAACACGGTTAAAATAAAGGGCCATGGCTGGCACAACGAAAGTCCGCTGACCTTTTTCATGGGCAATGAGGGCGAATGGTCGCACTTATTAATTACTGCTGATGAATGTTTAGAAGTCATTTGTAGCGCAAGCCCCATCGTAAATGAAGTTGGTAGGGCAGAGGTAGTCGCTGTTTAGTATCAAGCTTATGCTGCGACAGCAATGACTAAACCCCAATGTGTATCTTCCCTGATGTGTCGCTACCAAGCCATTTTAGCGGGTTTGGGGTGATCCACTCTGTCTGAATTCACCCTGTCACCGCCATGAACCAGGGGGCATAATCCACGGCGCTAATAATTAGATAAAACAAGGAATTCACCATGAGTCTGGTTACTAAAATCAGTCGAGCAGTTGGGGTAGTGGCATTAGGGTCAGCATTAGTCGGTTGTGATGGCCTGTTTAACTACATTTCAGAAAGAAATCTTGACGACGTTAATACCGAAGTTGAAACCAGCGGGATTACTCAGGACGTAAAAATTCGCCGTGATGCATACGGTGTCCCCATGATTGAAGCGGATAATATTGGTGATCTGGCCTATGGCATGGGTTACTCCATGGCTCAGGACCGTCTCGCTGAAATGGTCGGAATGAACCTGTTATCCCGCGGTCGCCTGAGTGAAATGGCCGGACCAATGGCGCTGGAGATGGATATCTACATGCGCACCCTGGGGGTGACCGAAATTATTGAACAGCGTTACGCTGAACTGAATAACGATATAAAAGCACATCTGCAGCGCTTTACTGATGGGGTAAATGCCTATATTGACTCGCATGAAGATCGTTTACCGCTGGAACTGACTCTCAGTGGCTATCAGCCAGAAGCATGGCACGCCAGTAATACCATCGGAATTTTTGTGTTATTGAACCTCGGTGTTGGTTTTAATCTGCATGAAGAATTGGGTTTCCTGCAGTTTGCTCAGAAGTTTGGTTGGCAAAAAGCCGCTTATCTGGCACCGGTTTATCCGGATGAAAATATCGATTTTTCCGAGGCAGAAAAGATTTCCCAATTACAGTTCAGTGATGAAACGGTTGCTGCACTGAATCAACAATTGCAGCGTATTTCTGCGGTAGAGCAGCAATTAAAGGCTGTGAACGGTCAGGGAATTGCCGCGTCAAATAACTGGGCCGTGCATAAAAACAAAACACAAAATGGCGCCTCTCTGGTGACCAATGACACGCACTTATTGTTAACCCATCCATCGACCTGGACCTTAATGGAAGTGAAAAGCCCAGAGTATTCGGGAGTGGGGATTACTTTAGCGGGGGTTCCTGCGCTGGTTGCAGGTTACAACGGCCACATTGCCTGGGGTGAAACCATGGTAATGGCAGATACCATGGACATCTTTCTGGAGAAACTGCGTGATAACAGCGGCGTCACGGAATATTTGTATCAGGATAACTGGTACCCGGTAAACGAGCGTACTGAGGTTATCAGGGTCAAGGGGGAGGATGATGTTGAGCTTGTCGTTCAATCGACACGCCATGGGCCGCTGTTAAATACCGCACTGGCTGCAAAATCCAAGCATGAAATTGTGCCGCCAAGAATTGAAAGTGAATACGGTCTGGCGTTGGCCTGGACTGCGCAGTATGCCGATAAGACCATCGAATCCTTTTTCAGTCTTGGTCAGGCTAAGACTCTTGAGCAGGTCGAGCGAGCGCTAAATGGCGTTGGTTTTATTCATTTGAACGTTGTGTATGGCGATGCTGATAGTATTGGCTGGCAGGTTACCGGCACGTATCCATTGCGCAAAAAAGGCACTGGTCATTTTCCAAGTCCTGGCTGGACTGGCGAATACGATTGGACGGGTCCGTGGGGTGGTGACAATACGCCACGTCAGGTCAATCCGGAACAAGGGTGGCTGGGTACTGGCAATCATCGCACGGTTGAACCGGGCTTTTCTCCGACTTTGACCAGCTCTTGGTACTACCCGGAACGTTATGAACGTATTGCTCAGATGTTAAATACGTCGAAGAAGCATAATTACGCCAGCATGGAAGCGATGCAGGCTGACCGTCGCGATGTATTTATTGCCAAAGTTCAGCAGCGTTGGGCGGATGCGGATCAGTGGAAGAATATTGAAACGGCATTACAGCTGTTCGATGATGATGAGCAGGAAAATGCCCGTTTTATTCTTGAGCGCATGATGGAATTTAACGGTGAGATGCGTGAAACCTCAGCCAATGCGGCAATCTGGGGGGCGCTGGAGCACAGCTTGATCCGAGCAATTTTTCTTGATGAATTAGGCCCCGATGACAGCCATTTATGGCACGTATTTATGTCGGTGAATGGCCGTGCGTATTCAGCGTATCAGGATCATGTACTGGGTCGTGAAGGCGCGCCGTTCTGGGATGATGTATCCACTGAAGAGGTTGTCGAGCAGGAAGTCGATATTATTGTGCGGGCTGCGGCGGACGCCTATGTACACCTTGAGCAACAGCTCGGAGACGAGGTTGCGGATTGGCAGTGGGGCAAGCTGCTGACCTATCACTGGCAAACCAATTCGACCAAATTTCAGAAATACCTGTCCGGCGTAGAGGCTTATGCGGTCGGGAAACTGGCTGGATATACCGATCGTGGCCCTTATCCCGCGGGTGGCAACCGTAACACCCTGAATGTCGCAGGGCACGACCTGGGAACGGATTATAAGGTCTGGAATGTACCGGCAATGCGTATGATTGTGGATTTCAGTCAGGAAGAACCGCTCAGTTTAGTGGTGGCGGGTGGTCAGTCGGGCAATCCGGCGTCGCCGCATTATGATGACGGGATCAATTTATGGCTGAGTCGTAAAAATCGCAATTTACCCTTCAACTCAGATAAAAAAGTGAAAGCGCATTTTAATAATCTGACGTTGCTGAAAGCTGCTACTGAGTAAGGGCTGTTGATGCAATAAAAGCGGTGGCCGAATAAATTCCACCAAGCCATAATAACCCCGTAGCGGTATGTCCGTTACGGGGTTTTCTTTTTGGAGATGGTATGACGAATACAGTATTTATTTCCGGTGCGGGTAAGCGCCTTGGTAAGCAACTGGCAGAGCATTATCTGGCTCAGAAGTTTCGGGTAATCGCTCATTTTAATACAGTGAATGAATTACCGGATCATCCGTTATTAACCTGTATTCAGGCGGATCTATCGCATCCTCAGCAGTTACAAGAACTGTGTCAGCAACTCAAACAATATGGACCTTACAGCGGTGTTATTCATAACGCGTCATGCTTTGTCGCCGATCATGTGGCGGCCGATGCCGGTGAGTCTTTGACGGCGCATTTTCAGAAGCACTTCGCGGTTCATGCTCTGGCACCAATGGCGATTACAGAAGCATTGCAGGATAGCTGGTCAGAAAATAGTTGGATGACCGTGATTACAGACATTTACAGCGAAATTCCCAACGAGAAATTTGCGGTGTATTGTGCATCCAAAGCGGCGTTACAGAATTGGGCTTTGAGTATGGCGCAGCGTTTATCACCGCGGGTGCGAACTAATATTATTCAGCCCGGACCGATTCAGTTTTTACCAGAGCACAACGAGGCCTATCGCAACAAGGTATTGTCTCAATCATTAATTAAACATGAGCTGGGATACCAGGCCATAGTCGAAGCCTGTGATTACCTGGCAAACAGTCACGCGGTATGTGGCAATGTGATGCGGGTAGATGGCGGTCGTTTTGTCGCAAACCGGTATACCCAGACGTTCAGTTCTGAGTAATCCCGTTATTTTGCTCCAGCCATAATTGCTGAACTTGTTGATTGTAACTGTCCTCAAGTTCGGCATTAAGGCAAAGGTTCATCTCATCGGAACGATAGAGAATATCAATGTCAATTGTGCGGTCTTTCTCTTTTCTTTCGGGATTTTTTGCTTCCCGTCCAAGTGCGCGTTCGATATTTTGCAATTTTATTTTGAGAAAGTTCGGCTGCTGTTCGCTGTGCAAAATAACCAGCTGATTCATAAACGCAAAGTGGAAAGTATCACCCACTGCTTCGGTTGTAACGGCGGGCGATGCGGAAACAACTTCCCCCTGCTGTTGTAATAATTCCAAGGCTTTTCTGAGGTTATTCTCTGGTTCAATGTTGCTGCCTAAACCTAATAAAAAATAGCTCATGATTATTCCGTCGTGGGTACTTTTCCTGAGTGGTTAATAACTACAGTCGGTTTAAAACAAAAAAACTGTAAAAAGCTCTCGGCAAAAAGTCTGAATCTTGACAGGATGCCTAGAGTCTTATCTTTATGACTGCCAGATTAACAAATCAGAGCGTCGAGTGATATCGATTGTCGTCATGGATTGTCAGGGAGGGCAGCCCCATGGAAACCTATTTAACGATTTTGTTATTTTTCCTCGCCAGTTTGTGGCCAATTTATGCCGTTTCTAACCAGACGATGGCACCGCCTTTGATGCTGGCGCAGCAATACATTCAGGGTATTGACGTGAATAAGTATTTTGTCAGTGAAAAACTGGATGGTGTCCGTGCTTACTGGGATGGTCAGCAGCTACGTACGCGTTCCGGTCAGAAAATCGCGGCACCGGTATGGTTTTTAGCGGCTTTACCCAAAGATCGGTTAGATGGCGAACTCTGGTTAGGACGTGGACGATTTGACGAGATCAGTGGCCTGGTGCGTCGTAAAAAACCGAAAGATGCTGATTGGGCCAACGTCCGATATATGGTTTATGACCTGCCGGATATGGTGGCACCGTTTTACGAACGACTCTGGGTCTTGCGTACGCTGGTTGCAGAGCAGCGTAAACCCTGGCTGAAAGCGGTTGATCAGAGAAAGCTGAACTCAGAGCAGGAGCTTAAAGATCGTTTGGCGCAGGTCGTGGTTGGCGGTGGCGAGGGGCTGATGTTGCGTCACTCGCGTGCCTATTATCAGGTGAACCGCAGCAACGATTTGCTCAAACTGAAACCATTGTACGACGCAGAGGCAACGGTTTTGGCGCATATTCCCGGAGAAGGGAAATACCAGGGGATGATGGGGTCTTTGCTGGTAAGAGACAGTGATGGCCGTGAGTTTCGGCTGGGCACCGGATTCACGGATCATGAGCGTCGCTATCCGCCGCAGATAGGCAGCTTGGTGACTTTCTCATTTAACGGTGTGACCAACTCGGGTGTGCCGCGGTTCGCGCGTTTCTTACGGGAGCGGTTGCCTGAGTGATATACTCGCACCATGACCAAGATTATTACCCGGCCAGTGCCCGATCAGTGGCAGCTTGGCGACATCCCTGAACGACTGCAGCGCATTTATGCCGCGCGAGGGGTTGTTCATGCTAACGAGCTTGAGCTGCAATTAAAGCAGCTTTTGCCCTGGCAAACTCTGAAAGGCATCAACACCGCAGTGGATTTATTACTGCCGGTTGTGCTGCAGCAGAAAAAGCTCCTGATCGTAGGTGATTTTGATGTTGATGGGGCTACCAGTACCGCCTTAGCTATCCGTGCATTGCGCTTATTAGGCGCGGTCAACCTCGATTATCTGGTGCCCAATCGGTTTGATTTTGGCTATGGCTTATCGCCTGAATTGGTTGAGGTTGCGCGCCAGAGGTCACCCGATCTGATTATGACGGTTGATAATGGCATTGCATCTGTGGCGGGTGTCGCGGCGGCGGCGGAGTGTGGCATTCCGGTGCTGGTCACCGACCACCATTTGCCGGGAGAACAGCTACCGGATGCCGCTGCGATTGTTAATCCGAATCAGCCAGGGTGCCAGTTTGCCAGTAAATCCGCTTGTGGCTGCACCGTAGTGTTTTATGTGATGCTGGCGTTACGCGCACGTTTGAACGAGACGCACAATCTCAGTCAGCCGGTCAATATGGCACAGTTGTTAGATTTGGTGGCACTGGCGACAGTTGCTGATGTGGTTCCGCTGGATTTCAACAATCGGATTCTGGTGGAGCAGGGGCTTCGCCGCATACGTGCTGGCCAGGTTCAAGCAGGTATGGATGCGTTATTGCGTTTAGCTGGCAAAGTACCTCAAACCATTGTGTCGTCGGATTTTGGTTTTGCTTTGGGACCGCGGTTGAATGCTGCAGGACGGCTTGATGATATGTCATTGGGGATAGAATGCCTGCTGACCGATGATCCATCTCTGGCTGTATCAATGGCTCAAGAGCTGGATGAAATGAATCGCAACCGGCGTGAAATAGAGCAGGGCATGCAGCAGGAAGCCCTGAATTACCTGAAAGACTTCTCCGTGGATAACTTGCCGGTGGGTGTATGTTTGTACCAGCCCGACTGGCACCAGGGGGTTATTGGAATTCTCGCGTCCCGTATTAAGGATAAAGTGCATCGTCCGGTAATTGCTTTTGCAGCGGATAGTGATGCGGACGAGCCGGAACTGAAAGGATCTGCCCGCTCAATCGCCGGATTGCACATGCGAGATGCGCTCGATGAAGTTGATAAACAGTATCCGGGCCTGATCAAAAAATTTGGTGGTCATGCTATGGCAGCGGGCCTGACATTAAATTCTGGTTGTTATCAGGCCTTCAGTACGGCTTTTAATCATGTGTGTGAGCGCCATCTAAGCAGCAGTCAGCTTGAGCAAAATATTGACAGCGATGGAGAACTGCTGGTGTCGGAATATACGCTTGAGCTGGCGCAGCAACTGCGCTGGGCCGGTCCTTGGGGGCAGAACTTTCCCGAACCTGTGTTTCACGGTCGTTTCCGCGTATTACAGCAACGCATCGTTGGTGAGCGGCATTTAAAAATGGTGTTGCAGCCACACGGGAGCGATCAACTGTTGGATGCTATCCAGTTTAACATTGACCCGCAGCGTTGGCCGAATCTGAATATTGACCAGGTGACAGCTGCGTTTCAGCTGGATGTGAACGAATTTCGTGGTCAGATCAATGTGCAACTATTGGTGAGATATCTGGAAACTGACATAGGAAATGTCTGACAATGAAATTGTTAACAGGGATGTTATTGCTGCTGTTGTTAACCCCGGTAATGGCGGAAGTGTATCAGTGGCGCGATGAACATGGGCGACTGCAGTTTTCGGATTCGCCACCCGCGCAGCAATCGGGGAAAGACACTCTAAGAGTAGAGACTATCAAGCTTGAACCCATCACTGAAATTCAATCAGTAAAACCCAAAGTAAGCCTGACCCCTGCTGGTCGTTGGCGCGAAAAGGAAGCCGCAGCCAAGTCCCGTAAGAAAAACCGGCGTCTGGAACGGGAACGGGAAGCGCGACGCTCAGCGGCTAACAAACGTCGGTGTAAGAATGCACGCTCGAAGTATCGCAGTCACCAGATGAAACCAGTGGCAGCAGGCAGTCTCAGCAGTCTGCGAAAGAAGCATGCCAGGCGTGAACGATTGAAACAAAAAATGAAGGCGTATTGCCACTGAGCACTGGTAATCGCGTGACTTACATGGGTGATCTGCTCCGTTGTTGTCATCGTAAATCGCCAAATATTCCGCCACTGCGCTAATTTATCGTTTTGTTCTGCGGTGACTCGCACGCCATATCTTCAGTTGCTTGCAAATAACTCGGGCGATGTGGTGTGCCCGGTGACAACAAAAGTGCGGCAAACAGACAACTTCCTTAACCACAATAAACAGAAAAAAGAGATACATTTCACAGATTTGTAACTAAACTCTTTTTGATAGGAATAATTACAAATCAAAGGCATTATGACTGAGAAGCTTATTATCCCACCGCGCCCGGAACTGCTGATGGAAATTCAGCAGTTACTGTCTGATGCCAATCCTGAAACCTCGGAACTTATTCGCCTTATCCGCCGCGATGTCGGCCTTTATACTGTGCTGCTATCGACGGTGAACAGTCCTTTGTTTCGTCGTCAGTTCCTGATTGAATCGGTTGAGCACGCGGTGGCAACGTTGGGTATTGAACGGGTTTCGAGTCTTGTTCAGGCAGTGGCTATGAGAACCTCCATCGATCCGGACGGGCGTTTGCTGCGTTTTTGGGAGGCGGCAACAGAGGTGGCAACAGTATGTCATCAGCTGGCTCACAGTACCCGATCTATGCCTGCCGATTCTGCGTATACCTTGGGTATGATGCATGATATTGGTGTAGCGGTGATGCTCGACAGTTTTGAAAACTACGATGTTGTTATCGGTGACGCCAACAGTTGTAATGCTGCTTTTATCCGACGGGTAGAGCGAAACAGTTTTGCAACTGATCGGTTTGAAATTGCCGGGCGATTGGCGAAAGAATGGTACATGCCGGGTGACGTCAGTGAAGCCCTGTTGTTGCAAGCCCATGCTCAGGCTGCGTTGATGGGGAATGCGACGGTCAGTAAAGAGGTCTTAACCGCCAACAGTTTGTTGATTCTGGCGAAAGATATCAGCGCAGAATATCAGAGTTATTGGAGCTTTGAGTCGCGCGATGCGCTCGCTAAACTGGTTGATAAGGCAACTGCTTACCTTGAAATTGATGAGGATGAGTATCTGGATATGAAAGATGATTTGGTTGAGCGACTGGTTTTGTCAGAAATAGACAACTGATTCCGTTAAATCCGGCTGAACTTCTGGCTGATTTCCGGTTCTCACTGCCCTGCTGCAGTATTTGATCAGAATATCCCGGAAATTGTTATGTTATATGTTCAGTTGACCATTGTGTTGTTGGCATTCGCCGCCAATTCTTTGCTATGTCGCTGGGCGCTGGATGTTCACCAGTTCGACCCGATGTTATTTTCCCTTGTCCGTCTTTCAAGTGGCGCCTTTATTCTGAGTATTTTACTGTATCGCTTCGTCCCAGCGAACTCTGAGGTCAATCTCGTGCCATGGCGAGAAGGACACTTCTGGAAACTGGGTGCGGCCCTGGCCATTTATGCTGTGGGTTTTTCCTGGGCCTATTTGCAACTGGACACCGGTGTTGGTGCTTTTATCTTATTTGCCACCATTCAGATTGTAATCCAGTTTGCGGCTTTCGTACTCGGTGAGCGCCTATCCTTGGTGCAATGGGCTGGGGTTATTATTTCATTGGCGGGCTTGAGCTGGCTGTTACTGCCCAATTCCGCGGCGCCTGACCTGTTTTCCGCTGGACTGATGTTGGTTGCAGCATCAGGCTGGAGCTGGTTTGTGATGCTGGGGAAGCAATCGCAACGGCCGCTACAGGATGTTCAACAGGCATTTGTGGCAGCTTCAGTCATCACATTGCTGTTGTCTCCTTTGTTGTTACAGGACTGGTCACATTGGCACTGGATACCTTGGGTGCTGGCCCTGGTGTCGGGTGTTGTGGCTTCGGGGCTGGGGTATTTCCTCTGGTATCGTATTCTGCCCAGACTGGGATTGAGTAAAGCAGCACAATTTCAGCTACTGGTTCCGGTTATTTCTCTGTTGATGGGCATGATTTTTCTTGGTGAAACACTGAGCCAGCATGCGCTGGAGGCAATGGTATTGATTACAACCGGTGTGGCTTTATCGACGGTAATTCACCGCACCTCTCTGCGCTGAGGCTATGATCATTAGCTACCGAGGTTATCAGTAGCTGGAATTCTGATGATATCGCGTTATAGTCTCGGCATAACCGAATTTCCAAGGATGCTCTTATGCTCACCATGTTAGCCAAGCTGTTGAAAGCGCTGAACTCAGAGTCAGCGCCAGGACAAATAGCTCTGGCATTCGCACTGGCTGTGATTGTCGGATTGACCCCACTAATGAGCTTTCACAATGTGATTGTATTGCTGTTGGCTTTTATTCTGAGAATTAATTTGTCGGCATTCTTTCTTGGTGTGGCGTTCTTCTCCGGCCTTGGCTACCTGATTGATCCATACTCTGTGAAATTGGGTGAAAGTCTGCTTCAGAATCCCGACTTAGTACCGACCTGGACCGAGCTTTATCAGAACGATTGGTGGCGTATGACGGCATTTAATAACACACTGACGCTGGGTGGTTTGTTGTTATCGTTGGTGGCTTTTATTCCGGTATTTATCATTTCCAGAATTCTGGTAAATACCTACCGCGATAAATTACTGGCCTGGTTTGAGAAACTGAAAATTTCGAAAATATTAAAGGCCAGCAAGTTTTACGGTTTGTATAAGTCACTGGCGGATTAAGGAGTAAGGCATGAAACAGTGGATTCGCTGGTCAGGATTAATCGGATTTGTGGTCACTCTGGCAGGGTTGATGGCTTTTTTATTATTTGCCGCAGGACCCATTATTAAAAGCAGCATAGAGCACTTTGGCAGTCAGGCGGCCGGAGCAAAAGTCAGTGTTGAAGATGTTCATGTCAGTTTGAGCCCTTTGGGAGTGACGCTCGATAATCTGGAAATTGCTGATGCTGATAAGCCGATGGAGAACCTGATTCAGCTTGATCAGGCTGTTGCTCAACTGGAACTGGCCCCCGTGTTATTGGGCAAGGGCATTGTAAAAGATTTGTCGGTTAATAATCTGCAGTTTAATACCCCTCGTTCAGAATCGGGAAAGCTGGAGATCACTGATGAAATGGATAGCGACACACACGACAGCGAAACAAACGCTGATGGCGCTGATGGCGCTGCGAAGGATTCGTCACCGTCTATTGCCAGCGTTCCTTCGGTTGATGAGATTCTGGCACGTGAACCACTTAAGACGGAACAGGCTGGTCAAGATGTCCAGCAGGCATTCGACGACAGCAAAGCATCGATTGATCAGGCAACAGCTGCGGTTCCGGATAGCAAACAGCTGGCGCGTTATGAGGACGAATTAAAGGCGTTGTTGTCTACCGATATCAAATCACTGGATGACTTCAAGCAGCGCAAACAACAGTTGGATGCGCTGAAGAAACAATTCCGACAGGACAAAGATGCGGTATCGCAAGCGAAAGCGGTGATCAGTAACAGCCGCCGCGAGCTTGCCGAAAAATTGAGCGAACTAAAGAAAGCACCGGGACAGGACGTCGCGACAATTAAAGGTAAATATCAGTTTGATGCTCAGGGAGCAGCAAATCTGAGCGCACTGTTGTTCGGTAACGAGGCTGGTGAATGGGCGAACAAGGCGCTGTACTGGTATGAGAAAGTGAAACCGTATCTGGCTTCTGACGAAGAAGAGGTCGCAGATGCCAGTACGTCGGCTGCGGCACAGCGTTCGACGGGACGTTTTATTCATTTTCCATCGGATGATCCATGGCCAGAATTCCTGATTCGCAAAGCCACGATGAGCGCCCCGATGTTGGGGGGATCACTGGAAATTAATGCGCTGGATATGACTCACCAGCAAGACGTGCTTGGCCGTCCTGCGCACATTACTCTGCAGGGACAGCAGCTGACGGATATCGAAGACCTGAATATCGATGTGGTGCTGGATCACCGGCAGGGAATAAACCGCGATAACGTTACCCTGACGGTGAAAGACTGGACGGTGCGTGATATTAACTTAGGCATCGCTGGCAGCAAGCTCGACAGCGCTTTGTTTCAGGTGCAAGGACTGGCCGTTGTTTCTTCAGGAACTCTTCAGGCGCAAGCCGATGCGCAAGTTTCACAGGCGCAGTTTGGTGGACAAGGGAAAACCAGCTTTGCCAAAGAAACAAATCTGGCACTGGCGAAGATTAATCAATTCAATATTAATGCGAAGGCAAATGGCAGCATCACTTCCCCCGATGTTGAATTGGGTTCCGATCTGGATAAGCGATTGAATCAGGCATTTAAGCAGCGCCTAAAAGATAAGCAAAATGAACTGGAAAGGAAACTGGAAAAACGGTTACAGGAAAAAATGCAGTCTTACCTCGGCGATTATTCAGATGACCTGCAACAGCTGAACTCGCTAGATAATTCGCTTGATGAAAAAACGGCCGAACTGCAAAAGATGGCAGACAGTAAACTTAAAGATTTCGAGGCTCAGCAGCGTGCTAAAGCGCAAGCAAAGGCCAAAGCTGAGGAGGAAAAAGCAAAGCGGAAACTGGAAGCCGAAAAACGCAAAGCCGACGAGAAAGCAAAGAAAAAACAGAAAGAGCTGGAGCGCAAAGCCAAAGAAAAGCTGAAAAGTCTGTTTTGAGCCAATGTCAGATAAAAACGGCCTGATGGCCGTTTTTTTTGTGGGCTTGTTATGGTTTGCTCACCAGTACCATTAATAACCCATGTTCCTGCCAGAGCTGAATGTTTAAGCCTTTAAGATGCAGTGTCTCCGGCTCTGGTTGGTGTGCAATATCGGCAATATTTCCGTGCAGCGCCTTGTCGTAAGGAACCTGATAGAGCGTCTGAATATCATGTTTGCGGTAACGCAATTGAGCTGCTGTTACGCCTTTGATCGAACAGTAGCGACCACCAAGCAGATACCTTTCAGTCAATGTTAATGTGGTTTCCAACAAGCTGGATCGGGCAGGAGAGAAATCCAATTGAGAAAAATAGCCCTGAATATCCGCCATAGCATTGGTTTGTATATCCAGTGGTTTGAGCTTCAGATGATTTTTAACCACTTCATAGGCAATTTCCTCGCTGTAGTTATCAGGCTGTAACATGAACATTACCAACCCAATGGCGATGACCACCGAGGCTACCCAACCACTCACAGGTGATGCCATCCAATTAATCCATCTGGCCGCTTTCTTTTCAGTGATAGCTGCGTTAGTCGAGAGACTTTGCCGGTTATAATTATTGTTAGGTGTCTTATCTAATAATTCGTCTTGCAGTTGCAATAACTCCTGTAATTTTTGTTGCTCTAATTCAGGCTGCAGACAAATCTGGCGAACCGTATCGCGAAAAGGTTTATCACCCGGTGGGGGTTGTATCGGTTTCATTCGCCATGTCCTCCACAGGTGTGTTGGTAATTGCCACTGGTCGGTTTATTCATTGCATGCTGCAGTTGCTCGCAGCGTTTACGCAAGCGATGAATTCTCGACAGGAAGCTACCACGGGGCATATTCAGAATTTCGCAGGCCTCGTCTGTGGTATGACCCAGGACAGCCCAGTGGTACAGAATATCCCGATCCTTAGGCGCCAGTGTTTGCCATACTTGCTGAAGAATTTGTTGCTCGATATGAAGCTGCTCGATATCGACCGGTGAAATATCGTAGTCCTGCTGTTCTTCAAAGGATTCGTTGGGCCACCGCTGCTGATGTCGATATGAATCAATAAATCGATTACGGATAGTGCTGCGAAGATAAGCCATTTTATTAGTTATGGAATGTCCACGACGTATTGCTAACAGATAACGTTCCACCGCTGATTGAAGCAGGTCCTGGGCATCATCCGTCTGTTGGCATAATACCATTGCGTATTGAAATAGCTGTTGCAGCTCTTCTGGTAGCAGTCGGTTGTGATGATGTTCAGTCATGTGAACAGTCAGCCATTACTGAGTCCCTGACCCGGATACTGAAATGATCATCGGTGAGGTGGTAAATCAAATCAAAACACGTGTTCCGCTGGCCGGCTGCGCTGATATCGAGGTAAGGATGAAAATGTTGCAATGCGGGCAATAACTGCTCGGCGTGAGGCAGAGATTGTTGCATACAAGCGGTTTTTTGCTGGTAATACAGAGCAATCAGCTGATATTCGAACGTTGCCACCTGGCTGAGTAATGACCAGTCTTTGCTATCGGCTTTGACACCGTATTGCTGATGGTCGAGCAATAACGGGAACTGTTCACCGTGGGTATTAATATCCCAGTGATGCTGGTCGTTATGCTGTCGAAAACATTCGGCCAGAGCATAAAAGTCGTCATCACCACACAGGTGGTGAGTCAGTGGCAGATTATTTGCCAGCGCCTGATAATGGCTTGCCCGTTGATTATTGGCATACACCGGATGCTGCGCCAACGTCTGCTGACAAAATTGATCCAGGCTCTGTTGGTAAGCGACGCTCACAATAAAAGCTCCCTGGCGGCATTGTCTTGGTGGTTGTCTTTGATCCGGTCGTTTCTAAACCTGTTGTTTTCAACCGGGGTGCTTCTGTTCAAAGTACTTTCCATCAGCAATTGCGCTTTTTCACCTTGTTGTTGCAGTACCGAAAACGTCGGTAAGTTATTGTCCCATTCAATCAGACAGGGCGGAGCGGTTTTGGTTCGATGCTGTTTGGTGCTGTTGCTGCGCCAGTATTTGAGAAAGTCGCTATAGAGATCCCAGACCGGATCACAAATTTCGCTGCCGTGAGTATCCACCAGATATTCCCCTTGGCGGCTATGACCGGCCAGGTGCAGTTCACCGATGCTGTCTAAGGGAATATGCCGGATGAAATGTTCCAGCGATAAGTGAGTGTCTTTGGGAAAGTTCATTTGATTGACATAGATATTGTTGAGATCAAGCACCAGTCCACAGCCACTGTGGTGGCAAATGGCTGCGAGAAACTCGGCCTCACTCATCTCGCTTTCAGGGTAAGCACAATAGCGTGAGACATTCTCAATCAGAATTTTCCGGCCGAGAACATTTTGTACCTGATCAAGGCGGTCCACAAAGTGTTTTACGCCTTGTTGGGTGTAGGGAACCGGTAGCAAATCATGAAAATGCTGTCCTTGATGCGCGGTAAAGCAAGCGTGTTCAGAAACCAGTGCCGGTTGAAATTCATCAACGGCCCGTTTCAGCGCGGATAAATATTCCTGGTTCAGTTGGTCACTGCCACCGAGATTCAGACTCACACCATGAAAACTGAGTGGATAATGAGCGCTGATCTGATGCAATAAATCACGATTGAACGGTGCTCTCAGAAAATTGCAGACCGGCACTTCAAACCAGTTAATGGCAGGGCGGTGTTGCAATATATAACTTAAATGAGGAATACGCAGGCCTAAGCCTACGCCCTCTGCAGCGGTTATCCGGGTGTTGTTGACGCTTACCATCCTTGTCTTACTTTGCCGGTTTTACTTTAGCAACACGACCCCCGGTGATTTTTTCGCAGGTACCTTCAGGAACGTAGACCCATTCAGTGTCCATATTGTCCATTTTTGCCTGACCTGCGCAGCCATGTGAGCCATCGAGTGCGCCACAGTCATTCATACCTGCCTTTGCAATCCCCGCACACTTTTCCCAGGCTTTGGGAGTATCGGGCACTGCTTGTGCCGGAATTGCAGCCAGAGACGCCAGACCAGCCAGAGTGGCTGATAGTAATCGTTTGTTATTCATTGTCTGTTCCTCATCATTAATGCGAGCGCTGAATGCGATCGCGGTTTCCATCACTCACACCAGGGTGAGTACGGCTTCGAATAAGGGACGAAAGAACTTCAGATTTGATTGCATCCTTGTGTGACTGCCATAAAATGCCCGGCAAATAATGTTTCAGGTGTCGTATGCAAACCCGTTTATTAAGCAAAGCCGAATTTGATGCTACCCGCAGTGAGCCAAAGCGAGTTGAAGGTGGAGAACCGCCTATGGACTTCTGGGCCTATGTCGAAGCCATTCCTTCTGAGGATTTCGGAGTGGCAGACTGTCGCGAGGGGCAGGTCAGTCATGTATATCGCATGGGTGATGAATATGAACATATTCTGATCAATAGCCAATACAAAGGTCTGGCGATGGTGATCGTGATTGATCTCGGTGGAAAATGTGTTTACGGGCATTTCCTGCTGGATATTAATCCGCCAAACACTCAGCCACCGGAAGAATAATTTCAGGTAAAGAAAAGAGCATAGGATTGATAGTCCTATGCGCTGCTGTGATCGTCAGCCTCGATGCAATAATCGCATAATTCCGCCAGTGATACGCGTTGGTAGCAGTTCGCTGAAGAAGTAGGCAACTTTGAACTGCAGGCTAACGGCACGGTGGGTTTTTGGTTGTTCAATTTGCTTGAGAATTTCCGATACGACGTCGTTGGCACCGATATGTACACCCAGTTTCTCCAATACCGGCGCTGAGCTTTGTTGCGATTGCAGCATATGCGTATTCACAAACGGTGGCATCACATCACAGACTTTAATACCGTGCTCTTCCCATTCGATTCTCAAGCCTTCGGTGAGGCCACGGACCGCAAATTTGGATGCCGAATAAGAAGCCAGCATAGGAACACCATAGGTTGCCGAAGCTGAGCTCATATTAATCACCACGGCATTTTCGGTGTGCTTGAGATAAGGAAAGGCGGCCTGGCAGCAGTTAATCACGCCCGTTACGTTAATATTGATAATCTGCTGATGCCGCTGGTTGCTGATTTCTTCGAAGCGATCTATTTGCAAAATACCGGCGCTATTAAGCAACAGATTCAGTTGTTGGCCGTGCTGTTGAACAAATTCATTGACGCTTTGCTGGCATTGATCGATATTGGTCACATCCAATGCGTAGCAACAAACCCGTTGTTGATCCCAATCCTCAGTTTGTTGCTGCAGAGCAACCAGGTTGATATCTGCCAATGCCAGTGACCAGCCACGGTGATACAAAGCTTCTGCTGTGGCTTTACCAATACCGGAAGCGGCACCGGTAATAAATGCGGTTTGTGTCATGCTGATTTCCCTGTTGGATTGTGGTGTCCCTCTGATGCCTGCTGTCACTGGCATCGCTAACAATTTCCCTATGGATTGTAGAGCCATCAAAGCTCTGTCGATAGGTTCGAAGGTGCCGGATTCAACAGATTACATCGCAGATCATCAATCGATATTGGTGCCACCAAAACGATGACACTATTCGATACAGCCATCATGGCAGATCAGCGGCTGAGGGGGTTGAGCGAGGAATAAATTTCCGACAAACCGGTACTTGGAAGCAGTTCAGGTTTGCCGGAAGAGGTAATGACAAAAGGTTAATTTTTATCGGCTGCTGATTTTTTAACCGCTGTGGGCAGAGTAAAACGTGCCAGCTCATTGCGTTCGATCTCAGACAACTGCGCGACATCCTGCAATTCGCCACCCTGAACCATCATCAGCCATGGATGCTGCTTTTCACTGATCGCTTTTTTATACAGCGTAGTTATCTCATCCAGCGTCAGCGTTTCAACTTCTTTAGCAATCGACTCCATGGTATTGAATTGATAACGGTGTTGATTCAGTTCGCGCCAGAAACGACTGGCTTTTTCTGCCAGATTTTTCGGTTTTTCCAATAACAGATTGACTAATCCCTGCTTAAAGCTGGCAAACTCATCCGGTGTTAATGCTGCTAACTTTTCTTCATATTGTTTGAAAAAAGTTTCACTATGCTGCAATAACTGCTGCGGTGCCGTTTCCGGAGACTGAACAATGAAAGCCAGTGCGGGCACCGTTTGTTGTGGATAAGGAGTCGCAAATACGATGTAGCCCAACTGTTGTTCGGTGCGCATATACTGATAATACGGCGCCGATAAAATTTGCCCCAACAGACTGAAGCTGGCGCGGCTGCGATCGCTGCTGTCACTCCCCTGAATATACAGAGTAAAGGCATTATCCTGATGATCGAGCTGCAGTTGTTGCTGGAACAGACCAATCGGCGCCTGTAGCAGTTCTGCCGGAGATAATTGTTGGTTGTTAGCCGGGAAATACTGATTCACCATCGCCGCCATATCATGTGCCTGCTGTTCGTTCAGGTTCCCGTGAATATAAATTTCCTGAGCCAGCTTTTTGTGGAAATTTTCAGCAAACGTTAATACGTCCTGGCGTTCAACCGATGCAAGCTCAGCTAGCAGCTGTTGCTGATTAAAACTTGGCTCATACAACCAGTGCTTCAATTCCTCCAGTGTGCGGTGATACGGTTTGCCTTTTAACTGATTCTCCAATGCGCGCTGCAGCGAATTTTTGTAGCGAACGAACGCATCCTCATCCAGTTCAATCGTTTGCATTTCTGTCAGAATGCGGCTCAATAATTCCGGTAACTTATCCTGATAACCGCCAATATGCAGCAGCAGACCCTGGCCGGTAGTACTCAGGTTGTAACTTAAACCGGCCAGATAGGCTGGGTAGCTATAGGTATTCAGCGCTTCATTAACGGTGCGGCTGTATAGACGTGCCAGAACGCGTTCACGCGCCGAATTTTGTATGTCGTATTGTTCAAGCAACACTCTGACATGTGCTTTCGGTTGTTTAAAATCGGTATCGGCGTAGTACCACAATGAGCGGTTTGCTTCATCGATCAGTGCTTGAGGTATTGTCTGATTCGCCGCACTAATCAGCTCGAAGTTTTCCGGCACAAACGGATTGGCATCCGGTAAGTGCATCTGATCAAGACCGGTTGTCTCAGTATCCTGGCGGCTGTAACGACCAGGACGTAATCGAATATTGGTTTCGTACCAAGGGTCCTGAATATCCGTTGCAACATTCGGTGCAATCAGGGTTCGCAACATATTGTCTGAATTCAGAGCATCAAGGAATGGTTTTAATGTTGGCTGACTGATAGTCTGCCACTTGTAATCACCGTAGATGCTGTCGTGGGCCGGGTAAACCAACAAATTGCTGCTCAGGCGCACTACATAATCCGATAAACGGCTTTTTTCCTGGAACCGAAAGGCCAGTTCGCTTAATTGAGCCTGTTCTTCAATCAAGTAACCCGGTAACGGCTTGTCTTTCAGCAAGTCGATATAGTGCATCAACGCTTGGGTAACTTGCTCTGTGTGCAACAAGCCTTTTTTTGTCAGACTGATCTGCACCACCATCGTAGTTTCATTATCTGTCGCAAAAGAGCGGCCAGCGCTTAAACTTTCGGCCCAGCCTTTGTCTTTCAGAAACTCCAGCAGACTGCCTTCCCCTTCATGACCAAGCAAATTACTGATGACCTGAATCGGTTTAAATTCATAGAGGTGTTTTGATGGTGGTAGCGGGAAAGTGAATTGCAGGCGACGGATTTCCTTTACCGGTTCGATATTCATATCCAGCGGTAACTGGCCTTCAGTGAACAACGGTGCTTTGGACTTCACCGGTTGAGTCTCACGTTTTGGAACATCGGAGAAATGGGAAACAGCCCATTGCTCTAACTGGTCAAGTGAGTAATTGCCGGCAAGAACCAACGTCATTCGGTCTGATGAATAGTGTTCTGCATAAAACTTTAATAATTCATCACGGATTTTACTGCCTTCGCGATCGGATAGGGTATCCAGATTGCCGGTGGCAAAAGAAGCCAGAGGATGCTCAGGATTCATTGCCTGTTTTTCAGCAGAGTAGACGCGACGGAAATCGTCTTTGTATTTTGACTTATACTCCGCATGAACGGCATTTTTTTCCCGTTCAACAAACTGTTCATCAAACGTCGGAGAAATAAAGAAAGGTGCAAAACGATCCAGTGCACCTTTCATGTCTCGGTTATTGATGTCGAAGAAGTAGGTCGTCTGACCATAAGCTGTAAAGGCGTTGTGTGAGCCACCATTACGGGAAATATAGGCCTGATACTCACCGGCATCGGGAAATGGCTCGGTACCAAGAAACAGCATATGCTCAAGGAAGTGCGCCAGACCCTCGCGGCCTTTAGGGTCATCGCCGCTCCCGACTTCGACGGACACGGCTGCAGCGGCTTTTTCTGAATCCGGCGTTTGTACTAATAATGTGCGCAAGCCGTTATCCAGCTCGAGATAACGATAATCGTAGGCATCCGATGGACTAACGATTAGATCTGGCTGGTTCAGTTTTTTGTACATAGAAAAGACGATCGCTGCAAAGACGATGAGTAGAAAGGTCCAATAACGGGGTGACAGCATATCAGCTCCTGTGAATTACGCTGTGATATTTATTAGGCGATCAGTGCGCCGTTCCCTGGGCATTAATGATGGCCTGTGCATCGGCCAGAGAATGCTGCTTCGGGTCGAGTTGGTTGATCAGGCTGAGACGCTGTTTGGCATCTTCAAGTTCCGCCATTACCAGAGCAAACTGGTTTTGAAAGCCTTCATCAATTGCGTCATACAGTTCCTGTGCCTGATCTTTACTGTTAGCAGCATTCGATTCGCGCAGGGATTTCAGACAGGCTAAGGCAATCTGGTGGTAGGCTTGATCTTTGTTCACTAACGGGCTCCTGATACAACACATAGCCGCCCTGAGCGGCTGTTAAGGCCGACTATCATAACGCAGCAGGTGCTAATGAGAAGAGCTAACGTGTCGGAAAGTGTTAGGGCGCAGACATTCAGCCAGAGCCCATGCAACTATTGGTTTATTGCGCAAACCAATGCAGTTGGTCGGCACTCAGTGGACGAGACAATACATCACCACTGAGCCAGTCAACATTGCTCTGATGGGCGGCAGCCAGGCTCTCAGTGACATTGATTTCCGGAGCGTAAATCAGCAGATCATGATCATGGATACGGTGCAACAGGCGCCGGCTTTGCGGTAGTGATTTACTGTGCCGCATGTTTGATAAAAACTCTGGCGCCAGCATTACCCCTTGAATAGGCAGCGAGAGCACCTGGCGCGAGTTTAGAAAGCTGCGTCCAAAGTTGGCCATAAACAGCTGACAGTTGGCTTGATGAAGCTCCGATCGCAACACCTGTTCATCGTTGTCCTGACATAGAAGCTGGTTTTCATCGAGGATCACAATACTGCGAAGGTCATGCTCGATATTGAAATGCCCTATGGCATCAAGGTAGGCACGGCAGTGTTCGAGAGAAGCCCCCTGAGCGTCAAAAATGACGGTCATATGTCCAGGGTAGCTGGCCCTCCAGGCGGTATTCATCGTGGTCAGCCAGTCGCTCCAATGTTCCGTATCACTGCTGTTCTGAACAGGCTTCAGTGCAACCAGCTCTCCGCGTTGACTAAACAACAGCAGTGCCTGGTGTTCTGGCGCTGCCGGTGAGGTTGCTTTGGCCGCTTCGCTCAGTCGCAACGCTGGCTTTTGCGGCTCCTGTTGCATTGCCTCCGGAATCAACCCCAGCCTCTGACGCAACCATTCGTCCCAATTGAGTCGGTCGTCTCGTTTTTGTTCGATAACGACACCAGGTTGAACGATCAGACGTTCGCCACGGAATTTGATCGGGTCTTGGAAATCATCGCTTATGTGGCGCTGCTGGGCGATTGCAATACCTTCGCGGGCCGGGACCAGAATCAGGAAGACATGCAACTGAGGAGAGTAAATTTCGAATTGCTCGTTGGTCGCAGCTTGCAGACGTTCGTAACAAATAGAAGACAAGTCTTTGTTATCAACCTGTTGGGGGTCAAAACTGACGACCAGTAACTCGAGAGTATCATCGGAATCATGAGCATCACGCTCCAGGCGGTTGAGGTGATGGCTACCGGAGTAACGTTTCAGTTCATCCTTGAAATCCGATGGTGGGCTGATATCGTCGCCAACAAAGCGACACAGGCAGACCCGGAATTGGTCGCTTACGGAAGTGACCGTCATCCAGCTCGGGACCTTCTGTTGGTCCTTTTGCAGAAAATTAAAAAAGCCGAGCCATGAATGATCTGCCTCAACCTGCAGCGTCACTTCCGTTTCTAATTCAACCGGCATGGCTGAAATATGAGGTGCAAACAGATTTTTACCGGTCAGCTGTTGTTCGTTTAACCCCAGTGCTTCACACATTGGACGGTTTACCAGGCGCACAATCCAATTAACATCAGTCAGCAGCAGCGGCTGCTCATCCTGGATCGTATGGCGCAGTAGCTGGGCTTTGCGCAACAGGTGATGTTGTTTTAGCCCCTCTTTGATGTCGCTGGTCAACAGCAGATTGTCCCAGGGCTTAGCGACAAAGCGGTGAACGTCACCGTCACGCCAGGCTTGTTGTAATTCCGGATAATCCACCTGTCCTGACAGCAAAATACGGTAGGTTGCCGGGGATATCTGACGCACCTTACGACACAGACTCAGACCATCGCCCCCCGGCATTTTAAAATCGGTAATCATCAGATGAATATCTTGCTCTTGCAGGATTTCCATCGCTTCAGCGGTGTTACCTGCCTCGAACAAAGTATATTGTTCCGGTCTCAGCATGCGGCGAATAGCCTGCAAAATGCCGACTTCATCATCCACTAGCAACAAATTCCACTGCATAGATCACCTCACTGATCCGCTTGCTTTTATTTAAGACTAGGCTTTATCTGAGCCTGCTGTTCTTATTGTCACCGGTAAAATGTAGCGCTTTGTAAAAGAATGCAACCGCTTGCGAAAATCCTTCAGTTTAAAACGCTACTGAAGCCAGCTTTTTTATATCCCTTTTTCTATTTACGTTTTTTCTCCTTGAAAAGCCTCAGGGCTATCTATACTTGCTTTAAGAGTCATGCAGAAATTGAGAGTGCGCAGTGAGGGATAAACAAGCTTTAACAACCGGAGAGGTCGCCAAATATTGTGGCGTTAATTTCCGGACCGTCATTCGCTGGATTGAGCGTGGTCACCTGGATGCTTACAAGCTTCCGGGGCGCGGTGATAACCGGATCCCGGTCGACAGTTTCGTGAGTTTTCTCAAAGGCAATAACATGCCGGTCCCTGATGATTTGATGATGGGCGGTAAAACCCTGTTGCTGTTGTCAGAATCCAATGAAAAGTCGATTGAAATAGCATCGGTTGTTCGCCGTGCCGGGTGGGATGTCATTGTCACTTCCGATCCGGTTCAGTTTGGCTACCAGATTGCCCAGCATCAACCCGGAGCCATTGCGGTAACCGCTGACCGAGATCGGCATTCGGTTGAAAAAGTCATCAAAGACGTCGAAGGGCGGGACATTATGTGCCTGTGCTTTGATGTTCCGACCAATAAAGAAGCGGCAAACAGTCACAGTTGGATGTACTATAGCTGGCCCCATGATCAGCAGGAGCTGATTAATGGATTAACCAGCGACGTCGCTGCCTGAGTAGCCAATACTCTGGCTGTGCGTGATCAATGACATGAGGCCGAAGCAATGGAACTGATCTGGCAATTGTCAACATTGTTGATTGCGCTTTTGTGTGTCTTCATTGCCGGGTTCTTGCAAAGAGCCCGCAGAGAACTTGAGCAGGTTAATAAAGAGCGTCAGCGTTTTGCCCTGCTTTGGAAACATCTTCCCGATATTGTCACTGAAATCGATTCAGCCGGTCGCATCCTTGATGTTAATCACATACTCAATGGTTACGAACGTGAGAATCTGATCGGTACCCTGAGCACTGAGCATCTTTCCCCTGAATTTGCCCAAGCTTTTCTCGCTCGCCTGAGAAGCGCGGTTGAAAGCCATCAACCGCAATCGTACGAAATGAGTGTCCCGGTGCCTGGCGGTGGCAGAGTGTTGTTGTCGAATCAGTTGGTGCCGGTGGTGGTCGACAATGAGCTGCAGAGCCTGTTGGTAATCAGTACGGACATTACCGAACAAATTAAAGCCAGAGACCTACTGGAGCAAGAGCGTGATGATGCCGATCAGGCGAGTCTGGCCAAGAGCCGGTTTCTTGCCAGTATGAGTCACGAAATCCGGACACCCATGAATGGTTTGCTCGGTATGGTATCGCTGATGGAGCAGACATCATTGAGCGAAGAACAGCTTGGCTTTTTGAAAGTCATTCAATCATCTTCTGATCACCTGTTAGCGGTAATCAACGATATCCTCGATATTTCTAAAATCGAAGCAGAAAAGCTCACCATCGAAGAGGAAGCGTTTAATGTTCGTGCCATGGCGGATGACGTTTTACGTATGGTTTCAGCCAAAGCCAAAGAGAAGTCGCTGGCGTTGCAGTCATTTGTCGAAGATGGCATTCCTGAAGTCCTGGTCGGTGATGCGGTACGAATCCGCCAGATCCTGATGAACTTTCTGACCAATGCGATCAAATTTACCAATCAAGGACACGTGTTATTGCGTCTGGTGGTCGTTGCTCGTCGCGGAGAAACCGTTCATCTGCGTTTTTCGGTGGAAGACACTGGAATTGGGATCGAAGCATCCAAGGCGATGCATTTGTTTGATGAATACACCTTTGCTCATGGAAAACTCTCGACAATGGCAGGCGGTACGGGGCTTGGGTTAAGTATCAGCCGTCGCTTAGCGCAGTTGATGAGTGGCAAAGTGGGTGTGATCAGTTCACCCGAGGTGGGCTCGAATTTCTGGCTCGATCTGCATCTGAAGGTTGCCAGTCGTGAGGAAACGGATGCTAATACCGACAGCACAGTGGCCTTTGCAGAATTACCTATCTGGATTGCCGATGAATTGCGTGTTAACCGGGCACTCGTGGTTGCCGTGGCGCGCGGGTTGGGTGCACCACAACGAGAATTTTCTAATAAAAACGCTTTGTTGGATGCTCTTAAGAATGAATCTCCGGCCATTCTTGTGCTGTCGAAACGCTTGTTTGCGTCTTTGCAGGACGATTGGGAAATATTGCAACGGGCGCAAATCCATATTGCCGTGACTTATCCCGATACCATTCATTTCGACCCAAGTGTTCTGCTTAAAAATGGTGTAAGCGCTTATTGGGATTGGCCCATAGGCCAGAAAAATCTGGAACAATTATTAACAAACATCGCGTTGAATCATGACCGTCAACAGGTGATCAGCCCATACTCTCGGACAGTCAGCCCCGTACCTGATGGTACGGGTGTATTGCAGGGTAAGCGTATTCTTCTTGCAGAAGATAATCCGGTTAACCAGAAGGTCGCCAGTCAGATGCTGAAACGGATGGGGTGTGACACCATCATTGCTGATAACGGTGAGGAAGCGCTTCGGAAACTGCAGTCTGATCGTTTTGATCTGGTATTAATGGATTGTCATATGCCGGTAATGGATGGCCTTGAAGCGACACGCGAGATTCGTCGAGAGATGAATCTGGATTTGCCGGTATTGGCACTGTCGGCGGATGTGATGGCAGAACAGAAAAAAGCCTGTGTAGAAGCCGGAATGAATGACTATCTGTCCAAGCCGGTTAAATTTGACGCGTTACGCCAGGCATTACAGCAATATCTAGCGTAAGACTGGCGTCAATCACGTCGTCTGTCAGGGGATGTGCGTTATAAAACACTGCCATACGGAATATAACGATTATCTGTTTTACCTTTGAGTGCTTTGATAATGTCTTTTTCCGGAAGTTGCTTAGTTTTCTTCAGAAACCGGTAAATCCAGATCGCAGGGTTTTTATCCCGTGCTTCCCAGCCGCTTAACTTCATCTCTGCAACTGTATAAAAAGTAGCCAGATCAAGTCGTTCCTGTTGTTCCATTTCATTGATCACCGTCTGCCACTGATCTTCCGCAAGCTGAATCCAGCTGCGGGCTCGTGCCAGATTCTGTTCATCGATTGCAGCATTCAGATCCGTGGATATTTCCAGTTGCTGGTGCAGGCTGGCCAGCGTTTTCAATACTGTCAAGTCTGGTTCAGTGGTATCACCACCGGCAGGTTGCCACGTATCAACCATTATTAATTACCTTGTTCGCTCTGAGAAAGCGGCAAGGATATACTAAAGCGACTGACCCTGCGAACGGCCCATTGCAGACAATAACCTGGTCAGACTTGTTGTATCTGTATCTGTATCGGTACGTCGTTCAACAAATAAATAGTTATGCTGGTTATTTGTATTGTTGGTTGGTTACTGTAATGGCTATTTGCCCGGTCGGTAAATCCATTGTGCTGGCTGAGATGAAGGGTACGGCCAAATTGGGAATATGAGATGATTTATGACTGACAATTACGCTGACATTCGTCCTTTTAACGATGAAGAGGTGACTACTGTATTGCAGCGTTTACTGACTTCGGATGAGTTATTAGGAGCGCTGTTGAATTACCGCTTCCCATCGTTGCCCGGTATTGTTAAGCCGATCGCAAAGCCGGTATTTTCGGCCCGGGTAAGAAAAGAGTTCTCTCAGGTCGATTCGATAGAGGCGTTTCAGCTGTGGCTGGAACCTAAAATTGAACGTCTGTTACAACGCTCTACCACGGAGGTTGTGGTAGAGGGGCTCGATCAGCTCAATCCTGCAACGCCGTACGCCTGGATCTCAAACCATCGCGATATTGCCATGGACCCCACCATGATTAATTATTCACTGCATCTGGCAGGCTGGCCTACCAGCCGGATTGCGATTGGCGACAACCTGCTGAATAACCCGGACGTAGCCGACATCATGCGGCTAAATAAGAGCTTTATCGTCAAGCGCAGTATCGATAATAAACGCCAGAAATTGCGTGAATTACAGCGTCTTTCCGGCTATATCCGACACTCGATCGAAGAAGGGCAGTCTATCTGGATCGCCCAGCGCGAAGGCCGGGCTAAAGACAATATCGATAAAACCGATACCGCCGTGTTGAAAATGCTGGCACTGCATGGCAGAGAGCGTAAGGAGAGCTTTGCTGAGACCATGCAGGCGCTCAACCCCGTTCCGGTTTCAATTGAGTATGAATGGGACCCTTGCGATCTGATGAAAGCCAAGGAACTGGTCAGTCGCGCCAGTGCCGATGATTATCAAAAAGATGACGAAGAAGATGTGCGTAGTATTCTCACGGGTCTCACCGGTGCTAAAGGTAAAGTAAAAGTTAATTTCGGTACGCCGTTAGTCGCTGAACAATTGCAGGATGCTGATATAATGGCGAACCATATTGATCAGCAACTTCAGAGCATGATTGAAGTGCTGCCGGTACACCATGCGGCGTTATGGTTATTGCAACAGAAGAGTGATCGTTTCAGTCAGCATCGGGTTGATCTCACTCTGAACCTGAGTAAGGACATCGAAGCCCTTAATCAACGTATTGCTGGTCAAAGCAGTGCAGTTCAACAACGGCTGCTGGAAAATTATGCCGCGCCTCTGATACTTGAGGCCACTAAAACCTAACAGGGAAACTCTGTCACATGAGTGTTATCTTTCAGCGCGTCTCAGTAATGCTGATACCACTAATTACAATGTTGTTGGCCGGCTGTCTTGACCTTGGCATCGACTACAGCGATAAAAATCAAACCATCGAGGTCGGACACTACAAACAGCAATGCGATAAAACATCGGCCACATTGTGTTTTGTTACCCGCGAGAATGAAAAGAGCGACTATTCTGTGTTTGAAAATCTGAATGGCTTTTCGTCTTTTCAGTGGGGTAACCGTTACAGTCTGAACGTCGAGACCTCTTTTGATAAAAATGGCAAACCCAACCAATATGATTTTCGTTCTGTTGCCACTGAACAAGCAGACGGTAATGCCTTTGCTTTAACGCTATATACCGCAACGGATATCCTGACGTCTTCCGATCAGACCAATTGGTCATTGGCCGGGGAAGCCAATTTTACGGCTACTGCAGAACAAGGTAGTGCCATCGCGGCAGCCGTCAGCGATAAAAAAGTTATTCAGTTAGAATTCACTGCAGCGAATAATAATCTGACGTTGACTAAGGTAAAGTGTTCAGCTGCAGAAGATAATTTCGCCGCAAATTGTGAAGGAACCAGCACGTCAACCTGGCGCATCGCCCATTTCCAGAGTGATTGTAATCAGTCCAGCGGTAATTTGTGCCTTGTTTATCGCATCAATAGTTCCGATGACTGGGAGTTATTACGCACCGACGATGGCAATATCAGTGATTTTGTACCGGACTGGGGGAAGGAATACGACATTGAAGTGGAAAAAACCGTTAGTAACGGCGGCCAGTTGGTATCTGCAAAATTAAAGACGAACGATGCAACGCCGGAAGATAAACTGGATACTGCCAACAGTTTTGCGTTTATTTTAAATGGAGCATCTTTAAGTAAGTCAAACAGCGATAACAAAATTGCTCTGTATGACGGTGGTCAGGTGATGGCCTGTGATACTCGCTGTGCTGCGATTAATTCTGCGATAGACAGTGATAACCTGTTACTGCTGGTGGGTTATGTGCAGGGAACTGAAATTATTGTTTCAGCCGTTCAATGCGATGAAAATCCGGGAGAGGATTTTGACGATTGTGTGAAAGAGTACAACGATGATACCAGTGGCGACGATTACGACGTCAGCTGGTGGCCGCCTCTGAACTGATGGGTGAGCAGTCTCACCCGTACCGGGTGAGACTGGGATTGCTGTCAGTCGCGTTGACGAAATTCCACTTCCAGATTGTCACTGCCATTGTTCACCCACAATGTACCGTCTTCGATAGTAACCTGCAGTTGCATGCCGCGGCTGCACAATGATGCCAGTTGTTCAACTGCATTTTCCGACAACGATATTACCTGCAGGTTTTTGAACCGAGTCAACTTAGCTGAATTCTGTTGCCACCAGATATTGGATGCATTTTGTTGGTAGTTAATCACAACCACTTGTTTCGCTAAGGCGCTGGCTTTGCGAATGCGTTTCTCTTCGGGTTGCCCCAGTTCGATCCAGTTTTCGATCTCTCCGGTAAGATTCTTTTGCCATAAATCCGGCTCATCGTCATTACTCAATCCACGGCTAAATTCGAGCTGCTCGTGGGCGAATATCGCAAAAGCAAGTATGCGTACCATCATGCGCATTTCGGTTTCGGAAGGGTGTTGTGCAAGGGTCAGGCTGTAATCCTGATAGTGGTGGCGGCTGAGATCAGAAACCGATAATTGGCATTTAAAAATGGTGGCAGACAAGGCCATGAGATGTCCCGAATGTGATAGTTAGGCAGGCATTTTATTACAGCTGACAAGACATTTCAGAGGTTTCGTACATGCATGCAATGGTTGATGGAGCAGTCGTATGGCTAATTGCGCTGTATTCTCAATAAAAATACGTGCCAGTAGTTCCAAGTTTTTTTTCTTAGAAATGCTGGTTTTATTTTTTTAATGTCTAAAAGCCAGATTCCACTTTCCTTTTTGGAGATTTATCCGCTAATTATTAAATCAAGCGCGTTAATTGTATTGATGGGCCAAAAGCCCTTGTCAGTACCAGCAGTGAGACTGCCCATGGCCACAAGCCGGAGGAAACGCTATGTTTAAACGCATGCAAGAAATGCAATGCGAGTCCGTGCATTGCTTCAGTTCTACTCAATCATCCGCATCATTCCGAGCGTACATCGTTTTGCACAACACGGACCGGGGAGCTGCTCTGGGGGGATGTCGTTTGCAGCCCTACAGGAGTGAACAGGCCGCTCTCAATGACGCCATGCGCCTGGCACAGGGGATGAGCTACAAAGCGGCATTAGCCGACATCCCTCACGGTGGTGGTAAATCGGTAATTATTGAACCCCGGCAACCCTACGACCGAAAGGCACTATTCCGCTGGTTCGCTGATTGTGTTGATAGCCTAAACGGTCGTTATATCACCGCAATGGATGCCGGAACTCAGGTTGCTGATATGGATTTAATGGTTAATCGAACCCAGCACGTAGCCAGTCACAGTGCGATTGGTGATCCATCGCCATATACGGCTCAGGGGGTTTTAAACGGTATTCGCGCTGCGTTGGAATTTCGCCTCCATCGAGAAATTCGAGATGCCAGTATCGCGATTCAGGGGTTAGGTCACGTTGGTCTTGAACTGGCGCGATTGTTAATCCGTGCGGGTGCCAAAGTGTGGGTGACTGATCCTAATGTTCAGGCTTGCCACAAAGCCGCTGAAATGGGCGCAACAGTGGTTGAACTGGATGATATTTATCGTCTTCCCGTGGATGTATTCGCGCCTTGTGCTTTAGGGGCTGTTATTAATGCTCAGACTCTACCCCTGCTTAACTGCAAAATTATTGCCGGGTGTGCCAACAACCAATTGGCAGATAACACCATGGGCGAGTCGCTGGTTGCACGGGATATTCTGTATGCGCCGGATTTTGTCATTAACGCTGGCGGTTTGATTTATGCGGCCAGTTGTTATGACCAGCAAAACGCCGATCAGATTGAACGTCGTCTGCAGCAAATTTATTACAGCCTGTTGCGGTTGTTTGTTGCAGCAAACAGTCGTGGTTGTGGTGTGCATCAGATTGCTGTTGATCAGGCCATTCAAACGCTGGCCAGAGATCATCTGAAACTCACTGCTTGAGTGCATCAGATCATTCTTTCTGTGTTCGCTTTGGAGGCAAGGTTATGAATTCGTATGCAGCTAACCCCGGCATGGTGCAGTATCTCGGCAGCGATGGCGTCCCCACAAGAGAAGTCCCTATGTGGGCCCATGATATGGAATATCTGGTGAAAGCCTACGAGTGGATGATGTTAACCCGCACTTTTGACCAAAAGGCCGTGGCATTGCAGCGCACTGGCCAGATTGGCACGTATCCATCGTGTTTGGGTCAGGAGGCCATGGCGGTCGCATGTGGTATGGCGCTGGATGATAGCGACGTACTGGTACCGTATTACCGCGATCACGGTGCTCAACTGGTGCGTGGTTATAACCTGCATGAATTACTGCTTTATTGGGGCGGAGATGAACGCGGCAGTAATGCGGGACCGGTTCAGGATATGCCGATTTGTGTCCCGATTGCTACCCAGGCCGGACATGCCGTGGGCATTGCCAGTGCGATGAAAATTCGTGGCGAGCAACAGGCCGTATTGTGCTCTATAGGCGATGGTGGCTCCTCCAAAGGTGATTTTCTTGAAGCCCTGAATTTGGCCGGTACCTGGCATTTACCCGTGGTCTTTATCATCAATAACAACCAATGGGCGATCTCCGTTCCGCGTCATTTACAAAGCGGTGCTGTGAGCCTGGCGCAAAAAGGTATCGGCGCTGGAATCCACAGTGTTCAGGTGGATGGTAATGACCTGATTGCCATGCTGGATGTGGTCCAGGATTCGTTAGAGCGCGCCCGGGACCGAAAAGGTCCAACACTGATCGAAGCGATCAGTTACCGTCTTGGCGACCATACCACGGCCGATGACGCCAGCCGTTACCGTGATCAGCAAGAAGTAGAATCCGCCTGGCAGCGCGAACCTATGTTGCGCATGCGCCAGTTTCTGCAGCACCAGGGTGCATGGAACGACACCATGGAACAACGCTGGCAGGATCATTGCCATACCGCCGTCAGCAAAGCCGTTGAGCAGTATCAGGCGGTTCCGCCTCAACCGGATGAAGCCATGTTTGATCATTTGTACGCCGAGTGGCCGGGCAATCTTGATGATCAGCTGGACCTGTTTGCAGCCAAACAAAGCCGGGATTCGGGCCAATAAATCAGGAGATAGGAGCAGAGTGATGAATAGTGTTAATACAGTTCAGACTCAGGATCTGACCCTGGTCGAAGCGGTCAATCTGGCGCTTCACCATGCGATGAAACACGACGATTCGGTGGTGATGCTGGGTGAAGATATTGGTGTTAACGGTGGTGTCTTCCGCGCAACCGTTGGCCTGCAGCAGGCGTTTGGTCAGCAGCGGGTAATGGATACGCCACTGGCAGAAACCCTGATTGCCGGTACTGCGATTGGTATGGCGGTGCACGGTTTAAAACCTGTGATGGAAATTCAGTTTATGGGATTTATTTTTCCAGCGATGGAGCAGCTGGTGACTCATGCGGCGAGAATGCGTAACCGCACCCGGGGGCGCTTGCATTGCCCGATGGTGATTCGTGCGCCATTTGGCGGCGGTATTCATGCACCTGAACATCATTCAGAAAGTACCGAAGCCTTATTCGCGCATATTCCTGGCATTCGCGTTGTGATTCCGTCCTCACCTAAACGGGCTTATGGCTTATTGCTGAGCGCAATAGATAGTCCGGACCCGGTGTTATTTCTTGAACCGAAACGGATTTATCGTGCGGTAAAACAACCCATTACCGATGACGGTGAACGGCTGCCCTTGGATCGCTGTTTTATTTTGCGAGAGGGCACCGACATTACCCTGGTGACCTGGGGCGCCTGTGTACAAGAAACTCTGGAGGTTGCCCATCAATTAGCGCAACAAGGCATCAGTGCGGAAGTGATTGATGTGGCGACGGTTTCACCGTTGGACATGGCCAGTATTCGTACGTCAGTGGAGAAAACCGGTCGCTGTGTGATTGTTCATGAAGCGGCTCGTTCAGGAGGTATTGGTGCTGATATTTCGGCACAACTGGCAGAGCACAGCCTGGAATATTTGCAAGCGCCGATAAACCGGGTTACCGGGTTTGATACGCCAATGCCGTACTTTCGTCAGGAAGATCTCTACATGCCCAATGCAGCAGATGTGATGGCGGCGGCGCAGGCCACATTCAATTATCGCTAGCAAACCAGGGTGAATTTATGATCTTCGATAGGCAGAAAACCGATGTAATAACAGAGCAGGGGATAGCCGATGCGTTACTTTAAATTACCCGATTTAGGTGAAGGTTTAATGGAAGCCGACATCGTTGAATGGCATGTCGCAGAAGGAGATGAAGTGCAGGTTGATCAGTTACTGGTATCGGTCGAAACTGCCAAAGCTATTGTCGAGGTGCCATCTCCTTGTGCCGGGAAGATCCTTCATCGTTTTGGTGTCGAAGGCGATACGGTAAATATCGACGAACCTCTGGTGGAGTTTATTACCGATGAGGAGTCTGACCATATTGCTACCGTCGAGTCTTCTGCAGACAGTGGCACGGTTGTGGGTGATATCCCGCAGGCGCAATCCGTGACTCAGGATCAGTTTTCGTTAGCTCCCCAGGCTTCGGTTGCAGAAAAAGTCAAAGCAACGCCCAGTGTCCGGGCATTAGCAAAACGCCTGAACGTCGATATTCAACAGGTTGTCGCTACCGGTCAGGAAGGGCGTATAACCGCCGACGACATTGAAAAATCCAGTCGTTTAAATCAGCAGCATGGCAGTGGTGAGCGATTAACCGGCGTGCGTAAATCCATGGCGAAAAATATGGCCATGGCACATCAGCAAGTGGTTCCGGTTACTTTGTTTGATGAAGCGAATGTCAGCCAGTGGAATGATGGTGAAGATACTACGGTGAGGTTGGTTCAGGCGATTGCCTATGCCTGCAGCCAAGAGCCGGATTTAAATGCCTGGTTTAATGGCGAACAATTAACCCGGCGATTAATCGAAAGAATTGATTTGGGCATTGCGGTAGATACCGAGCACGGTTTATTTGTACCGGTGCTACGTGATGTGGCTAACCGCTGCGCCGATGATTTGCGCGCCGGATTAAATCATCTGAAAAAAGATGTTCAGGCGCGAACCATTCCGCCAAAAGAATTGCAGGGAGCTACTTTTACCTTATCCAATTATGGCGCGTTGGCAGGGCGTTACGGCACACCGATTGTGGTGCCGCCAACGGTAGCGATTTTAGGTGCCGGGAAAGTCATTGAAAAACCCATGGCTCAGCTCGGAGAGTTATTCGCCGGTAAAGCGCTGCCGTTATCGCTGACCTTTGATCACAGAGTGGTCACCGGGGGTGAGTCTGCCCGTTTTATGGCGGCAGTGATTAAAAGTTTGCAGACTGAGCCGGATATTGATGATTAGATTTTATCCAGGTAGCCGTTTACAGTGAACTCAGGCGTTCTCTCTGGCCCACACTTCCAGCATTAACCGCACACGGTCTTCACACATTTGTTGCGACAGTTGCAATTGGTCGCGTACTTCTTCGATGCTAGACCTGTCCTGAACATCATCGAGATAATCATCAATCTCCAGGCTGACATCACGACCGCAACCTTCATACAACTTTTCAAGCAACAGTTCACAGCGCTCGCGGTCGTCTGTGGCAACCCGGGGTTGTTCCAGGTCATGCTCTAACTCGCGCAAAACGGAATAACAGGTTTCACCACGTTGATAGAGAGTGTCCTGATTAATACCGTGCAGATCTTCCAGGGCGAAATCCCAGTCATCCCAGTCGTCTTCTGGCTGAATCATGGTGGTTTTGATGCTGCCGTCGGCCAGTGACCAGGCGATCGCAATCGGGTGGGCCTGTTCTTCCCAGGAGCTGCCGTCAACGGCAAGAAAGTGTGGATATTGCATAACAGACCTCAATATTAGTTTTACGCGGTTTACAGATGAGCGCAATGTAAGGTCTGATCAGTACCTTGGCAAGACTCTTACAGCCTGCTGGGGAAAAACTGCTCCGCTTTAGCGGCACTGACCGGGCGACCATAATAATAGCCTTGTGCCAGATCACAGCCGTGAGCAATCAGAATATTCGCCTGGGCCTGTGTTTCTACGCCTTCCGCAACAACACTCATACCAAGGTTTTTACCCAGGGCGATAATTGATGAAGCTATGGCTTGGTCAGCGGGATTGTTGCTCAGGTCTTTCACAAACGTTCGATCAATTTTAATCGAATCCACCGGGAGATTTTTCAAATAATTCAGTGAAGAAAATCCGGTTCCAAAATCATCAAGATAAATCTGAACCCCATGTTTCCGGAAAAACTCCAGCACATGACGCGCGCTCTCCAGATCTTGCATTAATAAGCTCTCAGTAATTTCCAGCGATATCAGATTGTCGGGTACATCCAGTGCTTTTAGTGTGTCGATGATATCGCGTTCAAAATCCGGAATCAGAAATTGCTTCGGTGAAATATTAATGCTGATATTGGTTTTAAGGCCTTGCTCGTACCAGGTTTTCGCCTGTATTGCGGCCTGTTCGAGTACCCAATGGCCGATATGACCAATCATGCCGGCATCTTCTGCAATGTGAATAAAACTCTCTGGCGAGATAAAACCACCACCCGCCTGGGGCCAGCGCAACAGTGCTTCAAAACTATGCAACGTGCCTGTCGGTTGCCTTTCATTTCCTGCTAAGTACACTTTGGGTTGGTAGTACAGCTCCAGTTCTTCATCTTCCATCGCTTTGCGCAGTTTTGTCTCCATGGCCAGTCTGTGTTGCGCCACACGCTCCAGCGACGGAGTAAAAAAGTGGAAACGATTCTTGCCGTTTTGTTTTGCCCGATACATGGCAATATCAGAATTTTTGAGTAATACCCCCGGGTCCCTGCCATCATTAGGGTACATGGCGATACCCATCGATGCGCCAACAAAAAACTGACGTCCGGCAAACATGATTGGGTCATTCAATGCCATCAGCAAACCTTCTGCCATATACAGCACTTCTTCCTGGTGGCTGACGTTATCTAAAATGATGACGAATTCGTCGCCACCAATCCGGGCGATCGTGTCGCCGCCACGGATACGGGTTTGTAGTCGTTTGCTGACTTTAATTAACAGCTGATCGCCAGCGTCATGGCCGAGACTGTCGTTAATAGTTTTAAATCCATCAAGATCCAGATAACACACGGCGAAACGCTGATGGTTCTGGTCCGCGCGGTGAATGGCGTTCTCCATCCGGTCCAGTAATAACGTTCGGTTGGGCAGTTCGGTCAGGGCATCGTGTTGTGCCTGGTGAGCAATGGTCGCTTCTTTCTTACGCACTTCCGTGATGTCGCGCAGCATCCAGATAAAACCAGCGACCGGGTCATTACAGGCGTAAGCCTCGATCCAATGTCCGTCGTAGCTTTTATAAATCCCGCGATTGTCGGAGCCGGGTTTTCCCGCCAAAGAAGTCATTTGCAACTTCAGGCGATCTGGCTCGGTAATCCGATTCATCGAATTTTGCAGCAGATCCTGATGCGTCATCGACATCAAACGTGACTCGGTCAACTGATTGATTTGCAGATAGCGATCATTGAATAAAATCGGGATGCCATCGTGGTTAATGACCAGTACGCCTTCTTGGGAGGCATCCAGCGTTGCATTAATGATGCTGAAGGAACGACTCAGTTCTTGCTGTGCCGCTTGCTGCTCTTTTAAATTGAGATTCAGTTTCTTGTTCTGAAGGAGCAATTTTTCAGAGGAGGAGTGTAATGATTGTTCCAGTTCTGAGCGTTCAACGTCGGCTTTTTCGTAGGTGGCGTTGATAGCATCCAGTAGTGGCGACAGAGGCTCAGGGATTTCCCCAGCCAGATACTGTGCAATCTGCTGTTTCAGTACTCGATGCATGCTCACTCTCTTGTGATTAAACAACGTTGCCATGTCTCGAGAGCTGGCGAAAGATCACCATTATTAACATGACAATACGAACAAAGTTTAGCAGGGATTACGAGCTGTGAATGCAGCGATTAACAAATGTTTACTGTCGACAGAAGCCGGCATCAGCGCTTTACGCTGAGCCAAGATGCTTCAGATGTTGGTAGTGGCCCTTGAGTGCAGCACTGACGGTAGGATAGCTGCGAATCGGATGAGCGGCATCGGCGCAGGCAGGCTGCAGAATTTTGTGTAACGTTGGGTAATGAACGTGGCTGACTCGAGGGAAAAGGTGATGTTCAACCTGAAAGTTCAGTCCACCCAATGCCCAGGTTACCAAGCGATTACTGGTGGCAAAATCGACCGTGGTTCGCAATTGATGGATAGCCCATTCATCCGCCATTTCACCATCGTTTGGTCCATCTTTTTGGGGTTCGGGAAACTCGGCCTGATCCACCACGTGGGCTAATTGAAACACCACTGCAAACAGAAAACCGAGAATCGCATGCATCAGCAAGAATCCTGTAATGGTAGCCTCCCAGCCAATCACAACAGCGGGCAGGACTAAATACAGAGCGATGTATAACCCTTTGGAAAGCCAAAATTCAATGTGATCTGCCCAACCCATTTTATGGCTGAAGTCGCGTGTTGCGATTCTTTGAGTGAAGTACGCTTTGTAGTCGAGTGCGAAAAACCAGAACAAACTGGTCAGTGGGTACAGGAACCAGGCGTAAATATGCTGCCAGCGATGGAACATTAAGCGCTTCTGGCGCGGACTCATGCGTAGCAGGCCAAAAGCATCAATGTCTTCATCCAGCTCATCCACATTGGTAAAAGTGTGGTGATTACGATTGTGCTTTTGTGCCCAGTAAAACCGATTAGAACCAATCAGGTTAAACGTCATGGCAGCTAGCCGATTAATGCGGCGCGATTTGCTGAATGAGGCGTGTGCGCCATCATGCATGATGTTAAATCCAACCAGTGCCGTTGCCAGACCATGACCCACCCAGGCCAGCCAATGATAGGTCTGTGGTAAGAAAAATATCAGTGCGTAGCTGGAAATAAACAGTGAGGTAATGATCAGCGCTTTACGGTACAGGGTTGAGTTTCCGGTTTTGGCGCTGTTTTGATCTTTGAAATATTGGTTGACCGCTGCAGACAGTCGCTGATAAACGGCGCGTTGACCGTTTGGAAAATGGATTGCATTCATTGTTATCGTTGAGTCTTCATTAGGCCAACATCATCTTAGCGGAAAAAAATCGCTGATCATACGTTCGTACAGCTTATTGCTGTTGTCAGATCAGCCAATTCAGAAGGAGTGATGTTGCGCTAGGCATCTGGTATGAACTTTTCGTTCTTTTCACGCGCTTTCTTCCGGAAGGCCCGTGGAGAGATTCCCAACCAGCGGCGAAATGCCCGCCCAAAGTTTGATGGATCGTTGTACCCCAGTTGATGTGCGATGTCCTCAACCGACGTACTGCTTTCCAGCAGCAATAGCATTGCCTGTTCTCGTCGCGCCTCGTCGATGATTTTCTGATACGTCGTATTCAACTGAGCCAACTGACGGTTGATCGTGCGCGGACTGGACTGCAGCTTGTCGGCCATCACGGTGAGCGTTGGAAAAGCCTTCATCTGTTCCAGATGGCGACGAATCTGAGTCACCAGGTCCTGGCCCCGATCCAGCTCTGCCAACAATTTCTCGCATTCTGTCTCGGCCATTCGCCGTGCGGTGGTGTTGGCGGTAGAAACCGGTGTGTCGAGTAAAAAGGCAGGCAAACACAGCTGATTGTGTGGTTGGTTAAACATCACAGGCAGGCCGAGCAGGCCTTCGTAGCAGGACTCAGGGCGGGCCGGTGAGTCAACGAACTTCACCAGAGCGGTTAATTCATCCTGATTCTGGGTGAGAAAGCGGGCAATGGTGACAAAGGTCGAAATGATGTTCTGAACCACAAATGAAAACGTTGTGGGCATGGCCGCCAGTCGATTGATCTGAATAATGGCCGTATCGTCTTCCTGAATAAAACGGATATCAGCCAGCAGAGTGCGTGTCCGGGCGTATCGAATAGCCAGCGACAGCGCATCGCCCAGAGTATCAGAGGCCATGATGGCAAAACCAAGAAATCCATGGCTGGAAATATTCATGCGTTTGCCGTGTTCCAGACCCAACAACGGGTCGCCACTCAGCGCCAGTGCGTTTTCGATGACCTTATGATATTGCAGCGGAGAGATGTATTCCTGAGGCGAAGTCAGGGTTGCGGCAGTCAAACCCGTACCGTGAGCCAGTTGTGCAGCGTTTATCCCTTGCTTGGCTAATAAATCAATCAGTTGCGACAAGTATTCGGTGGCAATAAAAGGGCGCGATGCTGCGCTGATATTGGGCATATTGGTCAGGCAGTTTTTGCTCTCTGGCGTAGAATGACCGGAATCATGTCACGATTTCCTCTTTAACTCAAATGCACTTTCGTTCATAGTTCTGGCCAATAAAAAAACAAACAGGCCTTCAGCTAACCCTCACAAAGCCAAAAATAACGCGGTGAAATGGGTTGGTAATTGGTTCTTTCTTCGATATCCGCATTTGGGGAGACTACACGTGGAAGCATCTTTCTGGGATGGTAAGCGCGCACCTGGCGTGCCCGACAGCATTAACTTGAACGAATACGACGCCGTTGTTGAGGTTGTTGAAAACTCATTTAAACGGTATGCCGATCGTCCGGCTTTCACCAGCATTGGTTACACACTGACGTATCGTCAGATCGATGAGTATTCCGCTGCATTTGCTGCCTATCTGCAGAATCATACCAGCCTGAAACAGGGCGATCGTATCGCGATTCAGATGCCAAATATTCTGCAATTCCCGATTGCTATGTACGGTGCACTGCGCGCTGGCATGGTTGTGGTAAATACTAACCCGCTTTACACCGAGCGTGAGATGCTTCACCAGTTCAACGATTCCGGCGCTAAAGCGCTGGTGTGTATGGACGTATTCGCCGCATCGGTACAGAACATCAAAGAAGAAACCGGCCTGAAGCACATCATTGTGACGTCTCTGGCTGACATGCTGCCTTTCCTGAAACGTACAGTGATTAACAGTGCGGCTAAGTACATCAAGAAAATGGTGCCAGCATACAGCCTGCCAGAAGCTGTTCCATTTCGTAAGGCGCTGGCACAAGGTGCTAAGCACAACGGTTTCGAACCGAATTACATCAAGAATCCGAACGATACGATCATCCTGCAATACACTGGCGGCACCACCGGTGTTGCCAAAGGTGCTGAACTGACCAACCGCAACCTGGTTGCTAACATGATGCAGTCTCACGCCATGCTGCAACAGACTGATGATCAGGGGCAGCCACTGAAGCCGGAAACCGGTGCCAAGATCGTTGCGCCTCTACCGCTTTACCACATCTACTCATTCACCGTTCATTTGATGGCTCTGTTTGAGGCGGGCGACCACAGTATTCTGATTGCGAACCCACGCGATACCGATATGTTCGTTCGTATGATGAAACCGCATCAACTGACCGGCATTATCGGTTTGAATACGTTGTTCGTATCCTTGCTGGATCACAAAGAATTCCGTGAAATGGATTTCTCGAAGCTGCGTATTACCCTGTCCGGTGGTACCGCATTAATGGATGACACAGCCAAGCGCTGGAAAGAGGTGACGGGCGTTGGTGTATCGGAAGCCTACGGTTTAACCGAGTGTTCTCCTGCCGTTACTATGAACCCGGCAGCGGGTCTGGAGCGTATGGGTACCGTGGGTCAGGCCGTTCCTGGTACTGCCCTGAAGTGCATCGACGATAACGGCAACGAAGTGGCACCAGGCGAGCGCGGTGAATTGTGCGTTAATGGTCCTCAGGTAATGAAAGGCTACTGGAATCGCCCGGAAGCAACCGCTGATTCATTCACTGCCGACGGCCAATGGTTGCGCACCGGTGACGTTGCCGTTATTGATGATGATGGCTTCGTGAAGATTGTTGACCGCATTAAAGATATGATTCTTGTTTCAGGTTTCAACGTTTATCCTAACGAGATTGAAGATGTTGCAGCAGGTCACCCAGCGGTAGAGAACTGTGCAGCGATCGGTATTCCAGATGCGAAAACCGGCGAAGCTGTGAAGCTGTTTGTGGTGGTTTCTGATGAAAATGTGACGGTCGATGAGATCCGGAATTTCTGTCGTGAAAACCTGACAGCGTATAAAGTACCTCGTTACGTTGAGTTCCGTGACGAATTGCCAATGACGCCGGTTGGTAAGATTCTGCGTCGAGAGCTGAAAGACGAAGAGGAAGCCAAGCGCGCAGCAGAACCAGCCTAACGAGCTATCTGCGTCGCCTGAGCGGTGTTAAAAATCAATTCATAATGCTCCTTTATAACGAATAAACTGTGCTTCTGAATTGATTTTTGTCTTGCTCTGACTTCCTCGATGACGCTTTCAGCGTGATCGAATAAAAACGCGTCCTGCGAAAGCAGGGCGCGTTTTTTTATGCTCAGGAAAATTTCTTCCTGAATATCCGCTTCCTATCAATTTCCGCCCTGAAAGACCGAACTGACACCGTTATCCGGCCGTTAAGCCAATGGCGCTTTTGTAACCAATTGTAAGAATGATGAAGTTCCAACTAACAATAACATTCAGTTTTTTTTGATTAGGAAGCACCATGGTTCAGTACAAGGCTCCGGTTAAAGACATTAAATTCCTGATGAACGACGTTTATAAGTTCCAGGATCATTACAAAACCATTCCGGGTGGTGAGGAAGCGACCGATGAAATGGTCGATATGATTTTAGAGGCAGCCGCTTCTTTCTCTGAAGAGGTGATTGCACCGCTGTATCAGAGTGGCGATGAGGGTTGTGTCTTCGAGGGTGGTGACGTTAAAACCCCTAAAGGTTTTAAAGAAGCTTACCAGATGTACGTAGAAAATGGCTGGCAGTCGATGGCGACGCCGATTGAATACGGTGGTCAGGGCTTGCCTATGTCCTTGGCACTGGCCAAGTCTGAAATGATCGGCACCGCAAACTGGAGTTGGGGCATGTACCCCGGCTTGTCTCTGGGTGCCATGAATACCATTTGGATGCACGGTACAGAAGCGCAAAAGCAAGAGTTCTTTATTCCTCTGTCTGAGGGACGCTGGACGGGTACCATGTGTCTGACCGAAGCCCAGTGTGGTACAGATCTGGGACAGGTAAAAACCAAGGCCGAGCCAAACGCGGACGGTTCTTACTCTATTACCGGTCAGAAGATTTTTATCTCCTCGGGTGAGCACGATATGACCGAGAATATTGTTCATATCGTATTGGCACGGCTGCCCAATGCACCCGAAGGCACACGCGGAATTTCTCTGTTTATTGTGCCCAAATTTAACGTTAATGAAGATGGCTCGCTGGGTGACCGTAATCCCGTTAGTTGTGGCTCGATTGAAGAAAAGATGGGTATCCATGCATCTTCTACTTGTGTAATGAACTTTGACGGCGCGAAAGGCTTCTTGATTGGCCCGGAAAACAAAGGCCTGATGTGCATGTTTACCTTTATGAACACTGCACGTATCGGTACATCTCTCCAGGGCGTCGCATCTGCGGAGTTGTCATTCCAGGGAGCACTGCCATACGCCAAAGACCGTCGTTCGATGCGGTCGCTGAGTGGCACCAAAGATCCGGATAAAGTCGCTGATACGTTGATGGTTCATCCCGATGTACGTCGTATGTTACTGACCCAGAAGGCCATCGCTGAGGGTGGTCGTGCGATGGTGTATCACGCCGCTCGCCTGGCGGATCTGATGACTGCGGCCCACACCCGTGGTGACCAGAAACTGTATGACCAGTACGATGATGAGCTGGGCTTTATGACGCCGATTCTGAAAGCCTTCCTGACCGAACTGGGTTATGAAGCGGCTAACCACGGTGTTCAGGTTTACGGCGGTCACGGTTTTATTAAAGAATGGGGTATGGAGCAGATTGTTCGTGATGCTCAGATTTCCAAGCTTTATGAAGGTACTACCGGTGTTCAGGCGCTCGACCTGTTAGGGCGTAAGATGCTGTTGGGTAAGTTCAAGTCTTTTAATACTTTCGCAGACCTGGTTAGTGAGTTCACCAAAAAGAATAAGCGCCCGGAAATGAAGAAGATGGTGAAGTCATTGAAGCGCAACATGCTGGCTTGGAAGCTGAACAACTACCGCATCGCTTTTAAAGCGTCTAAAGATCGCGATATGGTGGGTTCGGCTTCCTTTGATTATCTGATGTATGCCGGTTATATCGCCATGTCTTATTATTGGGCTCTGATGGCTGAAACTGCTTACGCAAAAATTGAAGCAGGGGAAGGTGATATTAACTTTTACAAAGCAAAAATTCAGACGGCTGAATTCTACTTCAAGCGTATTTTGCCGCGTGCAAAAGGTCATGCCAAAATGATGGTTCGTGATCCTAAGTCGCTGATGCAGATGGAAGACGAACATTTTTCGTTCCTGGATTAATGGCTAATAATTAATCCGGAAAAATAAAAACCACATTCTGCGCTCAGAATACGAGCAGGCAGCATGCGGTTTTTATTTGCTGACAGTTTTTACGTAATCACACAATAAAAAAGCCGATTCCTGGGTGCATTCAGAATCGGCAAGCAAATCGGTAACGATAAATCCCGACTAATGCTCCAGTGCAGTGAAGGCGGTGTCGGCATCGCTGATTACCCGATTACGTCCGCCGTTCTTCGCTTCGTATAATGCGTTGTCGGCGCGTTGCACCAGACTGTCCATAGAGTCGGTACCGCGTAATGTTGCACTGCCCACGCTTGAGGTAACCTGCAATTTTCCGCGGCTGTTTTTAAACTCTAAGGCACCAATGCCCATACGAATGCGCTCAGCAATGCGCAATGCACCCGCTTGGTCTGCACTGGAAAGCATGACCAGGAATTCTTCGCCGCCATAGCGGAAACACATATCGGTTTGTCGGATACAGGCGGTAATACAACTGACTGCGTCTTTTAACACCTTATCACCCATACTGTGACCAAACTCGTCGTTCACTTGTTTAAAGTGGTCAAGATCAATCATCAGTACCGACAGTTGCTGGCCGTGGCGTTTTGCCAGTTCTACTTCACGGCCCAGTGTTTTATCCAACGCAACGCGGTTACCAGCGCCCGTCAGTGGGTCGCGGAACGCTGCCGCCAAAGCTTCGAAATAACGTAGCGCGTTGCGCATCGGATATACCAGTGTTGACAGCAATCCTTCCAAGTTAGCCAACTCATGCTCGCGAAAACGAGTAGCGCGATGGAACGTCAGATCGCCCATGTAATCCTGCTGTGTTTGCAACCGGTAGCTGATTGAATGCGGTGACGTCTTCCCTTCGCTCAACAGCAAGTTATTAGCCGTGTGGCTGAAGGTTACGCCGTCAACTAGTACGGCTTGCTGGATTTCTTCGAAGAATATTTCCAGCAGTTGTGACAACTCCAGCGTGGTTTGCAATTTGCCGGACAATTTCAGCAACACTTCCGGGCGCAGGTCGGGCTTTAGTGCTAGTTCACCAATGGTGGTCACTGATTTCTCTTCTCGTAATTGTGCACGACCATTGCTGTGTAATGGACTCACCATGAGCCACCTCGTTCTGGCAAAAAATTCATATCAGCTGTTAAGCGATTTCTATGCCAGAGTTTTAACTGAAAAAATATCGTTAAAAAACAGTAATTTAAAGGGTTTTATCGAAAATTCAGAGGAAAAGCTGGATGTTTGACGATCAATTTGTCAGTTATTTAGCCAAGAAAATGACTTGTAGTAATCGTCTATGTGGCAAATATCCGTCGAACCTGCCCTGTCTAAGCTGTCAGAATGAGTTTCAGCAGCGTATCACCACAGCAATTCATACTCAGGTAGCGGCAACGGCTAACCCGCCAGCCTAAAAGCGGCAAGAACAAGCACTGCTCGTTGCCGCTGTGGCCGATTGCCAGTCGCCAGAAGGAAGCTACAGAATCTGGCTCAGCAGCTTTTGCGCCTCTTCAATGAGCGATTGCAGATGCGCCTCACCCTGGAAGCTTTCCGCGTAGATTTTATAAATATCTTCGGTACCACTTGGACGGGCGGCGAACCAGCCTTGCTCGGTACATACTTTTAAGCCACCAATGGCGGCGTTGTTACCCGGAGCATTGGTATGAACCGAGGTAATAGCGTAACCCGCCAGTTCGCTTTCAGTTACGCTGTCGGCGGTTAACTGACTAAAAGCCGCTTTTTGCTCCGGTGTTGCTGCAGCATCGACACGCTTGTAATGCGGGTTGCCGTGTTGCTTTACCAGCTCAGCATAATATTGCGATGGCGTTAAACCGGTTACGGCGGTAATTTCTGCCGCTAATAAACACAGCACCACACCGTCTTTATCCGTGCTCCAGGCATTGCCGTCGAAGGTTAATAAGCTGGCACCGGCGCTTTCTTCACCACCAAACGCCAGATCGCCATGGAACAAGCCCTGAACGAACCATTTAAAGCCAACCGGTACTTCGTACAGCACACGCTCGTTAGCGGATACCACGCGGTCCATCATTGATGATGTCACCAGGGTTTTACCGATTTTTAAATCGCGCGACCACTGCGGGCGATGTTTCATCAAATAATCGACACACACGCACAAATAGTGGTTGGGATTCATCAGACCTGCGGCATCAACAATGCCGTGGCGATCGGCATCCGGATCGTTACCAAAGGCCAGATCAAACTGATCGCGAATATCCAGCAGCTTGGCCATGGCGGCAGTGCTGGAGCAATCCATGCGAATGCGACCATCGTGGTCTGGCGGCATAAAAGCAAAGGATTCATCTATCTGATCGTTCACCACTTTCAGGTTAAACGCCGCATTTTCTGCCAGCTTGTTCCATACCGGTAAGGCCGTGCCACCCATCGGATCGGCACCCAGTTTCAGGGAGCTGTTGGCGATGGCATCCAGATCCACCACACGTTTCAGGTCATCAACATAAATGCCAACGAAATCGTAAGTACTGGCTTTGGCCAGGGCTTCATCCAGTGAAACGCGCTGAATATCGGCCTCATTATTTTGCTGTAACTGTTGCAGATACTGGTTCGCGCGGTTTTCGATCCAGCCGGTTACTGAGCCGTCGGCCGGGCCACCATCCGGGGTGTTGTATTTAATGCCACCGTCTTCCGGCGGATTGTGAGATGGGGTAATGATAATACCGTCGGCCAGCTGCTCGGAGGCGGTATTTGCCGTCAAAATGGCGTGGCTGACCAGTGGAGTTGCTGTGACTTCATTATCCTGAGCGATACGTACATCAACGCCGTTCGCGGCCAGAACCTGCACCACAATTTCCCAGGCGGGTTTAGATAGGGCGTGGGTATCGCGGCCGACAAACAGCGGCCCGTTAATGCAGTTTTCTTGACGGTAATCAACCACCGCCTGGGCAATGGCAACAATATGTTGTTCGTTAAAGCTGCCTTTCAGGGACGTACCGCGATGGCCAGAGGTACCAAACTTTACCGGTTTTAATGCTTCGCCATTGATTTCGCTGGCGGCAAACAGGGTAAGAACAGAATCGTTAAACATCTTCATTCCTTGGAATTGTGAAACAGGGCGGTGTCGGTACCGGCCTGAGAGTAATCTGATGGGCACTATTTTCTAACAAACAGCGCTGGAAGTCTTGTGGCGAAGCATAAAAGCCGGATATGACAGAATTGTTCGGCGCAGCCCAACCTGCTCCGAATCACATCGCGGAGTGAGTAAGCGCAACGCCACCGGGGGAATCTTCAAAATCGGGCCTCTTTAAACTGTTAAATTAGTTATTAATTCGTATAATCAACTTCCTCAAACTCGTAAGGAAGCGTGATGCCGATCCCCAGCTACCAATCATTTATGCACCCACTAATTAGCTTGTTAGAGGATGGGTAAAGTCGTCGCTTGAGTGACATAAAAGTGATGATTTGCGAGTTGTTGGACATATCTGAGAGTGATCAAGGAAAAACCATTGCTAGCGGTAAAGGTACAGTGGTTGCGAATCGTTTGGGATGGGCTCGTACCTACCTGTATAAAGCGAAGTTACTAAGTATTCCAGAGCCTGGTTATGTTCAGATTACTTGTAGAGGACAAACAGCTCTTCGTGATTGCTCTCAAATAAACAATGCTTTCCTGAAGCAATATCCCGAATTTGTTGAGTTTATTCGTCCAGCGAAAGGCAAAGATGATGGCCAGCAGAATGATGGAGGCTCGAATCTAATCGAAAGCCTGAAAGATGACGACTCCACGCCGGAAGAGTTGTTTGATAAAGCCGCCGATGAGCTGAGGCGTACCTTAGCATCTGACTTATTAGAGCAAACTAAACAAGCGTCCCCCCGTTTTTTTGAGCAGCTGGTCGTCGACCTGATGTTAGCCATGGGTTACGGCGGTTTTAGTAAAGAAGCAGGGCAGGCGACCCAATACACCAGTGATGGTGGTATCGACGGCATCATCAATGAAGATCCACTCGGCTTAGACATCATTTACCTGCAAGCCAAACGTTATGCAGATAAAACCGTTGGTCGCCCGGAAGTACAGGCATTTGCCGGTGCGCTGGATATGCAGCGTGCTAAGAAAGGCGTGTTTATTACAACCAGCAAGTTCAGCGCCGATGCGGTAGAATTCGTCTCCTTAATTGAGAAGCGCATTGTGCTGATTGACGGTGAAACGTTAACCAATCTAATGATTGACCATAACCTGGGTGTAGCGATCAAACGGGTGGTGGAAGTTAAGTCCATCGACAGTGATTATTTTAACGAAGACTAATCCTCTTCAAGCATCAACAGCCTGCTATTTGATGGTTCTGCAGGATAGGAAACCCCATGGTCGAACAACACAAAAAGAATTTAGAAAAACAACTCTGGAACATCGCCAATACCCTGCGCGGCAATATGAGTGCCGATGATTTCCGCGATTACATCTTAGGCTTTATCTTTTACAAGTTTCTGTCCGAGAAAATCCATCTCTACGCCGACAAACTATTGGCCGAAGACGGTATTACATTCATCGATATTGATGAAACCAGTGCAGAAGGCCAGGAAATACTGGAAGCGGTAAAAGAAGAAACTATCGACCACCTGGGCTATTTCTTAAAGCCCTCTGAATTGTTCCATGTGATTGCGCAAAAAGGTGAGCAGGACGAATTTATTATCGAGCAGCTCGGTGAAGTATTACGCCATATCGAACAATCCACCATGGGCACCGATGCTGAAGACGACTTTAACGGCCTGTTTGATGACCTGGATTTAAGCTCTAACAAACTGGGTAAAACCGAAAAAGCTAAAAATGAGCTGATTGCCAAAGTGCTCAGCCACTTAGATGCCATCGACTTTGCGTTAGGTGATACCGAAATCGACGTATTGGGTGATGCCTACGAATACCTGATTGGTCAATTCGCCAGTGGTGCCGGTAAAAAAGCCGGTGAGTTCTACACCCCACAAATGGTATCGAAGCTGTTAGCGCAAATCGTTACCCATGGTCGTGATGACATCAAAAGCGTATACGATCCAACGTGTGGTTCTGGCTCCCTGTTATTACGGGTCGCAAGGGAACTGGCGACTCACAAGAATGGTGAGCAGCTCACCAAAACCCTGCAGTATTTTGGTTAGGAGTCGAACCCCAGCACCTATAACCTGGCGCGCATGAATATGATTCTGCACGACGTGCATTATAGCCGCTTTGATATTCAGCAAGACGACACCTTAGAAGCACCACACCATATTGATCAGTGTTTTGATGCGGTGGTGGCCAATCCACCGTTTTCTGCTAAATGGTCAGCCGCCGCTGAGCATTTAAGTGACGAACGCTTTCAGGATTACGGCAAGTTAGCCCCCGCCAGTAAAGCCGACTTTGCCTTTGTGCAGCATATGTATCACCAACTGGAGGATAACGGCACCTTGGCGGTGGTATTGCCCCATGGTGTGCTATTCAGAGGCGCGGCTGAAGGCCATATCCGTAAGTTCTTAATCGAAACCCATAATGCTTTAGATGCGGTCATTGGTTTACCGGCCAATGTGTTTTTTGGTACCTCAATTCCGACCTGTATTCTGGTGTTGAAGAAAAATCGCAACAGCCCTGAGCGCAAAGAGCAGTCTAAAGACGTTTTATTTATTGATGCCAGCGCCCATTTTGGTAAAGCCACCAACCAGAACTACCTGCGCGACGAAGACCTTGAGCGCATTATGGCGGCCTATAGCAAACGCGAATTTATCGACAAATTCGCCTATGTGGCGTCGATTAAGCCGGAGCGGGATAACAATGGCGAAGTCGCGGAAGACAGCAACTCCCTGACCGATAACGACTTTAACCTGAATATCCCGCGTTATGTCGACACCTTTGAAGAAGAAGAACCGGTGGATTTAGCGGCGGTTTCCGAAGATATTAAAGGTATTGAAACCGAGTTGGAAGATGTGGACGAAAAGCTGCTGGAGTTTTGTCAGCAGCTGGGCATTCAGGCACCTTAGGAGGCGTTTATGGGTAATGTAATAAATATAAAAAGCAAGGTGCCTCAGCTTAGGTTTCTGGGGTTTAGTGATAGTTGGAAAATAACTAGTATTGGATCAATTGCGAAAGTTACATCTGGTGGGACGCCAAATAGAGCAAATTCAGCATATTGGGGTGGGGAAATTCCATGGGTGACTACGTCCCAAATTAACTTTGAAGACATAGTTGAAGCTGAAAACTATATCACTTTGGACGGTTTAGCTAATAGCTCTGCAAAGTTGTTTCCCGAAGGAACGATTCTTCTTGCTCTGTATGGACAAGGAATTACAAGGGGTAGAGTTTCAGTTTTGAATATTGAAGCTACTACTAATCAGGCCTGTGCGGCGATTTTATTGGATAAAGAAAGGTGTGATACGCGCTTTATTTTTTATCTTCTTCAGTCTCATTATGAAAATCTCCGAAATTTGTCAAATGATGGCGGTCAAAAAAATTTAAGCGGAGGGCTAATTAAACAGTTTCGTTTAGCTATCCCAGATTTGACTGAGCAACGTCGTAATTCCATTTTTCTCTCTACCATCGACAAAAAAATCAGTCTGCTAAAACAAAAGCACGAACAACTGGTGCAATACAAAAAAGGCATCATGCAGCAGTTGTTTAGCCAGCAGCTGCGGTTTAAAGATGATAATGGTCAGGACTTCCCGGATTGGAAATCCATACAACTGAAGAAAGTATTGCTATTGCAGAGTAATCCTGTCGATATGCAAGATAATGAAGAATACGAACTTATTACTGCCAAGCGGCGAAATGGAGGGATTGTAAGCCGTGGGAAGTACCTTGGAAAGGAAGTGCTGGTAAAAACGCAATTTAAGTTAAAAGAAAACCAGTTTGTGATTTCAAAGCGACAAATTGTACACGGCGCATGTGGTATAGTGCCCAAGTACTTAGAAGGCGCAATACTATCAAATGAATACAATGTATTTGAGGGAGTGCCGGATGTGCTTGATATTCACTATTTCAATCTATTATCTAAAACCCCTAAAATGAAAAAGGTCTATTTCAGGAATAGCGATGGTGTTCACATAGAGAAGCTTCTGTTTAAAACACAAGACTGGTTAAAAACAAGAGTTAAGCTTCCTTCATTGGATGAGCAAAAACGAATTGTGAGTTTCTCGATTGAATTAGAAAGAAAACTAGATCTAATTCAACAACAAATCGAGCAAACCCAAGCCTATAAACAAGGCTTATTGCAGCAGATGTTTGTATAACCCAATACCTGACTAGCAAAAGAACAAAGCGTTAAGGAGAACCATGGCCATTCAGCCCGAAGCCGTATTAGAATCGGATTTGCTTAAGCAATTACAGCAGCAATCGTTTGAGCTGGTCAGCGTCAGCGACGAGGCCAGCTTGCTGGCGAACTTAAAAAGGCAGTTGCAGCAGTTGAACGATGTGCAGTTCAGCGATGGCGAGTTTAAACAGATCTTAAATCATCTAGCGAAGGGTTCGATTTTTGACAAGGCCAAAACTCTGCGTGACCGCTTTCAGTACGATAAAGACGACGGCACACCGGGTTATGTGCGTTTTTTGCACGACGATTTTGCCCAAAACCGCTGGCAGGCCACCCAGCAGGTGACGGTGGAAGGGCGTTATAAAAACCGTTACGACGTTACTATTCTGGTAAACGGTTTGCCACTGGTGCAAATCGAATTAAAACGTCGTGGTCTGGAGATGAAAGAAGCTTTTAACCAGATTCAGCGCTATCAGCGCCACAGCTATTGGGCCAGTTATGGCCTGTTCCAGTATGTACAGATGTTTGTTATTTCTAACGGCGTAAACACCAAATATTACGCCAATAACAAAAAACAGAGCTTTAAACAGACCTTCTTCTGGGCGGATAAAGAAAACAACCGCCATACCGAATTAAGCGATTTTTCTGCGGTGTTTTTAAACCGCGAACACCTGAATAAGATGTTTAACCGCTATATCGTACAAAACGAAGCGGAAAAGATTCTAATGGTGATGCGCCCGTATCAGATCTACGCCACCGAAGCGATTATTGATCGGGTTCAGAATCCGCCGAAAGATGAAGGCAGAAATGGATATATCTGGCACACGACTGGCTCCGGCAAAACGCTTACATCGTTTAAAACTGCCCAACTGCTGACTGCCTTGCCCGAAGTACACAAAGTTGTATTTGTAGTTGACCGCAAAGACCTGGATTACCAGACCAGTAAAGAATTTAATACTTTTTCCAAAGGTTGTGTCGACGGCACCGACAAAACCAATGTGCTGGTGCAGCAATTCAGCGACAGCTACGTGTCGAAACACAACCAGAATACCCGTAATAGCAAGCTGATTGTTACTACCATCCAAAAGCTGAATAACGCCATTACTAAAAAGCGTTACAGCCAGAAGATGGATGGCTTAAAAGATAAACGTATCGTCTTTATCTTTGATGAGTGCCATCGCAGCCAGTTTGGTGATACTCACCAGAGCATCGTGTCGTTTTTCAATAACAGCCAGCTGTTTGGTTTTACCGGTACGCCGATTTTAGTAGAAAATGCCCACACCAAGGCCAGCCGTAAAGTCACCACCAAAGACTTATTCGACAAGTGTTTGCACAAATACACCATTGTTGATGCCATTAAAGACGAAAACGTACTGAAGTTCTCGGTGGAGTACGTTGGCCGCTATAAGAAAGTCGGCAGTAACAACGAAATGGATATCGAAGTAGAGGGCATTGATACCAAAGAGCTGATGGATGATGAGCGCCGTTTGGAGAAAATCAGTGACTATATTATTGCCCATCATAAACACAAAACCCGCTATCCTGACTTTACCGGCATGTTTTGTGTCAGCAGTGTCGAGACCCTGATCAAATATTACGATCTGTTTAAGCGCAAAAAAGAAGCGGGTGAGCACGATTTAAAAATCGCCACCATCTTTTCTTATGGCACCAATGAAGACGACCCGGATGCCAATGGCTTTTTGGATGGCGTTGATGAAGTTGATGGTACCGATTTCAACAACGTGGCAGAACAGGCGGCACCCTATAACAGCCGGGTATTCAGCCATAGCCGCGATAAGCTGGAGTCTTATATTGATGACTACAACCAGATGTACGGTACGGCTTATACCACCAAAGACAGCAAGTCGTTTTATAACTACTACAACGATCTGTCGAAAAAGGTACGTGAGCGTAAGGTCGATATTCTGCTGGTGGTGAATATGTTCCTCACCGGTTTTGACAGCAAGCCACTGAATACCCTCTACGTGGACAAAAACCTCAAGCATCATGGTTTGATTCAGGCGTTTTCCCGTACCAACCGTATCCTGAATGAGCAAAAATCTCAGGGTAATATCGTTTGTTTCCGTAACCTGAAGAACGCCACCGATGAAGCGCTCACCCTGTTCAGCAACAAAGACGCTAAAGAAACCGTGATCATGCCGCCGCTGGAAGACTTTATTAAGTTATTTAATAAGACCTACTTCGAGATGAAAGCGATATGCCCGGATCTGGACGATGTGGATGTGCTGAAAGACGAGGAAGAAGAGTTGAAGTTTGTGCAGGCCTTCCGTGAATTGATGCGCTTACGCAATATTCTCACCAGCTTTGCCGACTTCGATTTTGAGCAGGTCAATATGGAAGAGCAGGAGTTCGAGGATTATAAGAGCAAATACCTCGACCTGTACGATAAGGTACGTACCGACAATCAGGTTCAGAAAACCTCCATCCTGAAAGAAGTCGACTTTGAGCTGGAGCTGATCCAGCGCGATGAAATCAACGTTAAGTACATCCTTAACCTGATTGCCGCACTGGCGGGCAGCGATACCGAGAAAGAGTACGAATACCAATACAAATCCATTATGGACTTGTTAGGCGGCTCACCTGAACTGCGCAACAAACAAGAGTTGATCGACCAGTTTATCCAGAAAAATATGGAAGGTCTGGACAGCGAAGAGCAAGTGCTGGAAGCCTTTGATAACTATTGGGAAGCGCAAAAAACTGAACAGCTTAATGCGGTGTGTGATGAGGAAAAGTTGATTCCTGCCAATGTACAGGCGCTGGTAGAGCAAATGATCACCACCAATCAAGACCCTCGCCGCGAGGATATCGCCGAAGCCATGGAAACCAAGCCCTCACTGATGCAGCGTAAAAAAGTGATTCCGAGAATCACCGATAAAATGCGCCAGTTTGTTGAGGTGTTTTATCAGGGGCTGTAAGTAAGATGGAAGGAATTAATCACACTGATCTAATTAAGTTGTTATGCACTGGACACAAGTAGGGCTAGTGTTGTGGTTGTTCAGTAGAACAAGTTTACAATCAATGAAAAATCAATTGACAAGATATTTCGTAGTATATATCGTACGGGTCATAGGGTTGAGTCATACCTGCGGTTGATTGTACTTCTGTCAAACAAAGCGCTCAAAATATTTGCTTTTGCAATATTCAAAGAACTACCGACCTCAATATAAATTTATTGGATCTCCCAGAAGTAGCAGGCTCTGCCTGAGTGATCTAGAAATAGGTTTATATTATGAAAGCTTCTATCTCTTACTTACCTTTCAATAATTTTCATGTCGTTCCAATCCGTGAGCTAGCCCCTGAGCAATTAAAAAAATCAGCAAAGAAGATTAAGAAGGATCGAGAGATAATATCTCATACTTCTATTCTTAACTTCATTGCTAAGTCCTTTGGGATTAAAGGTGGATTTTCTGCATATAAGAAAGTATATGAAGAAGAGCTTTTTCCTTTTTTGAGGAAACATAACCTGTTAAAACAGGTTGACCTTTGTGAAATAAGGAATCCAGGCCACGGTTATCCCCCTAGGCTTTCAAAACAGAAGATAGCCGAAAGATTGTTTGTATCCGGTTCGCCTACCCCTGCGCGTATTTTTACAGGTTATGACTTCAATTATGCAGATACTTTCAGTGATGGCTTCTGGTACTTTAATCATCGTATGAGGGATGAAGAGTTTCTCGAAGACTTAGTTGTGCCTGGGCATGGTTTAAGAGCAGTGATTCATAACCTTAAAATCGCCAAGGCTAATAGTGATTGTATTGTGAAAGGGAGTATTGGTTATTCAGATCGACGTTTGATTGATTTCGTATTGGGTGGTTACGATCAAGATATCGATAGTGGTTTTAATCTTATTGGTGATGACTTGGTCTCACCGCGCGAAAGACACAGTGTGATAGCACTGTATAATAATGATCTAGGGTGTAAAGGCTATCAGGATTCTTTAAAAGGGAGTTGCCTGATTATGGAATTGTTTAGGCAGCGTATTGATGGTCAGGATCAAGGTTGGGTAGAGATTATGCCCTTTAATAACAATCTTGTTTTTTTAAAAGGGCGCGATGGTAATTTTGACTTTGTATATCGTGGATTGAAAGACCATGAGTTCCAGCATAAGTTTATGGAGAATCAGCTAAAAATCGCGGATGTTCCGTATTTTGTTTCTGATTATGCGTTCGATCGTTGGCATTATTTCGAATATAAAGGCTGGCGTGAAAAAGACAATCATGAGTCAGAGTGTCACTATTACAAGATGGGAGGAGAGTCAAGTAACTATCCCGGATCTAATGAGATACTAATAAATTATTTAAAATATCAACAGTTATTTAGTGACCAGGTTAGACACTATGGAACTTATCAGAATGGCTTCTTGCCAGTGTCTTTGTTAGAAGAAGAAATATGTATATCAAACCTTGTATCGATAAAAGATTTTAACGAGTTTTTAAGTGAGAATAGTGAGTATTTAGAGTATCGTGTAGGAGATGCTATTTTACCCATAAATTCTGATACTGATGAAGCTCTGCCAGTGGCCTGTACTTGGTTTGATGCTTTAGCCTATTGCAAATGGTATGGTGATAAATACAAAATTCCTGTTCGATTGTTATCGTCTTCAGAATATTTATCGTTACGGAAAGAGTGCGTGGGCTTGTCGTTGAAAGACAGTATCCATGAACATCTTAGATATACTGGCCCCAATAATCATGTTTATTCAAAGCACCCTCCATACATGCCAGAGGATTCTTTCCAATCTTTGAAAGTAGAATACAAAAAAGGAATTTCAGAAATTGAGCATGGTAGTGGCTTGGTGTTCCTAAATAGCAATGATTTTGCGGAGTGGGTTTCTGATAAAGCATGTATTCGGTCTGCTTCATTAAAGAGCTTCTACGGAAATGATAATGTTAATCGCTCATCTCCTCCTTTAGATTCTTCTGGGAAATATAAGCATCTAAAAATTGGTTTTCGGATCTGTTACGACATGTCCAAATAACAACTTATTTATCGAAAACTAACTTTTAGACTTTAAGGAGATAGCTATGACTACTATTCAGACTTTACCTGCTTTGGTCAGCCCTGTTCACATGCTTGCTGAGGATTTATTACCTGAAATCCAGGCTTTGGACTTCTCACACTTGCGCCACAAGTATACCCAAGCCCCAGAGGCTGAGATGACAGCTGAACAGTGGGACAAAGCCGAACTCGAGTACCGCCGTTTTCTTCATCTGAAGAAACTCTACCCGGGAGTTTCGTTTGTACCAAGCAAGCAGATCGATCAGATATGGCATGCGCATATTCTCGATACCAAGGCTTACCGTGAGGATTGCCAAAAGATATTTGGCTGTTTTATTGATCACTATCCGTATTTTGGCATTTACGGAAAGGAAGATTATTCCAAACTGATTGCGGCCTTTGATAAAACCATTGCTTTATACGAAAAGCATTTTGGTTTGTATCCGAGCAAAAGCCCTTTAAATGCATCGCGTTGTGGGCCTGATCACGCCTGCCATGCGCCTTCGGAATGTGCTTGCCGTGTCCCAGGCGCTTGTAAATAACGATCACTGCGCCCGATAGGGCGCTTCTGGAGGTATCTATGAAAAGTGAAAGTTGTTTTGGTAAGGTGTCTGGGGAACCGCTGTCGGTTTATAGTTCAGAACAGGAAGCTTCTGATGCTGCGGACTATGTTCAGTCAGAATTTGGCCGGGAGCTGCTCCCATATCTTTGCAATAAATGCCAATTCTGGCACTTAGCACCTGCGGATAGGCTCACGCCAAGTTATAAGTGTGATCACTGCATCAGTGGGAGCGGTTATGCAAAAGCAACCTATCGCAGCCGTGCTGAGGCGGTAAAACGCGCATTTATTATCGAACGTCAAGAAGGACGCATTCTGACGGCTTATCCATGTCCCTATTCAGATGGCTGGCATTTAACAAAGCGAGGTTATTAATATTGGCTTTATGTGCCGGTTATGAAATTCGTAATCGGCATTTCCGTGACACCGTGCATGACGGCACTTCCGGATGGCGCTGCGCTTATATGGCCTGCGCGTCGTGTGTTAATATCACCACTCGTTGATTCATCGCCGTCATTCCTATGAAACTCTCCAAAGCCCTGATTTACTTCGCCGCACTCATTCTGCTCACTATTGGTGCCGTTAAGCTCACTCTGTACCTGGAAGAGGCCCCTGGCGGAATCAATGGTGTATTTGACGAGCTTGGCACCTTCAATGTGGTTGTGCTGTTCTGCCTGCCATTAATGGCGGTGGTGTTTTCTGTGTACCCGCCGCTGATGTATCCGTTTGTGGTGATTAGCTATCCTTTTATGTGGCTACGGCGAAAAATCAAAGGTGATCGTTAATGTCAGCTCCTCAGCGGCCCGTCAACAAGCACAAGGCTTATCACGCTCATGTGTATTTTGATGGAGCAACGGTCGATTTTGCTACCCACCTGTGCCAGCAAGCAGGGGAGCTGTTTGGTTTAAGGGTGGGTCGCGTTCATCGCAGGCCCATCGGCCCTCATACCCGTTGGAGTTGCCAGATTATCTTTGGCAAAAAGTCGTTTGATGCGTTTATTCCCTGGCTGGATGAGCAGCGTGGCGATTTAAGTGTGCTGGTTCATGCATTAACGGGTAATGATCTGGCTGATCATACGACTTACGCCTATTGGTTAGGTGATGCGGTGGAACTGGATTTATCCATGTTCTGATTGTGATAAAGCCCTAATCTGCTTGTGCTTTTCTGTGCCAATGTACCCTCTCGGACAGTTATTGATTGAGGTTCGCTCGCGTTAATGATTTATTGCGACCTGATAAAAACAATAAAGAAATAATCTCACGGTCCAAACATGATAAACATTAAACGAAAAACTCTGATCGCCCTGATGGCTGCTCTGCCGGGTTTGAGTCTGTTAGGTTTCAGCCATTCTGCCAGCGCCCATAACGACGGTGCCTATAATCACGATTACGCCGCTGTTGCCCATAATCCAAGCTGGATGTCTCGGGTTGATGGTAGCAAACGAGTCAGTCAGCTCTCACTTCCGGGTACTCACGATACTATGTCGATTAAGGCGGGAGATATCTGGCAAAACCAGACCATGACCTTAATGCAGCAGTTGAATTCCGGTATTCGGGTATTTGATATGCGTACCCGTCATATCAACGATACCTTCCGTATGCACCACGGTATAATCGCTCAGGATACTTATTTTGATGATGTATTACGCGATATTACTCACTTCCTGAATGCTAACCCGTCTGAAACTGTGCTGTTTCGTTTACGTGCTGAGCATACTTCTGAAAACAATACCCGCAGTTATGCCGCAACGCTGGATTCTTATTTGGCCCAGAATGGTTCCAAGCACTGGGTGCCAACCAACAGCAACCCAACGCTGGATGAAATCCGTGGCAAGTTTGTGATTCTGCAGGAGTTCTCGGGCGGTAACTACGGTTTGTCGTACGGCTATATCGATAAGCAGGACGATTACCAGATGTCGACCAACTGGGATCTGTACGACAAGTGGACCCGTATTAAAAATCACATCGTCAAAGCCCAGAACGGTAACCGCAATACTATTTATATGAATTACCTGTCGGCGGCGGTTGGCTCTATGCCTTATTTCGTGTCCAGTGGTCATTCCAGCAATGGTACTTCGGCACCACGTTTGGCGACGGGTTTAACCACTCCGGGTTGGAAAAACTCGTATCCTGATTTCCCTCGTGTCAGCTGTTTTATCGGCATCTGTACCATTGCCTTTGAAGGTACCAATACTCTGACCGCAGATTACATCGCGAATGGTGGTTTCACCGGTATGGTGATGGCGGATTTCCCAGGTAAGCGTTTGATCGAGAACATCATTAAATTAAATGATCTAAAACCCCTGCACCCAGAACAAAAGTATCGTGAACTGAAAGATGGCCGCAGTGGTTTATGTCTGGATGTTTCCGGCGGTAGCAGTGCGAACGGCACTAATGTGGCGCTGTGGACTTGTCACGGCGGCCAGAATCAGAAGTGGGCTTATGATGCCAGCACGGGTTTTATGCGCAGTGCGTTAGGCAAGTGTTTGGATAACCGTGGCCAGGCCCATAACGGTGGTGAGATTGTGATTTGGGATTGTGTAAACAGCAACAACCTGAAGTTCGATTGGGTCGGTACTTCGCTGCGCAATCGTCACAATAACAATATCGCTGTGGATGCGTATGGTACGGGTGCCGGCAGTCAGGTAGGCCAGTGGAGTTACCACGGTGGTGCGAACCAGCAATGGCACTGGGGGAATTGATTGCACCCTGATGCCTGAATAAAGCCCGATTTGGAAAACAAACCGGGCTTTTTTATTTCTGGATATTTTATTGCGTGCGTTTGCAGTTCTTAATGAATGGGTTTCTGTTTCCCTGAATTTTCTCAATTAAACGATTGCGGCGACATTCCCAGCGGCCGGGCGGCTGTTGTTTATTCCACGCCTGGTATTGTTTGCGCTCTTTTTTCGATAATCGCAGTGAGTATTTTTCTTCCATATATAAGTAAGCGCGGGCAATGGCGCCGCGGCTTTGCTGCGTTGGCTGTACGCGCTTGCCTTTAAAATCGACCACCATGGCGCACTGGCCATATTGCTGCGGGAAGCCGTTCCAATCGCTGAAGCGATAATTCGAGCGGTCGCCATTCACTTCACCAATGGCGGGTACCAGGTTGTGCATATCCCCTTCCATCAGGCGAAATACGCGGTCTCTTTTACAGGCTTTGCGGCCGCCGTTTTGCCAGCACTGGCGCTGATGCCCAAAGGCCCAGGCCGGGACGATGTGCTCCCATTCGATACGGCTGGCGCGTTTGTGTTGTTTACGTACCTGATAGCCGCAACTGTTGAGGTCTGGAATCAGTTTTTTACCCTGATAACGAAAGTCACAACCGCAATAGAAGCTGGTTTGGTGTTCGTCCTGATACAGGGCTTTCAGCTGTTTTTTGGCCTGGCGAAAGGTGAGTGGCTCGGCAGAGGTATGGGAAACGAACAGCAGGGTGCTGAATGCCAGCACGGTCAGGGCATACAAAGACGGCATATCGGGCTCAGATACAACTCAGATTCTGAAGGTTCAACATTGTAATAGGGTTAGAAATCATTGGTAAGGTGGTATCATGACGGCATTCAATTTATCAGCCATCAGGTAGTCATATGTCTAAGAGCTTCGAAGCCCAGGGAATCATTCACTCCATCGATCAGACCCGCGAATACGGTCAGAACGGTTTCACCAAGCGTGAGTTTGTTATCAAGCTGAGCGGTGAAGGTGAAAACCCGGATTACCCGAACTATGTGGCGCTGGAGTTGATTAAAGACAAGTGTGCACTGATGGATGCCTATCAGGTAGGCGATGAGGTGATGGTGACGTTTAATCTGTCGGGCCGTCTCTGGAATGCGCCAGGTAAGCCGGAAAAGTGCTTTACCAGCCTGCAGGCTTGGAAAGTAGACCGCGCCGGTGATGCCGCTCCGGCTCAGAATTTTGATATGGGCGGTTTTGCGCCGTCGTCCTCTGGCCCTGCGTTTGATGATGACGTGCCGTTCTGATGACTGCCCCCGGCTTTGTTGTGTAAGCCGTGCGATTGTTTTAAAAACCGCTGTTATGACGATGGCGGTTTTTTTATGCCTGCGTGTTGGTTAAAACGCTGAAAAAGTGCAGGTTTTAAGCACTGGTCTGGATAAACAAAAAAGCCGCAAATGATATGGATAAACTCATCTCCGGCTTTTCTGTATAAGCAGTATTGATCAGGAATTACAGAATCTGATCTATCACTTTTTCCAGGCGATCAACCGCACCGTCAACATCGTGCAGTTTGTCTAAACCAAATAAGCCGATACGGAAAGACTGGTAGTCGTCACCTTCGTCGCACATCAGTGGTACACCGGCAGCAGCCTGCATGCCTTGTGCGGCGAATTTTTTACCGTTTTGCATATCACTGTCGGTGGTGTAATTAACGACAACGCCGGGTGCTTTAAAGCCTTCTGCGGCAACACTTTTGATGCCTTTGCTTTCGAGCATCTCACGTACGCGTCTACCCAGCTCTAACTGTTCTTCGCGCACTTTATCGAAACCGTATTCTTTGGTTTCCATCATGGTGTCGCGGAATTTGGTCAGTGCATCGGTTGGCATGGTTGCATGGTAAGCATGGCCGCCGTTTTCGTAGGCTTGCATGATCATGTGCCACTGCTTGAGGTTGGCTGCAAAGCTGGTACTGGTGGTGTTTTCCATCGTATTCACAGCAGCCTGGCTCATCATCACCAGTGCGGCACATGGCGAAGAACTCCAGCCTTTTTGAGGTGCGCTGATGAGTACATCGACACCGATGGCTTTCATATCAACCCACAAGGTACCAGAAGCCACGCAATCCAGAACGAACAATCCGCCAACCGAATGCACGGCATCGGCAACGGCTTTCAGGTAGTCGTTTGGAAGAATCATGCCGGATGCGGTTTCTACATGTGGTGCGAATACCATTTCCGGCTTTTCAGCTTTGATGGTGGCGACCACTTCGTCGATTGGCTGTGGAGCGAATGGTGCTTGTGAGCCTTCTTCGATGCGCTGAGCTTTTAATACCGTGCAAGAGGCCGGGATGTTGGCCATCTCAAAAATCTGAGTCCAGCGGTAGCTGAACCAGCCGTTACGAAGCACCAGGGCCTTTTTGTCTTGTGCAAATTGACGAGCCACGGCTTCCATACCGTAAGTTCCGCCACCTGGCACTACAACGACGGCATCGGCGCTGTATACGGATTTGAGGGTTGATGAAATGTCATTCATGACAGTCTGGAACTGTTGTGACATGTGGTTCAGAGAGCGATCAGTAAAAACAACGGAATATTCTAATAAGCCGTCTGGATCCATATCCGGAAGTAAGCCAGCCATGCTGTCTCCTGCAAATTGGTAAAAATAAGACAAATTTTCGTCGATTAGATAATAAAAGCCTGTGCGGGTAAAGCGCACAGGCCGGAACTGTATTATCCAGGTAGCGATTCAGCGATCGCGAGTTCCATTTACTGGCCGCTGCGAGCGCCCGGTGCCTTCTTCGGTTGAGCGTCAATACTTTCGCAATTAACGTCGATAGAATCCGGTGACATCAGGTACATATACAGAGGCATAATTTCATCTGCTTCAGGAACGCTGTGTGGGTGTTCGTTCGGGTACGCTGAAGCGCGCATTTGAGTGCGGGTACCGCCTGGGTTAATGCAATTCACCCGTACGTCTGAGGTATTTTCCAGTTCTTCTGCCAGAACCTGCATCAGGCCTTCGGTGGCGAATTTTGATACAGAGTAAGCACCCCAATAAGCACGCCCCTTGCGGCCCACGCTAGACGTGGTAAAAACGACGGCAGCATCGTTGGGAGCCTGGCGCAGCAGTGGAATCAGGTGCTTCATTAATACGAACTGACCGTTCACATTAATCTGCATTACCTTTTGCCAGGTATTCCAATCGTAATTATCCAAAGGCGTACGCTGCCCTAAGACACCAGCATTTAATAATACACCATCTAAGTGATTGAAATTGTCGTCAATTAAATTTGCCAGTTGGCGGAATTTATCTTCGTCATTTTCTTCCAAGTCGAACGGTAGTACGGCAGGCTGAGGCAGGTTTTCCGCTTCAATTAAATCGTAAGTGTCGTTTAACGCTTCCTGAGTGCGGCCCAGCAGCAGAACGGTTGCGCCAGCGCGTGCGTAGGTTAATGCGGCAGTGCGGCCAATGCCGTAACCAGCGCCCGTTACCAGAATAACGCGGCCTTTTAAAACCTGTTCTTGTTGTGCCTGTTTAACAGGCTTTAGCTGGCTAATATCGATCATTGTGTTTGCTTCGTAATTTTTAATCGGATTAAGTTCAGTTTGTATTTTTTACCGCGCTGCGAGTTCTTGCAGCAGTGCTTCAGGTGTTTCAATAATGGCATCTGCATTCCAGTTCTCAGCACTGTCGTCGGCTTCGATATAACCGAAGCTGGCTGCCAGAGTGAACATCTCGGCAGCCTTGCCAGCTTGTATGTCGCGGATATGATCGCCAACGTACCAGCATTGTCCGGCTTTCAGCCCTAACATTTCAGCGGCTTTTAACAGTGGCTCCGGATCGGGTTTTGCTTTGGAAACATCATCTGGACAAATCACCACATCACACTGAATATTCAGCTTCTGCAGCAGCTCGTCGGTATAAAGGCGTGGCTTGTTGGTCACAATGCCCCAGCGAATCTGCTGTTTTTCCAGTTCTGCCAGTACCGTTTCGAAGCCAGAAAAATAGCCGCTTAAGGTACCGATATTATCGAAGTAGCGGTCCAGTAGCTGTTGGCGATGTTCAATAAAAACAGCGGAGGCTGTTGCTAAATCACGACCAGCCTGATCGGGGTAATCAAAGGCGATTCGGGTCAGGGCAGAGCCACCATTAGAAACCTGTTCGCGTATTTTCTCATCCGCTAACTCCGGTTTGCCCTGATCTTTACGCAAGCCATTAACCACGGCAAAAAAGTCAGGAGCGGTATCGACCAGAGTGCCGTCCAGATCAAACAGGATTGCTTCAGGCTTCATTCGACGGACCTTCCTTTTTCTCGGTTGCCATCAGGTAGTTGACGTCCACATCGTTGTCTTTGAGGCTGTAAACCTTAGTGATTGGGTTGTAGACCATGCCGGTCATATCGGTAACGACTAAACCGGTTTCGCGGCACCAGCGGGTCATCTCGCTCGGCTTTATAAACTTGTGGTAATCGTGAGTGCCTGTCGGAACCAGACCCAGTACATATTCAGCGCCAATAATGGCGAAGGCGTAAGACTTTGGGTTGCGGTTGATTGTGGAGAAGATCACATGGCCGCCAGGCTTAACCAGCTTATGACACGCTTTTATTATGGAAAGTGGATCCGGCACGTGTTCCAGCATTTCCAGGCAGGTTACCACATCGAATGATTCCGGCTGTTGATCGGCCAGTTCCTCTACCGGGATGCATTGGTAATCGACTTTTACGCCGCTTTCTAACGCGTGCAGCTTAGCGGTATTTAAATTGGCCTGACCCATGTCGATACCGGTAACGTCAGCACCGCGTTGCGCCATTGCTTCTGACAGAATGCCACCACCGCAGCCCACATCCAGCACCTTTTTGCCGGCCAGGTGAGCGATGGAATCAACGTAGTTCGTTCGCAGTGGATTGATTTCGTGAAGCGGCTTGAATTCACTTTCCAGGTCCCACCAGCGGGTGGCCAGAGCTTCAAATTTTGCGATTTCTGCGCTGTCGACGTTTTGTCTATTTTTAGTAGTCATTTTGTCACTTCATCTGACCAGGAAGCAGTATTAGTACAGATTGTTTTTCAAAGCCGCCACAGGATGTGGCGGTAGGATCGCCAGCACAGTGATGTGCTGTTCGGTCCGGCGGCTGAAAAATAATGGGTACTGACCCTGCTTGCGGTTCCTAAAAATTAATTTTGCGAAATTTTCTTCTGCCACTGCACTGCATTGGCAATTAACTGTTCTTCATCCAGGCCGCTGGCTTCACTTAACTGGCCTTTTTCTAATAAGGCTTTACCTTCAACCCAAACGTACTCGGTGGCACGACTCGAATCGGTATAAACCAGTTGCGAAATTGGATCGTACAGTGGGTTCTGACCCAGCTGAGATAAATTCACGGCCTGCATATCCGCCCACTTGCCAACGTCCAGTGAGCCAACCTGATCATCAATCCCCAGAGATTTGGCGCTGCCAATGGTAGCCATTTCCAAAGCTTGCCAGGCGGGCAGAGCGGCGGCATCTTCAGCGACGGCTTTGGCCAGCATCGCGGCGGTTTTCATTTCGCCCTGAATATTTAAATCGTTATTACTGGCGGCCCCGTCGGTTCCCAAGCCTACATTAATGCCATTGCTTAACAGTTTGGCGGTTGGGCAAAAACCACTGGCCAGTTTTAAGTTGGATTCCGGGCAATGCACAACGGAAGCGCCGGTTTGTTTCAGAATTTCAATGTCGTCGTCGGAGATCTGTGTCATGTGCACACAGCTGACACGCTCGGTTAAAAAACCTAAATCGGCTAAGCGCTGAGTCGGTCGTTTGCCTTTTTCTTCCAGGCTTTGGGCGACTTCAAAAGCGGTTTCGTGCAAATGAATCTGAACCGGAATATCCAGCTGATCCGCCAGTGCAGTTACCTCTTTCAAAGGGGTATCCGAAACCGTATACGGTGCGTGTGGCCCGAGTCCCAAAGTAATCCGAGGCTGGTTTTGGTAGTGCTTGTGTGCGGCAACGGCCTTTTCAATGTAATCGTCGGCGTTTTGGGCAAAGTTCGTCGGGAAATCCAGAATCGGCGTAAAGCTGACGTTTCTAATACCGGACTCGAAGGCCGCTTGTGCCCCTTGCTGCGGATAAAAGTACATATCGGAATAGGTCGTGGTGCCGCATTTAAGCATTTCTGCAATGGCCAGTCGTGTGCCATCCAGAACAAATTCAGCGGTTGTCCATTTGGCTTCCGCGGGCCAGATATGTTCGTTTAGCCAGGTCATCAGCGGCAGGTCGTCGGCCAGGCCACGGAATAATGACATGGCTGCATGGCCGTGAGCATTCACGTAGCCGGGTAATAAGAGGTGGTCCGTTAATTCAACAACTTGGTCCGCTTCATGGCTTGTTGCTTGTTGATCCTGAATGGCGAGGATTTTGCCATCCTTTACGAATACTGCCTGGTTGTTTAGCAATGTGCGGCTATGGGAAGCGCTTAATGGTGCGACCCAGCGGGCGTTAATCTGAATATCAGCCTGCATACGTCAGGGTTCCGGATCTGGTTATCATAGTGGTGTAAGAGTATATCTGATTTTTATCAATCTCTCAGAGCTTGTTGTTGCTGTTGGCGCTGGGTTTTTGTTGTCTGTTTTTTAACCGATATAGACAGGTGTCTGAAAGCAAAAATCGCTGAGAGCGCGATACAGGAGCTCTCAGCGGGTATTTCCCTGTTTTTCTTCGGTTTTTGGTTGGTAACTGTGATATGCTCCGATGCTTTGTATTTAACGTTCAAGCAGAGCGTTAACCCCTTAAAAAGGAACAGGTCGGATATCTATGGGTGAGTTAGCCAAAGAAGTACTGCCAATCAACATCGAGGACGAGCTGCAGCAATCGTACCTTGATTACGCCATGAGCGTAATTGTTGGTCGTGCATTACCTGACGTACGTGACGGTTTAAAGCCGGTACACCGTCGTGTGTTACATGCCATGAACGTACTGGGCAATGACTGGAATAAGCCATACAAAAAATCCGCCCGTGTGGTTGGTGACGTAATCGGTAAATACCACCCTCATGGTGATTCTGCGGTATACGACACCATCGTGCGTATGGCCCAGGACTTCTCCATGCGTTATATGATGGTGGATGGCCAGGGTAACTTTGGCTCGATCGATGGCGACTCTGCAGCGGCAATGCGTTATACCGAAGTGCGGATGGCGAAAATCAGCCACAGCATGCTGGGTGACATCGAAAAAGAAACCGTTGATTGGGTACCTAACTACGACGGTACTGAGCAGATTCCGGAAGTATTGCCGACCCGCATTCCGAACCTGTTGGTAAACGGTTCTTCTGGTATCGCCGTGGGTATGGCGACCAATATTCCTCCTCATAACATCACCGAAGTGCTGAACGGCACACTGGCATTGATCGACAATCCGGATTTGGATGTTGATGGCTTGATGGAATATATCCCAGGTCCGGATTTCCCGACCGGTGCTTTTATCAATGGTCGTGACGGTATTGTTGACGCGTATCGTACCGGTCGTGGCCGTATTTACATGCGTGCCAAACACCACTTTGAAGAAAATGAAAGAAACGACAAAGTTTCAATTATCTTCACCGAAATTCCTTACCAGGTGAACAAAGCGCGTCTGATTGAAAAAATCGCCGAGCTGGTCAAAGACAAAAAAATCGAAGGCATCACGGAACTGCGTGATGAATCTGATAAAGACGGTATGCGTATCGTTGTGGAATTGCGTCGTGGCGAAATGCCGGAAGTGGTTCTGAATAACCTGTTTGCACAAACGCAATTGCAAACGGTATTTGGTATTAATACCGTGGCTTTGGTGGATGGTCAGCCACGTACGCTGAACCTGAAACAACTGCTGGACGCCTTTGTTAAACACCGTCGTGAGGTGGTGACCCGTCGTACCATTTTCGAACTGCGTAAGGCCCGTGAGCGTGGCCATATTCTTGAAGGTCTGGCGCTGGCACTGGCGAATATTGATCCGGTTATTGAGCTGATCAAGCGCTCTCCGACAGCGGCTGAGGCCAAAGAAGCGCTGATTAATACGGCCTGGGAACCCGGTGATGTGTCCGACATGCTTGAGCGTGCCGGTGAAGACGCGTGTCGTCCGGATGATCTGCCAGAGCAGTATGGTTTCCGTGATGGTCGTTATTATTTGTCGCCGGTTCAGGCTCAGGCGATTCTGGATTTGCGTTTGCAGAAACTGACCGGCCTGGAACACGAAAAACTGATTGAAGAATATCAGGTTAAATTGACGGAAATTGCTGAATATCTGGAAATCCTCGGCAGTGCTGAGCGTTTGATGCAGGTGATTCGTGAAGAATTAGAAGCGATTCGTGAAGAATACGGCGATGAACGTCGTACTGAGATCATCGCGCAAAAACGTGACCTGACCATGGCGGATCTGATTCCGGAAGAGGATCTGGTGTTGACTCTGTCTCACGGTGGTTACGCCAAAACTCAACCGATGGATACTTATCAGGCGCAGCGTCGTGGTGGTAAAGGGAAGTCGGCAACTTCGGTGAAAGACGAAGACTTTGTTGAGCATTTACTGGTGGTAAACAGCCACGATACCGTACTGTGTTTCACTGATGCTGGTAAGGTTTACTGGTTAACCGTATACGACATTCCGCAAGCTGGCCGTAATGCGAAAGGCCGCCCGATTGTTAACGTGTTGAATTTATCCGAAGAGGGTGAGCGTATCACCGCAATTCTGCCGGTGGATGAATACAGTGCTGATCGTTATGTATTTATGGCGACGTCGAAAGGCACGGTTAAGAAAACCTCTCTGGATCAGTTCTCGCGTCCACGTTCCACGGGCCTGATTGCTTGTGAACTGGATGACGGTGATCACCTGGTTGGCGTTGCGATTACCGATGGTTCGAAAGATATTCTGATGATGTCGGATGCTGGTAAAGCGGTACGCTTCAGCGAAGAGGCGGTTCGTCCAATGGGTCGTACTGCTCGTGGTGTTCGTGGTATCAAACTGGCCGATGACCAGAATGTTATCTCTCTGATTATCCCGGAAGAGGGCGGTACCATCCTGACGGCGTCTGAACGTGGTTTTGGTAAACGTACGGCAGTGACTGAATTCCCGACCAAAGGCCGTGGTACGCAAGGTGTTATTGCCATGGTAACCAGTGAGCGTAATGGTTCGCTGGTGGGGGCTGTTCAGGTATTCGAAAACGACGAAGTGATGCTGGTTTCTGATCAAGGCACATTGGTTCGTACCCGCGTTAACGAAGTTTCTCAATTAGGCCGTAATACTCAGGGTGTGACTCTGATTAAAGTGTCTGAAAAAGAGAAGTTGGTGGGTGTTGAGCGTATTTGTGATGCCGCTGACGAAGATGAAGAAAATCTGGATGCTGAAAATGCAGAGGGTGTAGAAAACACTCCTGATAGTGAAAGCAATGGCGATGCTGAAGGCGATGCGCCAGTGGCTGAGTAAGCATCCAAACAACACCCGCAATAGTGGGTGTTTTCTTCTTGTGAAAGAATTTATACAAACAAACTATTTGTAGATCGAGCAATATGACCCGAGCATTTAATTTTTGTGCAGGCCCAGCGGCTTTGCCAACGGCAGTTTTAGAGCGCGCTCAGCAGGAAATGGCTGATTGGCATGGCAAGGGCTTGTCCATTATGGAAATGAGCCACCGTAGCAAAGAGTTTGTTTCTGTTGCGGAAAAAGCCGAGCGGGATCTGCGCGACTTAATGCAGATTCCTGATAACTACAAAGTTCTGTTTATGCAGGGTGGTGCCAGCAGCCAGTTCGCGATGATTCCGATGAACCTGTTACGCGGCAAGCCGAAAGCTGACTACATCAATACTGGTCAATGGTCTAAAAAAGCGATTGCTGAAGCTAAGCGTTATTGTGACGTGAATGTCGCCGCAACGACAGAAGGTAATAAATTTACTTCTGCACCAGCACAGGATGAACTGAACTTATCCGCTGATGCGGCTTATGTTCATTACTGCCCGAATGAGACCATTGGTGGTGTGAAGTTCGATTACATTCCGGAAACTGGCGACGTGCCGCTGGTGGCAGATTTCTCTTCAGCGATTCTGTCAGAAGAAATTGATGTTTCTAAGTTCGGCATGATTTACGCCGGTGCTCAGAAAAATATCGGCCCTGCTGGTCTGTGTGTCGTCATTATTCGTGAAGACTTACTGGGCGAAGCGATTGACGGTACGCCAACCATGTTTAATTACACGGTTGCTGCGGATAATGGCTCTATGTACAACACGCCACCAAGCTACAGCTGGTATCTGGCGGGGCTGGTGTTTGAATGGTTAAAAGAGCAGGGTGGCGTTGCTGCTATGGCAGAAATTAATCAGCGCAAAGCCCAGAAACTGTACGATTATATTGATGGTAGTGGTTTTTACGCTAACCCGGTTGCTAAAAACAATCGCTCGATCATGAATGTGCCTTTCACGCTGAAAGATGATGCGCTGGATAAAACCTTCCTGGCAGAGACTGAATCAGCAGGTTTATTAAATCTGGCAGGTCACCGCAGTGTGGGCGGTATGCGTGCAAGCATTTATAACGCAGTGCCGGAAGCGGGCGTGGATGCGTTAATTGAATTTATGGCTGAGTTTGCGGCTAAAAATTCGTAGATTTAAATTAAAGAAATTTGAAGCCTCTAGTCATATTGTTCTTCAAAAGCAGCGACAGGATGTCGCGTTAGGATCAAGGCACATGGACGTGACACTGATCCGGCGGCTGAAGAATTATATGGCTGGTGGCTAATAGTCAGATAAATATCGGCGGGAAAGGTGGACTGTTATTCGGCCGCACTCATCACAAGGAGCGTCCCTGCGTCCTTTGATGAGCATGCAACATCCATGTTGCTGCTATGAAAAACAGACCACCTTCTTCTGCCTGGATGGGATTGGAAGCGGCATGAGCGAAGCACAGGAACTTGAGGTTTTACGCAATAAAATCGATAGCCTGGATAAAGAAATCCATAAGCTGATTAATGAGCGCGCACGCTGTGCTCAGGAAGTCGCCGAGGTAAAACAAAAATACGCAGCTCCGGGTGAGCACGTGGTGTTTTACCGTCCTGAGCGTGAAGCTCAGGTGTTGCGTAAAGTCATGGATCGTAATGAGGGTCCGTTGGCTGATGAGTCTATGGCGCGCTTATTCCGCGAGATCATGTCTCAGTGCCTGGCATTAGAAGAGCCTTTAAACGTAGCGTATTTAGGCCCGGAAGGTACCTTTACTCAGCAAGCGGCAGTGAAGCACTTTGGTCATGCTGTTCAATGTACCGGTCAGGTTTCTATTGCTGATGTGTTTCGTGAAGTAGAAAGCGGCAATGCGAATTACGGCGTTGTTCCGGTGGAGAATTCGACCGAAGGTGTTGTAACTCATACGCTGGATACCTTTGTTCATTCCAATCTGAACATCTGCGGCGAAGTTGCTCTGCGCATTCATCACCATTTGCTGGTTAAAGAAAGCGAAACAGAAAGTGAGATTAAAAAGATTTATTCTCACGCTCAGTCTCTGGGGCAGTGTCGATTGTGGCTGGATCAGAACTATCCGAATGTAGAGCGTATTCCGGTGAACTCCAATGCCGAAGCGGCTAAGCGCGCAGCACAAGAGCCGGGTGCAGCTGCTATTGCTTCAGAAGCTGCGTCGGAGCTGTACGATCTGGTAATGAAAAATGCCAAGATTGAAGATCGTCCCGACAATACCACACGCTTCCTGATTATTGGTCCACAAAAGACCATGACTTCCGGTGAAGACAAAACCTCTATTCTGGTATCCAGCCGTAATCAGCCGGGTGCGTTATACGAGGTGCTGGAGCCGTTCCATCAGGCGGGCATCAGTATGACGCGTATTGAGAGTCGTCCTTCTGAATCTGGTACCTGGAATTACGTATTTTTTATTGATTTTGAAGGTCATGCAGACGACGCGCATATCGCACCGGTATTGGAAAATCTGCGCAATATCTCTGTTGATTTTAAATGTCTGGGTTCTTACCCAAAAGCGGTGCTTTAAATTATGACTACAGATTACAAGAGCCAGGCGGTTGAAGGTGTTCAGAGTTTGCGCCCGTATCAGCCAGGTAAGCCAATTGATGAACTGGCGCGCGAGCTTGGTTTAAACGAGAGAGACATCGTTAAGCTGGCCAGTAACGAAAATCCGGTCGGTCCAAGTCCCAAAGCGCTGGCGGCAATTCAGGGTGAGCTGGAAGAGTTGACCCGTTACCCGGATGGTGCAGGATTCGAACTAAAGAACGTTCTGTGTAAAAAACTGAATATCCAGCCAGAGCAAATCACGTTGGGTAATGGTTCGTCCGATATTTTAGATTTTATCACCCGTGTGTTTGTGAATGATGGCGACAATATTGTTGTTTCTCAGCACGCGTTTGCGATTTATGGTCTGGTGGCAAAAATGGTGGGGGCGGAAACCATTGCTGCACCAGCGAAGAATTTTGCTCACGATCTGGACGCTATGCTGGCGGCTATTAACGATAAAACCCGTATCGTGTTTGTGACCAACCCGAATAACCCCACTGGCACCTGGATCAAAAAGGACGAGCTGATTGCGTTCCTGGATAAAGTACCTGAGCGTGTTCTGGTGTTGTTGGATGAAGCATACTTCGAGTACGTTGATGAAGCAGACTATCCGAATGGCATGGCGCTGTTGCCGCAGTACTCAAATCTGGTGGTAACTCGCACTTTCTCTAAAGCTTATGGTCTGGCGTCGATGCGCGTTGGTTATGGTGTTTCCAGTCCGGAAATCGCAGATTTACTGAATCGTGTACGACCACCATTCAATGTCAATTCGTTTGCCCTGGCGGCTGCGAAGGCGACGTTGTTGGATGACGAATATGTGGCAGAGAGTATTGCTGTAAATAACGATGGCATGGCTTACCTGGAGGGCGAGTTTAACCGTTTAGGTCTCGACTTTATCCAATCGGTTGGTAATTTTATCTGCGTTAAAATGCCCTTAGGGGTTGATCCGATGGCGGTAAATGATGGCCTTTTACGCCAGGGTGTGATTATTCGTCCGGTAGCCAATTATGAAATGCCTGAGCACTTAAGGGTTTCTATTGGTATTGCAAAAGAAAACCAGGCATTCATCGCTGCATTAGAAAACGTGTTAGCTCAGGTGAAAGCCGAGCAGGTGAACGCTTGAGTGTGTCGATTACCGGTTCAGTAACAAAGGTCAATCCAGGCTTTTGCATTAACAAAATCGCGGTGATTGGCCTGGGGTTGATTGGTTGTTCCTGGGTTAAAGGTCTGCGTATGCGCGGTTGCGTGCAGCAGGTCTCGGGTTATGACCGTAACCTGGACTCCATGCAGTTGGCGCAAGAGCACGGCATCATTGATTCCTACGATGAAGATATCCAGCAGGTTGTGCGTGGTGCTGATCTGGTGATTGTCTCTGTGCCTATTTTGGCGATTGATTCGGTTCTGGAATCCATTGCTCCGTTTATTGGTGAAAATACCGTGTTAACCGACGTAGGTTCGGTTAAAGGTTCGGTGGCTGCTTCAGCCTCGAAAATCTTTGGTGCTGATTTTAATCGTTTTGTCCTTGGCCATCCGATTGCAGGCTCCGAACGCAGTGGTGTGACTGCTGCGGATGAACATCTGTATCTCAACCACAAAGTTATTATTACACCGGAAAGTCATACGTCTCATCAGGCGCTGGCGTTAGTGCGCAATGCCTGGTGTGTGGTGGGTGCCGATGTCGAATACATGGCTGTGGAGCACCATGATGAGGTGTTGGCTGCTACCAGTCACTTACCGCATTTATTGGCATATTCGCTGGTTGATACGCTGGCGAACAGTCATGAAAATAAAGAAATTTTTAATTACGCGGCCGGCGGCTTTCGCGACTTTACCCGCATTGCAGCCAGTAGCCCGGTAATGTGGCGGGATATTTTTTCTGCCAACAAAGACCAGATTTTAAAGACGCTGGATTTATTTCAGCACGATCTCAAATTTTTGCGCCAGGCCATCGAGGACGATGATACCACCCAGGTTATGGGGGTTCTGACCCGGGCCAAGGTTGCGCGTGACCACTTCTCAAAAATACTCGCCCGCAGGGCCTATGTGGAACCTATGAAAGCGACATCTATCACTTACCGTGCCCTTCCGGGTAAGGCATTATCCGGCAGCTTTCGAGTGCCGGGGGATAAATCCATTTCTCACCGCTCAATCATGCTGGGCTCGCTGGCAAACGGCACGACCGAAGTGACTGGCTTCCTCGAAGGCGAAGATGCTTTGGCAACGTTACAGGCATTCCGTGATATGGGGGTAGTTATTGAGGGGCCGCATCGCGGTCGTGTGACTATTCATGGTGTTGGTTTGCATGGTCTGCAGGCGCCGCCCAATGCGTTGTATGTTGGTAACTCGGGTACCACCATTCGCTTGTTGTCGGGCTTGATGGCAGGTCAGAAGTTTGATGTTGAAATGAGTGGCGATGAATCGCTGTCCAAACGCCCAATGGGTCGTGTTGCCAATCCGTTAAAAGAAATGGGTGCTGTAGTTGAGACGGCTGAAAACGGTCGCCCGCCTCTGGTTATTAAAGGCAGTGAATTGGTTAAAGGTGGCTCTGCTCTGAAAGGCATTCATTACGATCTGCCAATGGCTAGTGCTCAGGTAAAAAGCTGCGTGCTGTTGGCGGGTTTGTATGCCGAAGGCGAAACCTCTGTGACTGAACCGGCACCAACCCGTGATCACACAGAGCGTATGTTAAAAGGCTTCGGCTATGACGTTCAGGTTGACGGTAATACGGTAACTCTGAAGTCAGGCGGTGAATTAACCGCGACCAGTATCGATGTACCGTCTGATATCTCCTCTGCCGCTTTCTTTATGGTTGCGGCGAGTATTATGCCAGGTTCTGATATTACTCTGGAGCACGTGGGCATTAACCCAACCCGTATTGGTGTGATCAATATTCTGAAAGCCATGGGTGGTAATCTGGAGGTATTGAATGAGCGCGAAGTGGGTGGCGAGCCGGTGGCGGATATCCGTATTCAGAGCGCTCCGCTAAAAGGTATTCATATTCCGGAAGATCAGGTACCGCTGGCGATTGATGAATTCCCGGCGTTGTTTATTGCAGCTTCCTGTGCGGAAGGGGAAACCATTCTGACTGGCGCTGAAGAATTACGCGTAAAAGAGAGCGATCGCATTCAGGCGATGGTCGATGGCTTGGTGGCGTTAGGTGTTGATGCGAAGGGCACTGAGGATGGTGCTGTCATTCAGGGCTTTGGTTCTGAAGGTAGCTTTGGTGGCGGAGATATCGTTACTCACCACGATCACCGTATTGCCATGAGTTTTGCTGTTGCCTCTCTGCGTGGTAGCGAGGCGCCGATCAATATTCTTGATTGCGCTAATGTCGCAACGTCTTTCCCGAACTTTGTTGAACTGGCTAATGGCGCTGGTATGAATCTGACTGTGGAAGAGGTGTAAACATGGCTGTTGTTAATCCAGATGCTCCGGTAATCACAGTTGATGGCCCGTCAGGTGCTGGTAAAGGCACCGTTTGCGCTCGTTTAGCTCAGGCGCTGAATTGGCAGTTGTTAGACAGCGGTGCTTTGTATCGCATTACCGGCTTGGCGTCGGATCGTAAAGGCCTTGCGCTGGATGACGAAGATGCCATCTCGGAAGTGGCTGCCAATCTGGATGTGCGCTTCGAGCCGACTCCGGTAGGTGTCAAAGTGATTCTGGAAGGTGATGATGTGACTGATCAGATCCGTACCGAAGAGGTAGGTAGTCTGGCGTCTCAGGTAGCTGCTTTGCCAGAAGTTCGTTCGGCGTTATTGCAGCGTCAGCGTGACTTTCAAACGTTACCGGGCGTGATTGCCGACGGCCGGGATATGGGGACCGTGGTATTTCCTCTGGCTCGGGTCAAAGTGTTCCTCACGGCAAGCGCTGAAGAGCGTGGTCAGCGCCGCTATAAACAGTTGACTGAAAAAGGCTTTGATGCTAGTTTGCCCGCCCTTATCGAAGACATACGTGCCCGGGATGAGCGAGACAGCAACCGTGCTGTGGCTCCCCTGAAGCCTGCCGACGATGCCACTGTTATTGACAGCACTTCTATGACCATTGAAGAAGTCTGCAATCAGGTGCTGGATCTGGTGAATAAATCCGGATTGGCCTGAGTAGGTGTGTATACAGAGCAGCGTACTCTGAGATTGAAATAAAACACTGGCCAGTGGGCCGTGCAGTCACAAGCGCTAACATCGCTGAAGACTGGCTCAACAGTGCTTTATTTTGAAAATAAACTAACCCCGGATAACTGGCTATCCGGCAAGCGTTAACTTCGGCTTCCCGACCGTTAATCAACAAAGGTCAAGTTCGAAGCGCGCGTAACGAGATAGGTATATATCATGACCATGAGCGAAAGCTTTGCTGAACTATTTGAAGAATCCTTAAAAGAACTGGATATGCAGCCTGGTTCTATTGTTACCGGTACTGTTGTTGATATCGACAGCGACTGGGTAACAGTAAACTCTGGCCTGAAGTCTGAAGCGGTTATCCCTCGCAGCCAGTTCCTGAACGAAAAAGGCGAGTTAGAAGTTGCTATTGGCGACGAAACTCAGGTTTCTCTGGAAGCAGTTGAAGACGGCTTCGGTGAGACCAAACTGTCTCGTGAAAAAGCTAAGCGTGCTGAAAGCTGGAAAGAGCTGGAAAAAGCTTTCGAAGCTGATGAGCTGGTTACCGGTATCATCAATGGTAAGGTTAAAGGTGGTTTCACCGTTGACCTGAAAAACATCCGTGCATTCCTGCCTGGTTCTCTGGTTGACGTACGTCCGGTACGCGACACTCTGCACCTGGAAGGCAAAGAGCTGGAATTCAAAGTTATCAAGCTGGACGCCAAGCGTAACAACGTGGTTGTTTCTCGTCGTGCTGTTCTTGAAGCTGCTAACTCTCAAGAGCGTGAAGAGCTGCTGGCTAACCTGCAAGAAGGTCAGTCTGTTAAGGGTATCGTTAAGAACCTGACCGACTACGGTGCATTCGTAGATCTGGGCGGTGTTGACGGCCTGCTGCACATCACTGACATGGCTTGGAAGCGTATCAAGCACCCAAGCGAAATCGTTGCTGTTGGTGACGAGATCGACGTTAAAGTTCTGAAGTTCGACCGTGAGCGCAACCGCGTATCTCTGGGTCTGAAGCAACTGGGTGATGATCCATGGGTTAACATCAATGAGCGTTATCCAGAAAACGCACGTGTTAAAGCGCGCGTGACTAACCTGACTGACTACGGCTGTTTCGCTGAGCTGGAAGAAGGTGTTGAAGGTCTGGTTCACGTTTCTGAAATGGATTGGACTAACAAGAACATTCACCCAAGCAAAGTTGTTCAACTGGGCGACGAAGTAGAAGTGATGGTTCTGGATATCGACGAAGAGCGTCGTCGTATCTCTCTGGGTATCAAGCAGTGCACCATGAACCCATGGGAAGAGTTCGGTACTAAGTTTAACAAAGGCGACAAGATCAGCGGCAAGATCAAGTCTATCACTGACTTCGGTATCTTCATCGGTCTGGACGGTGGTATCGACGGTCTGGTTCATTTGTCTGACATCTCCTGGAACGACAACGGCGAAGACGCTGTTCGTAACTACAAGAAAGGCGATGAGCTGGAAACTGTTATCCTGTCTATCGACCCTGAGCGTGAGCGTATCTCCCTGGGTGTTAAGCAGCTGGAAAGTGATCCATTCTCCGAGTTTGTTGCTGAGAACGACAAGGGTGCTCTGGTAACTGGTAAGGTTGTTGCTGTAGACGCTAAAGCCGCTACTGTTGAGCTGGCTGAAGGTGTTGAAGCGGTACTGAAGGCATCTGATATCAGTCGTGATCGTGTAGAAGATGCGCGTAACGTTCTGAACGAAGGCGATGCAGTTGAAGCCGTTATTACAGTTGTTGACCGTAAGAACCGTACTTTGGCTCTGTCTGTTAAGGCTAAAGACGATGCAGCTGATAAAGCAGCTCTGAAAGAGCAGCGTGCGAAAGCTGATGCTGAAGTAGCCGGTCCTACCACTATCGGTGATCTGATCAAGGAGCAGCTGAACAAGTAATTGTTCGCTGTTCTGAGAAATCAGTCTAAGAAAAACCCGCCTTTTGGCGGGTTTTTTCGTTTTATACAGTGTGAAAAATGGTGTAATTTTCACAATTGTCTAAATAATGTTCATCTGGGGTTGCAAATAAAATCACCTAACTGCATGATTTAGCTAGGTTTATTGTCATGCTACACACAAAGGCACGTTCTCAAGGAGGGAATGAAGGTGACAAAATCTGAACTTATCGAAAAAATTGTGTCCAGGCAGCCTCAGTTATCATCTAAGGATGTAGAGCTGGCGGTGAAGACTTTGCTGGATCATATGTCTCAGACTTTGTCGTCTGGCGAGAGAATTGAGATTCGGGGTTTTGGTAGTTTTTCGCTGCATTATCGCGCTCCTCGTGTGGGACGAAACCCCAAGACAGGCGAGACGGTTGATCTGAAAGGAAAGTTTGTTCCGCATTTCAAGCCGGGAAAAGAACTCAGAGACCAGGTAAACGATAGCTTGGTTGAAGAGCATTAATCTTCAGGAAGTCACATGAAACAGATTAGGTTAGTGCTGAGTATTGCGGTGTTTCTTGCCGTATTGGCTTACACATTGGCTTTTGCTGCACACAACAGTTCAATGATCAGCATCAACTTTCTTGCAGGTCTGGAAGTCACCATGCCCATGGCTTTGTGGGTAGGTCTATTTTTTTCTGTCGGAGCGTTATTGGCCTGGTTGATTACAGGTGTTAGGGATGCATCGCAGAAAATGAAATTACGCAAGTTGCAAAAAGAGTTGGAAGAATCCAAGCGGCGTCTTGATCGGGTATCCTGAAAATGATGGATTCTGCACTGATTTATGTGCTGCTTTTATTGGGTATCGCCATTGGCTGGACGCTGGGGTACCGCTTCGCCAGGCAAGCGAAGAAATCGACTCCCGATGACTGGATGCCAAGTGTGGAAGATTTGCTGGCGCAGGCGGGTGATGTTTCGCTCGAGCGTCTCCTAAATGTCTCGAGTCTTGATGATGACTCTATTGACCTGTTTCTTAAGCTTGGCAAAACTCTGCGTGAGAAGGGTGAGGTTGACCGGGCTATCCATCTTCATCAGTCTTTGTTTGCCCGAACCGATCTTTCCAAAACAACTTTACAAACTCTTGAATTAGAACTCGCGATCGACTTTTCTTATGCAGGTTTACTTGATCGGGCTGAGCGCCTATTCAGCGAGCTATTAGATGCAAAGGGGCGCGTCAGAGAAAAAGCTTCCTCTCATTTGGTTGAATTGTATGAGGAGGAAGGTGAGTGGCAGGAAATATACGATCTCTATCTGAACAAAAAAATTCATATTTCTCCGTTGTTAGCCAGACGAGTATCTCACGCGGTCTGTGAGTTGGCGGAGTCTGCTGTTATTGCTGGTGACTTTCTTGAAGCGCAAAAACTCTCACGTGCTGCTTTAAAAATCGATAGCGCCTGTGCCAGGGCCTTTGTCGTGTCTGGGAATATGGCGTTCAGCCAGAAAGAATATCATGAGGCCGTTCGCTGTTATTTAAGAGCGGTAGAAATCGATTCTCAGGCATTGATATCGATCCTTGATCCTCTGGTGGATTCGTTCAAGCACGTCGGCGATGCCGGTGGTTTATTGAATCACTTATCTCGCCACTGGAAGGAAACTCATTACGTCCCGGCATTGGTGGCAAAAATAGACTGTCTGGCTGAAGGTCAGGGTCCGGAAGTGGCTATTGGCTCTCTTCTGCAGGAGCTACAAAATCAGCCCTCTAACTCGGGTTTTTTCTCGTTGGTCGAGATGGTTGTACGTCACAAACAGCAGCTTGATAAGTCGCAGTTGTTAATACTCTATGATATTCTCCGGCGCATTGTAGAAAATGAACCTAAGTTCATTTGTAAAAATTGTGGATTTAAAGCAAAAGAGCCTCATTGGCGGTGCCCGAGTTGTAAGAATTGGGCAACAGTGGCTTCTTTTGTACCAACGGCTCAAAAAGCGAAATTGGATATATGACTACTTTGTCACCAGTTGTAGTAGCACTGGATTACCCGAATCAGGATTTGGCGATAAAAATGGCTCAGCAACTTGATCCGGCCCAATGTCGGGTGAAAGTTGGCAAAGAGCTGTATACCGCCTCGGGCCCGGTTATCTTAGAAAAACTGCATGCATTGGGCTTTGATGTATTCCTGGATCTGAAGTTTCACGATATTCCAAATACATGTGCCAAAGCCGTTGGTGCTGCCGCTGATCTTGGTGTTTGGATGGTGAACGTTCATGCGTCAGGTGGTCGCCGTATGATGGAAGCTGCGCGTAACGAATTAGATAAAAAATCGCATCAGCCTTTGTTGATAGGTGTGACTGTTCTGACCTCAATGGAACAGAATGATCTTGCTGAAATTGGCTTAAACCTGGATCCTCAAGAGCAGGTTCGCCGTTTGGCACTACTGACTCAGAATTCAGGCCTGGATGGTGTTGTTTGTTCGGCACAGGAAGTTGAGTTAATTCGTAATAATTGCAGTCCTGAGTTTTTGACAGTGACTCCAGGGATTCGCCCGGCAGGCTCAGATCAAGGTGATCAGCGTCGTGTCTTGACTCCGCAGCAAGCGCTAGCTGCTGGTGTGAATTATATGGTGATTGGCAGACCGATTACTGGGGAAAAAGAACCATATTTGGCTTGTAATAATATTCTTGCCGATATGGTGAAAATATAATGAGAGCTTAGTTGATGGAAAAATTCAAATTAGAAGACATGGTGCGAGGATGGTTTGTTGGAGGCTTCGAGCCGAACGTAGTCAAAACAACGGATGTTGAGGTTGCTATTCAAAAGTTTGTAGTCGGGGACTACGAAGAAAGCCATTGCCATAAAATAGCAACAGAAATTACTGTTATTATTTCTGGTAAAGCAGAAATGAAGGGTGGTATTTACCGGGCTGGTGATATTGTCAAAATACAACCTGGAGAATTCACTGACTTCAGAGCAATAGAGGATACAGTCACAGCTGTTGTTAAAGTACCAGGCGCGTTAAATGATAAATACTTGGAGAAGGATACAAATGCTTAATATTGTTATTCCAATGGCTGGAAGAGGGAGTCGATTTGCCAGAGAAGGCTACTCGGATCCAAAGCCGCTAATTAAGCTAGATGATAAGCGGATGATTGAGGTTGTAATAAACAACCTGAGACCAAAGTGTGAGCATCGTTTCATTTTTATATGTCAGCGGCAGCATGTTGAGGAGTATAGTCTTGCTCCAAAATTGGAAGAGTGGGCTCCGGGTTCTATTATTGTCAGCATCGATGGAGTCACAGAGGGAGCCGCTTGTACTGTGTTATGTGCAAAAGAGTACATTGATAATGATGACGCGCTTATGATTGCTAACTCAGATCAATGGGTAGATGTTGATATTAACGACTACCTCCAGCATATGGCGTCTAATTCCCTTGATGGCTTGATTATGACAATGAAGGCTGATGATCCTAAGTGGTCATATGCGAAAGTTGGTGATGACGGTCTGGTTAACGAAGTTGTTGAAAAGGTTGTTGTTTCTGACGAGGCTACCGTGGGGATATACAACTATAGAAATGGAGCTGATTTTGTAAAGAAAGCTGAAAAGATGATCGACAATAAAATCATGTCAAACGGTGAGTATTACGTCGCACCTGTCTATACTTATATGCATGAAGATGATGCAGCTAAAGTTGGCGTTTATAACATTGGGGAAGAGGCCAACGGGATGTATGGCTTAGGCATCCCTGCTGATTTGGAGTTATTTAAAACCCAGGCTGTATATGAAAAGGCGATCAGTTTTTAGGAGGGCAAAATGGAAATTATATCCCACAGAGGTTACTGGAAATCAGAGGAAGAGAAAAATTCAGTAGTAGCTTTCGAGCGATCTTTCTCAATGGGATTCGGAACTGAAACCGATTTGCGAGATAGATGTGGCGAAATTGTTATCAGTCATGATATGCCGACCGGTGATGAGATTACATTTGAAGAGTTTCTTGGTATTTATTGTCGATATGACAAGAGTCTATCTCTAGCCTTAAATATCAAAAGTGATGGATTACAGGCGGAAGTAGAGAGGATTCTGAAGAAATACTCTGTTTCGACCTATTTTCTTTTTGATATGTCGATTCCAGACACTGTCGGATATATCGATAAGGGGTTGCGTGTATTTATGCGCTCCAGTGAGTATGAAAGGGAGAGTGATCTCTGGGAGCAGGCTAGTGGGATATGGGTAGATAGCTTTTTAGGGCATCAATTTGATTGTGGCTTTTTAGAGCGCGTTAACTCAACCGGAAAAGATATTTGTATCGTTTCCCCTGAGTTGCATAAACGGCCTCATGATGCCGAATGGCGATTGTTAAAGGATGTGATAGAAAAGCAGCGGGGTGTTGTCACAATTTTATGTACAGATATCCCTGAACTGGCTAAGGAGTACTTTATAAATGGGTTGTAAAATTAAAGCCGTCATTTTTGATATGGATGGCGTATTGATCGATGCAAAAGAGTGGCATTATGATGCTTTAAATAAGGCTCTAGAACTTTTCGGGATGGAGATTACACGCACTGAACACGAAACAACGTATGATGGTCTCCCTACAAAAGATAAGTTAAAGATGCTGTCTAGAGATAAAGGCCTGTCGGCCGGGTTGCACTCATTTATAAACGAGATGAAGCAGCAGTTTACTATGGAAATGGTGAATAATCTGTGTAGGCCTTTGTTTCATCATGAGTATGCATTGTCGAGCCTGAGTAATTCAGGGTACAAAATAGCTGTTGCTTCAAACTCAATTAGTGCAACTATCGCGTCAATGTTAACTCGAGCCCATTTAATCGACTATTTAGAGTTCTTCGTATCAAACGAAGATGTTTCAAATGGTAAGCCAGATCCTGAAATGTACAACTTAGCTATCGATAAGCTGGGATTAACTCCTAAGGAGTGTCTCATTGTTGAAGATAATGAAAATGGATTGAGAGCTGCATATGCAAGTGGAGCGCATGTGTTGAAGGTTGAAACGGTGTTTGACGTTAACTTTAAAAATATTCAAGAAGCAATTTGCAAAGCTCAGGAGGAAATATGAATATATTAATGCCGATGTGTGGCGATGTATTGTATAGTGTCTCTGATGAGTATCAATATCCAAGAATTCTTACTGAGTTAAATGGTAAGACATTGCTTGAACTTTCGTTGAAATCATTTTCTGATATGAAGCGAAATAGTAATTTCTTATTTGCTGTTCCATCTACGAAGAATAAAGAGCTTGGGCTTGCTGATATATGTCGCGTTGCAACTGCCGGCAAAGGTAGTGTTTACGAGATACAAGGGCCAACAGCTGGTGCATTGTGTACTTGCCTTTTAGCTTGTGATTCCATTGATCATGATTCGCCTCTAATAATTTCGTCTGCCGATCAAGTTATTCAGGATGATATTGATCAATGCTTAGACTATTTTACAGATCAATTAGCTGATGCAGGAGTATTAACCTTTGAATCAGTTCACCCTAAATGGTCTTATATTCAAATGGACGTAAATGGCAATGTTGTGCAGGTTTCTGAAAAGAAAGTCGTTAGTAATAATGCTCTTGCAGGTTTCTTTTACTTTAAAAGAGCTGGTGACTTTTTTGAATCGGCCAAGAATGTTATTCGGAAACAAGGTCATAATGAGGGTCAGTACTATATTTCTGCGGTATTGAATGATTTTATTTTAAAAGGAAAGAAAGTGGCCGCGCATGCTTTAAATAAAGAGTATTATAATTTCTACGATGTACATGCAATCAAAAAATTCGAACGCGATTCTAAATCTGAATGCGAGGTTTTGAGAGAGTTGACAAATAAATATTGTAGTGCTTTTCAAAACAAGGATCTTGATAGGGTTATTGAAATGTTTTGCGATAATGCGGATCTCGTTGACCCTTCGGTATCATTGACAGGGGTTGGAAAGATCAGGGAATATATATCTGATTTATTTGCATCAATCGAAAGATTAGATTTTGATATCAAATCCATTTCTTCAGGATTGCATCACTCGGTAATAGAGTTTGTATTGATTCTAAATGATAAAAGCTTTAGGGGGACAGATATAATTCGTTGGAAGGGGGGCTTGATATCATCTTTGAATGCGTATCTCTACGAGATATGATTGACATAGGGAGAGCTGAGGCTCTCCTTTGTTTTGTACTATTTTTTAAGCGTCATAAACTATGAAAGCAAAAAAAGTTTCTTATAGAGATCTTTTCGGAAACCTTGTTAGAGCGGAAATAAAAGTAAGATATATGGGTGCCTATATGGGGGTGTTATGGTCCCTAGGAAGTCCTCTCTTATATATTGCGGTTTACTATTACGTTTTTACGGTGGTTTTTCCTAGCCCAATAGAGAACTTTTCACTATATGTTGTGACTGGTTTTATTCACTGGTCGTTGTTTTCTCAGATTATTAGCCAAAGTAGTGATCTTCTTGTCAGAAATGTTTCACTATTGAGGAAGATGGCATTTCCTATGAGTCATATTGTAAGTGCAAACTTTGTTACTGCTTTATGCTTCTGGATGGTAGCTTTAATTATATATGCATGTGCTTTTCATTATTTAGGTGGTGCAATTGAGGTAGAGCTCTTATACTATCCTATTGCCTTGTTTCTGTATCTTATTTTTATTTACGGCATTAGTTTGCTCTTAAGTGTTCTTTATGTCTATTTTCGTGATGTGAAGCATTTGATTGATGTATTTTTACCGTTGCTATTTTGGTTGTCCCCTGTTGTATATTCCATCAGCCTGGTTCCTGAAGGCCTAGTTCTCTATTATAACTTGAACCCGGTTGCCTGCTATATTGGATCTATCAATGGTATTTTGCACGAAAATCAAATCCCTGATGATGTAGACTGGCTAATAATGTTTTTTTCGAGTTGTTTGGCTTTTTGGATCGGGTGGTCTGTTTTTAATAGATACTCTAGACATGCCATAGAGAGGTTGTGACGTGACTGAGTTAGCAATTGATATAAAAAATGTAGTTAAAGAATTCGACTTGATTCATAACCAACCTTCTGGTGTTAAGCAAGCTTTTATTGGTTTTTTTAATAGAAGTATTAGAAGTGTTAAGCAGAGATATAGAGTTCTTGATGATGTAAGCCTTTCTGTTTCCTCAGGGGATTCAGTAGCGTTATTGGGATGTAACGGGTCAGGTAAGAGTACCTTGTTGCGTGTTCTTGCAGGTGTCTACAAAGAAAACTCGGGCAGTGTTGAAGTAAAAGGTAGAGTTGCTCCTTTGATCGAGTTGGGTGCAGGCTTTCACTCTGAATTGACTGGTTCTGATAACATATTTTTAAATTCATCTTTTTTTGGTGTTACTAATGAATATGCTCAGTCAGTATACGAAGAAATAGTCGAATTTTCAGGGCTTGGTGATTTTATTGATGTTCCTTTAAAGAACTATTCGTCTGGCATGCAGATGCGCTTGGGATTTTCTATTGCTGTTCATATGCAGCCGGATATTATATTGGCTGATGAAATACTCGCAGTAGGCGATGCTCCTTTTCAAGAAAAATGTTATGAAAAAATAAGGGAGTTGCAAAACTCTGGGGTTACTTTGATTTTGGTAACACATTCTGAAGAGCAGGCTTCCCACTTTTGTACAAAGTTTATCGAACTTTCAGGCGGTAAAATAAATAGGTCTGGTTCTTATTAGGGTTTTATTATGTTGTACCAGCTGGTTGCAGACAAGAAATTGGGTTGTGTATCGCCTCGTAAACTTCCTAAGGTGTCCTTAGACTCCTTTGAAAGCAATAATACCGCGATATTTAGCTTTCGTCCTTATCCTAGAAAATATAAATCCAGAAAAATTAGAAAGTTTGATGGATGCTCGCGGATAAGTATTGGGAAGTGTCGAAACATAGTTTTGTATAATGTCATTAATGATTCTCAGTTTTATGCCAATATACTCTGGGATGTGCTTCATTTAGTTCCGCTCGGTGGAACAGTGGAGATTATTGAAGATTGTAACCTCTCATACTCTTTACCTGAGTACTATGCAGATAGTTTTGAAAATATTAGTCAGGGTGAAAGGGGAGTTGTATATAAAAAGGTGGATAGGCTACGCGTTGAATCATCGTCGGGATTAAATGATTGGAGTTTTTGTATACCTGTTGGCCCTGGTGATGCAACTGTCTTGAATAAAATTGTAGAGCGAATTTTGGATATCGATGTTCCGGTGAAAGAGGTTATATTGTGTGGCCGTCCGGGCGAAAACTTCAAGTACTTTGACTCAGTAAAAATTGTAGGTGAAGATATACCTGCTCCACCTGTTTGGATCACTAAGAAAAAGAATATCCTTGTCGAATCGGCTAGCTATAATAATATTTGTATGCTTCATGATAGAGTTTACCTGCCTTTAGACTTTGGTGAGGCAATGTCAAGATATGGGGATAATTATCCCCTTCTTACCTTCCAGAGCTTATTTTTCGATGATAAATATAATTTTTGTCCAAGGCGTTATTCTGACTTCAATTTCATCAAGGGAAGATTGTCTAATGGAGTTTCTGGTTTCTTTAAGAGCGATCAGAATTTAAACGGGGGGGCCGTATTTAAGCCTATATTAAAATTGGTAGATTCGTCTGGCTTCGCATACGCGCACCCAAGGCGTGGGCATCCCGGCAGTTCTTACGCAACTGGAAGTCTCTATATTGTAAAGAAAGCTCTCTGGAAGTATGTTTCGCAAGATGAATCATTATATTGGGCTGAATTTGAAGATGTAGAGTATGGTATTCGAGCATTTAAGTTTGGTGTACCTTCAGTTGTAAATCCGTATTCTTTAACGCAGTCAATTAATTCGCGGCCTTTGCTCTCTCATTATGGGGGAGTAATAGCAGAGAAAACTTCAGGCAAGTTATCTTATGTATTTGGGGCTTTTGAGTTCTTTCCTATACCTAGAAAACCACTTTTTAGGCTCACAAAAGATGAATTTGTCAGGAAGTGCTACATTTATACGAACATCTATGTGAAGAATAAGGAAGCAATCACTGATATTTTAGAGATCCTTTCTAAAAAAGTTGTATCTAACAAAGAAAGGTTGTTAGTAATAATGGGTTTGCTCGAGGCTACAACCTTGAAGCTCGATCGTGGCAGTGTTCATAGGTTCGTTTTAGATCTGGAAAAATATCTTTTTCTGGATGAAATAAGCCCGAGCGCTAAGTATTGGATGATTGAGAGTATATTGGAGCAAGGTGGGGATATTGATCTTAATGGCTTGGTGGAGAAAGTTGGCTTGGCTAGTCAAATTTCTCAGCGTTCCTCTAAAGGAATTTTTTTGAAGTCTTATAGTGATTACTATGTTAAAAAAGGGCCTTTAAGTTATTTGGGTTCTAGTATTAGCGCCATGTGGCTGTGTTATTTCACAGACCTGGTTTATTTGCGTGGCGGGAGGAAAGCCATGTTGAGGGCGATTAGTGCCTCTACTCCATACTTGGATAGAGCCGGAGAAAAATGATGTTGCTTATTAGTTCTGATTTGGCTGAACAAGCTCTTTCAAGCACTTTGTTCGCTGCTTTAAATAAGGATAGTTTAGACGACCCTCTGGTGAATGTTTTTTCAATCGAGTCTCTACCAGCTATATTGAGGTGCAGGAATGAAAATTTCGATGATTACTCCATCGGAGTTATTACAGACTTCCTTAATGAAGAAAATCAAGTTGAAAAATCAAAGCTGGCTAACTTTATTATGTCTTGCTCTGGAGGGTTTGTTGTCTTAGACTTCTCGGTTTTTGAGCGATTTTATTTCGGTCAGGCTTTGGAAGTTATTCGAAAAGAAATGTTGTATAGCAAGAGGGATCTAGATTTTGTATTTATTGTGCCAGATTTTGAATTGAGTTTTATATCATCGTTGTTGGTTGATAGGGTCTATTACACTCCTACCGGTATAGATATTTCAGATCTTTCGCATAAAGTTAAATGGTTTTATCGTAGGTCAAAGATTACCAGGTTTGCATATGGAATTTCTTCTCTATCTGATCTCTTTTCTCGTAAACGACGTTTAAAGTAGATATGAAAACTATCTCTACTGACGATTTGACTTTCGTAATTCAGGGACCTCTTGCTGGTGTAGATAGTTGCGTAAGTTCAATTCATAAGTATTTTCCTGGTGCGCCAATAGTTGTTTCTACTTGGCGTGACGAAAGTATAGAGGGACTAAATGTGGATCAGATTATCTTATCTGACCCCCTAGTCCCATTTTTAGATTTTAATGAACGGAATAATTATATTGCCTCTCAGGTGTTGTCTACTTCTATGGGCCTTGCAGCTGTTAAAACTGAATTTGCTGTCAAGGTAAGGGCAGATCATTTCTTTGAAAATGGTAATCTTATCAACATTATTGAGGAGATGGTTCGGTGTGGGGGGGAGTGTTTATCATCTAAATCAAAGTATAGTTTGTTACATAACAAGATAGGTATGTCGGATCTTATATCGAGGGACCCGACTAAAGTACCTTTATTATTTCATCCCTCTGATTTAATACACTTTGGTTATACTAAAGACCTTATCGATTTATGGTGTGGCGATTCGATTGAAGAAGGGGATGCGATGTTTCCTGTTGTTCAAAGACGCCTCTTCGGAAATTTGCTGGGTTATAGCAGAATGAAGCATGTTCCAGAACAGACATTAATGATCCGATGGCTTGATAAGCATGGTGTCTATGTTGAACTGCCCTATGCAGGTTTTTCGAGTTATTCTATGTTCAGAATCTCTGAAAGTTATATCTCGTATAATTTTATGATTATCAGCTGGAAAGATCTCGGTTTACGTTATCCACCTCAGATTTTTAATGCAAGCTATAGCAAGCACTCTGGCTATCAACAAAGTACACTTGATAAATTGATCCGCAGATCTGGGAATAGATATTTCTCTTTCTTTAGGTACTCTCAGGTGTTAATTGCTAAATATATAACATGCTGGTTGAAGCCAATCTTTATATATAGCTGTATCAATATGATTTTGTTTCGTATATCGCCTTCACTGGCGTTAAAGGTAAGGCGAAATTTAAAAAAATCTCGCAACCTATCACACCCAAGAGGGAGTCGATAATAATTGTAGCGTAAAATAAATTACTATTTACTACGAAGAACACATTGATTATTTTTGTACGGGTTTTATAAAGGAAGAAAAATATATGATACGCTACCTTAAGGCCAGAAAATAAAGGACTATTGCTAAGGAAAATGCCTTTCAAGAAAGCTTGAATTATCTGGAAAGCAGGGTTGATATACTAGATTCTCAGTTATTAGAGAAAGTCTCTTTAGTGAAGGAGTTAAAGGAAAACCTTGCATTGGCTGAGAGTGATATCGTGGCATTAAAAGAAAACAGATTTTCAGGTCATTATGAAATCTGGCGTGAAAAAAGAGTAACTGCAATAATTGAACATTATGGACCTCTTTGGTTTAAAGGTAAAAAGATTTTAGAAATTGGGTGCGGATATGCTGACATTAGTCTAATGTTTGCTGCTCTAGGTGCGGATGTGACTGTTAGTGACGCACGTCAAGAGCACTTGGATATTGTGAATTCACGCTATCCTTGGATGACCACTATAAAAGCAGATGTAAACAGCGAGTGGCCATTTGAGTCAAGGTACGATCTGATTATACACATGGGGCTTTTATATCACTTGGGAGATATTCAGTACTCTCTTGAAAAATGCTTGCAATTTAGTAATAATCTTGTGTTGGAAACTGAAATATCAGACTCAACTGATCCAAATTTTGTACTGGTTATTGATGAAGACTCAAGTGGTTATGACCAATCCTTTACTGGCAGGGGAAGCCGGCCATCGGGGGCTTATCTTGAAAACTTTTTTGCGTCTAACAACGTAGAATTTCATCGGGTAGTAGATGCAAGGTGTAATTCTAACTTTCATCAGTATAACTGGAAACAAACAGACTCTGAGGATTGGAGGCATGGGTTAAGGGCGATGTGGTTCTGCTCTAAATAGGCAGTACTTTTACACGCAACTCTATATATTAAAGTTGATTGCGAGTGTGTCTTCAGGGTGTGGAGTTTCTCCTCTTAAATCGTTTATTAATGCTTACGTGACTTATGATTCTTATAACTGGTGCAAGCGGATTTTTAGGGAGAAACCTTACGGAAAAGCTTATCGCTTTGGGACTAGATATAAGGCTAGCTGTACGTCATAGCAGAATCGAAGAATATCAGGTAGACCAAGTTGCTATTGGGAACATAAGTGGCCTTACAGATTTCTCGAAAGCGCTGGAAGGAGTCCAGGTTGTCATTCATTTGGCAGGTTTGGCACATGTTTTGGGCGACCATAAGGCGATAGACGTTGATCAATTTGAAGAGGTTAATACTTCAGGCACAAGAGCGTTAGCTCGGCAAGCATCTGTTGCGGGCGTTAAGCGGTTTATATTTATCAGTAGTATCGGTGTAAATGGGCAAAATTCTGCGAAACCATTTACTGAGTTTAGTCAAGAGAAACCGCAGGATATATATTCCGCCTCAAAGTATGAAGCAGAAAAGGCTCTTAAATCCGAAAGTGGAAAGCATTGTATGGATTACGTGATCATCCGTCCACCTCTAATTTATGGCCCTTCCGCACCCGGAAATTTCTCAAGGTTAATGAAGCTGGTTTCGACGGGGTTGCCATTGCCATTTGCTTCTATTAGAAACAAGCGTAGCTTGATATATGTGAAAAATTTAGTTGACTTCATTACTTGCTGTCTCTGCGACGACAAGGCTTCGAATCAGATTTTTTTAGTCTGCGATGGAAACGATCTGTCTTTGTCGGAACTAGTTTGTTTTTTGAGAAACTTCAGAGGACTACGAAGAAACCTATTTTCTGTCCCTGTTTTTGTATTTCGGATCGCTGGAATTGTTTTTAATAAATCTTCAGTCATTAATAAGTTAATCGGAAATCTCCAGGTCGATAACTCTAAGGTAACTTCCCAAATGTGCTGGATCCCACCTTATACTGTTGAGCAAGGTATTAGAGATTCTGTCGTTCACTGGGATGAGGGGCGTGAGTAGAATGTTTCGTAAAATTGATATTATATTTTCTTTGTTCGGGTTGCTCATCAGTTTTCCGTTATTGGTGGTGATATATATATTAAATGGCCAATCTGCTTTGTTTCTTCAGGAGCGTGTTGGTAGAAATAAGGTTCCCTTTATTTTAATTAAGTTTCGCACATTGAAGCAAGGAACGGAATCTGTCGCTACACACCTTTTAACTCCTGAATCGGTGACTAGATTTGGAATGTTTCTACGCAGGTCTAAATTGGATGAATTACCACAACTTTGGAATGTGTTGATCGGTGATATGAGCTTAGTTGGTCCGCGGCCGAATCTATTCAATCAAAAGGCGCTTATTGCCGAGCGAGATGCTCTTTCCGTGTATCGCGTCCGCCCAGGAATTACTGGCTTGGCTCAGATAAATGAGATTGATATGTCGACACCCGAGTTGTTAGCGATGACTGATGCTAAGATGATTAAAGAAATGTCAATTGCAAATTATTTTAGATTTATTATGAAAACACTAGCAGGTAAAGGTTCGGGAGATAGGTTTGGGGGTGGCTAATCCCTTAAATCTTCTATCTTTCAGTTATTTGCATTCATCACCCAGTCTGGACAGTCTCCTTGACTAACATAGGATGCAGGTGCTTCAAGTAATAGATTGATTACGTCACTCACTCGAAATTCTTCGCATGCATTATCTAGTCGATGAAGAAGATTGTGAGTTTCTGGCCAAGTTAGGAAGGTTTCTTTTGCTGTCATTATTCGTGGGTGGTTCGTACCTTCAACGTTGTCTCCTATCAATAGTTCCTCATATAGTTTTTCCCCTGGGCGGAGCCCTGAAAATCTTATTTCGATATCACCGTTTGATATTTCTTCAGTTTTCTCAGTTAAGCCCGAGAGTTGAATCATCTTTTTTGCAAGGTTTGTTATTCTTACTGGTTCACCCATGTCTAATACGAATACATCGCCGCCTTTGCCCATCGCTCCTGCTTGAATAACTAACTGTGAGGCTTCTGGAATCGTCATAAAATAACGCATGATATCCGGGTGAGTTACAGTGATAGGGCCTCCCTCCTTAATCTGGTTGCGGAAAAGAGGAACTACAGAGCCTGAAGAACCTAATACATTTCCGAAGCGTACCATACAAAAAAGGGTGTCTTTCTGACGAGCGTTGAGTGCCTGCAATATCAGTTCTGCTAAACGCTTCGATGCACCCATAACGTTGGTTGGGCGTACTGCTTTATCAGTCGAGATCAATACAAAACGCTCTACTCCCGCAGTTATTGCGGCTTCCGCGCAGCACCAAGTTCCGAAAACAATATTGCGCACACCTTCTATGACATTGTGTTCTACCAATGGCACGTGTTTATAAGCTGCAGCATGGTAGATTGTTTGAACTCTGAAGGTTTTAAATATAGTTTCTAGGAGATTTTTACGTTGTACTGACCCCAATATGGATATTAATTCAACACTGAGTTGATCATTCTCATTAATCTGACTCAACTCCTGCTCAATAGAGTATAGACTAAATTCGTTTAGCTCCAGCATGATTAGCTTACTTGGCTTCTGGCAAATCGCTTGCCTGCAAAGTTCCGAGCCTATTGAGCCACCAGCACCAGTTACTAGAACAACTTTATCTGTAATATTCTGACCAATCAGATGATGCTGTGGACTTACCGAGTCTCTACCTAATAAATCTTCAATCTCAATTTCACGAATTTCCTCAATTCTTGCTTTTCCGCTGACGATGTCAGCAACCGTTGGTGTAGTAAGGACCTCCAATTTTTTTTCTGCGAGCTCTTCAATTAAGCGCTTTCTTCTCGAGGAGCTAGTATTTCCTAATGCGAGTAGCACTTTCCTACATGGCTGATTTTCTAGTACTTCCTCCAACTCAGATGAAGAAATAACTTTTAGGCCATTAATCTGGGATCCTTGTTTCTTTATATTGTCGTCGATGAATGCAATCGGTCGGTACTCTTTGTTGGTTGCAAGCGATTGATTCAATTCTAGACCTTGTTGACCGGCTCCATAGATAATAACGGGTTGAGCTCTTATTTTACCCTGCTGGATAACTAGGCTTCGAATAAATAATCGTGGTAAGGCAAGTAGCGCAAAAGCGGTGAATATATAAATAATAATACTAGAGCGAGGGATGGAGGCTTGGGTGAGAAAGCTACTAGTGCCTAATATAGTGGCAGAAACTAATATACCGATACCTAGAGAATTAAATGCTTTACTGGTCATAAAGCGAATAACAGCTTTATAGAAGCCTAGCTTAACAAATACGACTAAGCTCAATACTGTTGTAGTCAGAACGCTTACAGCTATGCTGTGATTGATTGTTGGAAATATATCACCGTGGCGTAAAGCTAATGCCAAATAAATAGCTATAGGCATTGCTATCGCGTCATATGACAGGGTGATCAAACGTTTTACGGGGCGTCTAGCACTCAGTAGATAAGATAACATTCTGTTTGCTCTAGCCTGTGTATATAGATGTGTGTTGAATATACCACATAAACATTGACCTGCCTGAAGTTTAGTCACTAATCATAAGTTGCTGAGTTTATACCCATATTCTCGACTTAATCTTTCGAAATACGGCTACCTACCGCCCCTTGTTGATCGCGATATTTGGCATTTGCTCGTTTGTTGTAAGGGCGCTGGGCTGGGCTGCTCAGCGTCTCAAAAGACATGGCGCAGATTACCATTCCCGGGCGCAAGGCCAGTGGCAATTTACCGTTGTTGTAAAACTCCAGTACGATTTGCCCTTCCCAGCCCGGATCAATGCGACCTGCGGTTACATGTACCATTAAGCCAAGCCGCGCTAATGAGCTACGACCATCGAGCCAGCCTACCAAGTCGTCAGGGATGGTCACGGATTCCAATGTGGCACCAAGGATGAGTTCGCCAGGGTGAATAAATAGTGCTTCATCTTGGGCAATCTCGATCTCTTTGCTCATAATGCGATCAATGTCGCGTTCAAGTTGCTCTCTGTCGCCAGACAAATCAAGGTGGGTTGCTGAGTTGTTGCTGAACACTCTGAAACGGTGGTCTAGGCGCAAGTCAACACTGATGCCTGCTATGGCGTCGGCGTCAGGAGCTGGCGTGATGGTGATGCTTTTGTCTTGCAGGCGTTGTTCGATGTCGCCATCACTGAGTCGCATAGGTAGAGTCCCGCTGGAATTAAAGTTGTGGGATTTTACCTCAGATCGACTTCGTTAGCCTATCACTCTTGCATGTTGATTTTGGTCACATTGATTTCGTAGCGTTTCTTGCCTTTCTTTTTATCGAGCAGCCGAACTAGCAGGTAATTTTTGTCTTTTGCAAACCATGCATAGACCTCACGACCTTTCTTCTTGCGTATTTGCTGAACTTTGATGGTATTTAATTTGCCTGCTTTCGTTTTCAGCTGTTCCTCGCCGATAACCTTGAAGTGAAAGTCCTTGCTTTTGTTTTTTTCAAACACGGGATAACTGAATTCAGTCTTCCCTGCTGCCAGATCGAGGCCCGCCTGAAGCATATAGGTCAGATTGTCCTGTATTTCATTCTGCCATACGCTCTGATGGGTGATGTTCTTTTCCTTATCTAGGACCGAGTTGTCATTCGGGTGGAAGCTCAGGGTGCGATCATCTTCATTAAATAGACCGCTGGCGCGATAGGCATATTGAAGAGGTTGCAAACGATCGGTAGATGAAAAGGTAAATTCGGAACTTTCTTTTAATTTGGCTGTGCCGGTTTCTGCCTCGAAAACAAGTTTCCAGCGGTTGTTGCCGATCTTTTTCAGTTCTCGTTTAGCATCAATATCCACACTGAACCATCCCAGCTTCCACTCGGTCTTGTACTTGGCGATGAAGGGGATGATTTTAGTCTGTGGTTCCTGCTGCGCGGGGGCTGAATTATCGGTAATGCCGGATGGCTGCGGGTCAGCGCTGACGACGGCACTGAAAAAGGTAAGAAAAATTAATAGTTGCTTGAGCATAAAGCTTGTCCGGCAAGTCCATTTGCCAGCCAGTATATAGCCAAACTCGATGTGCGTTTAGCTATTTACAGATCCAGACGTAAGCCTGTGTCGGGAATCACATTTCCATCCAGTAGGGCATTACTGCCTTTCATCGTTAAGCGACCGTTCACAAACCACTTAACTGCAATAGGGTAGATGATGTGCTCCTGAGTATGAACCCGCTGCTGCAAGCTGGTCGCATCGTCACCATCGTAAACGGGAACTACTGCCTGGATGATATTCGGTCCACCATCCAGCTCCTCTGTTACAAAATGAACGGTAACCCCATGCTTTTCATCTCCGGCATCAAGTGCGCGTTGATGGGTATTGAGTCCCTGATACTTAGGCAGTAAAGAGGGATGAATGTTCAGCATGCGTCCGTGATATCGAATCACAAACGATGGTGTGAGAATTCGCATAAAGCCCGCAAGCACAACAAGGTCTGGTTGATATTCATCAATGGCTCGCATCAGTGCAACATCAAAGTCTTCGCGGCTGGCAAATTCTTTGTGGTCGACAATCTGAGTTTCGATATCGCGATCTTTTGCTTTCTGAATGCCTGGAGCTTCGGGGCGATTACAAATGACAGCGGCAATTTCGCCGTCGATATCGCCATTTTTTACAGCATCAGCAATGGCGACCATATTGGAGCCACTGCCTGATATCAGTACAACGATTTGAGGTTTGTCATCTTTCTCTGCGGGCAGGCTGCCCGCATTCAGCGTGTCTACGCTCATAATTGGTGTTTGCCAGTGAACTGAACCTGAGCTTCACCTTCGGCCTGGGGCTGGATTTCACCAATAATCCAGGCGTGCTCACCTTCTGCGTTCAGTAATGCAACGGCCGCATCTGCCTTGTCTTCTGGCAAGGCGATGATCATACCAACGCCGCAGTTGAAGGTGCGGTACATTTCAGCAGTTTCGACGTTGCCTTGTTCTTGCAGCCAGTTGAAAACAGCAGGCCATTGCCAGCTGTTGCTGTCGATAACCGCTTTACAGTTTTCTGGCAGAACGCGCGGGATGTTTTCCTGGAAGCCACCACCGGTGATGTGTGAGAGCGCGTGAACATCGGACGTGCTGATCAGTTTCAGAGTCGATTTTACGTAGATTTTCGTTGGTGCCATCAACGCATCAGTTAGCGGTTGACCATCCAGTTCACCGCTTAGGTCTGCGCCGGATACTTCAATAATTTTGCGGATCAAAGAGTATCCGTTAGAGTGTGGGCCACTTGAAGCTAAGGCCACCAGCTTATCGCCAGCCTGAACCTTGGTGCCATCAATAATGTCTTCTTTTTCTGCGATACCGACGCAGAAACCGGCGAGGTCGTAATCTTCACCTTCATACATGCCCGGCATTTCAGCGGTTTCACCGCCAACCAGAGAAGCACCGGCCTGTGAACAGCCTTCACCAATGCCCTCCACAACGGCGGCGGCTACATCAACATTCAGTTTGCCTGTTGCGTAGTAGTCAAGGAAGAACAAGGGTTCTGCACCAGCAACTACCAGATCGTTTACACACATGGCTACCAGGTCGATGCCAATAGAGTCATGCTTATTCAGATCCATGGCTAAGCGCAGTTTGGTGCCAACGCCATCGGTGCCGGAAACCAGGACTGGCTGCTTGTACCCTTGAGGTAACTCGAACAGAGCGCCAAAGCCACCCAATCCAGCCAGAACTTCCGGGCGTCGGGTGCGTTTAGCAACCCCTTTAATTCGATCGACTAAAGCGTTACCTGCGTCAATGTCGACGCCTGCGTCTTTATAGCTAAGGGATTGTTTTTCAGGAGATTGCTGTTCGCTCATGCCGTTGTCACAGGTTGGCTAATGGAAAGGCGCGTATTCTAACGATTTGTCATGGTAAACGCATCCTGCATTTCTTCTGTTTTTATCAATTTCTGCCCTGACTACTGGTTAAATTTACACGTCATGGCACAATACGCCTCAATTGATCGAATTCGGTTGGAGGTAAAGCCTGATTGTGCGCCCATTTTTGTTGTTAATGCTGACGGTTTGGTCGAGTTTTTCTACTGCTGTTATGGTTTCAGACCTGTATGAAATCGACGTTGCAGTGGCGGACCAAACGCCGAAAAATCGTGAGTTGGGAATGGCACTCGCATTGCAAAGAGCACTGGTGAAAGTGTCGGGTAAGCAATCGGTATTGGATAACCCGGCGATACAGCAACAATTGAGTCGTGCTGATCGTCTGGTAAAACGTTATCGATACGCCCGCGACGAAGTCGATGACTCTGTCAGGCTGAAAGTGATTTTTGCTGGCAATATGATTGACCGTCTTTTGCGCAATGCCGGTGAGCCTATTTGGGGGGCAAGCCGACCTCTGATTCTTATCTGGCAGGCGGTGGAAGAAGATACCCAAAGACAACTTCTTCATCAGGATAGCGGTGCATGGCCAGTATTGTTTGAACGCGTAATGTCTGAACGTGGCCTACCTGTATTATGGCCAACGTTGGACCTGGCGGATGAACTTGTTTTGCCGCTGGAAAAACTCTGGGGTCTATTCAAACAAGATATCCGGGTCGCATCCGGTCGTTACCAAGCGGATGCCGTTGTTGCTGGCAGGTTGAGTCCGGCCACAGCGTCGGGCTGGAATTACAGCGGTATTCTTTTCCATCAGCAAACGACATTGTCATTGTCGGCTCAGGCAGCAGATGCCGAAGGCGTATTGCGTTTGATAGCCGATCAGGTTGCGAATTATTTTGCTTCCCAATACGCGGTTGAAACGAACGTTGTCGGCCAGTCTGATGGATTTCAGTTACAGGTCACGGGTGTGGAGAATTTTGCTGGGTACCATGAGTTATTAATGTATCTCAATTCTAAGGTGGCCATAAATAACGTAAGCTTGCTCAGTGTGGATGGTACCCGTCTTACACTGGCGCTGGATTTGGCGGCCGATTGGCAGCAGGTTTGGAGTGTGATGTCGCTTGATAAGCGTTTGAGCATGGGTGAAGACGCGGGTGTATTGCACTGGGGGCAATATAAGTAGGTTATGACGCAGGAAAATATGGCTATTGTTGAGCCGCAACAGCAGCTGACATTATCGGTAGCGATTCGAGATGATGCCCGCTTTGCAAACTATTATGCTGGGCCGAATGAGCAGGTTGTCCATGAACTGCAACGTCAGTGGACGACTCGGGGAGAGCCTTTCATTTTTCTCTGGGGCGCCAATGGCGTTGGTTGCAGTCATCTGCTGCAGGCTGCTTGTCACTACTCTGAAGGTCTTGGGCATCAGAGTGTTTATTTGCCACTGGATGAATTGGCAGAATATAGCCCGGCCGTACTCGACTCAATGGAACAATTACCTTTGGTTGCTCTGGATAACATTCAGGCGGTCACTGGTAACCCTGAATGGGAAGAGGCGCTGTTCCATTTGTTTAACTGCATACGCGATCGTCAGGGACACTTGTTGATTGCTGCTGATAATAGCCCTAAATCGATCGGCGTGAACCTACCGGATTTAGTCTCCCGGCTTACCTGGGGTATGACTTATCAAGTGGAACCCTTAGAAGATGAGGATAAAGTTCAGGCGTTGTTGTTGCGCGCTAAGCGTCGTGGTCTAAACATGGGTGATGATGTGGCACGTTTTATTCTGACACGCGGCCCGCGTGATATGCAGGGGTTGTTTGATTTATTGGACAAGCTTGATCAGGCGTCATTATCTGCACAGCGCAAACTGACCATCCCGTTTATCAAAGCTGAACTGGATTGGTAGCTTTTCTGATTTATTGTTTTGAATACAAAAAAGGCCGTTCTGTAAAGAACGGCCTTTTTATTTGTCTGTCAGACGGTGCTCTGATCAGCTTAGTGCTTGTTTCAGACGGCTAATCGCTTGCTGCAGAACTTCCATGCTGGTTGCGAAAGACAAACGCATATGGCCAGGAGTACCGAATGCTGAACCCGGAACCAGTGCTACTTCGGCCTCGTTCAGCAATTTTTCCGCGAAGTCGACGTCGGAGTCGATACCTGCGGCTTCCATGGCTCCATTGAAGCTTGGGAAGGCATAGAAGGTACCGTCACTTTCAACACACTCAACCCCTGGCAGGTCATTCAGTGCAGCGACGACATAGTCGTGACGCTCTTTGAATGCTTTTAACATATCCTGAACGCAGCCTTGATCTCCGTTCAGCGCAGCTTCAGCCGCGACCTGAGCAATTGACGTTGGGTTCGAGGTGCTTTGTGACTGAATTTTTTTCATGGCTGCAACTAGCTTTTGCGGGCCACCTACGTATCCGATACGCCATCCGGTCATGCTGTATGCTTTCGAAACACCGTTCATAACCAGTGTGCGGTCATAAAGCTCAGGGCATACTGTTACGATATTATGGAAACCACCTTCAGCCCATAAAATATGCTCGTACATGTCGTCAGTCGCGATTAATACGTTCGGGTATTTTTTCAGAACGCCAGCCAGAGCTTTCAGTTCTGATTCGGTATACGCCACGCCGGAAGGATTGGATGGACTGTTGATGACAACCAGTTTGGTTTTCTCGGTGATTGCCGCATCCAGTTGGTCCGCTGTCATTTTAAAGCGGGCACTTTGGTCTGTTTCAACAACAACCGGAACACCCTCAGCGATTTTCACCATGTCTGGATAAGATACCCAGTACGGCGCAGGAATCACAACTTCATCACCTGGGTTCAGCAGTGCCAAAGCCAGATTGAAAAAGCTTTGTTTACCACCACAAGACACCAGGATTTGATTTGGCTCGTAGCTTAAACCGTTGTCACGCTTGAACTTGTCAATAATCGCTTTCTTCAGAGACGGAGTACCATCCACCGCAGTGTACTTGGTGAAGCCATCAGCAATCGCTTTTGTGGCTGCATCTTTGATGTGTTGTGGAGTGTCGAAATCCGGCTCGCCAGCGCCCAGGCCAATAATATCTTTGCCTGCCGCTCGCAGTTCTGCTGCGCGGTTTGTTACCGCCAGAGTAGGAGATGGCTTGATCTGTTGAACGCGATCAGACAATTGCAGGTCCAAGTGTGTATCCTCAGTAAACGCGTGGTGGGAAAGCAGTTCGTTGCGAGTTTCTGTCGCTACTGACAACTACTGCCGTAAAAAATCCGTATAATTCTAATCGAAACTGTTACTTAGCGAAACAACGACTTTCTGGAATCCTGATGAGTAAGGCATTTGAACTTCAGTCAAAATACTCTCCTGCCGGAGATCAACCGACGGCTATTAAAGGTCTGATTCAAGGGGTTGAAGCCGGATTGTTAAAGCAAACGCTGCTGGGTGTGACGGGGTCTGGTAAGACCTACACCATGGCCAACGTTATCGCAGAGTGTAAGCGTCCCGCTATTATTATGGCGCACAACAAGACTCTGGCAGCTCAGCTTTACGGAGAGTTTAAAGAATTTTTCCCGAATAATGCTGTTGAGTACTTTGTCTCCTATTACGACTACTATCAGCCCGAAGCTTATGTACCCGCATCGGATACTTTTATCGATAAAGATGCATCGGTTAATGAACACATCGAGCAGATGCGTTTATCAGCAACTAAGGCGTTGATGGAACGTCGTGATGCCGTGATCGTTGCAACGGTATCAGCTATTTATGGTTTGGGTGACCCAGACTCCTACCTGAAAATGATGTTGCATATGGTGCGGGGTGATGAAGTCGACCAACGTACTGTCTTGCGCCGTTTGGCTGAATTGCAATACACCCGTAACGATATAGATTTTCATCGTGGGACTTACCGGGTACGCGGTGATGTGATTGATATCTTTCCGGCAGAAAGTGATGACGAAGCGGTTCGAATCGAACTTTTTGACGATGAAATTGAGCAAATTTCCCTGTTCGATCCACTGACGGGTGAAGTTCGTTCACGTCTGGCGCGGGTGACGATCTACCCCAAGACACACTATGTCACACCTCGGGAAACCATCATTGGTGCCATTGATGGGATTGAAGAAGAGTTGAAGGAGCGCCTTGAATATTATCGAGACAATAATCTGCTGGTAGAAGCACAGCGTCTCGAACAGCGTACTCGTTATGATGTCGAGATGATGCGTGAGCTGGGGTATTGCTCCGGGATCGAAAACTACTCACGGTATTTATCTGGCCGTTCGGAGGGCGATGCACCGCCCACCCTGTTTGATTACATTCCGAAAGATGCCCTGGTATTTGTGGATGAATCTCACGTCACCATTCCACAAATTGGTGGCATGTACCGGGGAGACCGCTCCCGCAAAGAGACGCTGGTGCAATTTGGTTTCCGTCTTCCATCAGCGTTGGATAACCGTCCGATGCGGTTCGAAGAATGGGAAGCGATTGTGCCCCAATGCATTTTTGTATCCGCGACACCGGGTAATTACGAAAAGGATCATCAAGATCATGTGGTTGAGCAGGTGGTTCGACCCACTGGGTTAATCGATCCCGAATTAGAAGTACGCCCGGCGACTGGACAGGTAGATGATGTATTGCATGAGCTTCAGGAACGCGTCGCCAAAGGTGAGCGGATTCTGATTACCGTATTAACCAAGCGAATGGCGGAAGATCTAACCGATTTTTTGCTGGATCAAGGTATTCGGGTGCGTTACCTGCATTCCGACATCGATACCGTCGAAAGGGTGGAAATCATTCGCGACCTTCGGCTTGGTGAGTTTGATGTGTTAGTCGGTATCAATTTATTGCGAGAAGGTCTTGATATCCCGGAAGTATCGCTGGTGGCGATTTTCGATGCCGACAAAGAAGGTTTCTTACGGTCGGAACGTTCACTGATTCAGACCATTGGTCGTGCAGCGCGAAATCTAAACGGCAAAGCGATTCTTTATGCCGATCGGATTACTGATTCTATGCAACGAGCGATGGACGAAACGGATCGCCGCCGCGAGAAACAGATTGCCTTTAATGAAGAGCACGGAATTGTGCCGACGGGTGTGACCAAATCCGTTGAAGATATTCTTGAAGCAGCCCCCCCGCCGGGCAAAAAATCTAAAGGTCGTGGTAAGGGCAATCGCGTACGGCAAGTGGCTGAAGACGTTGCTGAGTATGAAGCCCAGGACTGGAAATCGTTGCCAGCGCCTAAATTAGTACAGCATGTTGCCGAGGTTGAAGACCGGATGTTCAAAGCAGCGAAGGACCTCGACTTTGAGGAAGCCGCACGGTTGCGTGATTTATTGCATGAAATGAAGCAAAAGGTTATCGAAAACAGTTAGTCGTAGGGTGTTTGTAGTCAGCAATGGATTGCTCTGATAACGCCGAGAGATTCAGAAATAACTCACCGTATCACCTGCTTGAATGCAGGCTGCGGGTACATCAGGTACAAAAAAGGCGCCTCTGGGCGCCTTTTTTCATCATCTTGGTAGGACTACCCAGATTCGAACTGGGGACCTCTACCATGTCAAGGTAGCGCTCTAACCAACTGAGCTATAGTCCTGAATTGGCGAGTATATTAACTGGGCGTTTGGCTCTCTGCAACCCTGTTGAAGCTTTTATAGTGAAGAAAATTCTTTTAAATCAGTCTGGTAGCCTTTGAACCGTGCTCAGTATCGATGTCCAGTGCTGGCGTTCCGTGCGGGAATATAGGTTGATTTTTGACTTTTCCTGCCATTACAGTAGTCGATCAATAATCGGGAGCATTTCTGTGCAAACACAATTTCAGGTGAGTGGTGATCTTGCGGGCTTGGTCCGCCAGTATCTGCAGCAGCAGAATGATTGTGACTGGTATCTTTATCTGGAGCTTGAGAGCATTGCGGCGAATAACCGCATTACGTTTGAGCGCTGGTGGACGATTCTCGAAGCTTTGCAGGCGCGTTACCCGAATAAAAATATTGCCTTGGAATTGGGGGAGAGTGTTCGTCCGGTGCACCTCGGAGTACTGGGTTACCTGGTGCTGGCATGCAACACAATGGCCGAGGCATTGCTTGAGTTTCAGCGCTATCAGGGTCTATTGCACGATGGCGATCGTGCCCAGGCAAGCACCGATGGTCAACTTATGACATTGAGCTGGAGTCGCCACTATCAGCTCAGTCATGTGTTGTCAGATCAGGTGTTGATCAGCGGCATGGTGAATTTTATTCGCACCATGGTTGGCCAATCTGAGCTTAAAGCCACCACCTTGTGTTTTTCTTTTCCCCAGCCTGACGGGTCACAGGATGGGTACCAATCGTTGTGTGACGAGGTGCTGTTTGATCAACCGGCAACATCGATTTGTTTCCCGGCGGAATACGTTAATTGGCCAATCGTTAATAGCGACCCGGATCTGAAATCTTTGCTGCAACAGCAGGCAAAAGCCATGTTGGCGATTTTGCCGCAACAGGATGACCTGATCGTCCACCTGAGGGATGCTTTGTTGAAAGCTCTGCACAAAGGTCAGGCGACGTCGGGTTTTGTTGCCACCGAATTACGTATGTCTGAGCGAACCCTATTTCGGAGGTTGCAACAATACAACTTCACTTTTAAGCAGATTCTTGCCCAGACACGTACCGAGCTGGCCAAAGAACAGTTGAAGTCGGGCCAACTAACATTGGCGGAGATTGCCTTACTGCTCGGCTATTCGGAACAAAGCGCTTTCCAGCGTGCGTTTAAGCGAGAGGCTGGCGTCACTCCGCGCCAATACCAGAATAGCCATTGAGCGCGACTGCCGATATGAAGAGCGAGAAGAGCAGACAACCGAGGATGAACTAGACTCAGAAAGATAGTCTCGATTAACCGATACGAGGAGTCTGTTTTGCAGCTAAGAATTCGAATTCTGTTGGTTTATCTTCTGATTCTGGCGCTAGGCCTGGCAATTTCCAGCAGCATCTTCATATCAGGACGCCATGTTACAGAAACGACGAATCAACTGGTGGAAGAAAAACTACCCCGGCTCGATAGTATTAACGATCTGTACATCGCCATCATCGAAAACGAGCGCCTGCTCTATGAATATTACGCAACAACCGATAGTGAACAATTTGAGCCATTGCTGACACAGAATCGTCAGCGCATCTCCAGAGATTTAGAGCAGATCGCCAATGTATTCCCGCACATCATCGAGATTGAGCAAATCCGCAGCGATGAGAATATGGTGAGTCAATACTCGATACAATTGGACCGTATGTTCCGGTCGGGAGAAATTGATTGGGATAAAGCCCGCGAACTGCTTGGTTTTGTCAGCGCAGCTGGTCGACGGATTTTGCCGAGTCTGGATCTATTGGTGGAGACAATCAAAGACGATGCAGTGGTGACTGCAGAGCACACGCAGGAGCAAACGGAGTTGAGTAGTTCACTCGTCATTGGATTTGCGTTATTAGTGATTGTAATTGCTGCCTTTGTTGGTTTTTACGTAAACAGCTACATCAGTGAAACGGTAAAGCGCCGTCGTTTAGCTATGTTTGCTGAGCGCAGTCCTAATCCGATTATGAGCTTTAGCTGGCGTGGGAAAATAACCTACAGTAATCCGGCCTGTTTCGACCTGATGAGAACTCTCGGAAATGATTCTCGACGTGCCGAAAGTCTGCTTCCAGACGATTTTCAACAACTGTTGCTCAGCCTGCAGAAGAGTAAAAACAATTATTCGCAATGGGTTTCCTGTCTATCGGACGGCTGTACGCTGCAATATTCGCTGTCGTTGTTGCGTGATCTGGATACAGTACATTTGTACATTGAAAACATCAGTGAACGCACGAAGGCACAACAGGAGCTGGAGTTTCAGGCTTACCACGATGTGCTCACCGAGATGCCAAACCGGCGGTTTTTTAATGAGTGCCTTAAAACCCTGGTGACAAATAACCAACATAAAGCCCCATTTGCACTGGTGTTGGTGAGCCTGGATCGGTTTGATCTGGTCACGGCAAGTGTTGGCTATCAGGTCGGCGATCAGATTTTGAAAGCTGTTTCTGACAACCTCAATCATTTTATTCAGAACTACTGCACGCTGGATCTTGGCAACAAAATGTACCGTTTGGATTCCAGTAAGTTCGCTCTCTTGGTGGATGAATTACCGGAACATGATTTTGCAGAGAACCTGGCGGCTGCTTTGGTTGAAGAAATGAAAGTGCCGGTGTATGTGGACAATAACGAGTTCCATTTGACAGTGAGCGTTGGCGTAAGTCATTGCCCAGATCATGGCGAGAATGGAGAGACTTTGATTGCCAACGCGGATGCCGCACTCACTCGCGTCAAGCGTGACGGTGGTGATGGCTTATTAAGCTACAGCCAGGATATCCATGTGAGAGAGCAGGCCTGGATTGATATTGAACGTAATCTGCGTCATGCCATCGATGATCAGGAGCTGGTACTGCACTATCAGCCGAAAATTTCCGCCCACACGCACCAGATCTCGGGTGTTGAAGCTTTGATCAGATGGCGGCGCGCCGATGGCAGTATGGTGTCGCCAGGTGAGTTTATTCCGGTGGCTGAGCAAACCGGATTAATCGTTATGATTGGTGCATGGGTGATTCATGAAGCGTGCCGCCAGTTCGAGTGCTGGAATGATGAAAAGCCGTTGAACGTTGCAATTAATTTGTCAGCGAGACAGTTCCGTCATCCCGATTTTATCCCGATGGTGAGTGAATGTTTGCACCATTATGAGATTGACCCGACGATGATCGAGCTTGAAATTACAGAAAGCTTACTGATGAATGACATTCGAAAAAGCATTGAAACCATGCATGAATTGAAGGCTTTGGGCTTTAAATTGTCGATAGATGATTTTGGCACGGGTTATTCATCACTGAGTTACCTCAAAGATTTTCCGATTGATAAATTAAAAATTGACCGTGCGTTTGTTATGAATATTGAAAATAACCCGGACGATCGAACGTTGGCAAAAACCATTGTTGACCTCGCTCATAACCTCGATTTGACGGTGATTGCAGAAGGTGTAGAGAATGAGGAGCAGTTGAAGATCATTGAAGAACTGGGAGTTGAAGAAATTCAGGGGTTTTACTTCAGTAAACCGGTCTCTGCCAACGATATTGAGAAAAATTACTTTTGACTGAATCTCTTGGCCTTTAACAAAGCAGCTCTTCCTGATCGTTATCAGGAAAAGCTGCTTTAAGAGTTTATCTATTGAGCAGTGAATGTCAGAGTCAGATTAACCGGAACCACTTCAGCAATGACTTTTAATTTCGCAATGTCGCGCAGTAAATGAATACCTTTCGTCATGGCAAAATCATTAGCGTGAATCAAAACAGGCTGCAAACTGGTAACAATGAGTTGCCCATCTTTGGACGGCACCGCCAGAAGCTTCAGGTTTATTTCTTCCTTGCTACCGTGCAGGCTTAATGTCGCAGCTAATTCAACTTGCTGAACGCTACCGGCTTTGAGTTTTTGCATTAAGTCAGTTGGCAATTGCGCTTCGATGGTCGCTTTGGCGAAGCTGGAAACCTCAAATAACAGATCGCGCATACGCTGGTCGCGAATAGGGATGCGTGAGTCGATGCTGGTTAAGTTGATCTCGACCTTAGCCAGACCATCATCAGAGATCTCACCACTTAGTTGGTCAAAGCGATGCACTTCCAACAGGTGGTTGTTTTTAGCCGTAACAAATGTCACTTCCGACGGTTGGACAAGTTGCCAGTCTGCCAGTACCGATGTGCTGCTCAGCATTGTTACCAATAACGTTGGGGCAAATCTCTTCAACGGCATAGGTTCTTTCCCTCGACTTGTTTTAGTTAAGAACAGGATTATTGCAGCAGCGTAACCTGCGGGAAAGAGTAAGTCACCAGCCAGCGAAGATCCTTTTCGATCGCCTCTTTATTATCGCTTTCCAGCGTCCAGCGTTGTGTATCCAGCTTAAATTGCTGCTTCTTATTGAGCTTTTTATATTCATCAAGAATCGGCATTGATCGTGTCGATTCGTAGTGCTTACGCAGTTGCGTCAATTCTGGTAGCTGCCATGCATCTGGATCCAGACCTGAAATCAGATAATGGATACGCAATACGCCTTCGGTGATTTCACATTGCTGTTCCAGCACCGAGCGTGCAACAAAGCGGATATCATTAACCAGTTCCAATTGTTTCTGGCGGAGATTGTGAGCCGCCTTTGCCGCCTCCTCCTGTTGCTGACGTTCGACGTCGGCTTCAGCTTGTTTTACTTGTTTAACCAGATTCCAGGCATAGGCTGCGAGTATAATGATGATGATCAGACCAACGATGGCAAACAGGGTAGTGGGGCTCATAAGGTTATTTCGTTCACGTAATCAAAACAGGGCGTTATTATGACGAGTGTTGCACCGTCTAGGCTAGTCTTTACCGGATAAACACCCTTCGTTTGGCATTCTGGCGAAAAGTCTGTTTTGGTCTTATTCACAGTCGTTACGTGTTCCCTGACGGTGTCTGGCAAATCAATCACCGGGCTGTCGGGTATAAAAGCCGGTGTATCTATGGCATTTTTCCTAATATTGGTTACTCTGAATGATCAGAAAAACGAATAAGGAAAATGACCATGCTGGTCAATAATCGTTGGGTAAGGGCAACCGGAGATCTAAACGGGAAGCCGATCAGTATTCAGTTCCGCGAAGACTGGCAGTTGGCTGCCGAATCGGAAAAGTTTCCCATCTGTGTTCAAATTGCCTGGCACGCCGACACTCAGGACGAAAGCAGCGGTTTTCCGGCAGACAGCGAACAACAAAGCATTCTGGTGTTTCATCAGAGTCTTCAGGTAGCGTTGGAACCCAATGAAAACGCCGTTGTCTCAATGATGATTACCCACGATGCGGTCAATCAGTGGATCATTTACTGCACAGATCTGGAAAGCCTGAAAACCGCTCTGGACGACATTCCGACAGACAGAGGTTTGTACCCGATTGAAGTGGTTGCTGACGAAGACCCGCAGTGGTTGATCTTCAATCAGGTTTATAGCGTTATCCAGCAACAGGATTAAGCTAACTGGCAAACCGACAAACAAAGACCGGGTAGTGTCCAATAAACACCTGATACTTCTGTGTTTCGTCAGTAGCGTATCGCGGTGGTTGTGAAGCAGAAAACAGTATCGCCCACCCGATCAACGCTTCTGCTCATTGTCGTTTTGTTGTTCTTCCGCTGCCATTGCAGCGATGCGGATGGCTTCAATCTCTGCTAATTCCGTTTCGACCATATCTGGTGTTTCCAGTGAGACCAAACCAATCTTCCCTGAGCGTAATTCGTGAAGGCACAGTTCTGACGCTTTGTGCAGATCGGCAATGCCTCCCGGACGCAAGCAGCCTCGCTTCGCGGCGATTGTATTCAGAGCCTGCTCGGCATTCTCCGGCGGCGCTTTCATTTTGAATCGTGTCATCAGCGGTTGTTGATAGGCTTCCAGTAAGTAACCTAATGCAAAGTGCGCAACATCGGTGTACTCGATGGCGGTATCTTTGACCGCGCCGCTGGCAGCCAGTCGGTAACCGCTTTTTTCGTTCTCGAATTTGGGCCAAAGGATGCCTGGGGTGTCGGATAACACCACTCCGTTCTTGAGGTCGATCATTTGATTGGCTTTTGTAACTGCTGGCTCATTACCAGTGCGGGCAATCTGGCGACCAGCAAGCGCATTAATCAACGTGGATTTACCCACGTTCGGGATACCCATAATCATCACGCGGATCGCCAGCTTTTTCTCTGTACGCCGACTCCCCAGTTTCTTACACAGCTGAATTACCTTTTTAACCTGCTTCTTGTCTTCAGCAACCAGCGGCATAGCCTGGGTGTTGTGTTGGTTACCAAAGTAATTCACCCATTGCTGGGTAACCTTCGGGTCGGCCAGATCTGACTTGTTGAGAATCTTAATACAAGGGGTGTCGCCTCTGAGTTCATCCACCAGAGGATTGGTGCTGGAAAACGGTAAACGGGCATCGAGCACCTCAACCACCAGATCGATTTCCGGCATGGCTTCGGCGATTTTTTTGCGGGCTTTGTTCATATGGCCCGGGAACCAGTGGATTGCCATAGTGACGATTTCCGATTGACGATGGATGAAAAGGGCGGCACATTGTAAAGCAAGGCCTGTGTAGAGCAACTGCTAAAGCTGTACTCACGCTATTCATAATCGTACCGAAATCAGGTACGGCGCCACAGAGAACAGGCCTAGCAGTCAGCGACACAGGATTGTCACAAAACCGGCTTACGCTGGTGGAAGTTGAGTTTGACGGGAGACAGACCTATGGATCTCTTACCTGATGATTTTGCCCAAAGTGCCAAACAGCAGGGGCGACAGGCCTCTGCTACCGTTTCCGGACGTCGTCGTGCCGGGTTTCTCGTTGGAAACAAATTCGTTTTTTCAGATCAGACCGAAGTCTTGTGGATGCAGGCCGGACCGGGTGAGTTCCGTGAGTTACGTATCTGGCGTAAGTGAACAGCCGTATCAACGTCAGACAGATAAAAAATAACCTCCGCTTCGTATGAAGAGGAGGTTAACGTTATCAGCCGTGTAAGCGCTATCGCTGATGAGTGACTAGCCGGCAAACATTGAAGCCGGAGCTTCTGATTTCTCGTCAGCCATTTCTGCGGCAGTCGCTTGGCTATCTTCTTCTACCTGAGTTTCAACAGCAGCCGGTGTCTTATCGATGGCAGCTGTTTCAGCGTACTGACTGGTTTCCTCAACCTCCGCTGTCTCATCGGCCGCTTGCGGTTCGCTTTGTTCGGCTGCCACAGCTGCTGCAACGCGTTCAGCCACAGCCTTTTCAAAGTTGGCCTCTGCTTCTTCGTCCTGTTTGGCCTTCTTTCGTTCGAGTTTTGTGACTGCACGATCATGGTTACCCCAGGCCCCGCCCTTAAACTCAATACTGTGAACGCCGTTCTCTTCCGCAATTTCGTTGGCAATGGATTTGGCCGCATCGTCGGCATCACGTGCCATCAGTTTACGCTCACTGGCATCGACGCGGGCAAACAGATCGACCAATGCGCTGGACAATATTTCCTGAGCGACTTCTTCGCGGGTTTTGCGAAAGCGTTTTGAGATAATCGACAACATTGCCAGGTCGCTGGCATCCAGGCGCGTGGTTACGCTGGCCAGCGTTTGCTCCATTTCGCGCTGAGCTTTTTCTTCCTCGTAGTAACGGTCGATAAGAGATTGAGTGCTGGTGATATCGATATCCTGCATGTAATGGGGTCCTGGCAATGGCCTGAATTGGTTCAACAAAAATTTCACAGTTACTGTATATGCTTACAGAGGTTTTGTGCAACCACTAGCGGATGATTTATAGTGCGTGATTTATGTGCCGGAGAACCCTATGTCCGCTTCAATAGAACATACCATCAACCTTAAGCTACAACATCTTGAGCCAGCATTTCTGGAAATTGCCAATGAAAGTCATATGCACTCTGGCCCGGCGACTGATTCGCACTTCAAACTGACCGTGGTGAGTAATCAGTTCGACGGCAAGCGCCCAGTTGCTCGTCATCAGTTGATTTACGGCGTGCTAGCTGAGGAATTAGCAGGGCCGGTGCACGCACTGGCCTTACATCTCTACACCCCACAAGAGTGGCAACAAAGTGGCCAGGTTCCGGATTCGCCGAATTGCCTTGGTGGCAGCAAAGGCGGATAAGGTCCGCCGCTACGGACAGTGTCGCCATCTGGCAAGTCTGGCACACTGCCCGGCACATTCCATCGCGAGAATAACAATGAAGTATGTTTTAACCGGCCTTGTCGGCCTGCTGTTCAGCTATGTTGCTATTGCTGAGAACCAATGGCAGTTAGAGAAGGAAGATGAAGAGCGTGGTATCCGAGTATTCACCCGGGAAGTGGAGGGTTCGGATCTGAAGGCGTTTCGTGGCGAAATGAGCTTTAAAACCACGCTAACTGCACCTGTAGCCCTGATCGAGGATACCAAGCGCGCGCCTGAGTGGATGCATAATTGCGGTGTGTTGGAGATCATTGACGACATAAAACCCGGCGAAGCCATCTCTTACATGATCACTAAAGCACCATGGCCGGTTTCTGATCGTGATACGGTGGTTCACAGCCTGGCCACGCAAGACCCGAAAACGCTTGCTGTGCGCGTTGATGTTGAAGCGCGCAACGACGTATTCCCGGCAAACGACGATTACATTCGCATCACGACCATGAAAGGGTTCTGGAGTTTCACGCCAAACTCAGAGGGTTTGGTGGATATCGTGTATGAAGTCCATGCAGAGCCAAATGGCGGCCTGCCATCCTGGTTGGCCAACAGCGTGGTGGTAGACACTCCGTACAACACCATGAAAAACATGCAAAAGCTGCTGACCAATGATCGATATCAGAGTGCTGAGCTGTCATTTATCAAGAACCGCTGAGCGTTCACTGCCGGATATCAGCCAGCAACTGCCCACTGAAACGGTGGGCAAAAGGGGGGTTGGCAGAGTCCTCCTCAATGACATGTGTCATTGCATTGTCATAAATACGTCATACACTGCCCGGAAATTTTAAATGGGCGTCCACAGGCGATGAAATTCCTGCGTGTTTTAACCATTCTTATTTGTTCTTTCGGGCTGTCAGCGGCACAGGCTGTTGTATCCGAATTCCGTGATTTGCCGATCGATGGCGAGACAACACTGTTTACGATACAGGGCTCCAATACGATTGGTGCGGCTCTGGCTCCGAACCTTGTGAAAGAGTATTTGCGCCGCAAAGGTGCTGAGCGAATTGAGGTGCAGGAGAGTGCTGTTGAGAATGAGAAGGTGATAAGCGCTTTTGTGCGTGACAGTCGTACTCAGGTGTATATCGCTGTCGCTGCTCATGGTTCCGGCACCGGTTTTAAAGGTTTAGCTTCAGGCGCAGCTGATATCGCTGCTGCCTCACGCCCGGTTAAAGACAAAGAATTCAACCTGCTTAAAGACAGTGCCGACATGCGTGCCCCCCAGAGTGAGCACATTGTTGGCATTGATGGTCTGGCAATCATTATTAATCCGGAGAATCCGATTCAGGATCTGAGTGTCAACGAAATCGCTGAGATATTTTCCGGTGGTTATCAGGATTGGTCTGAGCTGGGCGGTAAGCCGGGGCCAATTAATGTGTATGCACGTGATGATAAATCCGGTACCTGGGATTCATTCAACGGCATGGTGCTGGGGAAGCAAAAGAAGCTGATCGACAGTGCACAGCGATTCGAGTCTAACGACGCGCTTTCAGATACGGTCGCCGGGGATATCGCCGGTATCGGTTTTGTTGGTTTAGCCTCGGTGCGCAGCGCCAAGCTGATTGCTGTATCGGACGGCAGTGCTAAAGCACTGCTACCGAATAAATTGACTGTTGCTACCGAGGACTATGCGTTAGCTCGCCGGTTGTTCATGTACACACCGGGTGCATCCGACAATCAGTATGCCACGGAGTTTATCGAGTTCGCTCTGCACGATGCGGGTCAGAAAATTGTTGCGGATACCGGCTTTATCTCGCAGGAACTAAAAGCGGTCACGCCAGAATTTTATGCCGATCTTCCTCAGGATTTTAGGGAACTAACTTCGGATTCTCAGCGCCTGACGATTAATTTCCGTTTTAAACAGGGCAGTGCCAAGCTTGATAATAAAGCACTGAAAGATATTGAACGGCTGGTGGATTATCTGCAGTCACAAAAGCAGCGTGAAGTGCTGTTGATCGGTTTCGGAGACAAGAAGAAAACGGAAAAACGTGCCAAGTTATTATCGAAACTTCGTGCCATGGCAGTACGACGAGAGCTGGTTCGCAATGGTATTTATCCGAAACAGTCAGTTGGCTATGGGGAATATTTACCGGTGGCATCCATTAACCGCAGCGAGGGCCGAATGAAAAACCGGCGGGTGGAAGTATGGTTGCGCGATTCTGGAGCGATTGCAGCGGCAGACTGAGCAAGCGGATCATCAATATAAAAAGCCCCTGTCAGTTTGGCTGGCAGGGGCTTTTTCATGATGACGTACTGGCCTGGCTTACTTGCTGTGCAGCTGCAAATACACCTGAATGACGGCGGCTGGAATATTGCCACACATCTGATCAGACAATTCCACGTCTTCGTCGATGTCAGCCATTTCCGGTTCATCTGAAAACAGACCGGAGGCATACATGATCGGGAACAGACACTCAGCGACCTTCTCCTCGTGTTCGGCGTACCAGTCTTCTTCCTGCAGCATCACTGCTGTCATATAGCCGATGGCCCAGCTTTCAAGAGGGGGCTCTTCCTCTTCGTCATCGACCAGAGTCAGGTCGGCGGGTACCGGGAAATCCTGTCCGGAATCTAACCAGGCCTGGATTTCTTTGCTGAGTTTTAACATCAGCTCGTTAACCTGGACTTTCTGCTCTTTACTGAAACCTAATTGTTCGTCAAATGCACAATCCCATACCTGGCGAATATCGAACTCATTCGGGCCAGAGAGCAGGGCGGTTATGAGACCGTGAACGGCAAAAAAATCGAAACTGTCTTGACGTTCTGCTTCTGTTTCCAGCAAAACGCCGAGGGTTTCCAGCTCATCTTCAGTTAAAGCTGGGATACTGTTGAGGTCAGACATACAATACTCCTGAATTTGCAGGCAATCCTAACAGGCTTATGGGCGCGCGAAAATCGTATCAACAACAAATGTGGCTGGATATTGATGGTGAGCCGGTAAAACTGCTCATTAGTGCCATGAAACGCAAAAGTATGCGGCTGCAAATTAACGAGCAGGGTGAGGTCGACCTGCGTATTCCTCTGGGGTGCGCGAAAAATGACGTACTGGCATTTGTGAAAATGAATGAAGCCTGGCTGAAGCGTCAGCGAGCCGGTGCGTTACAGCGCCAACAGCAGGCATTGGAAAGTTTTTCAATTCTGGGAAAGGAATATCCCATTCAGACCAGTGCGCTGGATGAGTTCCTGGTCACCGACAATCAGGTGTGGGTGCCTCATGACTGGAACTTTATTGATGTACGTGACGCCATGGATAACTGGTTAAGGCCCCAGGCGCGCGCCTACTTCCAGCAACAAATTGATCACTGGTGGCCGTTTTTCAGCCGCTTCGCGAACCGGCAGCCGACGTTGAGAGTGAAGAAGATGAAAACCCGCTGGGGAAGTTTATCCCAACGTGGTTATATCAACCTTAACCTGGGACTGATGCAATTACCGGCTGAGCTGATCGAGCTGGTGGTGGTGCATGAGTTGTGTCACTTGAAACATTTTGATCACGGTACAGGATTTAAGTCGCTGATGAGTGAAGCACTGCCGGACTGGCGCCAGCGCGAGAAACGCCTGCAACAGGCATCTGCAAACGTTCTCTGATTCGCTTGACTAAAAATCAGCGTTTTTTAACGTCAGTGTTAATCCATACCTGAGAATACCAGTAATAAAAACCTTTATGCTTTTTACTGGCCGCCGTGCAGTTGTATCGACCGCGGCCTGCTGTTATTGGTTTTTCAGCCTGGGTGACGATACGGATGTGTTGATCTTCTTTACCCGTTTCCGGGTTTAAGATCTTTTGGGCTTTAGCCTCAGTTTTAATTGCACCTTCGCCGCTGGCAAAGCACTGAATCTGAGATCGATATAAATCGTTAGAAACAAAACTTACGGTTAATTCTGGTGGATTATTTTCAGCCAGAACAGGGTCAACCAGTTGCTCGGACGTAATTGGAAATGCCAGAGTTTTTAACTTGGTTTTTAGTGTTTTTGGGTTAGCGTAGATCCCGGCCGCTGGAAAACGCGGTAATGCCTGGAAATGTGAGTGTTTACCAACCGGACCTGATTGTTGACCAAAGGCGATATAACCTTTTTTCTTCAGCCAGTCGGCAATATCGGTATTAAATTCACCATAGGGGTAAGCCAGCATTTTATGACTGACGCCCAGCTTTTTCTGAATGCGCTTTTCCGGCTCGATGACTTCTTTGGTTAACCATTCATCCAACGACAGATCAGTCGGTTTTTCGATTAAATACGGATGGCTATGTGAGTGATTTGCCATCGTTCCACCGAATTGTTGCATGTCAGCTAACTGCTCCCAGCTGGCGACTTTTTTGTGCTTCTCGTCCACAGCCTGAGTATTAACAAAAATGGTAAAGGGCCAATTTCGCTTTTTCAGTAATGGAAATGCATTCAGGTAAATCGATTCCCAAGCATCGTCAAAGGAGATCGCAACGGCTTTAAGTGGCAGTGCTTCGCCATTTTGTAGTGCCAGCAGAGCCGCTTCCAGATCAACCACCTGCATCCCCTCCCTCTCTAACAGCTGCATGTGCTGTTCGAAATTGTCTGGAGAAATACTGGTTACCGGTGGCGTAGTAGCATCAATATGATGATATTGAAGAATCACCAGTGCCTGAGATATCGGAGACAGCAGCAGCGTCGATAGAAGCAAAATGAAAAGCCGGGAAAAATGCATAATTCTCTCTGTCGAATGTGATTTCTGACAGATGATAGCAGAAGACTCAAACGACTTTCGTAACTTCAGTCTGCGAGTGATGTGCGTGTATTAGACATCGGCTGGTTAGGATCTTCAGTGATAAAAGGGTGCTTGCTTGAGACGTTGGAATGCCGCGTTGATCTGTCGGAAGCGCAAACTGTCACCACCCCGATCGGGGTGATGTTTCATCGCCAGGCGCCGATATTGCTGGCGTACTTCACGTGCAGATACCGGTGGTTTCAGCTCCAGCGTAGCCAGATCGTCATCCTGATGGCTGCTGTAATCCGGTCGCGCCATCTTTTTCCAGAATTGCTCCATTAACCGTTCAACTTCCTCACGACTGGTCGACAGATTATTGAGGTCGAGATAATACGCCTGTAGTGGGTCGGCACAGTCCAGATCTCGTGAGTTACTGCTGATTGCAGAATGTTGCTCTGCGGTTTTCTGTTCGGGTGATTGCCGTACAAGCTGGACATGCAGTGCCGAGATCAATAGCTCCCCGACGCCGAGACTCAGCCAGTGATTTCTCAATTGGTAAAGTGCGTGCATGATGAAGAAATTGCAGCGGAACAGCATTAACGCATCTTTCAGGGCATCCTCGTTAAAAATAGCCTGTTCCGGTTGCTGCAACCATTTGACCAGCTCATAAACGGAGCTGCGCTTACTGTCGGACAAATAACTGGCCAGCAGCTGACGAATAACGTCCAGATCACCCAGAGCTTGTTGCTGGTCTGGTGCCTGGTGGTTTTGATCATCACTGGAATCAATAGGTTTCATATTCAGACTGTAACAGAGTGATGCAAATCCGGGTTAGCAAATCTTTACTGGAGCGCGATATGGCTTTATCGCACTCTGTACAAGGAATGTACAGCTTTGGAGGTCATCATGACGTTAAAAGAGTTAAAGCGTTGTGCTCATTATTCCCGTCCCGAAGTGCATGTGTTGGCGAATGAAGGGGACTTGTATCTGGTTCAGATTTTTCATGATGGTATGCAGAGTTTGCTGATGGAGAACAATCAGCCGAAGCGCTTTAGAAGCTTGGCTGAATGTTCGCATCAGCTCGCCATGTTAGGCGTACAACACGGATATATGATTCAAAGTATGCCGTACGATGAAATGGTCAACAGTACTGATTCAGTAGCACACAGCGAACGGCAACGGCTACATTTTCACTGAATACGGCGATACTGTTTGAGGCCGGTGCCTATGTATGGTTCTGCACAAGCGGTCGTCTCGTGTGAACCGCACAGGAAGGAACTGAGATTGGCCCGACTCTACCAAGTAGGAAGGGCCTCGGATCATTCAAGCAATACAACGCCGCTTTGGCGCTCACTTCAGACGTTATCTTCCTCCACCGCTTCGTATAGTCGATCCAGCACATCTGGCATAGCTGAAATAACCCGGTTCCAGCTTGGAATAAATGGTGTTTCCATTGGGTTTGCAAGGAAGTGTTCACCTGCTCGCATAATATTTTCGGCAAACAACTCTACGGCTTTTTCTTCAGCATGACGGTCGAGGTTAAGGCCGTTCATCCGGGCATCGTTGTAGTAGGTTTCAATAAAATCCAATGCAATCCGGAAGTAAGTTGCCTTTAAAGAGCGGAAAGTTTCGTTGGTGAATACTTCGCCCTGGGTCGCCAGTTTTCGGAAAATGGCTTTACAGATATCAATGCTCATTTTCGATAGGCCAGCGTTGGCATCTTCTTCTGACAGTGGCTGATGTTTGTGGTCGTAAACGTCGGCAATATCAACCTGGCAGATGCGGTTGGTTGAATAGTTACGTTTCATCTCTGAAAGTACACCAATCTCCAGACCCCAGTCGCTTGGAATGCGAATATCGTTGAGTACGTCGGTGCGCATTGAAAACTCGCCCGACAATGGATAGCGAAAGCTATCAAGGTACTCTAAAAAATCGAGAGAACCGTAAACCTTCTTCAGTGCGCGCAAAAGGGGAGTCACCAACAGTCGACTGACCCGGCCATTCATCTTTTGCTGCGCGATGCGGGCATAGTAACCTTTGGCGAACTCATAGTTGAATCCGGGATTGGCGACCGGATATATCAAACGTGCCAGCAGGCTGCGGTCGTAGGTAACGATATCGCAATCGTGTAATGCCACCGACTCGGCTCTGCCGGATGCCAATACATAACCATAGCAATACCAGACATTGCGGCCTTTTCCGAGTTCTTTAGGAGCCAGGCCTTCTTCCTGCAATAACGAGTCGAGTTTTTTCAGACGGGGGCCATCATTCCATAAAATACGATGATGCTGTGGCAGACGGCCGAAAAACTCCTGAGCATGGTGATATTGTTGTTCGCTGGCACGATCAAGGCCAATCACAATTTCGTTCAGGTAGGGCACCTGACAGATTTCCTGAATAATATTATCCAGAGCCGGACCTTCCAGTTCGGAGTAGAGTGATGGTAAAACAAGTGACATGGGGCGCACCCGCGAGAAGCTCATTAACTCCTTTTCGATATCCTCCAACGGTCTATCCGTCAGGTTATGCAGATTAGTAATTATGCCGTTTTGATAAAAATCAGCCACTGTGATGCTCCTTAATACAGCCAGTAATGCGTCTATCCGAGCCGTCTTAAAACACTAACGGTTATCCGGATTTGGCGCCGAGTTGTTCAATCAGTTTCAGAATTTCCTGGTTCCAGCCCACTGGACCGGCGTGTTTTGCGATAATGGTGTTTGGGTTGTTCAACTGCAGTGTGGTATTTTCTGCGGCGGGTATCACTATCGGATAGTTCGCTTGCTCAAGCATGTTGCGGTCATTTTCACCGTCACCCAATGCGATAATGCCAATTTTTTCTGGTGCCACTTCATGCTGTTCGGCGTAATAGTTACGGAAAAAGTGATTTGCATTGGCTTTGTCGCTGGCCCCCATAACGTGATAAAAACGACCCCCTTGTATAAGTTGCAATTTATGCGATTCGATAAATTGCCGGAATGCTGGCAACTCTTCTTTATGACCACGCCACAGTAATGGTTCGGATGCGCTGCGTTGTTTTGCCAGCCAGGCTTTATCTTCGCTTAATCCTGTTATCGCAGCGACTTCATTGGCAGGCATATCGTTAAAGCTACGAAAGTTAAAACCTTGTTGGCGCGCCAGATACAGAATTTTAATCAGGTCTGCATAGGGGGTTGCCAGAACTTCGCTGTTGTAATCCTGTTGTTGCGTACTGAGCGGATTAAATTGACCGTTATTTTTTGCAATAAATAAAGCGCTACCGTTTTCACATACAAACGGGCTTGTGATATGCATGTCACGACGCAGCTGAGCAACTTCGGCAAAGGTTTTACTGGTATTAAAAATACAGGGTATATTCGACAGTACCAGGCGGGATATGGCATCGTGAGCTGGCTTTGAGCTGTAGCTGTCATGATCGAGTAAGGTGCCATCAAGATCGGTCAGAACGATCCAGTGGGTAAACGCTTTCATACACTTTCCTCCACAGAGATAAGCTGTGATGTATTGTAGTGTACTGCACTGACCTGATGCTGATTATTAAGCTCTAATATCAGATCGGCATAACCCGGCATGTCTCTTAATGCGCGTTCGGTTAAGCGTTGATAATGCTGAACGAAACGACGAATCTGAGCATCCGTCATGCCGGAGGCAGACCGGGTATTACTGCTCAGCTTTTCGTTGTCGCGTTCCTGCTGGCAGCGCCATTGATTAACACTGTCAATATCCGGGACTTTTAGCATCAGCAAATAATCAATTTGCTGAAACCAGGGTTCATAATAATCTTTTAACTGATCGTTCACCCACTGGCGCCAAAAACCCTTGTTGTCTTCTTGTTGTTCCAGAGCGTTAACTGGCTGCTGTAATTCGGTATTGTCTGCAGCCTGGCAGCCTACGCACCAACCCTCGAACAGAATGAGATCAACAGGACCACTGATGCCGTGCCATTCATCCTGTGGGCAACGGTCATCAGATATTTTATCGAAGGCCGGATAGTTGAGGTACTTGCTGCTGCCGAGCGTCCTGAGTTGCTGCAATAGCTCAGCACCAGTAGCAACATCGTGGGTACCGGGTACGCCTCGGGTTGCCAATAGAGGATGTATATCGCTGGCCAGCTGCTGCCGTTCCTGTTTAGTCAGGTACAAATCATCGATTGAAATAACCGCAACTTTCCAGTTGAACGCTTGCTGATAAATATCGGCCAGTGCCCGGCACAGAGTTGATTTACCTGACCCCTGACCGCCATGAACACCGACGATGGCTGGCTGATGATGTTTGGCTTTGTATTGCTTGCTGAACTCAGCCAGATGGCTCGCCAATGGCAGCCAACACGTCTCCAGTTGCTCCTTCCAGGCTTCCGGCATTGCCAGCCAGGCGCCCTGTGCCTGTTCCACCAGCGTCTGATTGTGTGTTGTTAAAGCGTCAGGCCATACCGTTGCCATGCTCACCTCGAATCCTATGATTAATTGATACGTTGCAGACTCTGTGCCACACCGTTTAATGCTCTGTACTGTCGAGCGGTTTAACGAAGAAAACTGCGTGCGATGTTGTTTTAGTACAAGGTAATCGTTAAGGAATAACGTACAATCCTCTTTTTTGAGTACTTATTTCTGAGTTTGTTTCGGTTTACACGCGCACCAAAAAAGAGCTTAGAAAGAAGTGTCATCAATGTCAGTCGGTAAAAATGCCCGTTTTTAGGGCGCGAAGGGAAAACAGCATGACTCAGCAGGCTTTTTCATCCACAACGCATCGTGTTGCTTATCAGGGAACCGCAGGTGCCTACTCGCACTTATCCTGTCGCAAGGTGTTTTCTGATTGGGAAGCAGTGGCTTGTGAAGACTTTCTGTCGGCACTGGATCTGGTTGCCAATGGTTTCGCTGATCGCGCTATGATTCCATTGGAAAATTCCACCGCAGGACGTGTTGAAGAGATTTACAGGCTGATTCCACGAACACAGCTGCATGTGATTGGAGAGCATTTCGAGCCGGTAAACCACTGTTTGTTGGCAGTACCGGGTGTCAAGCTGACGGATATTGAGGAAGTTGCATCTCACCCCCAGGCACTCGCGCAATGTCATCAGCGTATTATCAATCTCGGGATGAAGCCGGTCGCCATGATGGATACAGCAATGGAAGCTGAGAAGCTGAGTCAGACCCGTAATCTGAAGCGTGGCGCCATTGCTTCTGAGTTGGCAGCGGAGTTATATGGTCTTGAAATTCTGCATGATAATTTTCAGGATGTGATGGGTAATACCACACGTTTTCTGGTTTTCAGTCGAGAACCGGAGCATAAGGATTACCAGCCGGATACCACCTATATTACCAGCATGCTGTTTGCGGTACGCAACATACCAGCGGCCTTGTATAAAGCGTTGGGTGGGTTTGCCACTAATGGTATTAACATGATCAAACTTGAGAGCTATATGGATGGTGGCACGATGGAAGCCAGTCATTTTCATCTGGATGTATTGGGTCATCCAGACCAACCATCGATGATTCACGCGCTTGAGGAACTTGAGCATTTCTCTCGGGATTTGCGCATTTTGGGCGCTTATCCGGCGCACGAATATCGTAAGCGTAGTGCTTTCGTGTAATGCTTCCCACGAATGTTTAAAAGTTACCGTTTAATATTTAACGATAAGCCCCTGGTACGGCAATAAGTTTGGGGGTGACTGACGCACTTCCTTATTGTCTGGCGATGGTGGGTGCGAGTTAATAATGACGTGTAGGTCGCTACTGTTGTATGAGCCGTGTATGTGTTTGTCGAAATGTTTCGTTTTCGCGGAAAAATTCAACACCACTAAAAATCGCTCGTTATCCAGTTCCCGCTGATAAGCCAGAATATCTTTATCGCTCTTCAACAGAGTTAATGACCCTGAATGCAAAGCCGGGGTGCGTTTGCGTAGCCAGATCAACTGTCGGTACCAGCTTAATAAACTGTTAGGATCCGAGTGCTGCTCTGCCACACTAATGCCTGCGATTGGTGTCTGTGGCAGCCAGCTGCGTTCGCGGCTGAACCCACCTCGTGACCGACGTTTGGAGCTCCACATCATGGGTTTGCGACAACCGTCGCGGCCGGAATATATCGGCCAGTAACGTTTACCCACCGGGTCCTGAATATCCCTGCGTTTGACCGGTTGCTCTGGCATCCCGATCTCTTCGCCGTAATAAAGATACGGTGTACCGCGCAATGTCAGTAACAGCAATGCCAGTAATTTTAATCGTGCCTGAGTGTGTCTTGTCTGCTGATAGCGACTGGCATGGCGAACAAAATCATGGTTGCTGAGGGTATAATTGGGCCAGTTTTTCTCGCCGAGTAAAGCTGACCATTTTTCTATTACCGCCCGGAAAGCATCTGCGTTGAATGGACAGCGTAAAAATTCGAAATTGAACGCCTGGTGCAATTCGTCGTTATTACCGTAATAGCTGGCAGGTAACTCGCTGTTGGATTCATCGGCCAGCATCACTTCACCGATCATCATACGATCTGGATAGTCATCAACCCACTGGCGCATCTGCTGCAATAACGCATGCATTTCCGGCTGATCACGATCAAACTCATGTCGCTGCCGATCGTAGGCACGGGCAACTTTAAATCGATGAATTGGATTGTTCTGAAGTTGCTGATCTTTGAAATAAAGATTCACAACATCCAGGCGGAAACCATCAACACCTTTATCCAGCCAGAATTTCATCACTTGTTTTATGGCGGACTGTACCATCGGATTTCGCCAGTTCAGGTCCGGTTGTTGCGACAAAAATGAGTGGTAATACCAGGCTTTACGGCTTTTATGATAGGTCCATCCCTGGCCACCAAAACAACTCAGCCAATTATTCGGAGGCCGATTCTCCGTGCCTTCCTGCCATATATACCAATCCGCTTTTTCAGAGGCTGGGTTGCAGCTTTCGATAAACCACGGGTGTTGATCGGAGCTGTGATTGACCACCAAATCGAGGATGATACGAATACCGCGTCGATGTGCTTCTACAAGTAGCTCTTCAAAGTCAGCCATGGAACCGAATACCGGATCAATAGCGCAATAATCCTGAATATCGTAACCAAAATCGGCCATCGGAGAGGGGAAACAAGGCGAAAGCCAAATGGCATCAATCCCCAGCGATTGTTCTGTTCCATCATTAAGGTAGTCCAGGCGATGTATTAAACCACGCAGATCGCCGATGCCATCGGGGGTGTCTGAACTGTCCTGAAAACTGCGTGGATAAATCTGATATATAACGCCTTGCTTCCACCACACAATGTGTCTCCCGAACGCTCATGGTCGATAGTCCGAGGGTAAAGCCAGGTTATGACAAATTCTTTTCAGCCAATTTTTGTGCCCGATATTCGCCGGGTGTAAGACCTTGCCATTTTTTAAAGGCACGATGAAAGGTGCTTGCTTCGGTAAAGCCCAGGTGTTCGGCGATGTTGCGAATATTGGCGTCGGCTTGGGTCAGCAGCAGGCTTGCCTCTTCTAATCGGCATTCGTCTTTTAATTTTTGATACGAAGTTTGCTCTTCACTCAAGCGGCGACGTAACGTCGCACCGGAAATACTCAGAAGGCTGGCGGTATCGTTCAGCGCTGGTAGCTCTTCCAGTGGGTACTGACGGAAGAGCTGTCGTAACTTACCGGTCATGCTCTCGTGAGGATTTGGCCGGGCCAGGAAATCGGCTGGCGATGTTGCCAGGAAAGCTCGCAATGACGCTGGGGTCTGACTCACCGGCAATGACAACATACGGGTTGGTATCCGCAAATAAGTTTCGCTCTGAGAAAATTTAACCGGGGTAGCGAACAAAACCTGATACAACGGATGATGGCGTGGCGGTGGGTAAGCACAGCTGACGGATAGCAAGGGAATTCCCTGGCCAACCAACCAGCTACTGAGGCGATGCCAGATGGCCAGTAATGACTCTGCAAGAAAAAAATCCGGATCATAACGGGTGTCATGTTCAATAATGATCTTGCTTAAGCGTTTGTCTTTTTCCAGACGGATATTCGGAGCGTGGTCAAACAGGGCATAAAATTGACGCGCGCGCTGTAACGCATGTTCCAGCGAGGTACAGCTAATGATGGCTTTGCACATCATACTGAAGGTACCAAAGTGGGAGCGCACTTTGGCCAACCCCATAAATTCATCGTCGCACTCGCGCCATAGGCTTCCCATCAGCCTGGCGTAGCTCTCATGGCTGATGGTAAATCCCTGCTGCGCCAACAAGCGGTGATCGAGGCCAGCAGTTTGCCAGATCTGCTGGCGTGAGATACCGAGGGACTCGGCACCTCTTAACGGAGCATCAATAAATTCGTGAGGGACTTGAGCGTGATGTTTGGACATGGCCTGCGATTGAGTTCAAAACACGCAGGCAGTTTGAGCGAATATGTCAATCATGGCAATGCTGACCAGTGCAGCGACGACTATTGCAGCGCCTTAGAATGATAAAGAGTTACCTGATCGCCCCCAAGTTGCTTTCCGTGCAGTAACGCTTTGTTGGTCGCGTGAATCCAATCTGTTTCGTTAGCGAAGGTATTGGAGAACTCCGCAACACCAATACTGGCAGTGACCCTAAGTTGCTGCTCTTGTGTTCGTATGTCCAGCACCTCAATGGCTTTACGGATTCGCTCTGCAAAGCGGCTGGCGTTAACCTCGCTGGTGTCCACCAGCAATATGGCAAACATATCGCCACCAAAACGGCAGGGCATATCGGTCTGACGCATTGTCTGGCGCAACGAATCGGAGACAATTTTCAGGACTTCGTCACCGGTTTTGTGGCCATATGCCGCATTAATTTGTTTAAGATTATCGATATCAAACACCACCAGTGTCGATGGGTTCTGACTGCGGCAACAGCGGCTGTATTCGCGCTGAACCTCCTGCTCCCAGACGACCCGGTTAGGCAACTCGGTTAGGTGGTCTGCGCGGCTGAGTTGCCCAAGTGATTGGGCGGCTTTTAACGCATCTTCGCGATTCACGGCCACGTCGGTTACGTCGTAAATAATGATGCAGATGTGATCGACGGTTTTATTAATCGATTCCAGCGGGATAATACTGGTGTTCTGATACATGGTGGCGGCGCGGCCGGTTATGGGTCGGTAGTTTTTGAATTTAAACAGATATGGCCGTTGTTCCCAGATAGTAAAGGTGCGGGTTTTTAATTGGAAAACCGCTTCTGACTTTTGCGTGAACCACTCCCGTGGAATTTCATCGAACAGCTCAAATAAATTTTGCCCTTTGGCATTCTGTGGGCTGATACCGCTGTGGCTTTCCATAAAACCATTCCAGAGATGTATTTCATAGTTGCGATCAAGCACCACCAGGCCAACGTCGATATTTTGCAAAATATCCATTAACCAGTGAATGTCGCCGATATCAAAATTTGAATCACTCATGATTAATCCAGCAAAAAGTCGATAACATTATTGAGCTTGTGTACCGAGTCTTCGGTAAACAGCAGTAATAAATCACAGTCGATGTTGACGTGTTCAATGGTGTAATGGATTTCAATCGCCAGGGTTTTACTCCATTGATGATTGCCACTCTTAAGAATGTCGGCTACCTGACAATGCTGACCGAGGACAACCGGATGACCCTGATTAAAGTGAATTTCCAGCTGTTCACCGATGCCCTGAATACACGCTCCGATTAACACCGAACTCACGTCCATCAGCAACTCCAGCTCAGCATGCCGATCCAGTGGACCGGTATAACTCATCAGAGAGGATAGATCCTGAAAGCTGGTGTCGTTAAACAACAGTAACGCTTCACCGGCAATTCCCGAGCCAATAAAGCCCTGGCAAACGGCAGAAATAGCGGCGTCTTTCTCCGCATCCTGAATGGCCATGTGCAGCTCACTGTTCTCAATCAGATTCACGCGCGGAATCGGTAGCACAACATAAGCGTCGAGCAATCTTGCTAAGCGGTCTGCAGCCTGGCCCATGGCGACATTAGTCAGCTCTTGATAGCAATCTCGCTGATCTTCGCTCAGAGTTACCTCGCTCATATCAGGCCTCCATCGTCAGAATGCCGTACTCAGCCAGCACGGTGCGTGCTTTGTCGGCATCGATGGGCTTTTTGATAAAAGCCATGGCTCCGAGTTTTCTCACTCTTTCCTGGGCGTCAGGTTGGATATCGCCGGATACCACCAGAACCATAGCCGGAAGGTCGTCACGTTTGATGGTTTCCAATACACCATACCCATCCATATTCGGCATGGTCAGATCGAGGAATACTACATCGCCGTTGCCCTGGCGAATCTGTTCGACGCCTTCCACTCCGTCGCTGGCAAAATGAACTTCAACGTCCCATTCCGGTGGAAGGGCACGTGCCATCTGCTTTCGCGCGAAGCTGGAGTCGTCGCAAATAAGAACCTTTGTCGCCATAATATCTCTGGGCCAGTCAATAAATACTCTTAAGTAATAGCTGGCCTGCGGCGATTCGGCAACTTAAAACCCTGACTCAGACAAGGCTTTAGTTATTGATAAAAGGGTATTTTTATTTGTGTTTTAGTGACATTGGATTCTGAGCGCATTGCGTCAGAGCTGGCTATCAACGACAAGCGAATTTCCCCGCAAATCATTACCGCTGCCATTGCCTGTGGTTGGCCTTCAGCTGATCAGCGCTTGTCGTAAACCGCAATCAATTGACGGCTGAGGGCTAACAGAATGCCGTCTGGAGAGGCGATCCGTGCTTCGGTATGTGCGTATCCGTCATGCGCCTGACGAATTTCGGCTTCGTAAATCAAATAGTCATCACCAGTGATTGGCTGAGGCAATTGACTGAGCGGGGTGACCATCTCCAGGCTCCAGGTGACGCTGGCGCAGGGTGCAGGTGATTTTAGTTTTTGCAACACCGTTGGTGGCCATGCATCGATGAGTGCAACCAGATGTTCATCACGAATTTCTTGTGGATGATCGCAGAATCGCATCATACCGTGAATATGATTCACTTTGCTGTTGGTAAACGGAAACTGACCACTGTGGTAGATGAAGTCGACATGACGCACAAATTCAGGCGTGATGCCCTTTATATAATTGAGTTTCTGCCCGTCTTTTTCTTTCAAAAGGCTAACCGGAGAGTGATGAACGAGCACATCAGATTCGCGCTCGCGCCCGTAACAGGCGTTCACCAGGGTGGCTACTTTGTTATCTTGTAAAATCTGTCCCTGTAAATGACTGATGGACTTTCCCCGGCGAATGACCTGAGATTGCAGAGAACAGGCTTGCTCGGTAAACAGCGGACCACAGAAGGCAATATTCAACGATCGCAACAAGCCATCATCCGCCGCCTGATCATTTAGCAGCTTCAGCACTAATGCGGCTGACATCCCACCAAAGGTGGTTCTTCCCTGGCCCCAGCTTGGGTCAAGTACGATGTCTTGTTGGCCAACCTGATTCAGATAGAAATCGATCGTGTTCTGTGCTTGTGTCATTGCCTGTACTTCCTAGAATGTCGATGTGAAGTTTACGGTGTAAACTTATGGCCTGCAATGTCTTGGCATAATTGAACAAGTTACTGCTTGTGAATTGGCGTTTATGTCAATTGTGTGCGACAAAATGATCATTGCCTATTCTATTAAATCCGGTATAACCGCGACCTCTGCAGTTAGGTAAGTTTTATGACATCACTTTCTATAGAAACCCGAGCCAAGCGCTTCCTGGCCATGTTACGTCATTGCCAGGTTTTAGGTCTGACAGTTGACGGCGCCGGGCCGGACAGCGTAACCATGCGCCTGCCTTATGCGCAGCAAATTGTCGGTAACCCGGTAATGGGAACTGTGCATGGTGGCAGTTTGACGACACTTATGGATACCGCCTGTGGCACTGCCGTTTTTTCGATATTGCCGGATTTCGAATTGTGCCCAACACTGGATTTGCGCATGGATTACATGAAGCCGGCAACACCAGGATTGGATCTGGTTGCGGTGGCGAAAGCGACACGTATCGCCAGCAGTGTGGTATTTACCGAATGTGAGGTGTATCAGGAAGAAGGCGGTGAGAGAGGCGATCTTATTGCAAAGTGTGCTGCGACCTTTATGAGAATTGGGGCAAGCATGACCCCACCAGAATTCCGTGCCAAAATTGAATTCGGAGACGATGCATGACTGACTCACCCATTGTGACTCCGGACCCGATAGTGGTCGAGAGTAATAGCTTCTTTGAAGACGTGCTGCACCAGGCTCAGCAAAGTGGAAACTTTCAGCCGCTGGTAGACAGTATTCCGTATGCCAACCTGATTGGTTTGCAATTTCAGCGTTTGGGGAAAGACGTTTTATTCCAGCTGCCAAAAAACGACGACAACATCGGTAACCCGATTCTACCCGCGATACATGGCGGCGTGATTGGTGGCTTTATGGAGCTATCTGCCTCATTGCACCTGATTATGAATATGGATTGTGCAACGCTGCCCAAGATGATCGACTTCTCGCTGGATTATTTACGGGCGGGGCGACATCAGGATACGTATGCGGAATGTCAGGTCTGGCGCCAGGGCACCCGCGTAGCCAATGTTGCGATCAACGCCTGGCAAACTGAGCGATCCAGTCCGATAGCCACCGCGCGTGCTCATTTCCTGCTCAACCGATAAGCAACTGCCTGAAGCGGCCTCATTAAATACTTGTTAAACTCTGGCTTCTGTTAGTGACAGGAGTTTTACGTGGAATACCGCAAATTGGGTCGTACTGGCCTGGATATCAGTTTAATCGGCTTGGGCACCATGACGTGGGGCAAACAAAACACCCAGGCCGAGGGCTTTGAGCAAATGGATTATGCGCTGGAGCGCGGCATTAACTTTTTCGATACGGCGGAAATGTATGCAATTCCACCGTCCCCGGAAACTTACGGCACAACCGAAACCATTATTGGCCAATGGTTTAAAGAACGTGGGCAGCGCGATAAGGTCATTCTCGCCAGTAAAATTACTGGTCCCGGATTAGCCTGGATTCGAGATGGCGATGTCATTAACCGCGACAATATTATCAAAGCGGTGGAAGACAGTCTGACACGGTTACAAACCGATTACATCGATCTGTATCAGATGCACTGGCCTAACCGGGGTTCCTACCATTTTGGCAAAACCTGGGGGTTTGCTCCGCAGTTTGATGCGGAAAAAGAGCAGGATAATTTCCTTGAGGTACTGCGTACCTATCAAGAATTAATTGACCAGGGAAAAATACGACACGTTGGTTTGTCCAATGAAACGGCTTGGGGTACTCAAAAGTGGCTGCGTCTGTCGGAAGACAATCAGTTGCCGCGTATGGCCAGTATTCAAAATGAATATTCGTTATTGTGCCGATATTTTGAACCTGACCTGGCAGAAATAGCGTTAGCCGAAGATTGTGGTTTGCTGGCGTGGTCGCCGTTAACCCGCGGCATCCTCAGTGGCAAATACCTGGGTGGTGCTAAACCGCATGGCGCTCGCCTGACCATCGAGACCCGGCCGGAACACCGAACAGGCAGGGCTGTTGATGCTGCTGCGGAAAAGTACATTAATTTGGCCAGGGCTCATGGTCTTGATCCGTGTCAGATGGCGATTGCCTTTGTTAACAGTAAGCCGTTTGTCAGCTCTACGTTAATTGGTGCAACCGGCATGGAGCAGCTGAAAACTAACATCGATGCTATTGATGTGACCTTGTCGCAGGAGGTTTTTGAGGGGATTGAGGCTATTCGGCGCGAGTACCCTGCGGTTTTCTGACCCGTATTTTTACGGCTACCTCGATTAACGGCTTGCTGGCTTATTGCCTGGGCGTTGCGAAGCATTTGTAATAAGGAAGTAATATGGAAATGATGAATTGGCAACAACTATTGTCGCCTATGCGGTTTGGTGCGCCCGAGTGTACCCTGGCCGTCGAACTGGGGCGCTCGCCATTTCACAAAGACTACGACCGTATTATCTTTTCTTCCGCATTTCGTCGCCTGGACCGCAAAACACAGGTTCATCCTTTATCGGAGAATGACCACATCCATAGCCGTCTGACCCACAGTCTGGAAGTAGCCTGTGTCGGTCGATCATTAGGTACGCGGGTTGGTGAAGCACTGCAGAGCCAACTGCCTGAAGCGATTACACCACAGGATCTTGGTGCAATGGTTCAGGCGGCGTGCCTGGCGCATGATATTGGTAATCCGCCTTATGGGCACACCGGAGAAGATGCGATTCGCCATTGGTTCCGTGATCCACAGAATCAACATTTCCTCGAGGGTTTGAGTGATCTTGAGAAAGCCGATCTGCAAACATTTGAGGGTAATGCTCAGGGTTTGCGGATTGTCACACAGGTTGAATATCACCGGTTTCAGGGTGGTATGCGTCTGACTTACGGCACCCTCGGGGCTTTTCTGAAGTACCCCTGGAGTGTTGATTATATTGACCGGGGTGACCGCAAAAAATTCGGTTGTTACCAGACAGAGTTACCCATTCTACGTGAAGTGGCCAATACATTAGGGCTTATACAAATCCACGAAAATGCCTGGTGTCGTCATCCTTTGGTGTACTTGTTAGAGGCTGCTGATGATATCTGTTATGGCCTGATTGATCTCGAGGATGGTATTGAAATGGGGCTGCTGCGTTATCGGGAAGTCGAAGATTTATTACGACCTTTGTTAGCACAGCAGTGGCAGGACTCAAGTCTCGATCTGGCCCAGGCAGACAATGATCGGCGGCGTTTACAGATGTTGCGCGGGCATGTGATGGAAGCCATGGTAGGTGCGGTTAGTAACGCATTTGTGAAGCAGCAGGCTGCCTTGTTGTCGGGTACGCTGAAAGGCGACCTGGTTGATTATTGCGATGGTCCGGTTGCACAAGTGATTTATGCAGCAAAAGATTTAGCCCGCCAGAGAATTTTTAAAGACGGCCGTAAGCTTGCCGTGGAAATCGGTTCGTATTCAACGCTGGGTATCTTACTCGAGGCCTTTCTGACCGCCGTTCGGCAGCGTATTTGCGAGGGGCAGGCGACATTTCGCAATGAGCGGGTATTGGAATTGATGGGTAAATCAGCGCCGCAAAGTGACTGGAGTTTGTATCAGGCCTATATGCGCGCGTTGGATTATATTTCAGGGATGACAGATAACTATGCTGCAGACTTGGCAAAACAATTTTCTGGTTATCAACCGGTTTGAGTCTGTTGATTGGTATTAGATTGTTTCGGGCAAAATTCTGGCTGACTTTGCTCTTTTCTGGCGAGTTTACGCTGCCATTTTTTTTCCGATTTTTGCAGGTGTTTAATCAATATACGGCTTAACTTCGGCACCAATGCCGGAGGCAGGTCATGGCCCATACCCTGAATGATTTTTAATTTGGCTTTACGGATATTGGCCGCGGTATCCTCGCCTAAACGAGCCGGAATCAGAGGATCGTCGGAGCCGTGGATGACCAGAGCTGGCACCTTAATTTTCTGTAACAACCGGCTGCGATCTCCGGCAGCCGTAATCGCCACCAACTGACGCTTAAAGCCGCCGGGTGTGCCACTGCGCTCGAAACTGGTTTCTGCCAACTGTCTTAATTCGAACTCATCCATCGGGTAGGCTGGTGAACCAATCAGTCGGTTCATGCGCATGGTGTAACGAATGGCGGCTTCCCTGTTGAGTGGGGGAGGTCGTTTTGCCAGCTGCAGCAACACCTTGAGGTTTGGGTCTGGCAAATCTGGCGCCCGCGGGGCAGACATAATCGACGTCAGACTACGCACACGTTTCCTGTGCTTTGCGGCCAGGATTTGAGCGATCATGCCACCCATTGAGGCGCCTACGAGGTGACCACTATCCAACTCAAGCTGATTCATCAATGCCAGAACATCACGGCTCATATCACGTAATGTGTAGGGAACCTTAGGTTTTTGCTGCAGTTTTTGTTGCAGCCATGTTTTGATCAGACTGGGATTGCCGTGTTGATCAAATTGGCTGGAGCGGCCAACGTCGCGATTATCGAAACGGATGACAAAGTAGCCTGCTTCGGCGATGGCTGTGCACAGAGCATCAGGCCAGATTTTCATTTGGGCGCCAAGGCCCATAATCAGGATGACGGCTGGGTTGGTTGGCTTGCCAAAGCTTTCATAAGCCAGTTTCAGGCCGCTGTGGGTGGTTATCTCAGTCATTATGGTATGTGGCTGCTGAAAATCGTAATAAAGAGTTTAGCCGCTCGCGTAAAGTTGGACAGGCGGTTAGAATGCCCTTTTTTATTATTACACGTTATAAGAATTATTATGGACATCGATTTCCCGCTCATCCTCATGGTGGCTACTTCTGTAACCGGATTAATCGCTTTGGCGGATAAAGTATGGTTTGCCAATCAACGCTTCGCTCGCATCGAGCAGCTTCGTCAACGCCACGCCACTCCCGAAGAAATTAAAGACGCAGCTAAAGAGCCGTTCATTATTGAGCAGGGCAAGTCTTTCTTCCCGGTACTGGCGATCGTGTTTGTGCTTCGATCTTTTATTGCAGAACCCTTCCAGATACCCTCGGGTTCGATGGAACCGGGCCTGATTAAGGGCGATTTTATTCTGGTGAGCAAGTTCCACTACGGTTTAAGAATGCCGGTATTTGGCAACACTCTGGTACCCGTTGGTGAACCTGAGCGTGGTGATGTGATGGTATTTTTTCCGCCGAATGATCCTCGTTACTTTATTAAACGAGTGATTGGGTTACCGGGTGATAATATTGTTTACCGCAATAAACAGCTGACCATTAATGGCAACGTGATACCGACTCAAGAACTGGGCGGTGAACCGCCTTATAATCCCACGAAATATCTGGTGCAGGAGCAAATGGATGCTGCTGACGCCGATGTCCAGTGGGTTGTCGGTGTTGACCGCCGAACTAACCAGAAGGTTGTTTGGGCAGGTCCGGAGGGTGAGTGGTCTGTGCCCGAGGGCAGCTACTTTATGATGGGGGATAACCGAGGTAACAGTCACGATAGCCGTGGCTGGGGATTTGTTCCCGAGGAAAATATTGTGGGGAAAGCCGTTGCTGTTTGGATGCACTGGGAAAACTGGACTGACATCCCCAGCTTCAGCCGTAATAAGCTGATTAACTGATCTATACTGGATAGCAGATTCGGAGATTAATTATGTTTGCTATCCGCCGCACCTCTGCCGGCCGTTCGGAACCGACCAGAAAACCAGAAAAGGCCTCCTGCAAGTTCTGCCAGCGCAGTCGCTGGTTGATGGTTGTTACCATTCTGGTGGTTCTTTCGTCCATCACCCTACTGAATAACCCCTGAGGGTGTCAGGGTAAGAATAAAATCTCGGTCAATTCGGACGATTCACTACTGGATATTTGTCGCCAACTGCTTACAATGCCGCCTTCATGTGATCGAGTGGTTTGCGATGAGACTGACACGACAATTCAAAGGTATGACGGCGGACTTTATCGACCGTATTTTGCCAGTGAAACCGATAGCGCGTTCTGTCGCAGAACAAAATCATCTCAATCGTGCTTCACGGCGCATGCATCTTTATTTTTGTCGGACTTGCCCATCCTCCATTGAAATAAAACGCCACTGTCAGAAACTCGGTCTCAACGTTGTTGAAAAGGATGTCTTGCGGGTGAACGCTTACCGCAATGAATTACTCCATGGTGGAGGTGCTCCGCGTGTCCCCTGTTTGCGAGTTGCCGATGGGCCGGATGAAAACTGGCTCTATAGCCGTGATAAAATTCTTGAGTACCTTAACCAACACTTCTGATGGCCCGAGTGCCTCTGGTTATTGCACTTTCCGCTGCTGAATTTCTTATTCGGGCAGTTACAATGCCTGCTCAGACACACTGCCAGCAGAGCTGTTATGCCAATTATCCAATCCCGTTATCGTGCACCGTATGGTTTTACCAACGGTTATGTTCAGAGTATTTATCCAACGGTGTTTCGCAAGCTTGATATACCCGAATTGCAGGTGGAGCGGATTGAGTTGGACGATGGTGATTTTCTGGATCTTGATTGGTCAAAAACGGTAGAAAGCGGTGAAGCCTTACCACCTCTGGTTATTGTATCTCATGGACTCGAAGGGCACTCCCGACGTCCTTATATCCTCGGTACACTGCGTCAGGCCAATCGTCATGGATATGACGCCTTGGCCTGGAATTTTCGCAACTGCAGCCCGGAACCTAACCGCTTGGCACGCATGTATCACAGTGGCGCGACTGAAGACCTGGATGCTGTTGTGCAGCATGCCATTGGCAAAGGTTATCAGCAGATATTTTTGGTTGGTTATTCGATGGGGGGGAATCTGAGCCTGATTTACGCCGGGCGTGAGCGACCAATTGCTGAACAGGTTAAGGGGGTTTGTGCCTTTTCGGTACCCTGCGATTTACGCGGCAGTGCAGACCAGTTGGCCAAACCAGAGAACCGCATATTCATGTGGCGCTTCCTGCGCGATTTACGAGTAAAAATGACGCAAAAGGCGGAGCAGTTCCCGGATTTAGTGTCAGTCGATAACTACCGCAATATTCGCACGTTTCGCCAGTTTGATGATCGTTACACCGCGCCTCTGCATGGTTTTGATGACGCACTGGACTATTGGGCACAATCCAGCTGTCTGGGGTACTTAAAAGACATCAATATTCCGGCATTATTGGTGAATGCCAGAAACGATCCGTTTCTGTCCCCCTCCTGTTATCCGCATGATATCGCTTGTGATCATCCGCATTTATACCTCGAAGTCCCCGAATCCGGAGGTCACGTTGGGTTTATTAAAAAAAGTCGAGATCAAACTTATTGGATGGAAGAAAGGGCGATGGCGTTTATCGATTCACTGATTGATAACGATACGGTGGTTGAGAGGAAGTGCGAGGCTTTAGTAACTGATCAGGATTGAGTACGGAAAAAATTGGCATAACTTTGTATATCTACTGTCAATAAAACGTTTATCTGTAGGGGTTTGTTAATTCAGCCTTTTAAGGAACTGGGGTTGTCTATGGTTAGAGTAAGAAATTGCTTGATCCATAATCATGTTCAGATCGATTGCCTACATCCTTATTTACTTTCTGGCTCAGGCTGCCGCGGCTAATGTGTTGCCTTTGCAACAACCTTTTATGCTGATGTTGTCTGATGGCTCTGAAATTCAGGTTACACCCGCAGGTAATCGCGACAATCATTGGCTTGAAACACTCGGTGGCAGAAAAATCCTGCAGCGCGGCGATATCTGGTTTTATGCCGACGTTAATAGTCAGGGTGTCGTTGTGGCAACTGATTCACCGGTAGTTGATGGGCTCGATGTCAGCCATATTATTGAGAACACAAACCTTCATCAGCACTCGACCGCTGACTTCAAAATACATAACCGGCAAGCCTTATCGGTCATTTCCGCTCAGAACCAGCAAACCGACACCCGAATACCTTATCGATATCCGGGAGGCTGGGAATATTTCCGCCAGAACTTGTTGGTGATTCGGGTTGCCTTCGCTGATCAGGGGTTCCGTTACTCGGATGCGGAAGTCGCGCGCAGCTTATTTGGTGAGACAGACAGCGTTAATCATTATTTTCTTGAAAATTCCTATGGCAATTTCGATGTGCGCCCCGTTACTGAGAACGTAGGAACGGCCAATGACGGCATTGTGTCGATCACTCTCCCGGGAAAACACCCCGACTTCGGCAGTGCATACGGCAGCGCCAGTCAAAACCTTGCCCGGGAAGTGCTGCAGCGTTTGCCAGCAGATCTGAATTTGGGGGAATACGATAAAAACGGTGATCATTGGCTCGATCCCAACGAACTGGGTGTGGTGTTTTTAGTTTCAGGCTATGAACAGGCTTTTGCTGGTGCCGGCACAACTCGCCCGCGTATCTGGGCACACAAAAGCAGTTTGTATCGGGGGCAGTATCAAGATCTGAATATCGGCGAATATGCGATGTTTGGCGAACGTCATCAAACCCAGCAAGCCACGATTGGAATCATCTGTCACGAACTTGGTCACTTGCTGTTCGATTTGCCTGACTTGTATGACCGCCGTGGTAAAAGTATGGGAATTGGTCGTTGGGGATTGATGGGGCTGGGTGGCTGGAATTCAGCATCTGGTGCTGCTGGCAACAGCCCGGCGCATATGTTGGGTTGGAGTAAGGAACAGGCAGGTTTCATCTCCCTGGGCCAGGTCAAGGAGGGGATGAATAATGTCACCATGCGCGCAGTGACTGATGGCCCGGATGTACTGGAAGTGAATCTGGATGGGTACCGCCATGGGCAGCGTATCCTGCTTGAGCATCGTCGTCACGACAACTACGACCTGGGTTTGCCGGGAGAGGGCGTATTAGTCACGCGTATCGACGACTGGGTCGGGTATGGCCCATTGGGTAATCAAAATGATGATGTCAGTCGCCAGCTGGTGAATGTTGAGGAAGCTGATGGTGGTTCAGATCTCGATCAGAATCGCAATCGTGGCGATGCTAATGATGTGTTCCGTTCGGCGTCTGATCAGACATTATTTTCAGCTGTCAGCCCAAGTCCGGCTGCCAACGAGTTACCCAATGTCGTTGAGTTATTGGAAATGGAAACCGGGATCGTTGCGGACGTGAGCCTCAATGTCACTAATCCGGTATTCGGCGATAATCTGGGGTATGACGACGTTGGTCCAAATGCGGCCTGGGGTAAATACAGCGGTGCTGCCCAAGTGCTGATCGAATTATCTCTGAGTGACAATGTGGTTTGGATCGACGGTGTTGATTGGTTTGCGTTGGGAGAGGGGCGGGTTGACGTTGAAATATTTCCTGATGATCCCGTGCGCTCTGGTTATCAGGGCGCGTTGTGGAAGGAATCGGGTTTTCCAGTGGTATCCGGCTGGAACCGTTTGATGTTAAATCAGCGCCTGCAAAACCAGAATTACGGTCGTGTGTTCGTATTATTAACCAGTCGTGCTGATTCCGACCATCAACCACTTGCGATAGATCTGCAGGGCCAGTTAAGTGAAAAGACCTGGGTACGTGAGGTGGCTACTGATAATTTTGAGGCGGCCGAATTTGATGTCGCCACCCGCTTGTTGGTCATGAATCGAGACATACCAGCTGCACCTTTCCTGAATCGTGGCGATGTATCCCGAGCGGAAGGGGAAAGTTCATCCGGTGCTGGCATGTTGTCGTTGTTGCTATTGATCTTGGTTCCGCGTCGTCGCCGGGTATAATAGCGACCTATTCTCTGACAGGACGTCTCCTGTGTTGGTTTCTACGGTTCGATTATTCTGGCAAAGTTATTCGCTTTATCTGATCGTCATCTTAATTATGTTGGCGTTGGCGCTTGGACAACCTCATTCTTCCCAATGGTTGCAGTTCAACCGATCTCAGATTGATGTTGGTGAATGGTGGCGCGTTTTCTCTGCCAACTGGGTTCATTTATCGGTCAATCATTTACTTGGAAACTCTCTGGGGATGGTGCTGTTTGCCTATATTGCAGGGCGATATCTGAATAATGCTACCGGTGTTTTATTGCTTCTCTGGTGTTGCATGTGGGTCGGGACAGGCCTTTATATCTATGCCGATTACCTTCAGCAATACGTTGGGATGTCCGGTGTTTTGCACGGCTTGTTATTAGTCGCTCCCTTTATTTCCAAATATTACAGTCATCGCATGGCGTGGTTATTCGCTACCGTTATTATCGCTAAAGTCATCTGGGAACAGTTACCCTGGTACGATGATATGGCGATGTACGGTTATATTGGTGGGCGAGTGGAAACTAACTCACATTTGCTGGGTACCGTTTCAGGTGTGTTATTTTTAACAGCGTATTTCGGTCTAAAACGATGGAGGGAATATGAGCACGGATAATCCATGGCAACTGATCAGCAAGGAAACGGTTTATCAAAACCCCTGGATCGAAGTCGAGCACCATGATGTATTAAACCCAGCTGGAAATCCTGGAATTTATGGAACCGTCAGCTTTAAAAACCGGGCAATTGGTATTGTTCCTATCGCAGAAAATGGCGACACCTGGCTTGTGGGCCAATATCGTTATCCCTTGCGGCAATATCACTGGGAAATTCCAATGGGTGGTGCACCTTATGGAGAATCTGGTAAGGATTGCGCGGTTCGCGAGTTAAAAGAGGAAACCGGATTAATCGCAACGGATGTTGTCAGCTTATTCAATTTGCATCTGAGTAATTCGATTACTAACGAAGAAGCGGAAGTTTTCGTTGCTCGTGGTTTGTCTCAGGGAGAAACTGAGTTTGAAGAAACAGAGGTGATCAGTATTCGCCGGATAGCTTTTGAAGATGCTCTAACGATGGTTTTGAATGGCGAAATTACAGATGCAATCAGTGTTGCAGCATTAATGCGAGTCAGGCTTGAGGGAATGGCCTGACACGCATTGTTAGAATCTAACCCGCCACTGCAACCAAAGGGGTAGAACGCTGGCTTTGTCGGTATTGCGCGGGACTTTGGTTGATTTCCTTTATAAAAATACGATCCAGAGTTCGGCGCCCTGAAAGTCCAATATGCAGGGCTATTTGTTCAATACTGTCGTCGCTGGTAACGAGTAAACGTTTTGCGGTTTCGATTCTTACATCCGTGACAATTTGTTTGAGTGATGTTTCTTCTTTATGCAAATGACGATTCAGAGTGCGAGCACTGATATGAAAGTAGTCAGCTACTTCTTGCTGGTTAGCATTAAGGCGAACTTTATTCTGGGTCAGAGCTTTACGAATTCGTTCCGCGAGTGATCCTGAGCGTGCGAGTTTTCTATATTGTTCTTCAACCTCGCGTTTCATCATTTTCAGAATGTGCGGATTGGTATTGTGTAAACCTTCATCCAGCCATTTACTGTGGAATTGAATGTTGCACTCGTCGCAATTAAATTCAGTCTCGGTTTTCCAGGCGCGTTGGTATTGACTGCTGTATTGAGTTGCCGGAAATGGCAACTGAATCGACGTAATTTGCAGTTCCGGCCCACATAACTGACGAAGCCAACTTAGCAGTGCACTGATGACCATTTCACTGCGTCGTCTTTCTGCAGCGACGATAAAGTTTTCATTGACCGGCAATTTAACCTTAATGATGTTGTCGCGAGTTCGCGTTACCTGGACTTCAAGTTGGTCGCCCAATAGGGAGGAGAATTTTTCCAGGTAATACAAAGCTTCTCGCAAGGTGTTGCAGCATAAAAATAGATGCTGTAACTGGCAGCTGCTATGTGCATTAAATTTGTGAGCAGGTTGTACGCAGAGGGATTCGTCATGCGTACTGCCAATTAATTCGCTGACCAGTTGATCGGCGTCACTGGCACTGACTCGGCTGTCAGGGTCTTTCAGTTGCTTCAGGATTCGTTGGACGGAATCTGGGTGTGACTGGATCTCATTGAAGAAATCAGAACCTGCAGATTCCAGGAGTGGTCTGATCAGTGCAGTCGAAAGATAGCCTTGTTCCATTATTGAGTGCCCACGCGATTCATTCTTATTGTTAGACTATAACCTTTAGCAATCGTTATGCCATTGGTCATATTGCTAAAATGGCAGGTTTTATCGTAAAACCATGTGACAAAAATTGTTCGTTGTTACTTTTCGTAACAACGATGTGACACGCTTATACCCGCCGCTGTGAAGCGGGTCTCATTCATTGGGATACGACAATTCAGAGTATCTGGCTTTTGTAAGTTATCTGTCAATTGGCTTGCGACCTTAGCCTGCAGAAACGGATAAGCGGCACGGTAAGGGCGATGGCTGCGAATGATTTTCAATTTTTTTAGAGCCAGAAAAGAGAAATACTCAACCATCGGCATTGAGAGCGTCGCCCCCCTTTGATCGATCAAAACTCGTATTGGGCGCCGAGAGTAATCATTTGGAAACGAACTCTGTTGAAATCCTTACTATCGAGGGCAGTGGTCTCTAATTCGGCACGTAATGCCAGGTTTTTAACCGGTTGCCATAACAAACCACCACCAGAGATTTGATCGACAGCCGACGCTTTCTTGTTCGAACTCACAACGCGGCGCTGGACGGGATCCTTGTTCTGGTTTGCTATTAATTCGATCTCCTCAAAATCAGCTTGCCAGATGTTGGCTCCGGTTTTTACGAAAAACCTCAAGGTGTCTGAAAGGTCGAAGCTATAACGAAACGCTATCAAAAAGCCGCGTGGGTGAGCGGAAGATATTCCGGTAAAGGTCGCTTTGGATGGCTCGTCGGCACTGCCGTCAGTCCGTGTCACCTCTCCATGGCCACTGTTTCTGAAACGCGGTGCGTTGGTGTCACTGACATCATCATAAATGGGGGTAGGGTCGTTGTAACTCGCCTCTCCCATATCCAACAGGCCAAACTCAAGCGCGAGGTTATCGAGGATATTCGGACCAAAGTGGATTTTGTAGGCCGTGCCGAACTTACCCATGTCCTGAGAATCGGTGATTCCAGCCTGCATACTGACAAATCCACCCTCTGCGTGTGCGGATGCAGGCATGATCACAGCCAGAAAAGAAAACATTGCGGGAGCGAAGCTCAACGAAAAGCGCATAGTGAGGTGAGTCCGTTTTTGTTGTTTTTTGTCCGTCAGAGCGGTTCTGTCGGACATAATACCAGCGCCGCAGTTAAGTTAAAGTGGGGTTTTGATGATGAGTGTAAATGTTGTGACAAGCGCAATATATGCCTGAGTTCTGTGAGCTTTGTCGGCATTAACCTTTGAAGTGCTTGATTCAATACACCAGAGTTTACTTTGTCACTGTTCTTTAACGAAAATTCTGATATTGTTTCTAAAACTTTATTCTTATAACTGAAAGAAATATGACAGTTCGCGGTGTTGACCTTCCCCCCAAGCCCGATGTTTGGCTGGGGGAAGACAAAATTGTATACGCAGATCTGCGCGGCACTCGCCATTTGAGCCTGGAGCTGGTGCAGTTTGTTTATCGGGAACGTCGCCGTCTTGCCAGTAAAGAGAAACTACCGCTGCTGTTGCTGGCGAAAGATCTGCTGACCATCGACTTTGAAGTTCAGTTGTTTGCCTCCCGCCCTGATACTCAGTTTCTGACAACCGCACTGGCCATTGTAGGGCAGTCTTTCATGCTCAAACACTTTGTTTCAGTTTTTGTCAGCTATCATGCCCCAGACTACCCTGTTGAGTTGTTTGATAATCAGAGTGAGGCTTGTGAGTGGTTGTCGGGAAGGCCGCAAGGTGAAGAAGTCATGTAAGCGGGGCTGTTAAAAGGTCCGAAGGCTAAAGCAGTGTGTTTACGAAGCGCTATGGCGTATGCCGGATGATGTGCTGAAGGGGAATCTGCTGCAATGCAGCAGACCCTCGTTTGAAATTACAGTGCACTTATTGAGCCTTTCATGTGCACTTTTTGCCCTTTTATATCTCGTAGATCAAATGAGATGTCACCTGCTTCCTGGGTGTAATCCATCTCAACAGTTGTCGGCAAATGCACCGGCAATTTGAACTCAGTCACAATCGTACACGCCTCAGCCCCGAGCTTTTTCTGTAAAGCAGCTGCCGTACGAGCCTTACTCCACATTCCGTGGGCTATGTGGCTTTTGAAGCCAAACAGTTTTGCGGACATGGCGTACAGGTGTATCGGGTTAGAATCACCAGAAACTCGTGCATAGCGGCGCCCCAGATCACTGGCTAGCGTCCATCGCTCTGCCATTGCATGGACTGGTAGTGCCGGGCGTGCTTTATTTTCTTTGGCTTTTTTGACGCTTCCACCAATGCGCGCCAGGTTGGTGCTCAGCGATTCCCATACCAATTCGCCAGCGACTGAAACTTCTGCCTTGATATCGAACTCCAGTCCCTTGTCAGTTCGTTCACTGCCAGCGATGAAGCACCGTACATCGAGTTTTTCTTCGACACGAATACTGCGGAACTGAGTAATGCTGTTACGGATATGAACCAGACCCATCAGTGCCAGAGGGAATGACTTGTGCAGCATCAATTCCATATGTAACGGGAAGGCTAGGATGTGAGGATAAGTCAGCGGCAGAACGGAGCTATCTCTGTTAAAGCCGCAAACATCGGCATAGGTCGCCACTTTGTTTTTATCGGCTTTAACGCCGGTCTGAATCGCTTCTAGCTGTGGTAGTTCGGGATTTTTTTGTTTACTACCTTTTGCCAATAATGCGCGGGCATATTGCCCAAGAGTACCGGGCGTTTCGTTGAATTGCAGACGTGTCGCTTGAGTCATGTTGAAAACCTTAAACGGGGAGAACGCTTTGTAAACACACGAGTTTAGGCGGTGCCAGAAGTCCCCCCATTGGCAAGTTAGTGCAGGCTCGCCGTCAGATTGGCCAATAAGGACTTGCAGGAAGCGTTATATCTGGCAGAATTCAGCAACACTCATGAGGAAATTCAAGCACTTATGTCCGGCGGAATGGCAGAACTGCGCGACTCAGGCATTATGATTCAACTGGCTTACCAGGCAATGGTTAAGCTGGGTCTGGACGTTGAGGCTGTATGTGCGCGTCTGGGTATTACACCAGAGTTGCTCGAAGACCGACATCTGCGGACGCCTCATGATGCACAGGTATTATTCTGGAATGTGTTGGAAGAGATCAGCGGTGACCAAAATATCGGGCTGCATCTCGGCGAAAAAATGCCGCTGTTTAAAGGTCAGGTTCTGCAATATCTGTTTTTGTCCAGTCCGACTTTTGGTGAAGGCTTAAATCGTGTCTTAAATTACCAACGATTGCTCAGTGATGCATCACAAGCGAGTATTGGTATGAACAACGGACAGGCTTATATCTGCGTTGATAGCAGTAGCCAGAAAGTCCACGCGTTGAGGCACTTATCGGAATGCATGGCACTGGGTTTAATTCAGTTTTTCCAATATGTAACCGACGGCGCGTTTAAGCCATCCTGTATTCATTTCTCGCACGCAGCCCCTGAAAACAGCAGAGAACATGAGAGAATCTATCAGTGTCCTGTGAGATTTTCTGAATCCGAAGTCCGTATCTACTTTGATGTGAAAATTCTTGACCTGCCTTCGTCCCATGCCGAGCCTGAGCTGCTGCAATTGCACGAAAAGCTGGCGAGTGAGCACGTGGCAAAACTCGAGCGTCAAGATGTTGTATCAAAGGTCTACAAAGTTTTTGGTGAAGTGTTGGAGACCGGCCAGGTAAATCTGGATGATGTGGCTGCGCGTCTGGATATTAAACCGAGAACCTTGCGGACTCGATTGACGGAAGCCGGAACCAACTTCAATCAACTACTAGCGGACTACCGCTGTAATCTGGCAAAACGACTGCTATCAGGGACTGACGAGAGCATTGATGAAATTGTTTACCTGACAGGGTTTTCTGAGCCCAGTACCTTCTATCGCGCGTTCAAGCGCTGGACCAACCAAACACCTGTCGAGTATAGAAACCAGCGCAAACAGGGATGAACTTTGGCATTTGTGAGTTAAAGTCATAGGACTGTTCATTTTTTGCACTGGATTTCTGGCTAATGCCGGGCCATCTTTAGTATTCAACTGAATAATCGTTAAGTCGAATAAAGAGGTGGCATATGGCTACGGAAAAACACTCCCTGATAAAACCTCTCGTCGATCACCTGCTAAGTCATGGTGATACTAACAGCTGGCGTGTTGCTCTGGTGGAGCAGGGAGTTATGTCGCTTGAGGAAACCATGGGTTTGGATGAAGCAGCTTGTCGTGCGGCATTTAAAGCGATGAAAATGATGCAACTGTTGTCTTCATCGGTAGAGGAAGTCATGTTGGAACTCGATAAGCACCAGATAAGCTGGAACATCGAATTTTCTGAGGACTTTCAGCAAGGGGCTATTTGTTATTAGCCAGTCCCTCAGCAGGCTGGTACGCTGAAGTGTAAAGTTTTCATTTTCACTAAATGACCAGCCAGGGCTGCCGATAACGTCTGGTATAGCTCTGTTTGTTTGGTGGCCTCTTATGTCTATTACCGTCAATCCCAGTCAATTCGGCTTTCTGCAACCGCAAGGCAGGGCCGGCGACGCCGTTTCTAACCAAGCCTATGCAACGAATAAAACAGTGACTGAACCAGTTGCTCAGGAGTTGTTAAAAACTGCAAGGCAATCCCCCCAGCGTACCGCTGATAATATGCTCGATTTTATTGGTCGGGGGGTCGATAGTTTACGCGCCTCGGGTGCCAGCACAGAGCGGGTCGCAGACAGGATTGCAGCTGCTCGTGAAGGCGTTGCTCGCGGTTATGCGGAGGCAGAGGAGATTATTGAAGCCCGTGGTTTGATGACCGACGAGCTCAGGCAGGAAATCGCAGCAGGGCGAAAATTGGTTGAGGAGGGAATTAATCAAATCGAGCGTGGCGAGCAAAACTATACTGACACGCGTCAACTGAATGAGATCACTTCGACTTCTTCTCTTAAAGTGGCAAATTCGTTGACATTGGATGTTATGACACGTGACGGTGATAGCGTAACCGTATCGTTTTCCCAGTCAGAGCAACGGCGCTCAGAGTCTGCCCCGGACTTTCTTCAGGTGAGTTCCAGTAATCGTTCTGCCTGGACCTTTGAAGTCGAAGGTAACCTCGATGAGGCAGAACAGAAAGCCCTGAGCAATCTGTTTAATTCAGTGCAGGACCTGAGTGAACGTTTCTTTTCGGGCGATCTCGGCAGTGCATTGGAGCAGGCTATGTCTTTGGGATTTGATGGTAACGAACTTGCATCGCTAAGTCTGAATCTGACGCAGCAAACAGTGATGACCAGTACCAGAGCCTACTCTCAGGTTCAGCCACAGTTGCCAACGGAGCAGCTTGAAGCTTTGAAGGCACCACTCGCTTCCTACATTGACGCTTACACTCGCGCGATAGAGCAGGCTGATGCACTGGCAAAACCTGAAAAAACTCTGCAAGACCTGATGAATAGCCTGCTGCCTGAAGAGGAGCGTTTACCCATCTGGAATCAGTTCCAGCAGGGTCTGGAAGCTGCTGGAAAGTTATCCGGGTTGCTGTCAGGTAACGAAAGTTAATATCCTCGTTATATTCTGTTCAGTGTGACTCGTTATCAACGCTATAATAACGGCGTTGATAACGGAGGACTTTCATGGCGTATGTTTTGTATGGCACTGAAGCCTGCCATCTTTGCGAATTAGCACAACAGGTCATTGTTGAGGTCGCTGCTGATATCCCGCTGGAAGTATATGTTGAGGATATTGCAGAATCTGAACAGCTGGTTGCCAGTTTTGGTACTCGTATCCCCGTTCTCAAGGACGAACAATCCGGCCGTGAATTAGACTGGCCATTTAATTACGAAGAGTTGTTTGTTTGGTTAAATCAAAAGGACACAATATCTTAAGGGGATTCCCATGCGTTTTATTATTTCAATGTTTCTGCTCAGCCTCGGGTTAGTCGGTTGTTCTTCTAACCCGCTTTCGCCGACAGGCGAGGCTGTTTATTACGCCCTGCAGACAGATACCAGTCTGCGCAGCTGGGTTGACGCCTGTTACGATGTGAGTAGTGAAACCAAGCAAGAAGCACTGCGTACTCAGAGAAACTGGTGGAAACGTAACGGAGCCTTTGTTGAAGGGGCGGATTTTGGTCTGGCATACGACATTATTAAAGTCACTGATGACCGTGCTGAAACTGGTGCGAGAATGGCTATGGCACTGACCTGGCAGGTTGTTGAGACCGCTGAGCAGGAAGTTAACGAGTTGATGACCGGCGCTTCCGACAAAGAAGATTTATGCCTGCGAGTGCTTGAGCGCTATAACGAGGGCGAAATGGATTTGCGCGGTAATGAAGAGCTCTATCAGGGCCTGGTGAAACTTCAGCGTCGTGCGCAAAGTCAGGGTAAGGATTTAGCAATGAAACGCGCATCAATCGAAAAACGAACCAAAAAGGTTTACGGTCGTTCATTCTATGTGGTGGAAAAGTTAGCGAAACGACATGGCTGTCCGGGTGCTCGGGTTCAGCTGCTGAAGAATGACTGGCCTCATGAAGTTTATGATGGTCGCTGCCCGGATGGCAGCTATATTCTTGCTCGTTGTGAGTGGGGGAACTGCCTGATTACGGAGTGATCGGTCACTTTGATTGTCGGGTCATAAACACCATCGTGTTTATGACCCTTTATTAATACTCCAATCATTGTTCCGTTGTGGTGACGAGCATACCGTCATTATTTTTTAGTGTGCTTTCGCCGATGCCTTTGACCAATATCAGCTCATTTACAGAGCTGAACGGGCCTTTATCCTTACGGTATTGCACAATGGCTTTTGCTTTGTTCAGTCCGATTCCTTTCAGTTCAGTCAGTTGTTCAGCAGAAGCAGTATTGATGTTCACCGGCGTTGCTTTTTCGTTAGCCAGTGCCATAAAAGTTGCAGCAGAAATGCACAAAACGATCAGCGCTTTTGGTAGCCATTTCATCATTATTTTCCTTATTCCATGAGTAGAACTCAGAAAATAACAATCTTGAGATATAAAAAAATCCGGGAAAAGCATCAATTAACTGAGACTTTTCTCGGATTATTTTATGAGCCAGTCAGATACTTGATCAGGACTTTGCGCTTTTCTTCGCCGTTGTTTTTTTAGCTACAGGTTTCTTGGCCGCTTTTTTCTTCTCTGTTATTACCCAGGCGCTGTCAACAAAGTGCGCTGCCCAGCCACTGGCTTTGCCTTTTTCATCCTCGGTCATAACGTATTGCTCTTTGGTCTTACGGCTGTATCGAATGGTTGCCTGGTTGCCATCACTGTCAGCACGTGGAGCGTCGAGCAGGTAATGATACTTTTCCGGTAACTCCGCTTGGTGCGGTATTAATTCTGCGACTAATGGAGCACGGGTTTCACGGTTCTTAGGGAACTGGCTGGCAGCCAGGAATAGTCCGGCTGCGCCATCCCGCAATACATAAGTATCCTCAACTTTCTGACAAGCCAGTTCCGGCATGGCAATCGGATCCATTTTGGGAGGCGCAGCCTCACCGTTTTTCAGCAGCTTGCGGGTATTTTTACATTCCTCGTTGGTACAGCCAAAATACTTACCAAAGCGGCCAGATTTAAGCTGCATTTCACTGCCACAGCGATCACACTCAAGGGTTGGACCATCGTAGCCTTTGATCTTAAATTGCCCTTGTTCAACCTCGAAGCCTGAGCAATCCGGGTTGTTGCCACAGATATGAACCTTACGAGTTTCATCAAGCAGGTAACTGTCCATGGCGGCATCACAGATGGTACAGCGACGCTTATCCATTAATCGACGGCTTTCCGCCTCTTCGTCCTCGTCCGCTGTGATGGCCTCATCACCTGGAATTAAGTTCAGTGTCTGGGTGCAGCGTTCTTTGGGAGGCAGGCTATACCCTGAGCAGCCCAGAAATACGCCAGTTGTGCCAGTGCGGATTTGCATATTACGAGAACACTTCGGGCATTCGATATCGGTATCGACCGGCGCATTGAGGCGCATGCCATCTTCGCTTTCTGCTGTATCCAGTTGACCGTGGAAATCGGTGTAAAAATTATCAAGAACCTGAGTCCAGTTGATGGCACCGTCAGCGATATCATCCAACTTTTCTTCCATGCTGGCGGTAAAGCCAAAATCCATCAGTTCATCGAAGCTTTCAACCAGGCGACTGGTAACAATGTCACCCATTTTTTCGGCGTAAAAGCGACGTCCCTGCAGGCTTACATAACCACGATCCTGAATCGTGGAAATAATAGAGGCATAGGTAGAGGGGCGGCCAATACCGCGTTTTTCCAGTTCTTTAACGAGCGCAGCTTCAGAGAAACGCGGAGCAGGTTTGGTGAAGTGCTGCTTCGGCAGCAGCTCCAGCAAGTTCAGTTTTTCACCTTGCTCTACGTCAGGCAATAACAGGTCATCGTCACCTTTGCTGACAGGCGGCAGTACTTTCAGGTGGCCATCAAAGCGAATCACACGACCGCGGGTCTTGAGATCGTAATCGGCGGCAGCGACGGTAATGGTCGTACTGGTAAACTTGGCATCGTTTGTCTGACAAGCGACAAAGCGGCGCCAGATCAGATCGTAAAGACGTTCAGCATCCGGCTCCATGCTTTTCAGATCAGCCGCACGCAATTTTACATCGGAAGGGCGAATCGCTTCGTGTGCTTCTTGAGCGCCTTCTTTGCTGCTGTAAATTCGCGGTTTTTCGGGCAAATAGCTCTCGCCCAGTTTATCGCTGATGTAGTTTCGTACGCTGTCTATTGCGTCCTGACTCAGGTTGGTGGAGTCGGTTCGCATATAGGTGATATAGCCAGCCTCATAGAGTCGCTGCGCCAGCATCATGGTTTTTTTAACGCTGAAGCTCAGGCGTGTGCTGGCGGCTTGTTGCAGGGTCGAGGTGATAAAAGGTGCCGCGGGTTTAGAGCTGGTTGGTTTGTCTTCACGGCTTTTAACCAGGAACTCACTGGCACGCAGTGTCTCTACCGCCGACATCGTGTCGGCTTCATTGCCCGGACGGAATTCTTCGCCCTTGTACTTTACTACCTGGGTGCGTAGTTCAGTGCCGTCAGCGGTGGTTAGTTGGGCAAATGCCTCCCAATATTCCACCGGGATAAAGGCACGTATTTCACGCTCACGCTCAACGATTAACCGTACCGCAACGGATTGCACACGACCTGCAGACAAGCCACGGGCAACTTTACTCCAGAGCAGAGGCGAAACCATGAAGCCAACAACACGGTCGAGAAAGCGCCGAGCCTGTTGGGCGTTAACGCGATTCATATTCAGCTCTGACGGCTGTTCAAATGCCGCCTGAATCGCCTTTTTGGTGATCTCGTTAAACACGACACGACGGTAGTCTTTGTTTTTCTCTCCGATGATTTCCCGCAGGTGCCAGGCAATGGCTTCCCCTTCGCGGTCCAAATCGGTTGCGAGATAGATATGATCGGCATCTTTGGCCAGGCGTTTTAATTCATCGACAACTTTTTCTTTGCCGGGTAACACCTGGTAGTTCGCTTTCCAGCCGTCTTCCGGGTTTACCCCCATGCGGCTGATCAGCTGTTCTTTGGCTTTTCGTTTTTTGTGCGCCACTTTTTCTTCTGGCGACATTTTACGGGTCAGCGCAGCTTGGCGAGCGCGCTCTTTCGGGTCAGACTTTTTGCCTGAGCCAGAGGTAGGCAAGTCGCGAACGTGTCCAACGCTGGACTTCACAACGTAGTCTTTGCCCAAATATTTATTAATGGTTTTGGCCTTGGCAGGCGACTCCACAATTACCAGCGATTTGCCCATAATCCTTCGTTTTACCCTTGTAGTTGAACCAGCCAGTCGCTAAGAGGCGACACTTTAATGGCAATACCGGGGGTGCGGTCAAGCTTCATTTTGACAAAACTCGCCCGGCGTACTGGTCAATTGTTGCTAAACTCAGATGTATTCATCTTTTTCAGGAATAGCACAGAATTGGGGGGGGATGACAACTTATGTCTGCGATTGGCCTAGTTGTTGCGATCGCGCTACCGATTGCATTGGTGTTAATTGGCCTGGTTTTCGCGGGTCGTCGGCAGCAATTGGAATTTAAACAGCGCTCACAGGCAAGGGCGATAAAAACAGCGGCCGAAGATCTTCTGGAGGCGCTGGAGTTCCTTATGCTGGTCGACAACTTCAAAGAAATTCAGCTGGTTGTTCTCGACCGGGTGGACTATCTGTACCAGCGTTATCAGGATGCACTGACTAAGAAAGAGCGACATACCGAGGATTTAGCCTTTGACAAAGCGCCGTATCAGGAAAAAATTGAGGCCACCAAGACGGTTCGCAAGGTTTTGAAGAGTGATCGTGAGATTCGCTATGCCAAGCAACAGTTTTCGCGAATAATGAAAACCCTCAGCCCGATGATGAAGCAACGCATTATCTCTGAGACTGCAATGATGGAATACCGTCGTTACTTGCGCATGACTTTGCTCGATTGTGAAGTGGACACCTATACCGCCCAAGGCGATGTAGCGGCCAAAAGAGGGGATGTGGTTACGGCTGGAAATTATTATAAAGCAGCGAAGAAACTGCTGATTGAGTTTGATATTCAATACCCGGAGAAAAATGACAAAATCCGTGGAATTGCCAACCGAACCAGCTCGCTTTATAACGGTGGTGAAGAACCGGAAGACAACCTTAGCAAGGCTTTATCTCAAGAGGAAACCAAGGGGCAGAACGAGTTTGGTATTCCCGCTGACCCATCCGCAGGAGAAAAGCAAAAGTTCTGAGCACATGTGAACTGAGTCACAAACACCTACCGATCATCGGAAAAACCTTTAGCCCGGTGCACATTTTGATTAGTGTGCGGTCCAAAATAATAAGTTATTACATTCGAGATACCATTGATGAGTCTTCAGGAAGCTGTATTTATCCTGCATCAGCATGACGTAGTCGCCAGTTATTGGCTCGCAGATTTTGAACAGCGTGTGCGTCGTCAGTCATCCCTAGCCAGTATTGCCAGTGATAAACTATTGGCTGCTTATGTCCAGATCGGGAATCACCGTTGTGCAGAAGCTATCGTACTGTTTGAAATTCCGTTGCAACGCGACAGCAGTGAAGTGGGAGTGCCGGTAAGTGATTGGTACATGCCGTTGCGACGCCTTGCTGACAGCGCTGGTCGTGGCCCGAATATGGGTGCGGGTCGGATTAAGCTCGCTTGTCAGACGCAGTGCTCTATCTCCTGGCATGCTGATTCACTCTGGGAACCTGTGACGTCTGACTTCATGGCGATCCGTAAAGCATTGCGGGATAATCGCCTGGCGGCCGGTGCAACAACCGCCCAATCGGCTGAGAAAACGGTTGATCCTGTATCCGCGGTGGAACGTGTCAGTGGTACGTCAGCGAGTTCATTACTGGCGCAAAAGCACACTGATCCAGAAGTTGAAGAACTCAAGCGAACATTGCGTAATGAAGTGGAAGCCTACCGCAATCAGTTGGCGCAATTGCAGCACGAGATCGAGCGCCAGCGCGGAATGAACGAAAAGCTCAACCGCCAGACTCAGGCTTCGATGGCGCATGGTCATCATGACGATGTGGAGCAATTACGGCAGCTTCATTGTCAGCAAGTCGCGGATCTGGAGCAACAGATCGAGCAGTTGAAATCTGAGTTGGAGCTGGCTTTACACAATTCGACAACTGACACTGGTGTTGACGCCTGTTCAGCACCGGCAGCGGAGAGCGGAGCAGATAATGACCAGATGCTGCGTTTGCAGCAGCAGGTCGAAAACCTTGAAGAGCAAAGTATTGATCGCTTCGTCAGTCGTATCGGAGGCCTTGATGCAGTGTTGGTTGCATTTCATCCCGGCGCCGGGCATCTCACGATCACACCCGATAACATGAAGTTGTATGCGGACAACCCAATTGCCTATGCGGCGCAAAAGTGCTTTGTTGGTGAAGAGGAATATCGCAACTGGCTGGATCATTACGACGACCCACGATGTCAGCAGTGTCAGGCAGAAATTCCCAGAGTCGAGCAACCGCGCGATTTCGAATACCGTCTCAGTGCCTTTTGTAAACTTCATAAAAGAGCTAATCTTGTTGGCTAACTGTCTCGCGGAAGTGTTGTGTTACGCCAGCTATTGCAAAAAAAACTGCCTGTAGAGCCCTTACCGGGTTGTAATCAGGCAAGGGTCCTGCGCCTGGATCGCCTTGATCCGGTCATTTCGGGCAATAAAGCGTATAAGCTGCTTGGTCACATCGAACGTGCCCAAGCGCTAAATGTAACTCGTATCGTCAGCTTTGGCGGCCCTTTTTCGAATCACCTTCATGCCCTTGCTGCCGTTGGGAAACGCCTTAGTCTTGAAACCATAGGCATTGTTCGTGGTTATAAGCATCTTCCTCTCACGGAAACGTTACAGGATTGTCAGTCATACGGTATGCAGTTGGTATTTGCCGATAAAAAGCGCTACGCCCAGCGTTATCAGGCTGATTATCGGCAGCAGTTGGCCGATGAATTTCAGGCATATGTGATTGAGGAGGGCGGCGCTGGCCCCGAGGGGCTGAAAGGATGTCAATTATTGGCTCCCTATTGCCAGGAGTTTGATCAGGTGTGGCTTGCCGTTGGTACCGGCACGACTGCGCTAGGTCTCGCCAACGCGTTGCAGCAGCAACAATCAACCTGTCGGGTTGTCGGTGTTAATGTGGTGGCGGATCATGGTGAACGACAAGCAGCGTGGCAGCAGATGATGACCGGGAATAACTGGAAATTACTTGATGATTATCATTTTGGAGGTTTTGCCCGCACTAATAAGCAGTTGCATGAGATGATTCGGGAATTCGATGTATCAGGCCTGCCGCTTGACCCGGTATACACCGCTAAGTTGGTTTACGCTTATCTGAAGGAGCGCGAGCGGCAGGCGCTCATTGATCAGCGAGTGCTGTTGATTCACTCTGGTGGTCTGCAGGGGCGACGAGGTTACTTTCTTTGATGTTTTATCCAGGCTGCGGCCACTGATCCGGCATGATCAGCCAGCGTTGTTGTTCACACCAGAACCCGGCAGTATTTCGTTTTACCTGGACGGCACAGAGAGCGGTGTCCATGTGTTGAAAATGAAGGTCTTTATGACGAAGCAGTGTTTTTTTGTCGACACTGAAATCAACCCGGGCAGGACTGATCCATTGCGGTTTTGACAACAAATACCAATGTCCCTGCGGAAGATAACGCTGAGCACTCGACTGGTGTATCCAGTAACCACGCCAGTGTCTGGCGTTAACCTCTTCGGGTAAGGTGGCTGTTATGCTCTCGTCAGCGGGATGAAATAAACAACCGCGCATCAATGCTTGTGGTTGCAGTGAGTGCCAGTTGTTGTGCCTAAGTTGCTCATGTGCCGCCGGGTTTCTCGATAATTGCAACTGCCTATCAACGGTATGACGGATCTTATCTGCTAAATAGTCACGACGATTGGGCCCAATCCAGTCGTGATTAAAACCAAGGTAAAACTTTAACGCCAATTCCAGGTGCCACTGTTGCGGTTCGGAGTCCTGGTTCTCAACCAGCAAATCAAATTCACCCACCGTCTTCTTCTGTTGTTGTATCTGCAGATTCGCCTGCCAGCGATGGCCGCATAACTCCAGGTATTGATGCCATATTTGCTCGAACATCAGCCCAAGTCTCGGGCTGCGATAATCCGGTGCCCCAGCTATTTCAGTAATCCATTGCTGCCATGTATTGGCCTCCGATAGCAACTCGGATGTCGCTGGAGACCATGGGCAGTCCAGCAATGCCGGACCAAGCAAGCTCCAGATCAGGTCGCGTTGGTGTTGGCTGGGTAGCGCAAAATAGGGATGATTGGGGTCAAGCGGGGGGAAAAACACAAAGACTCCTGAAAGCGTTTTACAAGCGGCTGTGGTATAACCCGCAGTTATACCCCATGCATCCGAATTCGACGAGTTAACAGCAGATGGAAGAGTTCCGCAATATTGGCATTATAGGTCGCCTCAATAGTAAAAAAGTGATTGAGACCATCAAGAGACTGAAGCAGTACTTGATGGAAGAGGGCTATCACGTGATCCTCGAAGATCGTATCGCAGAAGTGATGCCGGGCCATGGGATGCAAACGTCAAAGGTCAGTATTCTTGGCGAAATTTGCGATTTGGTGATCGTGGTGGGTGGTGATGGCAGCTTGCTGGGAGCTGCTCGCGCATTGGCGAAATTTAATACCCCGGTTCTTGGCATTAACCGAGGTCGTTTGGGTTTCCTCACAGATATCAGCCCAGATGAAACCATGCTGGACGCGGTACAGGATGTACTCGATGGACACTACAAAGAGGAACGTCGCTTCTTGCTCGATGCCGAAGTGAAGCGTGATGGAAATCCGATTGGGTCTGCAGCGGCATTAAATGATGTGGTACTGCATCCGGGAAAATCGGCGCGGATGATCGCCTTTGATCTGTACATCGAAGGCCAGTTTGTCTACAGCTTGCGTTCTGATGGCCTGATTGTATCGACGCCAACCGGTTCCACTGCGTATTCGTTGTCAGGTGGCGGCCCGATCATGCATCCTCGTCTCGATGCTCTGGTGTTGGTGCCAATGTTTCCTCATACCCTGTCCAGCCGCCCGATTGTGGTCGACGGTAAAAGTGAAATTAAAATTGTTGTTAGTGCTGAGCAGGATATTTATCCAACGGTAAGTTGCGATGGCCAGAACCATATACCCTGTGCGCCTGGTGATGCGATTACTATCCGCAAGAAAGCCCATAAGCTGAAGCTGATTCATCCGCAAGGTCATAACTTCTATGAGATTTGCCGAACCAAGCTAGGATGGGCCAGCAACCTGGGGGACTAATGATGCGCCAGGGATACGATTTAATCGGGGATATTCACGGTTGTGGTAAGACGCTGGTCAGTTTGCTGGAACAAATGGGTTACAGTAAAAAGAACGGTGTGTATCAGCACCCTAAACGCAAGGTAGTGTTTTTAGGGGATATTGTTGATCGCGGCCCGCACATACGTATGGCCTGCCATATCGTGCGCGATATGGTGGACGCAGGCCATGCCGAGATCGTTATGGGCAATCACGAATACAACGTGGTCACCTATTGCACTGAGGCGCCCGCGGGGATGCGTCAGCCGTTCTTGCGACCACACACTAAAAGAAACGATTTTATCGTTGAGCAGACGATGGAGCAGTTTGCTAATCATCCGCACGATTTTAATGACTTTCTTGACTGGTTTGTCGAGCTACCACTGTTTCAGGAATTCGAACATTTTCGGGTGGTTCATGCTTGCTGGGATCAGGCGATGATTGATGAATTCATTGCTCAATACGGAGGGAACCGGCTGCATAAAGGCTTGCTGGAAGAATCCGTACAAACGGATTCCTTCATTTATCGGTTTCTTGATCGTACCTTGCGCGGTACGTCGCTGAAATTACCGGATGGTCGATCAATGACGGCGAAAGACGGCATGGTGCGTCAGTTTTTCCGCACCAAGTTCTGGGCGGATTCGCCACAGCGCTACCGCGATGTGATTTTTCAGCCAGACCCTTTGCCGGACGACCTGCAGCATGCGCTATTATCGGCTGAAGAAAAAGAACAGCTGCTGTATTACGGCCCTCAGGAAAAACCTTTATTTATTGGTCACTATTGGATGTGGGGCATCCCGGCTCCGATAGAAAAAAACATCGCCTGCCTGGATTACAGTGCGGTGAAATACGGCCGTCTTGTTGCATACCGTATGGATAATGAGCACCACTTGCAGCCCGGGAAGTTTGCCTGGGTTCGTGTTGAAAAGAGTGAGCGCTGAGTGAAGACTGAGATCGAACCCATGTTAGCTCTGGTGGCTGAGCCAGATGTGGATTTGTCACCACTGACCGGGCGTTTATGGGCAAACAAAATTACTCATCGGGTGATTACTCAGGAAGGTAAACAGTGCCTGTATCTGGCTGATGACCGCGATATGGCGCAGGTTCAGACCTGGCTTGAAGAATGGCAGCAAGGGCAGTTGGACGAAGCTGACCTGATTAGCGAAAGTCACAACGGCAGTTGGGTGCTAAAAATCAGTGAGGCTCCACTGGCGTTTTTATTCATCCCGTTGTTTGCCTCCGTATTCGCCTGGATGCACATCAGTACGGACTGGAACGCCTGGGTGATGCTGGGGCAGGCATTGTGGCCGGAACACAGATTCAGTCTGAATGCTTATGTTGAAATAGGGCTTTGGCAGTTGTGGCGGCCTACCTTATTGCACTTTTCTCTTCTGCATATCCTTATGAATATGGTCTGGTGGTGGGTTCTGGCACGTCGCATTGAAGTCATCGATGGCAAAGCCGCAATGCTGTTGATCGTTCTGCTCTGTGGGGTAATGGGCAATGCGGCGCAGTGGTGGTACGGCGGTCCGGGTTTTGGTGGTGCCTCTGGTGTGACGCTGGGCATGCTGGCCTGGGTTGCCAGCCGTGAACACCGATTCAGGCTTGGATATCAGGTACCACCGGTATTACTGACGGTGATGATTGCCTGGTTACTGCTGACCTTGCTGGGCGACACTGTGGTACCGGGTTTGTCCGGTACTGCCCACGGCGCCCATTTTGGTGGCCTGATTTGTGGGTTATTATTGTCCCAGCTGTGGCCAGCACGCCGAATCGTGCCTGAGCCTCCTGCTCAGTAATCTGAATTAACAAAAACCGGTGATCAACCGGACCCCGTGATAATTGATGAGAATGACATGACGCTTGATCAACTGATTCAATCCCTGACCCCAGAAGTCTATGAAAACCTCAAAAATGCCGTGGCGACGGGTCGCTGGCCTAACGGTATTAAACTGAAAGAAGGGCAGCGCGAGTTGTGCATGGAAGCCATTCTGCATTACGAACGTAGTCACGATGTGCCTGTTGAACAGCGTGTGGGTTATGTTGCAGACGGTTGCAAGTCATCCACCGGTGATGATGATATTCAGACCCTGACCCTGCAGTAATCTGGGGACTGACATGAGTGAGTTTTCCGGCCATCTGCAAAAGATGGCTGCACGAGCGGTTGCTGCAAATCATCAAGACAGCGACATCGTTCATTATGAATTGCTGGTAGATAACCAGCCAATTCCGCTGTTACCCCTGATCGGTAAGAAACTGACAATCGAGTATCAGGGAGATATCCATTGTTGTCATTGCGGACGTAAAAGCAAAAAGAGCTTTGGACAGGGTTACTGCTACCCGTGTTTCAGCAAGCTGGCGCAATGTGATTCCTGCATGATGAGTCCTGAAAAGTGTCACTTTCATCTGGGTACTTGTCGTGAGCCTGAATGGGCTCAAAAGGTTTGCTTTAACGAGCATGTCGTTTATCTGGCCAATTCATCCGGTATCAAGGTGGGGATCACTCGTGCGACTCAGGTTCCGGTTCGTTGGTTGGATCAGGGAGCGACCCAGGCGTTACCGATTGCTCGCGTTGCAACCCGGCGCCAATCGGGATTGATCGAAGATTGCCTGCGCCAGGATATCGCTGACAAAACCAATTGGCGGGCAATGCTTAAGGGCAACGCAGATCCGGTTGATTTGGAAGCTGAACGTGATCGTTTGTTTGACCTGTTTTCACTCGATCTGAACTCGATTATTGCGGCGCAAGCACCGGGCGATATTGAGTTGTTGTACGATGCTGAACCTTATTCATTTGATTTTCCGGTCCAGCAGTTTCCAACTAAGGTGAGTAGTTTTAATTTTGATAAAAATCCGTTGGTTGAGGGCACGCTGATGGGCGTGAAAGGGCAATACCTCATCTTAGACAGTGGTGTGATTAATATTCGTAAATTCACATCCTATGCCGTTACCGTTAAGGTTAACGACTAACGTTATTGTTTATGGTCATTCATCAGAGGCGACTATGCGCGACGCACAACCTAATGCCATTTATTTAAAGGACTACCAGCAACCTGGTTACTGGATTGAGCAAACGGATCTGACATTTGAATTGCAGGCGGAATATACGCTGGTAACGGCGAACTTGCATGTTGTACGCAACGCTCAGGTAGATGGGGACGGATCGCTGCGTTTGGACGGCCAGCAGCTTGAATTAATCTCCGTCGCAGTTGATGGCTTGGCGCTTGAATCGCACCAATACGATCTTGATGAAGAGAGTCTGACGCTTCATCAGCTGTCTTCAGGACATGAACTGACCATCAAAACCCGGATTTATCCGGATAAAAACACAGCACTGGAGGGTCTTTACCAGTCGGGTTCTATGTACTGTACCCAGTGTGAAGCAGAAGGCTTCAGGCGCATTACCTATTACCTCGACCGACCAGACGTGATGTCGGTATTCACGACCCACATTATCGCCAACGCCGAGCAACATCCGGTATTGCTGTCTAACGGTAACCTGATAAATGAGGAAAATCTGCCGGGCGGCCTGAAAAAAGTCAGCTGGAATGATCCTCATAAAAAACCGGCTTACCTGTTTGCTCTGGTCGCCGGAGATTTGCAGGTGAAAGAAGATCGTTTTGTCACCATGAGTGGTCGTGACGTGGCGTTGAAGATTTTTGTCGAGCCTCAGAATGTCGATAAAACCGACTACGCCCTGGATGCCTTAAAACGTTCAATGAAGTGGGATGAAGACACTTATGGGCGGGAATACGATCTGGACATATTCATGATCGTTGCGGTCGATGATTTTAATATGGGCGCCATGGAGAACAAAGGATTAAATATTTTTAATTCCTCCTGTGTGCTGGCGAATCCGGCTACCGCAACCGATGCGGCCTATCAACGAATAGAAGCCATTGTTGCCCATGAGTATTTTCACAACTGGTCGGGTAACCGGGTTACCTGTCGAGATTGGTTCCAGCTCAGTCTGAAAGAAGGCTTTACGGTTTTCCGCGATGCCTCCTTCTCGGCGGATATGAACTCTGCCACGGTAAAGCGCATTGAAGACGCGCGTATCATGCGTACCGTGCAGTTTGCTGAAGATGCAGGGCCGATGGCACATCCGGTGCAACCGGATTCCTTTATCGAAATATCCAACTTTTATACCGTCACTATCTACGAAAAAGGCGCTGAGGTGGTTGGAATGCAGCGCAAGATTCTTGGCGAGGCAGGTTTCCGCAAAGGCTCAGATTTATACTTTGAGCGCCATGACGGTCAGGCCGTGACTATTTACGATTTTACCCAAGCTATGGAAGACGCAAATGGTTGCGATCTGACCCTGTTCAAACGCTGGTACAAGCAGGCGGGTACACCCGTTGTGCAGGTGAGGAGTGAATACGATGATGTCTCACAGGCATTAACTCTGACATTGACACAGCAATGCCCGGATACCCCGGGACAAACTGATAAGCAACCGATGTGGATTCCAGTGCAAATGGGCCTGCTGGATCGTCACGGACGTGATATGGCGGTTCATGTTGAGCCAGCTTCCGCGTGGACAGCCAGCAGTCAGGTGTTACACCTGACGGAGGCGACTCAGACATTTGTGTTTAACCATTTGCCTGAGCGTCCGGTGCTGTCGCTATTCCGCGATTTTTCCGCGCCGGTTAAAGTGGAATTTGATCAGAGTCGTGATGAGTTATTGTTCCTGTTAGAGCATGATGGTGATGGTTTTAATCGTTGGGATGCGGGTCAACGACTGATGCTTGGCTGGATAAATGATGCAATGAATGCATCGTTTGTCCTCGATGAGCCAGCCCGAAAGGCTTTGGCATCCCTGCTGAAAGACGAATCATTGGACCCAGCAATGGTAGCTTATCTGCTGACTTTGCCTTCGGAAGCTTACATTGCAGAGTTCTCAGCCAAAATTGATCCGCAAGCGATTTATAAAGCGCGCCAGCAAGTACGCCAAGTCATCGCGGAATCCTTGCAGTCGGAATTTTCTGCAGTCTACACACGGATGGAATCTGATTTCCCTTACGCGCCTGAACCACAGCAAATGTCGGCCAGGGCGTTGAAAAATCTGGCACTGAGCTACTTATCACTGGTTTCAGAGGATGGAGTGACCAGCGCTGAGCGGCAGTACCAGCAAGCAGATAACATGACTGATCAGATGTCAGCATTGGTGACTCTGATCAACGGTGCCGATTCTGGTTTAGCGACTGATTACCTGAACCGTTTCTATCAACAATGGAAAGACGATGTCTTGGTGATTAACCAGTGGTTGTCGGTTCAGGCGGGATCAAGCAAGCTTGGCACAGCAGACTTTATCGAATCACTGCTGGCGCATGACGCCTTTGACTGGCGCAATCCAAACAAGGTGCGTTCTGTGATTGGGGCATTTGCCAACCAGGCGCTTTGTCATTTTCATGCTGAGGACGGTCGAGGCTATCAGTTGTTGGCGGATGCGGTGATTCGTCTGAACGCATCCAACCCGCAAATTGCATCGCGTTTACTGGCGCCTCTCACAAAGTGGAAGCGTTTAATTCCTTCCCAAGGACAACAAATGCAGGCTCAGCTGCAGCGTATTATTGGCCAGAAGGACTTGTCGAAAGACGTATACGAAGTGGTTAGTAAGAGTTTGGTTTGAGCATAAAGCGTTTATTCTTTATGCTTGAGCGCATATAAGCCGCTGAAGCGGTGTCTTGAGGTCGCAAAATGAAGAAAAATAATTGGATCGCGGCAGGTGCGTTGGCACTGTCTCTTGCAGCTCCGTCGTCAATCGCAGCTGTTTCGGTCGAGCAGGCCGAACGCCTGAAAAACGAATTAACGCCTTTGGGGGCTGAACGCGCGGGTAATAAAAGTGGGGATATTCCACCGTGGCGTGGTGGCTTAAACCTTCCGCCACTGGAGTACTCAAAAGCTGGCCAGCACCACCCTGACCCTTACGCATCTGACAAACCTCTGTTCACCATTACTGCGGCCAATGTGAAGCAGTATCAGGAATTTTTAACCGATGGCCAAAGGGCCTTGTTCGATACGTATCCTGATACCTTCAAAATGCCAATCTATCAAACCCGTCGCACTGCAGCTGCACCGGAATGGGTGTATGACAATACCTATAAAAATGCTCTGCGTGCTGACCTGGCTGAAAATGGGAACGGCCTGCTGTATGCCTACGGTGGTATTCCTTTTCCGATAGCTCAAAATGGTCTGGAAGCGATCTGGAATCACATAACCCGCTGGCGCGGTGTCTATCTGACGCGTCGTGCTTCTGAAATTGCTGTTCAGGTTAACGGTGATTATTCGTTGGTGACGGTGCAGCAAGAAGTTGAATTCAACTACTACCGCCAGGATCGCAGCATCAATGATCTGGACAATATTTTGTTCTATTACTTGTCATTCACCAAAGCTCCAGCGCGTCTGGCTGGTGGTGCGGTATTAGTACACGAAACTCTGAATCAGGTTGACGAGCCTCGTCAAGCGTGGGGATACAACGCGGGTCAACGTCGTGTGCGCCGTGCTCCCAACCTGGCCTATGACACACCAATCGCGGCCGCCGATGGTCTGCGTTATGCCGATGATACCGATATGTTTAACGGTGCTCCGGATCGTTACGACTGGAAACTGATCGGCAAAAAAGAAATTTTCATTCCGTACAACAACTACAAGTTGAGTTCTAATCAGACCAGTTACGATGACATGATTAAACCGGGTCATCTTAATCCAGACTTTACGCGGTATGAGAAACACCGTGTCTGGATTGTTGAAGCTACCCTGAAAGAGGGTAGCCGCCATGTTTATCACAAACGCCGCTTCTATCTTGATGAGGATACGTGGGGTATTGCTGCTGGTGATTTGTACGATTCGGCTGGTGAATTGTGGCGAGTGAATATGGCCTACATTAAGACGTTCTACGAGTTACCGGTAACCTGGACAACGCTGGATGTTTTCCATGATCTGAAAGCGAAGCGCTATCATGTACAAGGCTTGGATAACGAAGAACAGAAGACCATTGATTTCAGTGATAAGCCACCGGGCGAGCGTTACTTTACGCCTTCGGAATTACGCCGACGTGGTCGTCGCTAATCCTTAAGTATGATGCGGATGGTGCTTTTGCCCCTCCGTTGTCATATCTGGAACAATCGATACGGAAAGTCGTAAATTAGACCTGAAATGACTTAACATTTCGTAACAACGGGGCGTTAGTCATTGATAACATCGTCGGCTAGACTAGCTGCCTTCCGACATTAGTATAAGAACGGAGCCCTTTATGAGGTTTAATTTGGTTCAGCCGGATGCTGCTTTGGGGAAAGCACATCGCTCAGGCTCACGCCAGTTTTGGGTCATTCTGACCTTGGTTTTTTCTCAACTGTTTTTTGCTCAAGCCAGTCAAGCGAAGTGGAAAGATCCACTGGACACGCCGGCGGCTTCAACTTCCAAGGCCCATAAAACATTATTATTAGACGTTGTTCGTGCTGGTCAGCGGTTGGTCGCGGTCGGTGGTCATGGTCATATCATCTATTCCGATGACAACGGCCGCAGCTGGCAGCAAGCAAGAGTTCCTGTCAGTGTGACGTTAACCGCTGTCTATTTTTCATCTGCTAAGCATGGTTGGGCGGTTGGTCATGATGGTGTCGTGCTTATGTCGAACGATTCTGGCCAAAGCTGGAAACGTCAGTTCGATGGTTACAGCGCCAACAAAGCGATTGTTACGGCTGCGAAAAATAAAAAGCAGCAGTCTCAGGTAGCACTGGATGCCGCAGAGGCTTCGAATAACACAGTGCTGATCGAGGAAGCTGAAATGGCGCTGGAAGCCGCTACTTATTCTCTCGAAGATGCCGAATACGATGCCAGCACTGGATCAACCAAGCCATTTCTGGACGTTTGGTTCTATGATGCCCGCCGAGGTTTCGCCGTGGGTGCATACGGAATGTTCTTCTACACCTCCGACGGCGGTAATACCTGGAAAGATGTTTCAGCCCGACTGCCGAATCCGGAGCGATTCCACCTGAACTCTATAACGCTAGTGGGTAACCGTTCGTTGGTTGTGGTTGGTGAAATGGGAATGATTCTGCGTTCGGACGATCTGGGTGAAACCTGGCATTCGATTCCGTCACCCTATGCGGGCTCTTTATTCAGCCTTATTAATGTCGGTGATCAGCAATTATTGTTCGGTTTGCGGGGGCATGTATACAGTTCTTCTGATGCGGGCATTAGCTGGACCGAAATTATGACGGGTAGCGAGCAGACTCTGCTGTCCGGTGTTGTTGGGTTGAAAAATGCGGTACTGGTTGGTAATGGCGGTTCTGCAATTTTGTTTGATAAGGCATTAAAGAAAAGTCGTACGTTAATTCTCGAAGGCCGAAAAGCCTACGCCGCTGTTGCAGAAGCTTCAGATGGCAGCTTTATTCTGGTCGGTGAAGCGGGTATCCAGCTGCTGAGCGCAACCGGTGAACTAATTGATCAAACCGTGAGTATGGCTGCAGGAGACTTCTGATAATGGCTGAACAAAAACATCATTTCTCATCGGAGCCGGAGCATTTCATCCTGACTCCGCAAGCCGAACCCATGCTTGAGCGTTTGTTTTTTAATAACCGGTTTCTGGTATTGCTGATTCTGACGGCATTAACCACCGTTTTTGCCTACGGTTTAACTAAGGTAAAACTGGACTCCAGCATTGAGAAATACATCCCGCTGAATCACGAGTACATCCAGAACTTCCTGGTACACAAAGACTCGATGAAAAGTGGCGTTGCCAACGTAAAGATTTCGGTTGAGTCCACTAAAGGCGAAATTTTCACTAAAGAGTACATGGAAACTCTGAGTAAAATTAACGATGAAGTTTTCTTCGTTAAAGGCGTTGATCGTTCGAGCATGAAGTCTTTGTGGACGCCGAATGTACGCTGGACTGAAGTGACGGAAGAGGGCTTTCAGGGTGGTCCGGTTATTCCGAGTACTTACGACGGTTCGGAAGACAGCCTGGAGCAGGTGCGTCAGAACGTGCTGAAATCCGGTCAGGTCGGACGTCTGGTTTCTAATGATTTTCGCTCATCCATTATTGACGTGCCTCTGGTTGAGAAGGATCCGGATACCGGTGAAAAACTGAATTACCAACAGTTCTCCCATGATCTGGAAGACAAAATACGCACCAAATACGGTGATCAAAACTATCGTATTTACATCACTGGTACGCCGAAAAAGCTCGGTGATCTGTTAGATGGTGCTGGCAAAATAGCGATCTTCTTCCTGATGGCTATGGGTGCGACGGCTGTTTTGTTGTTCCTGTACTCTCGTTGCATCAAAGGAACCGTTGTTCCTATCCTGGCATCATTGATCGCAGTTGTCTGGCAGCTCGGTGCTTTGGCTCTGATGGGATACACCGTTGATTTGTATTCGGTACTGGTGCCTTTCCTGGTGTTTGCGATTGGTATCAGTCATGCGGTTCAGATTATATCTGGTATCGCAATTGAAGCGGGTAAAGGTGAGAACCGCCTGATGGCAGCGCGTAAAGCGTTCCGTGGCTTGTACGTTCCGGGTATGTTGGCGCTAATGAGTGACGCGATGGGGTTCCTGACGCTGCTGTTCATTGATATCGGCGTGATTCAGGAGCTGGCGGTTTCTGCCTCGGTTGGTGTCGCAATGATCATTATCACCAATCTGGTGTTGTTGCCGATCATCATGTCTTACATCGGCATCAGTGCCAGTGGCATCCGCCACGCCGAGAAAACCGAAAAATCCGAGCCGAAGCTGTGGAAATTTCTATCGCACTTTGCGACCCGTAAAGTTGCGCCTTTCCCTATTGTTATTGCCATAGCGATGGCCTTTGGGGGTTACTTTGTCAGTCAGGATCTGAAAATTGGGGATCTTGATAAAGGCGCGCCAGAACTTCGTGCCGACTCGCGCTATAACCTCGATAATGATTTTATGGTGAGTAATTACTCCACCAGTTCCGACCTGTTGGTTGTGATGGTGGAAACGGCAAAAGAGCAATGTAACTCTTACAAGGTGATGGACGCTGTAGATCGCTTTATGTGGTACATGGAAAACGTACCGGGTGTGCAATCGACGACCTCCTTGGTAACCGTGTCTAAGCTGGTAACGAAAGCGATGAACGAGGGCAACCTCAACTGGTCTGCGTTGTCACGTAACCAGACCATTTTGAATACTTCAATTCAGCGCGCCCCGAGTTCGCTGTTGAATTCGGAGTGTTCAATGGCACCGGTTATTGTTTATCTGAATGACCACAAAGCTGAGACGTTGGAAACCGCAGTAAAAGCAGTTGAAGACTTTAAAGCTCAGTACGACGATAAGGTTGATCAGAAATACTTTGGCTACAGCATCTCTGAAATCGACCAGGCTGTCGCTGATGGTGAGATTGATTCTGTGCCGATAAGGTTCCAGCTGGCGTCAGGTAATGCCGGTATCGAAGCGGCAACCAATCAGGTTATTGCAGAAGCTCAGAACACCATGCTGATTTTTGTGTACGTGGTTGTGTTCCTGTTGTGTTTCGCAACGTTCCGATCGTTCACCGCCGTTGCTTGTATCATCATTCCGCTCGCTCTTACTTCTGTACTGAGTCAGGCGCTGATGACCTACTTGGGTATCGGTGTGAAGGTGGCAACATTGCCGGTTATCGCCCTGGGTGTGGGGATTGGTGTTGACTACGGTATCTATATCTACAGCCGTCTGGAAGTCATGATTATCGCTGGTAAGTCGTTGCAGGAGTCTTTCCTCGAGACACTGAAATCCACGGGTAAAGCAGTGAGCTTTACGGGTATTACTTTGGCATTAGGCGTTACCACCTGGATCTTCTCGCCGATCAAGTTTCAGGCTGACATGGGTATCTTGCTGACCTTTATGTTCCTATGGAACATGCTGGGTGCACTGATCTTACTGCCTGCGCTGGCTCACTTCCTGCTCAGTCCGGAGCGCATTATCAAGCGCCATAACAAGCGTCATGGTGATGTACCGCCAGCCGGTTAATTAGCTGAGCTATTAAAAAAGCGGTGTTAGCTTGATGTTAATCACATTAAGATAGCAGCGCTTTTTTTGTGTCATTAAATCGAGGAATGGAATGAAAAGTCGTCTGGGTCTGGAAGCTGAACTGCCTGTGGTTGACATTGTTCAGGAAGCCGTTGAGTTACTGTGGGAAAAACGTGCCGATGTCATCAGGATGTTTTTGCCGGCGATGCTGATTCTTGCAGCAATCGATTGGGCCAGTCATTATTTCTTCCCGGCCGATGTGGATGCAGAGATACCGGTTTTCCATCCTGAACAGCTGATATTTGTGGTTGCCTCGATTGTTCTCAGTATATTGATGGCGACGGCCTGTCACCGGTTCACCTTGTTGCCGAAAGAGGGCTGGAACGCCAATGCGATTCATGGCTTTGGACGTAATGAATTTCGTTATTTGTTGCGTGGCCTGCAAATTACCGTTTGTTGTGTGGTCGTGTTTTCCTCGGTGATGATGGGATTGATGGCGCTTGTAGGGCCGGAGCGCACGATATTCGCCGTTGCTGTGGCTGTGATGTTGACATTGTATATCTGGTCGCGGTTGTCGATTACTTTGCCTGAAGTTGCGCTGGGTACCCAAACCGGTTTGGCACGTGCCTGGGATATCAGTAAGGGTAACGGCAGTCGGTTGGTTGTGGTTGTTTGGGTAGTACCGATTATTATGGCGTTGCCGTTCTGGCTGGCTTTTATTGCACAGGATGCGTCTGGACTACTGAACTACCTCGCGGCATTCGGCATTTACCTGACAACTCTGGTTGGCTTGGTGATGCTATCGCTCTCTTATCGTTTCTTACTCGATTTTTATGAGGGTGAGGAGCAGTCGCAGGAGGCACCTCCAGCATCTGATGACAACAGTTTTGACGCCTGATCACTATGAAGTTAGGTGACGTTTCGGTAGCAATTGTTGAGGTCATGGGACGCGCGGTGGAGTCGTTGGGTGGAGATCCAGCTGCTCAGTTTGATCAGTATCAGATGGATCTGGTGAAGTTGAATTCACCGGATGCCCGTATCAGTATTCCGCGCTTTATGCGTTTGGGCCATGCTTGTATCGAGGCACATCAGATTCCATGGTTGGGTCTTGAAATGGGGCGTTTGACTTCAGCCGGTAGCCTTGGGTTGGCAGGGCTGGTAGCTCAGACTGCGCCCGATGTCAGGGTCGCCTGCAAAGCCATTGCTGAATTCGAATTGTTATCTTCTTTCAATGCCCGAGGGCGCTCCGGTTTTTATCTCGAAAATGGCGATGGCGTTGCCAATTTTTATTCGATAAGCCCTTACAATGAATACAACCTGTTTGTGGTTGATTCTGTGCTGGCTGGTTGGGTGAGAATGTTGCAATGGCTCAGTGGCCGTGATGATCTGGTGAAACGTGTTGAGTTTGAGTTTCGCGCTCCGTCATACAGTGATCAGTATGATCAATACTTTGATTGTGATGTGCGTTTTGGTGCTGAACGCAACGCTGTGGTGATTCACGACTGGGCATTGGCACTGCCTTCGCTCCATCGTTGTGCATCGACGTATCAGGGATTAAAACAGTTGGCTGAGCGTGAACTGGAGCGTGTGCGCCTGGGATTGAGTTTTCGGGAGGTGATTGAGCGCGCCATTGGACCTCTGCTGAAAGGTCAGACGCCGACGCTTGATATGGTTGCCCATCGTTTGAATATGGCGCCCTGGACGGTTAGACGGCGTCTCAATGCCGAAGGCATCAGTTTCCAGCAAGTAATGAACGATACACGGCGAGATCTGGCAGTCAGCTATGTGCGTGATACCACCTTAACCTTGGGGGAGATTGCTTTTCTGCTGGGGTTTGGCTCGACAGCTGCGTTTCAGAGAGCCTTTAAACGATGGACCGGGCAGGCGCCCGGTCGTTTCAGAGAAGATGCCCGTGGCCGGTTAAATTAGCTGGCCAGCGTGCAAGAGCATTACAGCTCTACTGCGTCATCGACATCGTCGTCAAAATCGTCGTAACCAACGTCGAGCAGATCATCAATATAATCAGACATAATTGTCCTCCTTCGTTTCCTTAGTTTCTTACTTCCTGCGTTCCCTTTGCTGCAGGCATCCGACTGTTTGCTTTGATGCTGATGTATGGATTTAGCATCATATGTGCCAGATTTACTAATCATATCTAATCTGACTTAATGGTCAAGAAAATAGACGAATTCAGAATCAGACTGATTACAAAAGACAGTAAATTAATTAGATGAACGACAGATGACAAAATCGGATTCGATTAACTGCAAAACAGCAAGATAAGGTATTTTTTTGATCGAAGGGGACTAACGAAGAAATGGCGGAGTGGACGGGACTCGAACCCGCGACCCCCGGCGTGACAGGCCGGTATTCTAACCAACTGAACTACCAGTCCATCGTTTCGTAAATCGCTGCTTTACGGCTTGGTGGGTGATGACGGGATCGAACCGCCGACCCTCTGCTTGTAAGGCAGATGCTCTCCCAGCTGAGCTAATCACCCTTCCCGTAAAAGCGAGGTCGCATTCTACTCAGAATCCTTGAAGTGTCAAACATTTATTTAGAAATTTGATCGTTTTTTTTAATTTTTTCAGTAACTTGCGAGAATTACATCCTTTTTGCTCGCAAACTGATCAGAGTTATTTAATCGACGTTCGCAAGTGTCGAACAGAAACTCAAGAGCACCGCCGATGAAAAATCATCAGCGGCGATTGTTTCGCCCGCTTCCAGCGCCGTCGATCAAGCGTTTGCGGTTGCTTGTTTGGCCGCTTTTTTGTCGCGGCTTTTCTGTTTCATATTTTCACCGAGTACCAGCAGGCACGGCGTCATGATAAGCGTCAGTATGGTCGCAAAGGTTAAACCTCCGGCAATGGCGGTGGATAGCTGAGTCCACCACTGAGAAGACGGTGCGCCAACGGAAAACTGGCGGTTCATCAGGTCAATGTTCCATTGTAAAACCATTGGCATCAGACCGAGGACGGTGGTGATGGCTGTCAGCATCACCGGGCGTAACCGTTGTGCACCAGTGCGCAGTGCTGCATCCAAAGGTGACAGACCGTCCCGGATCAAGCGGTTGAAGGTGTCGATCAGGACAATGTTGTTGTTGACCACAATACCGGCCAGGGCGATCACACCAAGGCCACTCATGACAATGCCAAACGGCTCGCCACGAATCAGCAGACCAAACAGCACGCCAACAATCGACAACACGATAGCGCTCATGATCAATCCAGCGTTGTAGAAGCTGTTGAACTGGGTTACCAGGATGGTGGCCATCAGGAAGATTGCGATGCCAAACGCTTTACCCAGGAAAGCGCCGGTTTCGGCCATTTTCTCAAAGTCACCACGGAATCGAGGTTCAACCCCGGCAGAACGCCAGTCAAACTGTTTCAGTTGTTCCGTCAATTGCAGGATCTTATCGGTAGGATTGACATCGTCCTGTACGTTGGCGGTTAAGCGGTAGCGTCGTTTGCCATCAATCCGCACAACGTCACCGGATTTGGGAACAGCGATGCGCTCCATAAAGTTAGAGACTGGTACCAAACCATAGGCGGTCTGAACGTTAAATTGTGAGAACTGGTCAATATTGCGTGCCTGGGTCGGGTAGCGCAGCATGATTTCGACTTCTTCATCGGTGTAATCCGGTTGAAATTCGCCGACTTTCTGACCGCCGGTAATCATGCGAATCATTGATCCGGTACTGACAATGTCGGTGCCGAACCGGGTGGCTTTTTCACGATTGATATCCATTTGCCATTCGATGCCGTCTTGTGGCCGGTCATCGCGCACATCTTTCAAATCGGGGTCGGCAGCGAAAATGGCTTTGACCTGTTCAAGCATCGGAATAATGTCGTCGGCACTGGCAGCAGTGAACTGGAGTTGGATGTCGGCACCAGCAGACGGTCCGTTTTCTTTTTTCTGTGTTTCGACAATGATGCCGGCGATATCTGCGGTGCGTACTTCGATATCTTTTAAAATTTCGTTCGCTGTACGCCGGTGCTTCCAATTAACCAGCTCAATCTGAATTCGGCCAACCACGTCATCCGCTGCGTCACTGGGGGCGCGCACGAAGGTGGTCGTATATATCGACTCAATTTCTGCCATATCGAAGATTCGGGCCTCAACCTGCTGCACCAATGCTTCGTTTTCCTCTATCGACAAATTGCCTCGAGCGCGAACATCCACCAGGCCAACATCGATATCGACATCGGGGAAGAACTCAACACCGTGTCCCAACTTGCCATACACGACAAAGGATAAGATCAGCGTAGCGATAGCAGTGCCTAGAATTTTCAATGGGTGGCGCAAAGCACGATTTAACAATCGGATATACCCCCCGGTGAAACCAGTAACCTCGTCAAAATGGCCTTCTTCTGCGGCTTTCACCATCTTCAGCGTCTTGAGGTTCTGAGTCGATTGTTTGCCGATCAAAGCACCGATGGTTGGCACAACTATCAACGCCATAATTAAAGATGCGGTGAGAGTAAACAGCAGAGTCAGGGGTAAATACTTCATGAATTCCCCCGTGGTTCCTGGCCAGAACAGCAGAGGCAGGAATACCGCGAGGGTCGTAGCCGTTGAAGCAATAATTGGCCAGGCCATGCGTTTCGCCGCTTCACTGTAAGCGTGGCGCGCGGGAGCGCCCTCGGCCAGCCGGCGATCAGCGTATTCGGTTACAACGATAGCGCCATCAACCAGCATGCCGACCGACAGAATCAGCGAAAATAACACCACCATATTGAGCGTATAGCCCATCATGCTTAAGACAATCAGTGCCATCAGGAAAGCGCCGGGAATGGCCATGCCAACCATAACAGAGCTGCGTACGCCAAGACTGGCGAGTATCAGAATCATCACCAGCAGGGTTGCCACCAGTACGTTGTTAAACAGGTCGTTGAGCATTTCTTTGATCTGGTCGGATTCATCCTGTGATAAACCTACCTGAATACCGTTCGGCCAATACGGCTCTACTTCCTTAATGATGCCTTTGACGTCATCCAACGTATGAATGATGTTGGAGCCAATGCGCTTTTTGATTTCCAGTGTAACGGCCTGTTTGCCATTAACCCGCGCGCTGTTTTTGCGGTCTTTGTAAGCCAGACGACCGACAGCAATATCGCGAAACAACACCACATCATCACCGTTGGCTTTCACCGGCAACTCGAGGATGTCAGGAATACTTTCGACAAGACCAGGCACTTTAATACCAAACCGTCCAACGCCGGTGTCCAGATCTTCACTGGCAACCAGCTGTGCGTTATTCCCCACCAAACGGCCAAGCTCACCTAATGTCAGGCCGTAATTATCCATCCGTGCCGGATCAACGATGATCTCAGCAATTTCTTCTCGTTTGCCACGCACTTTTACTTCCAGGACGCCGGGTAAAGCTTCGAGACGGTCCTGCAAGTCATTTGCAACGGCATACAAGGCCGATTCATTAATTTCACCGGCGAGTGTGACTACCATGACCGGAAACAGCGCGACGTTGATCTCTCTCACTTTTGGTTCTTTCGAATCTGAGGGTAATTCTCCTTTGGCATCGTCGACTTTCTGTCGCACGTCCAATAACGCCTGGTCAATATCGGTATCGGTGTAGAATTCCAGCTGAATCGATAAATGACCGGCGGTGGCGGTAGAGATCATTTCTTTCAGGCCATCCAGAGCGCGCAGCTCTTTCTCAAGCGGCTTGTATATCAGGGTGTCGGCATCTTCCGGAGAGATACCATCATGGTTGACGGAAACGTAAACCAGGGGAACGGTAATATCCGGATTGCTCTCTTTCGGAATGGTCACCAGAGTGACAATACCGACCAGGGCAATCAGGCAGAACAGCATCAGAACGGTTCTGGTGCGGTGCAGGGAAGCATCAATTAAGCTATTCATGACTTATCCTGCCGTCAGAGCGGTTTGTTCATCAGCGGTTGGCTGAGAGGTCGGTTCGCCGGTTTGGCTGTGCATTTCCTCACTGACGAATACCGGCTCAACTTGCTCTCCATACTCGACGAAACCCTGGCCTACGGTAATGATGTCAGCTTGCTTTCCCAGGCCGTGTACCCAGATGCCATCGTTATCGGCTTTCAGCAGGCTGATTGGACGGAACACCACGTTGTGTTGTTCATCGATACCTTTCAGGCCCAGATGACCATCATCACTCAGAATCAATAGCGCCGGGGATACGTGATAGGCGTGTGTCTCCGGTTGAGGTACGTGTATTTTTGCCGTCAGACCGCTGGTCATCACACCACTGGGATTATCAATTTCCAGTTCGATTGGGAAAGTGCGGGTTTGGCTGTCCGCTTCTGCGGCAACAAATCGAATTCTGCCATCAACGCGACTGCCATCAACCAGAATGGCGTAACCACGGTCACCGATGTGCACATTCGCCGTTTCAATTTCTGGCAGGTTACCCACCACCAGGTACGGTGAGAAATCGAGAACCGTGATAATGGCCTGGGAGTCTTTGACGAAATCACCCACTTCCACCATACGCTGATCGACAATGCCATCAAATGGCGCGCGTATTTTGGTTGCGTTGACCTGAATACGCGCCTGAATCATCTCCGCTTCGGCATTTGCCAGTGCCGTTTGAGCCTGTGCCAGCTGTGCTTCATTGGCTAGCTCTTTGTTGAACAGTGTTTGCGCGCTTTGCGCTTCCAGCTGACGTTGCTTGAGGCTGGCTTTCGCTTGTTTCAGTCGCGCTGGCCAGTCGCGGGCGTCCAGCTCTACCAGAACATCGCCTTGTTTAACCATTTCACCCTTGGCCTTAGCGATACGGATGACTCTGGCGCGAATCTCCGAGCGCAGTTCAACACGGCGATTGGCGGCAGTATGAGCGGACACCAGCACATCTCGTCGGGTTGCTTTGCCTTCCATGCGTTCTACCTGAACACGTTTTAAACCCGTTTCCATAACCAGAGGGCGGGGATTCGAGAATTCTTGCTCCGGGCCGAGGCTACCGCTGGCGACCCATAGGATCATACCCAGAAACAAAACGATGGCAGCAAAGTGCCCCTGATTCAGATGTATTGTCATTATTGTGTTTCCGTTACTAAAACGAGTTTTCTGTGCTGTCACTGTTTGCGAGTGATTTTTGTCTGTGAATATCGACGTGCGGCATGATGTTATCTCGCAAGTCGGTTGGATAATCCAATCGGCTTTTGTACCTTAGAAGACGACAGAAGTAAGTTATTTATTTGCAAAGTTATTAGCAACACTGTGTTTCGTATTTAGGACAAAGCAATTGTTTTCCTGATTCCAGTATACTGCGCGCTTTGCCGTAAAATTAGGGTGATATCCGGTAATGATGTTAGTGCAGTTGAAGCAGGTTGAACTGGCGTTTGGTGATCATGTGCTGTTCGATAAAATTGATGCTGAAATTCACTCCGGTGAGCGTGTCTGTATCGTTGGTCGAAATGGTGCAGGTAAATCGACGCTGTTAAAAGTACTCAGTGGTGACGTGATTCCCGACGATGGCTCTGTCGTTCGTCGGGATATGTTACGGGTAGCGGTATTGCAGCAGGAACTCCCACAGGCAACAGACTCACCGGTATACGACGTGGTAGCCGACGGTCTCGGCGAGTTAGGCCATGCCATTGCGTTGTATCACGATGAAACTGCGAAAGGTGAGGCGGCCGATCTGAAGGTATTGGAAAAACTGCAGAATCAGATCGAAGCCGCAGATGGCTGGAGCTGGCAGCAGAAAGTGGATGCCATTATTCAGAAGCTCAATCTTCCTGGGGAAGCCAGTTTTGCGTCCCTTTCCGGGGGCTGGCAACGTCGTGTCATGCTGGCCCGTGCGTTGGTGGTTGAACCGGAATTGTTGATTCTCGATGAGCCAACGAACCATATGGATGTTCCTACGATCGAATGGCTGGAGGAGCAGTTAAAGCAATTCAATGGCTCTCTGGTCTTTATCAGTCACGACCGGGCATTCGTGCAGAATCTTTCAACGCGGATTTTTGATCTGGATCGCGGTCACATTTATGAATGGCGTGGTGATTACCAGAGCTTTATCGGTCACCGTGAGAAACGTCTGGAAGACGAAGCAGCACAGAATGCTTTGTTTGATAAGCGGCTGGCAGAGGAAGAGAAGTGGATTCGCCAGGGGATTAAAGCGCGCCGAACCCGTAATGAAGGTCGTGTAGAGCGACTGAAAGAAATGCGGAAAGATCGCAAAGCTCGCCGAGAAGTGAGCGGCACAGCGAACCTCAACCTGGGGCAGGCGGAAAGCTCCGGGAAAATGGTGTTCGAAATTCAGAACCTTTCGTATGCCTGGCAGAAAGCAACGGGTGAATCGGTGCCACAGGTGGACGATTTCACAACCAATGTATTGCGTGGCGATCGTATTGGTTTGGTTGGTCCCAATGGTGTTGGAAAAAGTACATTACTGAAGTTGCTGTTGGGCAAACTCGAACCACAGCAAGGCAAAATCAAAGTCGGAACCAAACTGGAAGTTGCCTATTTTGACCAGGCTCGTCATCAGTTAGACGAAGAAAAATCGATTGCTGATAACGTTGCTGATGGCAAAGATCATGTGATCGTTAATGGCAACTCGCGTCATATTATCGGCTACCTGGGTGATTTTTTGTTTTCAGGTGAGCGAGCGCGGACGCCGGTCAAGGCACTGTCTGGCGGTGAGCGTAACCGGGTTTTACTGGCGAAGTTATTCCTGAAACCCTGCAACCTGCTGGTAATGGATGAACCGACCAACGACTTGGATGTGGAGACGCTGGAATTGTTGGAAGAACGGTTGCTGGAATACAACGCCACATTGTTGCTGGTGAGTCACGATCGTGCCTTTATTGATAATGTCGTAACGCAGCTCTGGGTGTTTGGCCAAAATGGTCAGATAGACGAGCAAGTGGGCGGCTATAGCGACTGGCAGGAACGCAAACTCGCATTGGAAAAACAGTTCGTTAAGCCGACTGCGCAGAAGACTGTTGCAAAGTCGGCGGAATCGGTGAAAGAAACAGCTTCCGAGCCTGCGTCTCAGAAAAAGAAACTCAGCTATAAACTGCAACGCGAGTTGGACAGCCTGCCTGATCAGATTGCAGAAATCGAAGCTGAGCGAGATGCGCTGCTAGAACAAAGTAATGCGGCGGATTTTTATGCCGGTGATGCTGAGAGAGTTCAGACGGTATTGGCTCAGTTGGCGGAACAAGAAGCAAAGCTTGAGCAGCTGGAAGAGCGCTGGCTTGAGCTTGAGGAGATGACAGAATGACCTGGTTCATCATCGCGGGTGTGGTCATGGCGATTATGGGATCGGTATTCTGGCTCAAACCCAGTGCCCGCGATGCTCGTCTGGCGGACTTGCGCTTTAATGCCATTCGCAGCGGTATACAGGTGCGTCAGTTTACTTTTAAGCCTGATGCCGCCAAAACCGGTGTGCGGGACGATATAACCGCGACCAGTTATACCTGGCTGAAAAAAGCGACTTCTCACGAAGATGTCTCAGGCGGTGCATTGCAATTCAGTGTAGTGCGTCAACCGGCCTGGGATCAGGAGTTCCTGCCGGAAGGATTAAGCTGGCATCATAAAGGTGACGAGGCGCTCGCCAGTCAACATGCCGATAAGCTTGCAGCACTGCTGCCCGATTTGTCCGATGAGCTGTTAATGCTTGAAGTGTATGAGCGACGGGTGCTGATGATGACGGCCGAGAAGCAAGGTGCTAATGCTGAACAATACCTGGCCTTTTTACAGGCGCTGTTGCCTTCGGACTAACTGAAGCCGGATCTGATGTATGAGTAATCCAAGTATTATTGTGGATCTTGCCATCTCTGCGGATGAATATCTGAGGTTTTACCAAGGCTCGGCCAAGCTGGTCAGCGCAATTGCGACCGACGGGCGCCGGGTGCAATTCCCGGCCAATATTCTGCAGAAGATGGTCACCCGGGAGGGAGTCTACGGTCGTTTTATTATCGAATTTAATGGTGAGGGTAAGTTTCAGCAGATACAGCGTATCGGTTGAGCGGAATGCCAGCTCTGGCAGTTCTTCATCATTTTTATTTTCCCTGCATAAGATCATCTACATCTGCCGTTGGCTTGCGTATAATGCCGCGCAATTCAACAACTGTGGCTTATGAGAGGTAGAAAATGGCGGATTGGTACAGCCTGACCCGGCAACTGTTTTTTCGTTTAAGTGGTGAAACCTCCCATGAGCTGGGGTTGGACTTACTGGGGGCTGGTGAGCGCCTGGGTTTATTGCAGTATATGGCGCCCCAGGTGGCGGGTTTGCCAACTACCGTAGCGGGTATCGAATTTCCGAACCCGGTTGGTCTGGCCGCGGGTCTGGATAAAAACGGTGACTATATCGATGCCTTTGCCCGCTTAGGTTTCGGCTTTATCGAAATCGGTACCATTACCCCTCGTCCTCAGCCGGGTAATCCTAAGCCACGTTTGTTCCGTATTCCGGAGCGTCGCGCAATCATCAATCGTATGGGTTTCAACAATAAAGGTGTTGATCATCTGGTTGAGCAGGTGAAAAAGGCGAAGTATGACGGTGTTCTGGGAATCAACATCGGTAAGAACTTTGATACGCCGGTTGAAAACGCCACTTCTGATTACCTGATTTGTCTGGAAAAGGTTTACCAGTACGCCACTTACATCACGGTTAATATCTCGTCTCCGAATACGCCCGGATTGCGCACGTTGCAATACGGTGATGCGTTAAAAGAACTGCTTGAGCCGATTAAAAAACGCCAGAAAGAACTGGCGGAAGAACACGGCTATAAGCCGGTGTTTGTAAAAATTGCACCAGATATGGACGAAAATGAAGTTGAAATGGTTGCCCAAACTCTGATCGATACCGAGGTCGACGGTGTGATTGCTACCAATACCACGCTCTCTCGTGACGGTGTAGAAGGTTTGAAGCATGGTGAAGAAGCGGGTGGTTTGAGTGGTGCACCGGTTGAAGAGCTGGCAACGGAAACTGTCGAGCGATTGGTAAAAGCGCTCGACGGTAAATTACCTGTGATTGGCGTTGGCGGCATCGTTAATGGCAAAGGTGCGGTCGAAAAAATGGACGCTGGTTCTCAGTTGGTTCAGATTTACTCAGGCTTTATTTACCGGGGACCCGAACTGGTTGGTGAATGTGTTGATGCCATTGCGGCGATGAAATAAGGCGGGTTCGATAGAAATAAAAAGCCCGGCGCTTTAGCCGGGCTTAACCTCCCTGGAGAGGAGGTGTGGTTTTTTAACGGCAGAGCCGTGGGTCGCTAAACAGCGATTTTATGAACTCCAGAAACGCCGGTGTAACCATCCCAGTGGTCAGCACGGCCAGAACGCCATCCGGCTAGCCAGGCATCGCGCTGGGTGCCCATAGGGGCAAGATCTTTTGAACGGCGCTCGACACCTGCGCGATAACCTCGTGCAAAAGCTCTTTCCTGCATGTCGCGTTTCTGTTTTTTCATACTTAGCATCCTCGCTATATTGGAAACGATGATCCGGTAAAAACTCACCGGACGGCTATTTTTGTACCGCGAGCGGTGCGTAATGTTAATGAACAATTTTTTATAAGCAGCGGCGGTCTTGCTGCTACAAACTATTTGACGAGATGGGTTTTATCACCATGCAGAATGAGTCACCGGTACCAAAAATGCGCTGGTTAGCGGCTTGCCCTAAAGGAATTGAACCTTTGCTTGCGGCTGAAATCAGGGACTTAGGTGGTGAAGTTGAACGAGAAACCCACTTGGGGGTGTTGTGGCTGGGCGATTTGCAAACCGCTTATCGCTTCTGTTTGTGGACACGCCTGGCGAGCAGATTGTTGTTTCCGTTACATGAAAGTCAGGTAGACAATGTCGACCAACTTTATGAGGTGGCGCGTGACGTAGACTGGCAAACCGTATTCCCGGTGGGTGCTTCGTTTCGCATCGACTTTCATGGCAAAACTGACTTCGTCCGTAACACTCAGTTTGGCGCTCAGCGGGTAAAAGATGGCATCGTTGATTGTTTCCGCGATGAATTGGGGGCGCGGCCCTCTGTGGACAAAGACGGTGATGTACGAATCGAGGCGCAACTGCGCAAAGGTAAACTGGCGCTGTACTTCAACGTCAGCGGTGACAGTTTGCATCGTCGTGGCTATCGTCTGCAGCCAGGTAAAGCACCGCTAAAAGAAAACCTGGCGGCGGCTATCCTGATTCGTTCAGGTTGGCCGGAAACGTTGAAAGAAGGTGGCCATCTGGCAGACCCAATGTGTGGTTCCGGTACATTGCTTATCGAGGCAGGCATGATGGCAGCGGATATCGCTCCGGGTCTGAATCGCCAGAAATGGGGCTTCGAACGCTGGCAGCGCCACAACCGGAAGATGTGGATTGAGCTGGTTGAAGAAGCTCGTCAGCGTCGCACCGATGGCCTCGTGGCAATGACTAGTCGTTTATACGGGTTTGATATCGATCCTGAACAATTAAACGCTGCGAATAAAAACCTCGAACGTTCCGGTCTAAAAGACAAAGTACACCTGGAGCGTCGTTCGATTGAAAACCTGCGTATTCAGAAAGAAACCGCTGAGCAAGGCGGTATGGTGGTGTGTAATCCGCCTTACGGTGAACGCTTGAGCGAATTGCCGCAGCTGGCGCCGTTGTATCAGGATTTTAATGACGCCACCCTGCGTTTGTTACCGCATTGGAAATTGGCGGTATTCACCGGCAATACGGATTTATCAAAAAGTATTCGTCGCCCATTGGATAAACAATACCGCTTTATGAACGGTAAAATTCAGACACGTTTATTGGTATTGGGCCCAGCGGATGAGAAGTCTTCAGCACCAGCGCCAAGCCGCATTCGTGGACCGGTGGAAGCTTTCGCTAATCGACTGAAAAAGAATTTAAAGCCGCTGAATAAATGGGCAAAGCGTGAGAACATTCATGCTTACCGCATTTATGACGCTGATATCCCGGAATATGCAGTGGCGGTTGATTTGTATCGCGATTTTAATTCAGAAGCTGAATGGCTGCATGTTCAGGAATACGTTCCACCAAAATCCATTGATGAAGAAAAAGCCGAACGCCGTTTATTGGATGTGTTAGCCGCGCTGCCGGAAGTGACCGGTGTAGCAGCTGAGCAGATTATTTTAAAGCGCCGTGAACGCCAGTCGGGTAAGCGTCAGTATGAAAAACAGCAGGACGTTGAATCTCGTCGTTTTGAGGTGATTGAAGGTCAGGCTAAGGTTTTGGTGAATCTGAAAGATTACCTGGATACCGGCTTATTCCTCGATCATCGTCCGACTCGCCTGGATATTGCCAAGCGTTGTGCGGCAATGCCACAAAGTTCTCGTATGCTGAACCTGTTCTGTTACACCGCAGTGGGCTCATTGCATGCGGCCATTGCCGGAGCAAAAACCACCAGTGTTGATATGTCGCGAACCTATCTCAATTGGGGAAAAGCTAATTTTAGCGCTAACGATTTAGCCATCAGCGATCACGAATTTATTCAGGCCGATTGTATGCAGTGGCTTAAAGATGCTGCGCAGGATGCTGACGCAAAATACGATTTGATCTTTATGGATCCGCCCACTTTCTCCAACTCGAAGCGAATGGAGGGTGTGCTTGATGTTCAGCGTGATCATGTGCAGTTAATTCAGGATGCCATGGTGTTATTAAAATCAGACGGTCTGTTAATCTTCTCAAATAATTACCGCAAGTTTGACATTGATAACGACGCGTTAGCTGCTTTTGATATTGATAACGTCAGTCACAAATCGGTTCCGCAAGATTTTGCTCGTCGTAAGAACATTCATATGTGTTTTCATATTCGCCACAAAGCGTCTTGAGTAATTTTAGAGTACGGTCGCAGGCGACTAACGTTACTGGTAATGCAGACCTGTGACACAACTATTCCCTGGGTTATCTCAGGGAATTTGTAATCTTGATGAATATCCATTCTGATCGGTAATGATGTATTTCGCTGCGCTCGGTCAAGGGGGCATATTTTGGAACTGAGCTGGGAATTTCTGGCATTGCTGGCCGCTATTGCTGTTGCTGCCGGATTTATCGATGCCGTTGCTGGTGGTGGTGGTCTGTTGACGATTCCCGCGTTGTTATTTGCTGGTGTGCCGCCGGTACAGGCAATTGCTACCAATAAACTGCAAGCGTGTTTTGGCAGTTTTACCGCTAGCCGGTTTTTTATTCGCGAAGGTTTGGTGTCACCTTCAAGACAAAAATGGGCAATTGTTGCCACCGCAATTGGTGCAGTGATCGGGGCTATTGCGATTCAGCTGTTTGATAGTGAGTTGCTGGTGCGCGCTATGCCATTTGGTTTGATGGCGATTGCGGTGTATTTATTATTCGCTCGGAATTTTGGTCAGGGAACAGGGAAGGCGAAACTCCAAGAAGGCCCGTTTAACGCAACCGTCGCCGGTGGAGTAGGTATTTATGATGGCTTCTTTGGCCCTGGCACCGGAACCTTCTTCAGTCTCGGTTACAGTAAACTGCGTGGCATGAATCTGGTTGATGCAACAGCCCATGCCAAGTTGCTGAACTTCACCACCAATGTTGTCTCACTGGTGGTATTTATCGCCTCTGGGCAGATTCTGTTTCAGATTGGCCTGGCGATGGCTGTTGGTCAGGCAATCGGTGCACGTTTAGGCGCCGCAGCAGCGTTAAAGCAAGGCGTCGATTTTATTCGTTACATGACGGTAGCCGTATGCATCGCCATGAGTGTGAGTTTGCTGGTGCGCTGAAATCAGCATAAATAGACGTGGAGAATTAGGTACTTGTTTGCGCAAGCCATTACAGGTGATCTTTTCTCGTTTTTAGCCCAGCACAAGTCGTCTGGTCATAATTAGTTGATTTTGAGCACTATGGCAGTGTGTTAATGGCAATCGGACATTCGTGGCTTTCCTGATTATTTGTATCTAATAATCAATCATTTGTGAATATCAATCTTCTGAACCCTTATATGCTGGTATTTTCATCAGCAGCGGAGGAGTCTAATGAATTCGGCCATTGATTATTCGGTTCAGGGCAGTGTTGCAGTTTTTACCATGATGACCGCCGAGAATCGTCATAATCCCGATTTTTTGTTCAGTTTTCACGAACACCTGGACACAGTGGAAAAAAATCAGAGCATTGGTGCGGTTGTTCTAACTTCAGCATCGAAAAAGAACTGGTCATTAGGGATTGATCTGGAGTGGATGGCTGATCCGGAAAATGATGCGTCAGATAACGCTCAGTTTATGAGTGATGTGACCGGTTTACTTAAACGTATGATCAATTACCCGGTGCCCATTATTGCGGCATTGAACGGGCACACGTTTGGCAATGGTTCGGTTCTGGCCTGCGCCTGTGACTTTCGTTTTATGAAATCAGATAAGGGCTTTTTCTGCTTCCCCGAAGTGGATGTGTTTGTACCCTTCTTTCCGTCTATGTTCCCGCTGATTAACAAAGCCATTCCGCAGGCTTTCTTTAACCGTCTGGCGATGACTGGAGAGCGTGTTGGTGCGCAACAACTGCTGGCCAATCAGGTAGTGGAAGCCATTTTTGATGATGAACAGGCATTATTCGATGGTGCCATGAATTTTGCTTCTGAGTTGAAAAAGAACCGTTGGATTTATGGGTAGAATAAATCTCAGATGAATAAACACATTACCGCTGCCATGGATCATGAAGATCCTGAATTCATTGAAAAAATGAGCGTTATACTCACGAATCTGATGCAAAAAAATAAGATGTAGATCCTTTATTGCAGATTGCGCTGCATTTTGCAGTTATTTTTGATTTGCTATTCATCATACGAATATTCAGCGATATTAATCGATTTAGTCAGGCATAGTTTATGCAACCTCTGAATACCAGGTTATTGGAGCGGCGGCATGAATACCTTTTTGAAAGAACTTCCTTTGTTAAGGTTATTGCTGTTCTTCTCAGTGATGGTAACTGCAATGGTGTGTGCTGATCCGGGATTATCGAACTGGATCAATTCTCTGGCATATGACTTGAAAGAGGGGGACCCGATTGGCCCACGCATTGTTATCCTGTTCTTTACATCAGCTCTGGTTAGTTTACCGTTGCTAGTAAGTGCTCTGTGGCTGCGTTTATCGCTGTTTCTATTATTTGTCATCAGTGTGACCATCGGCGTCAGCTTTCGACTTATTAATGGGCAATTCTCGGCGTGGGAGGCAACGTTATTCCTTAATGAACTGAGTTTTGCTGGCGACGCGATTAATGAGTTTTTACCGGAAATCGCTCAAGCTCTGGCTTTTAGTGTGTTTGCTGCCAGTCTGTTATGGCTGACCAGGCCCAGTATTCGGCTGTCGGTCCCATTGCAGGTTCTGTTGTTTTTACCGCTGACTCTTCCTGTCGTATATTTGCACATTGCCAAGGGTGGTTATTGGATTACGCATTTTGCAATGTCGCTAAAGGTCCCATCATCGCTGTATTTTGCAGCCCAACAGACGATTTACCAGGGTGACAGAGACGATCCCCGAATCATTGCAACCCAGCCAGTCAATTATAATATCTTACTGATAGTGGATGAGAGTATTCGCGGCGACTGGTTATCGATTAACAATCCTTATTCCTCAACTACGCCGTACCTTGAGCGATTGGTCTCTGATTCGGATTGGAGTAATTTTGGAGTGGTGAGTTCAATGTCGAATTGTTCGGCATCGGCGAACCTGCTGTTACGCAGTGGTGTTTCTGAGACAGCACTACCGGAGAAATCGGAGCGTTTATTTAAAGACGCTAATATATTTCAGTATGCCAGCGCAGCTGGTTTTGAAACGCATTATTTTGATGGGCAAGTAAAGGGTAAGCGGTTAAATAACTATTTTACCCGTCATGAAATTAACTCCATTAATCAATATAAAGCGTTTCGAAATCTACATAAGCTAGCCGATGAAGAAGTAGATCAGCATATGGCTGTTAACGCTGTCAAAGCCATAGATCGGGCTCAATCTCCAGTATTTATTTACATGAATAAAGTGGGTACACATTTCCCATATGAGTTGACTTATCCGAGAGTTCAGCAAAATGAACATGACGGCAAGGCAGATCACTACCGTAAAGCGTTAACTTGGAGCGTTGATCATTTTATGCAAGTGCTGGTTGAAGGCTTGCGATCGCTGCATGAGCCCAGCCTTATTTTTTATACCTCTGATCATGGCCAGGGGTTGGGAGAGATGAATATTCGTTCGACGCATTGTTTACCCCAGCAGGTACCTGATGTACAGGCCAGAGTACCCTTGCTCGTCGGTGCGATAAATATGACACTGGATAAACAATGGCGACCCTCAGGTGGTGAATACTCACAATTTCAGTTATTTCCCAGTGTTATCAAATCCATGGGGCTGACGATTGATATGCCGGATATGGATCCGGACTTAACGAGGCCATGGCAGGGGCAACGGCTATTTTTATCTGGAGATATAACCGGGCGTGGGCAACTTAGCCGTAATCCCTTTGATTATCAACCTGAGGGGGAGATGGCACGACAATAGTCAACTTGAGTTAAGTAAAGACGGGTGCCCCCTGGGTATCGTTGTCTAAACCATCATAGAGCACCGTTTAAATCCGAATCGGTAAATAAGTACGATAACGTTTGACCCGCGGGTCACACGAAGCGGGCCTATAATCATAGAAAACAGTGACGAGAGATTCAGTTTTACGCACACGCTGAAGCTGATGTTATATGACAGCCGTCGTCGCCAATGGCGTAATGGCTTCATTCCGTCACGGTTCGACCGGATCGTGTAAAGATGCAGCAAATTCCCTTTGTCAATCGTCAGGTAATCGGGGTTTTATCGCCAGTTCAGTACCCATAATTTAATGAGTTATCTGAGGGCGATAACACATCATCATCCATGGCTGTAAAAGCCTGACGACCAGGATGATAAATCGGCATCCATCCTTCGGTGTTATGTTGCTTTTGGTATCCAGTTTTAAACGGCTTCAGGTCAGGCTTTCCGTACTTTAATTTTACGACCCTTAATGCGGCTTTGCTGCAGGTGCTCCAGCGCAAATCTGGCCTGGTCGCGTTCAACCGCCACATAGGCAACGTAATCCAATACATCAATCTTACCAACAGTTTTGCCGTCAATCCCCCCGTTGTTGGTTAATGCTCCGAGAATATCGCCCGGGCGAAGCTTATCTTTTCGCCCGGCCTGTAAGCACAGGCTGACGTATGGCATTGGCGTGATCGTCGTTGCCTGCTCTGCAGTTAATTCCTGTTCGACGTGTAAATCACCTGCAGGGTGTTCATTAATTGCATCCGTTTTATATTGCTCTTTGTCCGTGGCAATACTGATAGCAATACCGGATTTATCTGCACGGCCAGTACGGCCAATGCGGTGAGCGTATACGTCAGTATCGCGTGGTAAATCAAAATTGATCACATATTCCAGATCATCGACATCCAGTCCTCGAGCAGCTACATCGGTGGCAATTAAGAAATTAGCGCTTTGTTGTTTGAAGCGAATTAACACACGATCACGATCTTTCTGATCCATATCACCTTGCAGTGGCATAGCGCTGCAGCGTAAATCCTGTAGCGCTTGAGCAACTTCGTGTACAACCTGTTTGGTATTACAGAAAATCACGGCTTGCTGAATATCAAAATAACTCAGAACTTTTTTCAGGGTTTCAATTTTTTCTGAACGCGGGCAGATAAATAACTGTTGCTGAATCTTTTTCTGGTCGTGAGTATCAGCAATACGAATAGACTCTGGCTGGTATTGTAAGTGCTTACTCAGCTGTTCGATATTGTCCGGATAGGTTGCTGAAAAAAGCAGAGTCTGACGTTGTTCCGGGGTATGAGCGGCAATATCTTCGATATCATCACGGAAGCCCATGTCCAGCATACGGTCTGCTTCGTCCAGCACCAGCGTTTTAATCTGATCGATTTTTAACGTGTTTTTGCGCAGGTGATCTTTAATTCGACCTGGTGTGCCCACTACAATATGAGCACCATGTGACAAAGATCCGATTTGCGGACCAATCGGTTGGCCACCTGATAAAATGACTACTTTGATATTGGCGATATGACGCGCTAACTTTCGGGCTTCCTGCGCAACCTGAGTTGCCAGCTCACGGGTAGGGCACAATACCAACGCTTGTACGCCAAAGAATCGAGGATTAATTTTATCCAGAATTGCCAGAGAGAATGCAGCTGTTTTTCCACTGCCGGTTTTTGCCTGAGCAATAACGTCTTTCCCGGCCAATGCCAGGGGCAATGCCTGCGCCTGAATATCGGTCATCGATTGATAACCCATATTATTCAGGTTATCGATTTGTGCCTTACTGATATTTAAATTCTTAAAATTAGACATAATTTGATTTCTATCTTGGGTTCTCAGTCAGGCTTGAATTTTACGTACTAATACAACGCCGGTTTCGATATGGTCGGTGTAAGGAAACTGATCGAACAAAGCAAAACGCTTGATTTCGTGAGTTTCAGTCAATACTGCGAGGTTGCGTTCAAGTGTATTGGGATTACAGGAGATGTAAATTATATTGTTATACTGCTGAACCTGTTTAACCGACTCGTCGTCCAGCCCTGCACGCGGTGGGTCAACTAATACGGTCTGGAAATCGTAGCTACTCAGATCGATATCCTTTAACCGGGTAAACTGACGCTCTCCGCGCAGAGCCTGAACAAACTCTTCGCTCGACAACCGAGCAATGATTAAATTCTCTATGTTATTGGCGCGTATATTTTCTTGCGCAGCGTGGACCGATGTTTTTGAAATTTCTGTCGCCAATACGCGCTGATATTTATTGGCCAAGGCAACTGAGAAGTTGCCGTTACCACAATACAGCTCTAATAGATCACCAGAAAATCCATCGGAAGCATGACGCGCCCAGCTCAGCATTTTCTGGTTCATTTCACCGTTAGGTTGGGTGAAGCCACCTTCGATTTGGCGGTAAGAATACTGTTCGCCATCGACATTCAATACCTCGGTCACATAATCACGTTCCAGTACCCGTTTCTGCTTTCTTGAACGGCCAATAATCGGATATCCCAGTTGTTGTTGCAGTTTTTCTGCCTCTGAATGCCATTCTTCATCCAGCTTCTTATGGTAGATCAGAGTAATCAACGCATCACCGCTGAGCGTTGTAAGAAATTCCACCTGAAACAGCTGACGGCGCAACAACTCATTCGGAGTGATCGCTTTCAACAGCTCTGTCATCAGATGGTTGATTAACTGACTGGCAATCGGAAATTCCAGAACTTCGTATTTTTTACTTTTATCGCCCGGCTCACTCATGGCGTAAAAGCAGCGGTCACCCTCGTGCCACAGCCGGAATTCGGCACGCAAGCGGAAGTGTTTGGGGGCACTGGCGTACACCTCCAATTCTGGTACCTGAAAATCTTCAAACAACTGGCGTAAGCATTCCGCTTTAGCATCTAGTAGGGCAGGGTATTGATCCGGGTTTACCTGATGTTGGTAAATTTCGATATTAGCCATGATGTTTGCTGTGCTCGCGCTGTAATACTACTTGAATCAGAGGGGCGGCCATTATACGGATTGTAGCGGTGACTGCATCTGATTCCGGAATTGAACAAAGAATAGTCAGGGATGACCGTGTATTGCACAATTACCTTCAATTCGTGGGTTGGTTGGGGATATTGTCATTTCGGCCAATGCTAGTCTCCAGTGACGCGATAAGGTGGATGCCTAATCATAAAATACTGAATAATCCCGGGTTCTTGCCATCGTGTTTGTGTATAGAGAGGAGTGGCGTTATGAGTGATGTTCTTGAACAGTTGATTGAGCTGTTGCGGCTCGAGTCGATCGGTGTGAATCGCTTTCGTGGTCAGAGCCAGGACCTTGGATTCCGCCACCTCTTTGGTGGCCAGGTCTTAGGACAAAGTTTGTCTGCCGCGATTCAGACGCTAGATCAGCAAGACTGGAATCCACATTCTTTGCATGCCTACTTTCTGCGGCCAGGCAGTGTATCCGACCCAATCGAATTTGAAGTGGATGTGCTGCGCGATGGCCGCTCATTTGCTTCGCGACAGATTAAGGCCAGTCAGAATGGCAAAGCCATTCTGACGATGATGGCATCGTTCCAGCATCCGGAAGAGGGGTTCGATCATCAGGCTGCTATGCCACAAGTTGAGGGCCCGAAAGGCATTCCTTCGCAGCTGGAATTGACCCGCATGTTTCAGGAACACTTTCCGGAGCGTTTACGCGATATCTATACCGCCGACAAACCGATTGAAATTCGTGTGCTGAATCCGGTGAATATCTTCGCTCCGCAGAAAACCGAACCGGTTAAGTACGCCTGGATGCGAGCAGATGCGCCAATAGACGGCGATTTCAATCAGCATGCGCGGGTATTGGCCTATGCCAGTGATTTCAATCTGATCACGACGGCTTTGCAGCCGCACGGTGTTTCCGTCGCTCAGAAAGACATGCAGGTTTCCAGTTTAGATCACAGCGTCTGGTTTCACCGTCCGTTTCGTATGGATGAGTGGTTGCTGTATGCCATCGATAGCCCGAATGCGGGTCGCGCTCGCGGCTTCTGCCGTGGCCAGATCTTTAATCAGCAGGGTGAGTTGGTTGCGTCAGTGGCTCAGGAAGGGCTGATGCGTAAACGTGATATGCCCAAGGAAACATCATAGGTATCGTTATGATCCAATTAGTGCGCTACGCCATTCTGATGGCACAAAAACCCTGGCGTAAACGCCAAAGTCCGCTGCGAAACAGCGCCCATGTATTTCGGGTAATGCCCTGGGATTGCGATCTTAACCTGCACCTTACCAATGGCCGTTATCCCGTTTGGCTGGATCTGGTGCGGACCCGCTTTTTTATCGAAATCGGTGCGGTTCCATTGTTTATCAAGCAAGGTTGGCGGTCGGTACTGGCCAGCCAAACGTTGACGTTTATTCGTGAAATAAAACCGTTTGCAAAAGTTGATGTTCATAGCCAGGTATTGCACTGGGATCGTAAATATCTCTATATCGAACATCGCTTCCTGGTAGACGGAAAGCTTCATGCGTCGGCGTTGGCTAGGATAGCCATGTTGCATGATCGTAAGGTTCGATCTTTTTCGGTGATGTTGGAAGCCATTCATGGCAACACCCGACAATTTGAGCCACCGGCAGCACCGCCTCATGTGCAGGCGAAGATCGATTTATTGGATGCGAAAAAAGCACAGGCGGAGGTATTGTAATAACAATGTTAACAATGTTAACAAGGGTATCAGGTGATTTTTAACGGATCCTGACAGCTATTGTCAGTGTTTATCCGTAAACTGACTGAGTACACAGTTACTGAGGAATTAACATGGAAAATAATCAGCGCAGTTCTGGTTGTCAGCAGCAGGCGTGGGGAGATTGGTTATGCAACCGGGTACAGGAGTACCGTCGCTTCAGGAACCAAGGAAATCGTTTAAACGGATTTGCCAGCGTGCCGGGTCTACCGCCTGAACAATCTCATCCTGAACGCCAGGTCGCGCCAGGTCGATATATTCCACCGGCAGGTAACGACGGCTTTTAGCGTGATAAATGACTTTGACAATCGGTTGCCGCTGATCTCTTTCTCCGGCCTCCTGAACAATTGCCAGCCTCTCGCTTTTTAATTTTACGAGAGAGCCAACCGGGTAAATACCCATTGAGCGAATAAAACGGTGTACCAGTTTTTCTTCAAGATGGGTACCACTCCACTCCAGTAGTTTTTTCAGTGCGGCTGTTGGCGGAAGACCTTTGTGATAAACCCGGTCTGCGGTAATGGCATCATACACATCGGCAATGGCCACCATTTTCCCTTCTCGACAGATATCACATCCTTTCAGTCCCATTGGGTAACCACTGCCATCAATACGCTCATGATGTTGCGCCGCAATTTTCACAGTCAGATCTTTGATGCCCGGAGTTTGCTGCAGTAACTCTTTACTGAAGACCACGTGCTGACGCATCGCGGCAAATTCATCGTCGGTCAATTTGCCAGGTTTGTGCAAGACTTCGTCAGGAATAAGAACCTTACCGATATCATGCAACATGGCTCCCACCACCGCCTGGTGCATGGTTTCTCTGTCGAGTTTCATATCCCGGGCGAAAATACCCATTAACACGGCCAGATTAACGGAATGCTCCAGCAAATAGTTATCTTTCTGGCGGATGCGCCCAAGGCAGGCGAGAGCATTGTGGTTACGTAATACCGAATCGACCATCCTGTCTGCCAGTACATCAAACGCTTCAACGTCGATGGCTTTGCCGGTTTTTACATCATGCAGAACATTGGTCACCAGGCTTTTGGCTTCGTTATGAATTTTGCCTGCTTTGTGCATTTCCTCCTGTGCAGTTACCGAGTGTTGGTTGTCGGGCAGCAGGATATCAGCGGCACGATCGAGCGCTTGTTGATTATGGCGGGCGACTTCGTTTTCTGGCGTGGCATCGTCGACATCAAGGCCGCGGGCCGGGTCTATGTAGACTTCTTTGATGCCGCGGCGTACCAGCTCGTTGATGGTCGCCTGATCGGGAATGCGACCTTCCTTCTGATAGTTATGATGCGGAATCCAGTCGCAGTTGAGATCAGAGACATACATGTCGGGGCGTAGCTGATCTACCGATATCTTCTTTTTCATAGCCAGACGTAATGCTCATCGATGTTCGAAGTATAGACCTGACTCTGTCAGCTTGTGCGTTATTTCCTGACCTTTTTTGTGTCTATAGCGTGGGCTTCCTTGCTGGTACTATCTTTTTGATTTTCCTGCAAAAAGTCAGTTGATTTGGAAAAATCGAAAGCGACATCGGAGCTCATTTGATCAAGATCCGGGCGAATACCGCAACCGGAACCTTTAACCGGCATCCACGATGAAGTAGGGGAAGTCTTTGATGACATCCGTCAGCCCTCTTTTTCAGCGTTGCTGGCAACTCCCTGCAGCGGAGCCATCAGTAACAGTGGATTGACCCGCGCGTTATTCAGGCTGACGCTCCAGTGCAAATGTGGACCGGTTACGCGCCCAGTCGCTCCGACGGTACCAAGACGATCGCCCGCGGTAACACGTTCGCTCTGTGTCACTTCGATCGAATTCAGGTGGCAATACATACTGACCAACCCCTGGCCGTGATCGATAAATACGCTGTTACCATTGAAGAAGAAATCGCCGGTAAGAATGACTTTACCATCTGCTGGCGCAAGAATCGGAGTACCGGTGGCTGCTGCAACATCCAAACCGCTGTGTGGTTTGCGTGGCTTATCGTTAAAAAATCGTTTTAAGCCGAACGGACTACTGATCTGGCCGACCAGTGGCCAGGCCAATGGTGAATAAGAGTGTTCGTTACTGAAGGTTTTAAAAGCTTCAACAATCTGCTCCTTTTCCCGACGAACACGTTGCAGATTGTCTTTGCTGAGGGAAACATGTTTGCTATTGACCGTAAGGCGCTGTTCTTTATAAGGAAAATCTTTGACGTCAAAGCGATAGCTTTTATTTCCCACTTTGATGACCGCACTACCGGGCGTTTGGCCCAGAGGAATTCCCACGACTGCTTGCCAGGGTTTTTGTTCGTCCGGGCGCAAAACCATCACCTGATGGCCATTAAAGCTGGCTTTGGGCTGTTTTAACCCATATCCGATGGGAATAATCGCAACCCCACCAGGAATCCGTTGCTGTAGCGGCAGTTCAGCTTGTTGCAGCTGATTAAGTTCAGCACTGGTCTGAATACTTCCGGCTGCAAAAACAGACATCAGAAACTGGCTAACACCCTGTATCAGTTCTACCACATCATTTTCCCGATCTTAATAATTGAATTTTCAGTGTAGACGGCGGGTACCAGCGCCACGCAGTACCTGTTTATGATACTGAAGTTTACCGATTTCCCAGCTGGTCATCGCCCTCACTGTGGATATCAGAATCATTGTGGATATCCGTTACACTGCATTCTATCCAGCCGTGCTGTAATCGTGTGTGAAGCGAATCACCTTTTGCTAACTGTTTTACACTTTCTAACACTTCACCGTCCGGTTTCTGGGAAATTGAGTAACCGCGACTTAATACCTGCAATGGACTGAGATTATTCAGTAGCTGTGCCTGTTGATTCAGGCTCTGGTTCGCTTGTTGCAGTCTGTGACTGATGCCTTGCTGCAACTGCTGCTGCCAGTGCTCTATTTGTTTCTGATAGTCATTTAATAGTCGTGTCGGATGCTGATGCACCAGTGCCTGATGTTTCACTTGCAGCGTCTGACGACGCTGCTGTTGCTGCTGTTGCCAGGCGCGGGTCAGGCGAATCTCAAGATTATCCAGCTGCTGAGCGGCTGAATTCAATTGCTGCTGAGGCGTACGTAAGCGACTGAACCTCTGAGCCACTCTTTGGTGTTGCTGATTAAGGTAATGATGCCAGCCTTGTTGCAAGCGGTGATTCAGAAGCGTCAGCATACGTTGCTGAATCTGTTGATCGCTGCTCAGCAATTCGGCAGCAGCGGAAGGCGTCGGAGCGCGAGCATCCGCGACAAAATCAGCGATGGTTGTATCCGTCTCGTGTCCAACCGCACTGACGATCGGGATGTGAGATGAAAAAATGGCCCGGGCAACAATTTCCTCGTTGAAGCACCATAAATCTTCGAGAGAACCACCGCCGCGTCCAACAATAATGGCCTCAGCCCAGTTGTCTCGGTTGGCGCGTTCAATCGCGCTGACGATTTGTGGTGTCGCCTCCCGGCCTTGCACCTGAGTCGGATAAATACTTACTTCAATGGCTGGATTACGGCGTTTCAGCACCGTTAACATATCTTGTACAGCAGCACCGGTCGGCGATGTAATCAGGGCAATGCGCTTAACCGGTGCGACTGGTTTCTTGTATTCACCGGCGAATAGACCTTCGTGCGCCAGACGATTTTTTAACTGTTCGAAGGCCAGCAATAATGCACCTTCCCCGGCGGGTTTCATGGCATCGACAATCAGCTGATAGTCGCCACGATTTTCGTACAGACTGACTTTCGCGCGCAATTCAACTTGATCACCCTCTTTGGGTTGGAAGCGCAATTGTGACGTGCGTGAACGGAACATGGCGCAGCGAACCTGAGCACTCTGGTCCTTCAGCGTGAAGTACCAGTGGCCCGAAGACGGCCGCGATAAATTCGAAATCTCACCCTCCACTCGTACGGCCGCAAATGAAATTTCCAGCAGTTGTTTGGCGCGCTGGTTCAATTGACTTACGGTGAAGACGGCATTTGCAGATTGTGAAGACATCGGGTTCTGTTTAACTGAGGTTAATGTTGCAGGGGTAAAGTCGTACCCAGGAATGAGTACTCTGGCAAGGCTGCCATAAATTGATCTGGTGTACCAGCAGCCTAATGTTAAACAGCATTAAAGTTGTCAAGGCGCTAGACAGAAAAAAATAATGGGTCTAGTGTTAACCACCTCAGCAAACGCTGATCCTCCAATTAGATCGAACAAGGATAATGTCCATGAAAAAAATCATTGCAGGTGCAATTCTGGTTTCCTCTTCAGCTTTGGCTTTTGCTAACGGCCCTGCGGGTTGTGGTTTGGGTACTGCGGTTGTTTTCCCGGATGCGAACGAATGGCATGAGCACGTTCTGGCTGCTACTACTAACGGTACGTCCGGTAACCAGACTTTTGGTATGACTTCTGGCACTTTAGGTTGCCAGAGCGCGAACGGTCCTCTGAAACTGGCTCAGGCCTTTATGGATGACAACATGGATCAGCTGGCTCTGGAATCGGCAAAAGGTCAGGGTGAAACTCTGGCGGCTCTGGCCGAAGTAATTGGTGTGGAAGCTCAGGACGAGGCGGCGTTTAACCGCACGATGCAGTCTAACTTTGATGCCATCTTCAGCGCCGAAGGCACTTCTGGATCGGCGTATGATGCAATGACTGCTGCTATGGCACAGGACGAAGAGCTGAAAAAATACCTGGGTTAATTTCCGGTTATTTTCGCTCAAAGAAGCGCGTCAGTAATTGCTGTCGCGCTTTTTTATTGCCGTAAATATATTTTATTCCGGCGCGATGTCATTGATGCAGAAATTGGGGAATTGTATGCATCGGGTTATCACAGCAGTGATTCGTTTATCCGCAGTTATTATTTTGTTGTTGGCCGGCGTCAGCAGTGCCACTGCAGCAACGGCAGGTTCATCCGAAAGCCGAGTGCCACTTCCGCCTGAGTTAATGCGTCTGGCGCAACACGACCAGTGGCAGCATCTATTACATTATCGCCGTCATGTTCTCACTGTCCGCACATTAAGTCAGAACGACGACAGTGACTTTTTTCTCGCAGCACAGGGGAAGACCGATTTACTGCAAGAGTTGACAGCCAACTACCTGGCGTTTAAAGAAACCGGGCTGAAGGATGGCCAATCCGCTCAGTGTCGTTTTCCGGCACGGTATCATTGGTTGAAAGCGCAATTAGCCGCAGGGCATTTTGAGGATCAGTCGTGCCTTGAACTGGAGGATTGGTTAGAACAACTGCAAGCCCATTCATTAACACTGATTTTTCCTGCATCTCACATTAATTCTCCGTCGTCCATGTACGGTCACACGTTGGTGCGTATGGATCGTGAGAATCCAAATAAAAGTAAGTTGCTATCGTACAGTGTTAACTTCGCTGCCAATGCGGATCCAACGGATAATGAGTTGGTGTTCAGTTATAAGGGGCTGGCCGGCGGTTATCCGGGTGTTGTTTCAGTCATGCCGTATTACGTAAAAACCAATGAATACCAGCACATGGAATACCGTGATGTCTGGGAATATAAGCTGAATTTCACACCACAAGAGGTACAGCAATTTGCCCGTCATGTATGGGAAACCAAAGACACGTATTTTGACTATTACTTCTTTGACGAGAACTGCTCGTATCGGCTGTTGGCATTGCTCGATGCGGCCAGCGAGCGTTCCGATGTAGCCGATGACTTTTCGGTAAAAGCGGTTCCTGTTGATACCATTCGCTCGTTGCAAAAGCGTGGCCTGGTCAGCGATGTATTTTATCGCCCGTCGGCGGCCAGCTCTCTTGAATACAAGGGTCAGCAGGCCAGTGACTTGGTCAACCAGATTGCTAAACAGCTGGTAGAAACAGACGAGGATATCCATCAGTTACTCATGCCGCTCAGTGACAGAGATGGGGCAAGAGCATTAGAGCTGGCGCATGCCTATGCCCGCTACCTCGCGATTAAAAAGAAAAAATCCAGTCCACAGCTGCGTAAACGCACGTTGAAACTATTATCGGCGCGCAGCAAGATCCGCGTTGATAGTGAATTTGACGAATTACCACCACCGCCGGTTCGTGATGATGAAGGTCACCTGACACAGCGCCTGCAATTCAACGTTGGTCGTTCCGGTGATGAAAGTTTTACCGAAGGTAGCTGGCGTATTGCCTATCACGAAGTAATGGATTTACCCCAGGGCTTCGTTCCCGGCTCGCAGATTCAAATGGGGATACTCGATTTCCGTTATTGGACCGATCAGCAGGCCTTGCGACTGCAACAATTTAAAATTATTGACGTGCTTTCACTCAGTCATCAGACCTTCTTCCAAAAGCCAACTGCCTGGACGGTGAGTTTCGGTCTGGAACGTTTCAGCCATCCTGAAGCGCAGCTGTATTCTTATTTAAAGGTGGCGTTTGGTAAAAGTTATTTATCCCCACTGGGGCGCTTGTATGCCCTTGCTGAGAGTCAGTTATTGGCCGATAACCAATTTGATCAGGGTTTTCAGTTGTCCCTTGGCCCTCGCACTGGCTGGTTGATCCAGCATCGTCAGATTCAGCATCAACTGGAACTGAATTGGCAGCCACTGACCACTCACGAAAACCTTGCTCGACGACAATTCAGCTGGCAAATGGGCTGGCGCCTGACGGACAACAAACAACTTCGTGCAGGCTTTAAACGTCAGTTACTCAAAGATCAGGGCAACAACGAAACGGAGCTGTCGTTTGTCTGGTATTTCTGAGTGGCTCTATGGCCATGTAAAAACAACACTGCTTATCGCGTGTTTACTGTTGTCGGGCTGTAGTTCATTAACCTCATTGTATTTTTATCCGCAAACGGTATGGATTCAAACGCCTGAAGCACTGGGCCTGGAATACCAGGATGTCTGGTTGACCGCTGCCGATGGTACAGAATTGCACGGCTGGTGGTTGCCGGGACAGCCGCAAAGTAAAGGCTCGTCTGGGCAACTGCTAGTCGACGAAAACGGACAACAAGCCGCCAGCAATCTGGTGGTGCTATTTCTCCATGGTAATGCTGAAAACGTCAGCAGCCATGTGCGTAACGTCGAATGGCTGCCACCGTTAGGTGTGGGTGTGTTTGCACTGGATTACCGCGGTTTTGGTGCTTCACAGGGAAAAGCCATTATGCCGTCGGTGTTACAAGATGTTGAAGCTGCCGCCATCTGGCTGAAAGCACACTTTCCGGATAAAAAACTGGTAGTGCTGGGGCAGAGTATGGGAGCTGCTCTGGCAGTGAATTTTGTTGCTGCCGCTCAGGAGCAGTATGCGATTCAGGCATTGGTTTTGGACGCCCCATTCGCTGGATTTCCTGAGGTTGCACGTTCCGCGTTTACTTCTACCTGGTTGGGCTGGATATTTGTGCCGTTTACCTGGCTTATTCCAGATGATTGGGACCCGGTTGATAAGGCCTCAGCAGTAACAATTCCTACGTTAGTAATGCACAGTCCCTACGACCAGGTCATTCCTTATGAGCAGGGTCGGGCGGTGTTTACGCAGCTGGCGGGTGATCGCTGCTGGTTGGAAACATCAGGCCCTCATATCACCTCATTCAATCAAGTGAAAAACAGACTTTTTAGTCAGCTTTTTATGGTGCGGCAGTCTTGCGCTGAGGCCACGCCAGCTCTGGGTTCTGGCTAGATCAGTTTAAGGAAAATCTGGCTTGGCCGGGAGGGGCTGTTCGGTTATAATGCGCCGCCTTCTAATATTCCTCTTTCTGGAAGGCACCTTATGTTGCGAATCGCTCAGGATGCACTCACATTTGATGATGTGCTTTTGGTACCCGGCTACTCTGAAGTTCTGCCTAATCAGGTCTCTCTCAAGACCAAATTGACTAAAGGCATCGAGCTGAACGTTCCACTGATATCTGCTGCAATGGATACCGTGACCGAAGCCCGTCTGGCGATTGCAATCGCTCAGGAAGGGGGCTTAGGCATCGTTCATAAGAACCTGACCGCAGAACAGCAGGCCGCTGAAGTTCGTAAAGTGAAGAAGTACGAGAGCGGCATCGTCAATGATCCTTTCACTGTCACCAGTAACACCACCATCCGTGAATTACTGGAGCTGACTGCTCAGCACAATATTTCAGGAATGCCTGTCGTCGATAACGGTGAATTGGTCGGTATTGTTACCAGTCGTGATGTGCGTTTCGAAAAAAATCTGGATGCCTCCGTTGCCAGTGTCATGACTCAGAAAGAAAATCTGGTCACTGTGGTTGAGGGTACCGCTGCTGCTGACGTGCAAAAATTACTGCGTAAGCATCGCATCGAAAAAGTCATGGTACTGGATGCCGATGGTAAGTTAACCGGTCTGATGACGGTTAAGGATATTGAGAAAGCGCGTGCTTATCCGAATGCGGCAAAAGACGATCAGGGTCGATTACTGGTGGGCGCAGCGGTTGGTACCGGCCCGGGAACCGAAGATCGGGTTACCGCGCTGGTTAACGCGGGTGTTGACGTAATTGTGGTGGATACCGCTCATGGCCACACCAGTAACCCAAGTGGTACCGGTGTTATCGACCGCGTTCGTTGGGTTAAAGAAACGTATCCGCAGGTTCAGGTGATCGGTGGCAACATTGCAACGGCGGAAGCCGCGATTGCTCTGGCAGAAGCCGGTGCCGACGGTGTCAAAGTAGGTATTGGCCCAGGCTCTATCTGTACTACCCGTATTGTCGCCGGTGTTGGTGTGCCGCAGATCTCCGCCGTAGCAAATGTTGCCGCTGCGATGGAAAAATACGGCATTCCCGTTATTGCTGATGGGGGTATCCGGTTCTCTGGCGATATTGCTAAAGCGATTGTTGCCGGTGCCTCTGTCATTATGGTTGGCTCTATGCTGGCAGGTACTGATGAAGCTCCAGGTGAAGTTGAGTTGTACCAGGGGCGTGCTTACAAATCTTACCGTGGTATGGGCTCTCTGGGTGCAATGGGTCAGAGTCAGGGCTCTTCTGACCGTTACTTCCAGGACAAAAAAGCCGGTGTCGATAAACTGGTGCCTGAGGGAATTGAAGGTCGTATCGCGGTGAAAGGCCCGGCGTTAAGCGTTGTTCACCAGTTAATGGGTGGTGTGCGCGCGGCCATGGGATATACCGGTTGTGCCACCATCGATGAGATGCGCACCAAGCCTGAGTTTGTGAAAATTACAGCGGCGGGTATGAAAGAATCTCACGTGCACGATGTACAAATTACTAAAGAAGCGCCGAACTACCGTTTAGGATAATGACCAAACGGTCAGGTTCGAAATATTACACCGTGGTTTGGTGTATAATGGCGATCGATTTTAAAAGGGGGTGAAACTTTTTCATCCCCGTTTTCGTTTTTGCAAAAGTTAAAATTTGGTGTTGTTTTATGTCTCAAGACATCCACGCTCAACGTATTCTGATTCTCGACTTCGGTTCTCAGTACACACAGCTGATTGCACGTCGCGTACGTGAAATTGGTGTATTTTCCGAAATCCGTGCCTGGGATATGGACGAAGCGGAAATCCGCGAATACAACCCGACCGGTATTATTCTGGCGGGCGGCCCTGAGTCGGTCACCGAAGAAGGCTCACCGCGTGCACCACAAGTTGTGTTTGAACTTGGCCTGCCGGTGCTGGGTATTTGTTACGGCATGCAAACTATGTCAGAGCAGCTCGGCGGTAAAGTTGAAGGTTCTGATGTTCGTGAATTCGGTTACGCCCAAATCGCGGTTGAAGGCAGCAGTGAGCTGTTAAAAGACATCAAAGACCACGTTGATGCAGAGTCCGGCAAATCACTGCTGGATGTCTGGATGAGCCACGGTGACAAAGTAACCGCCATGCCGGAAGGTTTCGAGCTGATGGCGTCTACACCAAGCTGTCCGATTGCTGGTATGTATCACGCTGAGAAAAACTTCTTTGGTGTTCAGTTCCACCCGGAAGTAACGCACACTCTTCAGGGTAAGCGCTTACTGGAACATTTCGTGATGGACATCTGTGGTAGTGAAGCGCTGTGGACTCCGGCAAAAATAATCGAAGACCAGATCGAAAAAGTGAAAGCTCAGGTCGGTGACCAGAAAGTACTGCTGGGTCTGTCTGGCGGTGTCGATTCTTCTGTTGTGGCAGCGCTGCTGCACAAAGCCATTGGCGATCAGTTGACCTGTGTGTTCGTTGACAACGGCCTGCTGCGCAAAAACGAAGGCGATATGGTTATGGACATGTTCGCCAAGAACATGGGCGTTAAAGTCATTCGTTCTGACTCCGAAGAGCTGTTCCTCAGTAAACTGGAAGGGGTATCCGACCCGGAACAGAAGCGTAAAATCATCGGCAACACCTTTATCGAAGTATTCGATGAAGAGTCGAACAAGCTGCAGGGGGTTAACTTCCTGGCGCAGGGCACCATCTACCCGGATGTGATCGAATCGGCTGCGGCTAAGACCGGCAAAGCACACGTGATTAAATCGCACCACAATGTGGGCGGCCTGCCAGAAGACATGAAAATGGAACTGGTAGAACCACTGCGCGAGCTGTTTAAAGACGAAGTGCGTAAAATTGGTCTGGAATTAGGTCTGCCATATGACATGGTTTACCGTCACCCATTCCCGGGTCCGGGTTTAGGTGTTCGTATTCTTGGTGAAGTGAAGAAAGAATACGCCGATATTCTGCGTGAAGCGGATGCCATCTTTATCGAAGAGCTGCATAACTTCGACTGGTACCACAAAACGTCGCAGGCGTTTGCGGTATTTATTCCCCAGAAATCGGTAGGAGTTGTGGGTGATGCACGTCGTTACGAATGGGTAATCGCGATTCGTGCGGTAGAAACGGTAGACTTTATGACAGCGCGCTGGGCACACCTGCCGTATGAGCTGCTGGAGAAGGTTTCTAACCGTATTATTAACGAGATTGAGCACGTATCTCGTGTGACTTACGACGTCTCGTCTAAGCCACCGGCTACGATTGAGTGGGAATAAACCTCCCTCGGAAGATTAAGCTCTGCTAACAAAACCGCCTTCGGGCGGTTTTTTTGTGCTTATCAGATGTTTGATTGTTGTTTTGAGTGGAACAAAATAATACATTAATACTAATTTTATCATTATCTGTGTTGTGTTATTGATGTAAGGTGAGATGACGGTTTCAACGACGTGTTTAGTAAGAGTGAAGAGACGCTTCAATTTGATGTGGCGAAGAGTAAGAGCTGGCGGGAATATTTCCGGCCAGTAGCAGCGAAAGACTCAATGCCAGGGAGGAGTAACATGATCAAGTTGAGTGTATAAACATGGCACGTAACAAGAAATTAAACCGGAATTTTGCACCGTTGGCTCAGTTGTACTTTGCTACACATTTTTATCAACTGGCTCTCGTCTCTTATCGAGGCGCCATATTCATTATGAGGAAAGCTTTATGGAACCTATTCCTGCCGAATCAGAGGTCGTTTCATACGTCGCAGGCGCCTATTTTTCTGATTGCTTCACATCTGTAACTCGTTACGAAAACCAGTCAGCTTTAGATGTATTCCTGTCCGTCGCTAACAATTCGCCTGAGTGGATCAACTCCTTGATGTCTCTGCGCAATAAGATTGTTTCAAAATTTGGTCTGAAAGATCTTGGTTTGTTATCCGATATTGATTCCTCTAAGGCTGCGAACGATTATAAGGTAGGTGATCGGGTGGGAATTTTTACCCTTCACTTTCATTCGCAAAATGAAGTGATACTTGAAGATTGTGATAAACACTTAAATGTTAAGGTGTCATTTTACATTGAACCAACAGGTAGTCAGGTCAAGGTTTACGCCAGCACGGTTGTTCATATAAAAAATACACTAGGAAAACTGTATATGTTTTTTATTACACCAATGCACAAGTTAATCGTGCCAGCAACGCTGAAAATGCTACCACCTGCCTAGCAAAATCCTGGGGTAGGCTGTTAATAGCAGGGCACTTTTTCTTGTGCATGTTGGCAGGTCTTCATTCATTGGTTATACGTCGCTATTGTTGTAAGGAGTTTTTATGAATATTTGGATTTTTATGGCAGGATTAATCTGCTTATTCACATCCTGTGTGCATGTTTTTGCTGGTCAGCTGGATCCGATTAGGCCGTTTCTTAAATCCGATCTGCCCGACATCCCTAAAGCAACACTGATCGCCTGTTGGCATATGGTATCAGTCACTCTGATTATGTGTGGACTGGTATTGACGTATGTGGGTTGGTTTAACGTAAGTTCGCTTGAAAATATTATCGGCGGTATCTCGGTTGCCTTTATTATTTTCTCGCTAGTGTTTATTGGTGTTGGCTGGTATTTTTTTAATTTCAAAACGTTTATAACGTTACCCCAGTGGACACTGCTATTACCCATCGGAGTTTTTGGTTTGCTTGGCATAATGTAAGCAGACAAGGGCAAGAGACGACGTTCTATAATTCAAGCGCGTCTCGCGCCTAACCGAAAGATTATTATGTTGTGATCAGAAAACCTTCGAAATGATAGCATCTGGCAACCTCGGCATCACACCTTTTAAGATCGCCCACGGCCACGATGGCACGGTAGCATTCTTTTTTCCTTGGTTGATCGCTTTCACCATGGCACTCGCGGCTTTATCTGCCTCGATAACAAACGGGAATTTTTCCATATTGTCGGAGATGTCGGTATTAATAAATCCAGGGTGAATACAAGTCACTTTAATATTTTTTCTAAATAGCTCGGTACCGACAGCTTGAAGATAATTGGTCAATGCCGCCTTGCTGGAGGAGTACGCTGCACTGCCGGGAATACCCCGGAAGGCGGAGAACGAAGAGATACCCACCAGGTGGCCTTTTTTCTGCTCCCGGAAAATAGCAACCGCAGCATCGATGGTTGCGATAGCACCAAGCAAATTGGTGTTAATAATGCGAATATCTTTGTCCAGTTGGCCATTGCCTGTGGCTCTTACATCGGTGATGCCGGCATTGGCAATTACGATATCCAGTTGTCCAAGGCGTGATTTCAGACGTCCGAATACATCGGCAACGGTGTCCAATTGTGCAACATCAAGAGACTCATGAATAAACTGCTGATGAGGATATTGCTTTTGCAGTTGCTCACACAATTGCTGCAGCTTGTCTTGACGGCGGGCGCACAAGGCAATGTCACAGCCTTTAGCAGCATATTGCCACGCAAGTGCGGCGCCAATACCGGATGATGCTCCGGTAATCACAACTTTTTCAGACATATCAAACCCTGATTTTTATTAGTCGGTAATAATTAACCAAAGAGTCTGATATCAAACCGCCGCTGTAAAGAGCGAAAAGCGTCAGTCTGAGGCCAGCTGGTCCTGATTGTAATCCAAAATTTCTTGTTTAAAGCGACGTGACACCGGATTTTCCCCCACCCAGATTTTCAGCAGTGCGTCGTACAGGTCTTTACCCGGCAAGATGCCTTTTACTTCGTTTTTAATGACGATTCTTGAACCCACACCGGGGACGTAATCGACATACCCTTCATCACCACGTTTCATTTTTGCATCGAACATTTTTACCAACTGGTCCAGGCGGTCTTCGAGTTGAATGGCTTCCTCGCGAGATACATTCAGCTGCAAGGCATCGTACATGGCTTTTGCAATGCGACGGCCTGAAACCCGGTGTACCAAGATGTGATACATGATGCGTTTGTAGCCTTCGTCATTGATAATAGCTTCGGCGCTGTTTGCCGGATTTTCCATGTATAGCAGGCCAATGTAAGTATCAACCAGATAGTAATAACTGCGGATGGAGGCACCATTAAGGTGCAGTTGTGGCTGTTCGGCAGCTGGAGGAAGAATTTCAGAAAAATCGGTGCTGGCGATGGTGCGCGCCTGACTTGTCAGGGCAAGCAAACTTGTAGCCAATATGAATGCCTGTAATAGCCTCATTGACATAGCCTCTTATAGTTATTGTTATGCTCCTTGGGAGGTTTAAGGTAATCGGATTTGACTATTTGATCAAATAAACCCCGGATATCAGCTTTTATTACGTCGTAGTTAGGTAACCAACGTAGGCATCAAGTGATCGATTTTATGATGTTGGTATTTTTGTCTAATTAAAAAGAATTAATTTTGATCTGATCTCGTTCAGTGGAATTATTTTCAAACAGAGTTTGTTAAAGGCAAACTTCAGGATTGCAGTCATTACAAAATTGGTGCGCTTAAGCGTGCTGTTTTAGTTATTAATCGTTTGATGCGACTGTTGTTAACCGCCAAAGGCAACGATTGTTCCAGATCCTGTTGCAACATCGTTTCAATCTGGGCTGCAAACTGCTCATCAAAGATGAGTGCATTGGCCTCGAAATTAATCCGTAACGATCGGTTATCAAGATTAGCACTGCCAATTGAACTCCAGTGCTCGTCAATTAACAGCACCTTTTGATGCATAAAGCCCGGCTGATAGTGATAAAACTGCACACCACAAGGACTCAGTTCTTCGACATAACTGCCCATCGCTTGTTGTACCAGCCATTTATCGGTGCGGGCGGGTAGCAGGACTTTGACATCGAGACCTTTCAGAGCAGCCAGCCTCAATGCCGATAGAGTGGCGATGTCTGGCACGAAGTAGGGGGTGGCAATCCATACGCGTTTTTTTGCCTGGTGGATCAAATGGCTGAAAAATAAGCTGGCACTTTCCTGGTTATCTGCCGGACCGGTATTAATGCACATTACCGCGCTGTGGCTGGTGTTGTCGCTGTCTGATGGACGATTATCTGGCGAATTGATGGCAGCCACTGGCTGCCATTTTAACCGCGGAAGATATTGCGTCGCCCAGTACCAGTCTTCAATAAAAGATAATTGAAAGGTTAACGCCGACGGACCGTGAATCTGTATATGTGTATCGCGCCACTGGTGATTCTTATTGAGGTATTCATCGCCCAGGTTGATGCCGCCAATAAAGCATCGTTCGCCATCAATCAGCATTAATTTACGGTGATTGCGGAAATTAATCTGCAAACGATGGCGCAGTTGTAATGCATTAAATCGTGAAATACGCACGCCGGCATTCGCCAGTTTTTCTGTAAACGTGGTACTCAGGCCATGGCTACCAATCTCATCGTAGAGGAAATACACCTGAATACCTTGCTGCGCTTTTTCGATTAGCGCATCGGCCAGCTGTTGGCCAGTAGCGTCATCCCGGACGATATAAAATTGTACGCAGATGGAATGGTTTGCCTGACGAATCGCTTGCTCCATTGCTGCGAAAGTTTGCTCGCCATTAATCAGTAATTGACAGTGATTACTGTGTGTCATTGGCAAACGAAAGAGATTATAAAGCGGCTGAGTAATGGCGTTCGCAGGGCTGGCAAAAGGCATTAACGAGAGGCGAATTTGATGGTTCAGTGCATTAAGACGGGCGTCTCCACGACGACGCGCCAGTCGGTAACCGTGAAATTTACGGCTGCCGAATAGTAAATACAGCGGAATGCCAACCATCGGGATAAAGATCAGTACAACGAGCCAGGCGATGGTTCCTTGTGCGGTTCGTCCCTGCCAAACGGCATCAAGTGCGAAGGCGGTGCCTAAGAGATAAAGAGAAAGTGTGGCTAACCACCAATCGGGTAAAGTCATCGCAGCTCCGAATTTGTTGCTGCGATGATTATCAGAGTAAAGTTACATTCCAATCAAGCGCATAAACTCAGTGCGGGTTGACTGGTTGTCGCGGAAGTCACCTTGCATCACAGACGTACGCATCATGGAGTTTTGTTTCTGTACACCGCGCATCATCATACACATGTGTTTCGCTTCGATGATCACACCGACGCCACGACAGCCGGTAACTTCCGTTACTGCATCGGCTATTTGCTTGGTCATGTTTTCCTGAATCTGGAAACGACGGGCAAACACATCAACAATTCGTGCGAATTTAGATAACCCCAGTACTTTGCCATTGGGTAGGTAGCCAATGTGCGCTTTACCAAGGAACGGCAGCATGTGGTGTTCACACATGGAATAGAATTCGATGCCTTCGACCACCACCATTTCATCGTTATCACTGGTAAAAACCGCACCATTGACCACTTCTTCGAGGCTGGTGGTGTAACCGCTGGTTAGGTATTGCATGGCTTTAGCAGCACGTTTGGGCGTATCTAATAAGCCTTCGCGGTTAACGTCTTCGCCCAGTTCGCTGAGAATCTGGCGGTAGTGTTGATCAAGATTCGACATGAAGTTTCCGTTATTCGGTTGCTGACTTGATAATAAGTTGTGTATTTTACTCAAAAATTAAAAAGTTATACAACGGCTGGTTGATTGTATAAGAATTTTCAGTTTCAGCACGGCAAAGACCTTACGTCCTGCAGTTCGCCCAGCTGTCGCAGAAAACGTTCTGCGCCGGGTTGATGTGGCTGAGATGAAGTCCAGTAAAGGTGCATTCCGGCGTGCGTGGCAGCGGTTTGTCCAGATATCTGAGACGGGGTCGTTAACGGTTGTTGCAGCAGTGAAGCCACCCTGCGGGCAATGGCCTCACCCGAATCAATCCAGCTGATAGCCGGCCAGTGCTGGCGTAATTGTTGTTTCAGTAGCGGGAAATGGGTACAACCAAGCACCACATGAGACATCGCTGGGTAATCGTTAAACCAGGGTTGCAGGTGGTCTTTCAGTTGGGTCAGGGGCTGGTCATTGAGCAGATGATCTTCAGCCCATTGCACCAACTGCGAACTGCCAAAGCGAACCACCTGGCAATGTTCAGCGAAGTCCTGAATCAGGTCTTTGATGTACAGGCGGTCAACCGTTGCTGGTGTGGCAAGCAAGCCAATATGGCCACCATTAGCCAACGCGGCTGCGGGTTTTATGGCAGGTACCACCCCAACAATCGGGATGTCTATTGTCTGGCGTAACTGCGGTAGCGTCAGGGTGCTGGCGGTGTTGCAGGCAATTACCAGCAGGTCTGGCGCAAACGCGCTAACTGCCTGCTGGCAAACCTCAACAACCCGTTTTTGCAAAGCATCGTCAGGCTTCAGACCATAAGGAAATTGGGCATCATCCATCAGGTAGCGCAATTCCAGCTGCGGACAGAGCTGGCGTACTTCTGCCAATACGCTGAGGCCACCAACACCAGAGTCAAAAAATAAGACGCTTTGAGACATATCGCTACGGGACAAATGAAAGCGCGAGAGTCTAGCAAAGAAACGGTTTTTTTTCCGCCGATTTCATTGAATGGCAGGTGAAATTGAAACGAGCATCTATACTGATTAAATTGATAAAGGAGCTGTACCCGCGTGGATCTGACGGAACTGCTGGAAAACGCCAGGCGCAATGAAGCGCTGTTAAAGCGACTGCAGGCTTTTGAACTACAACTACTTTCCTGCCAGACCTGGCTGGACTTTCTGACTCTGTTGCTGGAGGGGTTGCCCGACCAGTTTGATCTCGATGCTGCCACGCTGAAAGTCTGCGATCCCGACGGCGAATTGAAAGCGGCTATGTTGCAAGCGCTGGATATTGATCAGGGCGTGTTATTGAATCAACTCGAATTCCAAAGCCGTGTTCCCATTATTGAAGCACATGCCGTAACGCCTCCTCCTCCCTGGAAGAGTGGTCTGGCATTGCCTCTGATGCGGAATAATCTGTACCTCGGTCAGCTGCGTTTATATTCAAATAATGATGATCGTTTTCAGCCGGGTATGGCGACCGACTTTATGCAACATCTGGCAGCGGTGATTGCTGCCTGCCTGGTGATGGTGAAACAATCGGAAGAGCAAGCGAGACTGGCACTGACCGATCCGCTTACCGGAGCGGAAAATCGTCGTGGTTTTGAACGCACCTATTGCCGCGAATGGTCGAGGGGCCAACGTCAATATCATGTGTTTGCCATGATTCTGTTAGATATCGATCACTTTAAACAAGTCAACGATGTGCATGGTCACGGTACCGGTGATCGTGTTCTGAAACAGTTGTGTAAAACCCTGAAAGGAGTAATGCGGCCAACCGACCATGTGGGTCGCTTGGGTGGTGAAGAATTTGCGCTGATTTTACCCGGTTGTCAGCCGGATCAGCTAGATGCGGTTGTTGCCCGGGTGCAAAAAGCCATTCATGGCATGGCGGTAAAAAATGATCATGGCAAAGTAGTTCCACTGACTGCCTCAGGCAGCTATATCTCGGTTACTCCTCGTCCTCATCAGGAACTGAAACTGTCTCAGGTTCTCGACTTCCTCGACAGCTATTTGTACCGCGCTAAAAAACAAGGCAGAGATCGCTTTTTAAGCGTCGAACAGTGATTTTAATGATACCCAGCACCGGGTGTATTTCAGTTTATTACTGCCATCATCAGATGATTCCCTGATCCAACGCCATGGTCATGGCACAACTCAGCTCCTCCGCTTGCTCAAGAAAGTGCTTTTGCCACTCACCACGAAGAATTAATGGCGCCTGTACCCAGCGCCAGCGCAGTCCGGTTGTGATGGTCTGTAAAGCGCTAACACTGGCGGTCCCGTCATGACCTGCACGAATAATGGCTGCACAGGGTTTACCCTGAGTTTCTTCCAGGCAAGGATAGTAACAACGGTCAAAGAAATCCTTCAGTGCGCCAGAGATATAACCGAGATTTTCTGGCGTAAGCAATAAAATCGCTGCTGCAGATTTTACCGCGTGCGGTTGCGTGTCAAAGGGGGACCGTATGGTGATCGAAACCTGTCTGGACTCTGCTGATTCAAAGCCTGCTCTGATTGCTGAAGTAATTTTCTGAAGATTATCAGACGGTGTGTGCGCTATGACCAGTAGGTTCTTCATGGTTTGGCTGCGTGAACTTGGATGGCTAAAGCATAACGCAGTTTACAACGCGATTCCTTACGTTTGATATTCAGACGATCTGTTGCGGTCCATTGCGGCGATCCTCATTTGAGGATCGCTTTGTTGTGTGAATATGATCGCGCGGTATTAGCGAATCGCGCGCTGTTTTCTGTCAGTAATTAATTCGTGCTGGCATTGTTCTCACCGAAATATCGGTATACCCACTGATACAATGTTGGTAACACGACCAGCGTAAGCAGAGTCGATGAAATAATCCCACCAATAACGACGGTAGCGAGTGGTCGCTGGATTTCAGCCCCTGTCCCGGAATTAAACGCCATGGGAACAAAACCCAAGCTGGCCACCAGTGCTGTCATCAGTACCGGACGCAAACGCTGACTGGCACCGTCACAGATTGCCTGAGCCATCTGTTGGCCCTCATCGCGTAATTCGCGAATAAACGACAGCATCACCACGCCGTTTAAAACCGCAACACCGGATAACGCAATAAAGCCTACAGCTGCCGAAATCGACAGTGGCATATCGCGCAGTGTCAGAGCAATTACGCCGCCAGTTAATGCCAGCGGGACACCGGTAAAGATCACCAAAGCATCACGCAGCGAATGAAAGGCGCTGTAAAGCAGCCCTAAAATCAGCAATAACGTCAGCGGAACCACCATGCTCAAGCGCTGACTGGCAGACTGCAGCTGTTCAAATGTGCCGCCGTATTCCAGCCAATAGCCGGCCGGTAACTCAAGTTGATCGCGCATAACCTGCTGGGTCTCTTTTATAAATGAGCCCAGGTCACGACCTTCAACATTCGCTGTGACAACGATATTGCGTTTACCAAAGCGACGGTTAATCTGGTTGGGACCCTGAATTTCGATGATGTCTGCGACTTCTCCGAGCGGCACATAATCCAGCTCAGATTTTTCATCATCCGGATTAGCGGGGTAGGGAATCGCCACCGGAATCTGCGCCAGCGCTTCTGGATTTTTACGCAGACTTTTATCCATACGCACCAGCAGTTTGAAACGGCGATCACCCTCATATATCAAGCCCGTCTGCCGACCACTGATAGCGGTTTGCAGAGCGTTCTGAATATCGGCTACGGTTAACCCCAACAATGCCAGGTGATCGCGATCCGGAACCACCGATATCATTGGCAAACCTTTGGCCTGCTCCATACGTACATCGCGGCCGCCGGCAATTGTTGCTAACAGGGCTGTCGCTTTTTCGGCGTATTGCGCCATCACATCAAGATCATCGCCAACGATACGAATCGCAACGTCGGAACGCACCCCGGCGATTAATTCGTTGAAACGCATTTCAATTGGTTGGGTGAGCTCGTAGTTATTGCCTGGAATACGCTCTACCAACTCACGCACTTCCTGCACCAGTTGTTGTTTACTCTTGCCCGGATCTGGCCATTCAGCTCGCGGCTTTAACATTAAAAATGCATCAGCGACATTCGGTGGCATCGGGTCCGTTGCTACTTCTGCGGTACCGATTTTAGCAAAGGTGGTTCTGACTTCGGGTATTTGTTGTAGTTGTTTCTCCAGCACCTGTTGCATACGTGTTGCCTGTTCAATACCGGTGCCGGGAATGCGTAATGCATGTAACGCGATGTCATGCTCATCCAGCTGTGGCAGAAACTCGCTGCCCATGCGGCTTGCCTGAAAAGCACTACCCAGTACCAGAAGCAACGCAGTCAGCATCACCAAAGGAGCGTTATTGAGTGATGTTTTTAATATCGGTAAATACAGCTGTCGTGCTTTATTCATTACGGTATTTTCTTGCTTGCGGACGTTGCCTGTCACCAGAATGGCGATAGCTGCCGGAACAAAGGTCACCGAGAAAATTAAGGCACCTAACAATGCTGCGACCACGGTAAAAGCCATTGGGTGGAACATTTTTCCTTCAACACCGGTTAAAGCGAAAATTGGTAAATACACCAGCATAATAATTAAGACGCCAAAGACTGCCGGGCGGAATACTTCGCGGGTGGCGACCGCCACTTCTTTCAGGCGTTCCTGCAGGGTTAATAAACGACCATGCTGCTGTTGCGCCAGGCCTAAGCGGCGCAAAGAATTTTCCACAACAATAACAGCACCATCGACAATCAGACCAAAATCAATCGCACCCAGGCTCATCAGGTTGCCCGATACCCGATTGCTGGTCATACCGGTAATGGCAAATAGCATACTCAGCGGAATCACCAATGCTGCAATTAATGCCGCTCGAATATTTCCCAGCAGAGCGAACAACACCGCAATAACCAGTACGGCCCCCTCAAACAGGTTGGTCTTGACGGTATCGATGGTTTTTTCTACCAGCGTCGTGCGGTCGTATAAGGCCTCGGCATACACACCCAGGGGTAAACTCGGATTAATCTCCTTGAGCCGCTGGGCGACAGCTTCAGAAACGGTTCGGCTGTTTTCACCCAGCAACATAAAGGCGGTACCGAGCACCGTTTCCTCACCATTGCGGGTAGCCGCTCCGGTTCGCAGTTCTTTGCCAAAACGTACATCAGCCAGATCTTTTACTCTTACCGGCGCATCATCACGCTTAGCGACGACTAATTGCGCAATGTCATCAAGAGAATGTAATTGGCCTGGTGAGCGAATTAACCATTGCTCGCCGTTACGCTCGATATAACCAGCACCGGTATTTTGATTATTGTTTTCCAGTGCCGTAATAATATCGGCGATGGTTAGCTTGTAGGCCAACAGCTTGCCTGGGAAGGGAGCAACCTGATATTCCTTTTCATAACCACCAATGGTGTTGATCTCCGTTATGCCGGGCACCGTCACCAGTTGGGGACGAATGATCCAGTCCTGAATTTCGCGCAGATCCTGAGCGGTGTAAGCTGTGCCATCGGCTTTAACGGCATTTTTTTCGGCCGCGACCGAATACATAAAGATTTCACCCAAACCACTGGCAATCGGGCCGAGTTCCGGCTCAATACCCCGTGGCAGATTGTTACGGATGCCCTGCAGACGTTCACTGATTTGCTGGCGTGCCCAATAAATATCCGTACCTTCTTTAAATATCACCGTTACCTGAGACAGACCGTAGCGAGATACCGATCGGGTGTAATCCAGATCAGGAATCCCTGCCATGGCATTTTCAACGATATAGGTAATACGCTGTTCCGCTTCTAACGGCGAATAACCTGTGGCCTCGCTGTTAATCTGTACCTGTACATTGGTAATATCCGGCACCGCATCGATCGGAAGTTTGGTGGCGTTATACATACCAAGCACGGCAATTAACAAGGTGGCAGCTAACACCAACCAGCGCCGTTCAACGGCAAAGTTAATTAATTGATTCATGGGTCGCTCCCTGTTTAATGATCGTGGCTGGCGCCGTCTTTCAGAATGTCAGCTTTTAATAAAAAGCTGTTTTCTGTGACGTATTCTGTGCCGGGCGTAAGGCCTTCCAACACTTCGATCCAGTCGTCATTTTGTTCACCCATTGTCAGCATGCGCACTTCATACTGGTTGTTGTATTTTGCGAATACCACCGGCATCTCACGGAAGGTTTGCAGGGCAGAGGTTTTAACTGCCAGTGGCACCTGTCGTTCGGAAATTTTTACATCGGCTTTGATGTGCATACCGGGTCGCCAATGACCTTTCTGATTATCGATGACTGCACGAGCACGAGCGATATGACCGCCAGTCATTTGTGGTGCAACGTATTCTATGGTCCCCAGGGTTCGTTCGTGATCATGCATGTCATACACTTCGACCTCCTGGCCAATGGCGATGTGTTCAATATTTTCCGGAAAAGCGGATAAGTTCACCCAGACCCTGGACAGGTCGGAAATCTGAATCAATGACTGGTTAAAAGCGCGATCACCCTGGTTAACGTTCAGGTCAGTTACCTCACCGCCGCTTGGACTGGTTAGACTGTAACTTTGCAGAGTCTCGGTATTTTTCAGACGCATCAATATCTGGCCTTTTTTCACCGAATCGCCGACGGTGACCAATACTTTTTCAACAATGCTGGAGTATGGCGCGTGCAGGTTAAATACCTGATCCTGAGGAGCGCCAATAACGCCAAATAAGGTATCGCTGGTTCTGATCACCTGTGAGCCTGCGATTTCGGTTTCTATGCCCGATAATCGCGCTAAACGCGGTGTGATTTCAGTGCGACCCTCGTGGCTATCGAATTTCCATTGGAAACTTCTGCCCTCGAAGCTGGCAAGAACGGTCACGTCGTAAGAGTGCGGTTCTGCGATGGTTTGATCACTGACGCGATAACCGCGCTCCGGACTAAAGCGCAGTGTGTTACGTGTGCCATCTAAGCGATCAAGTGTCACGCTAACGTTCAATTGTTCGGGTGCAATCGCTTCACCATTTTCATAAGAGAACAAACGCATTTCTGCGGGAATGCCATTTTCGAAGATGGTCATTTCTAATGCGAAATTCCCCTCTGTTAACAGCTTGCCGCCGTTTGGTCCTTTGGCTTCTTCTTGTTCTTCATGATGGTCGTGGTGACCATGATCGCCGCCTGCCATTACAAAAGACGAAACCGGGAATAATAGCGAACCCATAAATACAGCTCGCAACAGGGTGTTAAATGTGAATGTTTTCATCGTTTGAAACCTTTAAATATTGTTCTCTGCCAAACCGTCAGTTGTTTCTGATTGTGCCGTTGGTGACACTATCGGACGGTCCAGCACACGCTCCAGCTCAAGAATCTGATTGAACACAGCCAGACGTGTGTCGATTAAGCGCAGCTGTAAACGGAAAAATTGTTGTTGTGCATCTATCCACTGCAACACTGAATAACGCCCCTGGGTATAAGCGGTCTGACTGCTTTGCAGCAGTTGACGCGCAAGAGGCATTTGTTGTGTTTCGATATGCTCTGCGTGTTCCAGATTAGCTGTCAGCTGCTGCTGGATGCCGGTCAGCTCCAGGCTGAGTTGCTGGCGTTTGATGTCGGTTTGCTGCAGCGATAATTGCTGTGTTATCTGAGCCTTGCTGATGCGGCCACGATTGGGATTGTCGAACGCCAGTGGCATAGAAAAGCCAACCATCAATGCCTGATCGCCAGTTGCTTCGAGTTGGCGAATACCAGCTGTCAGGGTGACGTTGGAACGACCATTCGCCTGGGCCAGCTTGAGTTGGTTATCGGCCAGGCGTTGCATTGCCAGCTGGTAACGGTAATCGGGCAACGATTTTATACCGTTATCAATTTTCGCTGTCAGCTCGGTTTGACCGGGTAAGGCAGGCGATTGGATCAGTGATCCGGCGACGGCAGTAAAATCGGCTTTGGCCAGCCACATCTGACTCAGGCTCAGGCGTGCTTGTTGTTGATCACGCGAGTTGTGATGCTGTTGAGCCTCACTATTGGCGACTTGCAGCGCCATATTGGCAACATCCGCCTGAGCTACCGCACCGGCACGAGCGCGCTGCTTGATGACACTGAGTGCCTGACGCTCGCGTCGAATGCGTTGTTGCAGCAAGTCTCCCTTTGCTTGCAGTGCCAGCAGTTGGTAATAACGACGGCTGGTTTCTGCCAACGTATCGAGACGACTGATATCGTATTCAACCTGAAGCAGTTGTTGCTTGCCTGCAGCGAGGCGATGACGAGACTGACGTTTGTCACCAAGTTCAATCGTTTGGCTGAATGACAGCGTGATTTCCGCCTCATCCAGACCGGACTTGTTGCCGCTACCGAGGATATTGTTGGCACTCAGACCAACCTGTGGGATGGGGCGAATGTCAGCCTGCAGCTTATCGGCATCGGCCTGACGCAGATAAAACGGGTAGGCCAATAAGTGCGGGTTGTTCTGCAGCGTGCGATTTACTGCTTGCTGCAGCGTCAGGACATTGCCGTTATTGGCTGAAATATCAGCCTCAACAAGGGTGCTGAAACCGCAGCACATCAGCAAGGGTATCAATACGCCTTGCGGGGTATGAGTTTTCATCGAGTTTCCACCTGTGCTCAGCGAACGTGCAAACCAGAGGCTGCAGGTCGATACCAAGCAACGAAATTCAAATTTTTAAACCAAGCGGTATCAAAGTGTTATCGGGGACGTCAGAGGGAGACAAAGGTCAGCAAGTAAGCACCGTTTATATTTGATGAACGAGCACCTAGAAGCTGCCTTCAGCGCCGTACGTACTGACGACCCGAATCGCATAGAACCGCTGTGAAAGACGGTTTTTGAGTGTGAATCAGGCGTTGGGTGGGGGGAGCAGGGGCTGATGCGTGATGCCGCTGTAGCTCAGGTAAACGGTCAGCGGTCTCTCGCTTTGCATTTCTACCAGGGCCACTTCGGTAACATGGGCAAGGGGAACTACCACATGAACGTGTACTTCATCACGGGTATCGTGGCCTTCCTCTCCGTGCGAATCTGCTTCCGACGTTTGGTCTGAAAATATATCGATCAGAGCGCTTAAGGAATGAATATGGGGTGTTTCTCGTATGGAATGGTCTTCAGCAGACAGGTGCACCGAGGCCGCAACGGTGTTAACCAGTGTGTGCTGTAGCAATAATAAAAATACCAAAACCAGTCGCAGCGACATGATTTGACCCATACAAAGTTTTCGACAAAATACGTAATTACCCACGGCTAGGCAATTCGGATTACGTTTCTATACATGCTGCATGGCCTCAGATTGGCTTGCGACCGGTGGTCGATGGTAAGGTCTCATCAATGAATTGAATGCGTGCCATATCGTATTCTGAAGACAGCCAACATCGGTTATATCCTTTGCAGACGAAAGCACTCCGGACCTACATTGCAGCTTGCGCATTCTTCTTGTTTTATCAACACGGGAAGCGATTGCTGCCTATACTGGTACTCTTTGCATTACCGCTGGACGCGGTCGGTCATGCCGTTGCCGAAGGGGATAAGGGGTACATTCAGGAGATTTCCGGAACCCATCTTGTTGCGTTTATTTACCTGGGTGCCAAACATATGGTCACCGGTTACGATCACCTGCTGTTTCTGTTTGGTGTGATCTTTTTCCTTTACCGGATGCAGCACATTGCGGTGTACGTGAGTTTGTTCGCATTGGGCCATTCCACGACGATGCTGTTGGGTGTGTACTTTGAAATCGGCATCAATAGTTACATCATTGATGCGATTATTGGCTTATCCGTGGTGTACAAGGCGTTGGACAATCTTGGCGCTTTCCGTCGCTGGTTTGGTGTGCAGCCGGATACCCGGGTTGCCACGCTGGTATTTGGTTTATTTCACGGTTTCGGGTTATCTACCAAGATTCTTGAATATCAGATTTCACCAGATGGACTGATTCCGAATCTACTAGCGTTTAATCTTGGGGTGGAGATAGGTCAGTTATTGGCGTTAAGTGGCATTCTCATTGTGATGGGCTTCTGGCGGCGCAGTTCTTCCTTTGGTCATCATGCTTATCAGGCAAATATTGTTATGATGAGCGCGGGTTTTCTGTTGATAGGCTATCAACTCAGCGGTTACTTTCTGGTTTAGTTTCTGCGCCGCTTGCGACTTTGGATTTTATCTTTTGTTTTTAACAGTGAACGTTTATGTACAACGCAAATTTACCGTCGAAGGGTGAGCTGCCTAGCTCAAAACAACTGATTAAATCCACCTTATTGGCGCTGTTGGTTGCGATATTGATACTGGTCACCCTGGTACTACCAGCCGAATATGCCGTTGACCCAACCGGCGTTGGTCGCTGGTTAGGTCTGACCGATATGGGGGAAATAAAACGGCAGTTAGCGGAAGAAGCCGAGGCCGATCGTACGCTGGAAACTGCTGTAAAACTGCCGTCTCCCGCCGATGACTCTGCGCTTCGTATTCCAGAACAAACGCAACAATCGATTGCCGAAAGCAACGCAGCTGACGTCAAGGTTGAAGTTAATGCCAAGCCAGCACCATCCGCCTGGAAAGATACCGTTCAATTTGTGTTAACACCGGGACAGGGGACGGAATACAAACTGGTCATGCAACGCGGAGCTGTTGCTCAGTATGCTTGGGTTTCTGACGGTGGGCCTATCAACTTTGATGCGCACGGCAATGGTCGTGAAGCTGGTCAGCGACGATCCATTTCTTATGAAAAAGGTCGTGGTGTTGACGCAGATCAGGGGCATTTAACGGCAGCGTTTACCGGTAATCATGGCTGGTTCTTCCGCAATCGTAACAAACATCCAGTGACGGTAACCCTGAACGTAAAAGGTGATTACACCGAGTTAAAGAAAATCATCTGATTTCTCAGTGTTCTTTATCTGGTTTGCAGACCTCCTTTTTGCCAGATCGCCTGATCAGATACCGGGCTTGTTCTGTTGCTCACCGCTTGCATTTTTGCCGGTGGGTATCAATCAGTATCATGAGTTCTGAAGGGCAGCAGTGTTTCGGCGTCGTCGCGGTAAGCGAGAATATGCTGCTCCTCCTCATTAAGAAAACGCGCCACTGCCTGATTAAATTCCGGGTGCAATAATTGATGTCCACTGTAGGTAAGCGTTGGCTGAAAACCGCGACTGATTTTGTGTTCGCCCTGGGTACCCGGATCAAATCGTTTTAATCCCCGCTCGATACAAAATTCGATGCCCTGGTAGTAACAAGCCTCAAAATGCAGCGCATCGATGTCAGCCAACGCCCCCCAATAACGTCCGTAAAGTGTATCGTTGTCAAACAGATACAAGGCACAAGCAATGGTTTTATCCGGAGCATCCTCGTACGCCGCCGAAACTAGCAATAATTGTTCTGGCATAGTGGCTAATAACTGGCGGAAAAAATCCAGATTTAAATAACCACGGGAACGACGCCGGGCATAGGTCATCTGGTAACAATGGTAGAAGACTTTTATGTCGTCGTCACTGATCTGATCAGCGGTTTTACGCTCGATGCGAATGTGTTGTTGGCTAACTTTCTTACGCTCTTTTCTGACGCTTTTGCGTTTGCGGCTGGTGAAGTGTTCCAGATAATGATCAAAACTCTGATAGCGTTCGCCATCTGCTCCCTGATTGATCCAATGAAACTGGCATGCCTGGCGCCCGAGCACATTAATGACCTGGGATAACTGCTGATGACTCTCCTGGCTGATGAAGTTGATGTGCAAGCCGGATAAGTCCAGCTCGACACACTGGCGATACAATTCTGCGGAAACAGACGACCAGTCGGGTGTTGAGGTACCCAATACCCTTGGCCCGGTAGCAGGTGTAAAAGGTGCGGCCACCAGCAACTTGGGGTAATAATCGAAACCATGGCGTTGATACGCATCAGCCCAGGCCCAGTCAAATACATATTCGCCGTAGCTGTGCTGTTTAATAAAACACGGCAGGATTTGCTGAATTTCTCCGGCTGCATTTTCACCCACAAGATAATGAATCAGCCAACCGCTATGACTTTGTTCGAGAGGATTGTCGATATTGGCATCGATACACTCATTATCTTCCAGCGCTTTTAAGAAACGATAATCAAGAAAGGGATAAAGCAGCCCAGGTTCGTCCAATGGCTGAGTACCACAACTCTGGTGTAACAAGCGTTGCCATATGGATGCATCAATCTCGTTAATTGATCGTACTGGATAATAAATCAGAGTATCAGACAAGTGTATTTACCCAAAAAGTCTGTTGAATCGGTTATTTTTTCGTCGTGCACCTGCCGCAACTTCACGTTTTGGCGCTGCGGAATTAAATCCCGGTGTGTGTCACTCCATTATCGGGATAATCCTCAGACAATGGCAATGCCTGAATGTTCTGTTTTGCTAACTGGTATTGCAGTCTCCTTACTCTGGCATCTGCTATTTAATCACCATATTCAGGGTGCAATCAGGGAGTTCTTGCTACGATGGTCGCTCCGGCGGTCGAATATGCCTATTTCTATGGGTGTGACTATGCAAGACAACAGCAGGCATTAATGAGAATACACTCCCGTCGTAGGCTGATGTTTGTAAAAATCGAAGGACGTTTTTTGAAAGAAATGGTGAGTTTTTAAGGAGCAAAAATGACCGTGTATATGAATACGTTAGGGCAACCCATCGGTGAGCCGTTACCAGACTGGCAGGCCTGCCCACAACCCAAAGCAAAGCCTTTATCTGGACGCTTTTGTCGGTTGGAGAAAATGGATATAGAACAACATGCTGAGCAATTGTTTCGTGCCTATGCCCTCGATCAAGCGGGTAAAAACTGGACATATCTGGCTTATGGTCCGTTTGTCGATTTCAGTGCGTTTAAGAACTGGTTGGTATCGAACTGTCTTGGGACCGATCCGCTGTTTTTTTGCATCATTGATGGCAAGACGGATCAGGCGGTTGGTATGACTGCGCTAATGCGTATCCAGCCACAGCATGGCTCGATTGAAGTAGGGCACGTGCATTTTTCACCGCAGCTACAACAAACAGCTACTGCCACCGAAGCCATGTACCTGTTGATGACGTATGTCTTTGATGAACTGGGTTATCGTCGTTATGAATGGAAATGTGACGCTTTCAACGCTCCTTCAAGGAAAGCTGCAGAGCGTCTTGGGTTTCAATACGAAGGTACCTTTCGTAAGGCCTTGGTGTATAACGGGCGTAACCGAGATACGGCTTGGTTTTCATTATTAGACAGCGAATGGCCACAACAAAAAGTGCGATTTGAGGCGTGGTTGGTGGCTGATAACTTTGATAAAAACGGGCAACAAATTCGCTCTCTGTAAAGCAGATATGATGATTGATATCGACTCACCACAAGCCAGCGACAACCGGCCATGGGGCTGATGTTATGCCACAAGGTAAGCCAGGGTTCGTTCCTGTCTTCTCGGTAAGTGATGAGACATGTTATCGCTGTGCTGCCGCTCACCGATAAAAACTGTCTGCAAATCAGTGACCTGTGCCAACATCGGAGCTAAGATTAAGCAAAACTCACGATCAGGAGAACGACGATGTTTCAGCTCGATGAACGTCTGCAGGGAGATACTGTTTTACTGGGGCACCTGCCTCTGTGCCAGGTGCTGTTGATGAATGACAGCCGCTATCCATGGGTAATTCTGGTCCCGGCCCGCAGTGATTTGCGAGAATATTACCATTTGTCGGCAGAAGATCAGCAGCAGATGATGAAAGAGTCGGTCTGGGTAACGGAAAAAATGGCTGATCACTTTTCTGCTAAATCGATGAATGTGGCAGCGCTGGGGAACGTGGTAGCTCAACTCCATGTCCATCATATCGCTCGTTTTGAAGATGATCTGGCATGGCCTGGGCCTGTTTGGGGTCACAGCCCGGCGGTACCCTACGCGCCGGATACGCTGGAAGCGCGGGCACATGAACTAAGAAGTCTGTTCGAGAGCCACTTTGTCGAAGACCTGCAGGCCGAAGAGGGCGCAGAAGATAACATCTACTGGTAATATCGGTAACTGACTGAATGAAAATCCTGCGTCGCTATATGTTCAACCGATTGGGTAACTTCAATTATCTGATCGGTTGTGAACAAACTAAGCAAGCCATCGCCCTTGACCCGCTAGATGGCGAACATATGTTAGCTCTGGCTGAGCAGCATGGCTGGCAAATTAAACGCATTATTAATACCCACGAACACCATGATCATATCGAGGGTAATCCGGTGATTGCTGCAGCAACCGGAGCACAAATATGGGCGCATAAAAATGCCATGGGCAAAATCCCCAATGTCGATCATGGTCTGGTAGCAGGAGATCTGGTTGAGCTGGGTTCGATCCGGTTAAAAGTGTTGTATACGCCAGGGCATACACCGGTGCATTTATGTTTATTGGCAGAAGCCGATGAATACAATCCGGTACCGATTTTATTCTCTGGTGATACCTTGTTTAATGCTTGTGCCGGAAACTGCTTTAACGGGGGGGATGTCGATACGATGTACGACACTTTTGTTTCTCAGTTGAATCCCCTGCCTGACGAAACCTTGTTGTATCCCGGGCATGACTACATGAAGAACAATCTCAATTTTGCATTGAGTCGAGAACCCGGAAATGCCACAGCGTTGCATTGGCAGCAGAGTGTCGCAGAGCTGGATCATGATGATATGCCGATTATGACGCTCGGTCAGGAGCGCAGTTATAACCCGTTCTTACGTCTCCATAGCGATACAATCCGGCAAACCTTAAAACAACAATTCCCGCATCTGGGGGAAGGTGACCGCGATGTTTTTAAGGCATTACGTGCGTTACGGGATAAATGGTAGTCTGGGACATCACCTTTCTATATTTGATAATCATTCAAAGTATACGACCAATATCGTGAAGCCCGATGGTTATGAAAATATTACAAGATAGTCTGTAGGAGCAATTCAAGCGGCAGGTGGTGTGGCTGGCTTTGGTCTTTCTCCTGGCGTAAGTTTTGCTACGGTACCCGTGGTTAAAGCTGGTCAAGCAATATTAAAGCACTGTCAGTGCAACTGTTGATAAGATTGGTGAAAAAATACTTGATAAAATCGCGGATAAATCTTTCCCCTTAAAGAATAAGACAGGGGAGATTATTAAAGAAAATCTTGAGAAAGAGAAGAAAAGGCCAGTTTATTATAACGTCGATAATAAGGCAGGGTTTGATGGTCTTGCAGGAAAACGACAACAACGCATAGCAGATAAACAGGCTTATGATGATAGAATGAAGGATACTTCAGCCAGTACGCTGGATAATGAAAGTGTTGATCGAGAGTTTTACGAAAATATTATATAAGACATCTGAGAAGACAAGGCCTATGCATGAAAGAAATGTAAAAGGGGCTCTTCATACTGCAGGTAGTAAGATTTCTAAAGGCATTAAAAATATTTTAGAAGAGTATGAAGGTGAATAAATGAAGAGGTTGATTTTTCCTTTTTTTTCAGGTTTGTTTTTTACTTTTTCGATTCGCTCAGCTTCTAAAGGTGACTATATTGGGGCAAAGAAAAACCTTGATGTATCTGACTGGTTTGGAAATGTCATATATAGTCATCTGCTTTTGCGAGGGCATATATTGTTCTCTTTAGGGGATTTTGATGGCTGCAAGAGTTCTATGGAGGGTGCTATTGAAAAAATAAATAATCATCAAAAATTGAACTTCGATGAGAAAAAATACCTTTCTTTGTATGCTGTAGATCTTATTAATGCATCGATTGTCCATGCTGGACTTGAAGAGGAATTGATTAGTGTTGATATTGATTTTAATGTGTGTAATGTCGAAGATAGATTAAGAGAAAACTTTCCATTGATGAGATGAATCTTAGGGTGTCTAGAACTGCAGTTAAGGCGTTTAGAGGTTTAGATATAGTATTTCAGCCCCGAACTTACAGTCGCCCGTTTTAAATTAGTGCTTGTCTGGTGTTCTATCAAATTTAAAAGTCGCTGATTTCTTTCGCAACACCTTCTCCCCATAATTGATATCCTCTGGCGTTAGGGTGATAGCCATCTTCTGCCATCCATTCAGGTTGCAGTGGAATATCTATAGAAATAAAACACCAGTTATTCTGCTGGCAGAGCAGCTGTAGTTCCTGATTCAGTTGCCAGGCACGTAATCCTAAAAAATAGTTTAACGGTCTCGCCAGTGCGGGGAAGCGATGCATGGGCGGTATCTGGGTGAAAATCACCTTTGCATCTGGGTTCTTTTGCTGAACGTTGTTAACCAGAGTTTTCAGGTTTTCACGCCAGAGCTTACGCCGGGAAAACCCGGTGGTATCGTTCACCCCCATGGTAATAATCAGGTGGCTGCAATCGGGAATCGTACCATGCTCGTTAACCAGTTTGATTAATCCGGAAGTATCAATTCCGGTTTGTGCAATATATTGCCATTGGTGGTTAATCTTATTAGATGCTAGTGCACGACTGATACTGACGGTAAAACCCAGGTCGCTATGGTTAACACCAACCCCGGCGACGGTGCTTTCCCCGAGATGCAGAATATCCAGCGAAGCGGGTGTTGCAGAATTAAACTCCCCGGATCTTGGCCCGTCGGCTTCTGGCAGTCTGAGTGCTGTTTTTCGCGTGTTTTTTCCCTGCCAGACAATTAATGGCAGTACCGGAGCCAGCAGAAAATACCCCAAATAACTGAATACTATTAGCAAACGTTTAAACATAACCGCTCCTATTTGGTGGCTCTGGGGGTAGAAGACGCTGTACTTCGGCACGAATATGAGGAACGACTTCATCCTCAAACCAGGCATTTTTCTTCAACCAGATCTGATTTCTCGGTGATGGATGGGGCAGCGGAATAAAACCAGCCGGAGCGTTATGCCAATGTTTGACTCTTTCGGTCAGGGTTTTGTATTTCTTCAGATAAGAATCCGACGGGTCTGAGTTGTGGTTCGAACTGGCATCTTTTAGATAATATTGCTGGGCGTAATTGCCAACCAGTAAGGTCAGTTCGATATTGGGCATACATTGCAAAAGTGTTTCATGCCAATGTGGGGCGCATTCCTTACGAGGAGGTAAGTCACCACTTTTGCCTTTGCCCGGATAACAAAAGCCCATTGGTATAATGGCGATTTTACTGCTGTCATAAAAAATGTCTGGGTCGGTTTGCAGCCATTCCCTTAAACGTTTACCGCTGGCATCGTCCCATGGAATTCCACTGGCATGCACTTTTGTCCCGGGAGCCTGACCAATAATTAAAATCCGCGCGCTTTCCGAAGCCCTTACAACAGGGCGTGGACCAAGTGGTAAATGCTCAGCACATAAGGTGCAGGATTCGATTTTTTGCAGCAGGGTAATCAGCTCAGACATGATATTAATTCAGGATATCAGGCACAAAAAAAGCGGCCTGATACCTTGGATATCAAAGACCGCCTTTCCCGCAAAGATACAACTCTTACAGAGCCATGTCTTTCAGTTTTTTCAGTGGCAGAACCTTAACTTTGGTAGAAGCAGGTTTTGCAGCAACGTCCATGGTTTCACCAGGACGGAAAGGATTTGGCACGTTTTTGCGAGCTTTCTGGGCAGGCTTTTTAACGGTCTTTATCTTCAGCAGACCAGGCAGGGTGAACTCACCCACTGAACGCTTCTTAACGTGGCGTTCGATAACAACGTTGAGTTCTTCCAGTACAGCAGTCACTTCTTTACGAGACAGACCTGTGTTGTCTGCGATCTCATTCAGGATTTGAGTTTTGGTGAACTTCTCTTTTACTGCAGTAATTTTACGTGCAGGAGCGGCTTTTTTGGCAGGCATAAGTTTCAGGTCCTTAATAGTATTCTTATTCCGGATGGCCGGTTGCTTCAATCAACCGGCGCCATGATTCTTATTCAAAAAGACAAGGGAGGCAAGTATGAAATCCCTGTTTTTGTAGGCTTTTGTAAGCCACCGGGTTAAAAAATCCACTACATTAATAGATTTTGGTGCTCCAGGTTGGCTGACTTACGCCAACTTCCGTAACACCCAGCCGAATATGTCGGTGTATTTGATCGGGAACAAGCGTTGGGCACGATCCATTGCTTTGGCGTCGGAACCAATCAGAATGCGGCGTTTGCCTTTTAAGGTGCCGTTGACAATGATGCTGGCTGCTTGTGCCGGTGTGGTTCTTGCCATTTTTTCAAACTCGTGGGCTTGTTGCTCCAGAGTTTTATCACCAGCCATGGACGTTTTCATGCGGCCATTGCGGACAATATTGGTTTTGATACCGCCTGGATGAACTGTAGTGACCATGACATTGGTATTGGCCAGTTCCTGGCGCAATGATTCAGTAAAACCGCGGACTGCGAACTTGGTTGCGTTGTAAGCGCCCTGGGTAGGGAGTGCGATAATGCCAAAGATGCTTGAAACGTTAATAATGGCGGCTTCCGGGCGCGCTTTCAGTAACGGCAAGAAGGTTTTGGTGCCATATACCACACCCCAGAAGTTAATATCGACGATCCATTCCATGTCTTCGTAGCTCATCTTTTCGATGGTCTCTGACAGCGCCACACCGGCATTGTTAATGATCGCATCCACCTGGCCATGGTCAGCAATTACCGATTCTGCGTAGGCTTCCCAGGCAGCACGGTCAGCAACGTTTAACGTATGCAATGTAACGTTACCGCTTCCTTTCAGTAACGCCTTGGTTTCCTCCAGTCCGGCCATGTTGACGTCGGACAGTGCCAGGTGGGCGCCATCAACACTCAGTTGTTGCGCCAGGGCGCGACCAATGCCGGATGCCGCACCGGTTATTACGACTACTTTATTTGTGAAAGATTGCATACTGAATAGGCTCCTAAGCTGGGATTAATAAGCATCCCATCGTCGATATTGTTGTTGTGTTTGTATGAGGCTTTGCTGATACATGTGCCATTGACGTGATGTCGAATCGTCAGACTGCGTTTGAGATTACCTGAGTGAAAGGCCTTCTCAAGGTGGATTTACGTCGTGATGGCAGGGCAGATGAGGCATTCTCACTGTGGCTTGCCCACTTTTAGCCGCTGTTTCCCTATCTCAGGCCATTGCTTTTCAGGTTTCATCATTAATTCATGTTTGGGTATCGGCCGCCCGGAAAAAATTCTGTATACTGCCCGACTTTTATTTTCTATTACGTATTGATGCGGGACCAAACGATGCGCACGCACTATTGTGGTGATATCAACGAAACCTTGATTGACGAAACCGTAACCTTTTGTGGTTGGGTTCACCGTCGCCGTGACCACGGTGGCGTAATTTTCTTAGACGTTCGTGATCGCGAAGGTCTGGTTCAGGTGGTATTCGATCCGGATACGGTTGAAGCCTTTAATACCGCCGACAGCGTGCGTTCTGAGTTTGTGGTTCAGATCACGGGTCGTGTTCGTGGTCGTCCGGAAGGCACGATCAACGAAAACATGCGCACCGGTAAAATCGAAGTACTGGGTAAAGAAATCAATGTGGTGAACAAGGCTGCAACGCCTCCGTTCCCGTTAGACGGCTACACCGACGTGGGCGAAGACATCCGTCTGAAGTACCGCTACATGGATATGCGTCGTCCTGAAATGCAGGAGAAGCTGCGTTTCCGTTCGAAGGTTTCTTCCCACGTACGTCGTTACCTGGAAGACAATGGCTTCCTGGATATCGAAACGCCAATCCTGACCCGTGCTACGCCCGAAGGCGCACGGGACTACCTGGTGCCAAGTCGTACGCACGAGCACAATTTCTTTGCACTGCCTCAGTCGCCACAGCTGTTTAAGCAGCTGCTGATGGTTTCCGGTTTTGACCGTTACTACCAGATTGCTAAGTGTTTCCGTGACGAAGACCTGCGTGCTGACCGTCAGCCAGAATTCACTCAGATCGATATCGAAGCGTCTTTCATCGATGAAGAAGAAATCATGTCGCTGACGCAGGGCATGATCACCGAAATCTTCGAAAAAGAATTAAACGTACAGTTGGGTGAATTCCCACGTATGCCATACTCCGAAGCGATGGAAAAGTACGGTTCGGATAAGCCAGACCTGCGTATTCCTTTGCAGCTGGTCGACGTGGCTGAATTCCTGCAAGACATCGAATTCAAAGTATTCGCTGGCCCGGCGAAAGACCCTAAAGGTCGTGTAGCGGCGCTGCGTGTACCGGGTGGTGCTGAAATCTCCCGTAAGCAGATCGACGAATACACCAAGTTCGTTGGCATCTACGGCGCGAAAGGCTTAGCTTGGATTAAGGTGAACGAGATTGAAAACGGCGTTAACGGCCTGCAATCTCCAATCATCAAGTTCATCGGTGAAGAAAACACCATGAACATTATGAACAAGCTGGGCGCACAAAACGGCGACATTATCTTCTTCGGTGCGGATAAAGAAGTGATCGTAAACGAAGCGCTGGGTGCACTGCGTTGTAAGCTGGGTGAAGACCTGAACCTGTACACTTGTGAGTGGGCACCTCTGTGGGTTGTCGACTTCCCGATGTTCGAAGAAACCAAAGACGGTGGCATCACTGCGATTCACCACCCATTCACCGCACCTTCATGCTCTCCGGAAGAACTGAAAGCGGCGCCAACCACAGCGCTGTCTCGTGCTTACGATATGGTTCTTAATGGTTGTGAGCTGGGCGGTGGTTCTATCCGTATCCACGAACAGTCCATGCAGGAAACGGTATTCGACGTACTGGGTATCAGCGAAGAAGAACAGCAAGAGAAGTTTGGCTTCCTGCTGGACGCGCTGAAGTACGGTGCTCCGGTACACGGTGGTCTGGCATTTGGTTTAGACCGCTTAGTAATGCTGCTGACCGGTGCTCAGTCGATCCGTGAAGTGATTGCCTTCCCGAAAACTCAGTCTGCTGCGTGTGTTATGACCGACGCACCGGGAGAGGTTGGCAACGCTCAGCTGCGTGAACTGCATATCAAACTGCGTGAGAAGCCGAAAGCAGAATCTTAAGATTTAGTTGGTTTGAGCGTAATAAAAACGGGAGCTTTGGCTCCCGTTTTTTTTGGTCAGTAATTTATATTTGAAGTGATAGTATGGTAAATAACCTTTGTTAGTTTTTTGGTTGTGTTGAATTTGGAGCGCGGTGTTATGGAAGATGAATCAAAAAAACCAAGGATGTCGGGCGAACGAAAGCTGACGTATGCCCCTTGGCACGAACATGTTAAAGAGTTTTTTGTTAAACAATGGAAGAGGTTGCTAGGTGAGGCTTTCGTAATTTTCAGTTCGTTTTGGGTCTGTATAGAGGCTTTGAACTTCTACTTTGAATCATGGGGCTTGTCGAAATTAGTATATTTACTCCTTGTTCTTGGTGTAAGTGCCGTTTTTTCTTTAATTCATTGTATCAGCCTTTATCGTAGCTCTTATCCTGAGGCACTTGAAAATGAGAGCCTAAAGGTGAAGAAAATTGCATTCTCTCAAAAGCCATTTTGGGAATATTCATTAGCTTATGAATTATTAAACTCTCGCGTCGAGAGCATTAATACCAAGTTGGATGACGTACTTAGGAACAGAGTCATTATCGAAGTTGAGAAAGTAATGGATATCGATGACTACATTTCTTGGTTGAAGACTAGGCCAGAAAACCTTATTCGGATTGTTCAGACTTCTCATCAGCTTCTGGTTGTTGATCTTCTTGAAGCATTGCATGCGGATGAAACAAACGAAGTTGATTTTCATAATTTGATTAGGGTTGTCGACTTAATCAAAGATGCCTACCAAAGGGCATATGAGTTCGAAATAGCTGGAAGAAAGATAAAAGTTCCGGAAGGATTTGAGACAGTTCATGAGATTCAAGCTGGTTGGGCTGCTGTAGTTCGAAATGATTACGTTGAGATGCTGTCTGTAATTCATGGGATGGCGTCTAGGAATAAAGGGGACTATTCACCGTTAATCAAAACGATTGAAACTGGGGCCTTACCTAGAATTGACGAATATTGTGCTGAGCTCGATTTAATCTCCGATGAACTGGAGTCGGGGGCTAGCTAAGCAAAATAGAAATGAAAGAACTCCAATTTCCTGTAAAGATCAGAAGCAGCGGTGAAATTGTTCTTCACCGCCTGCTAAACGCCAAAACCAATATCACCGGCCTGCCGGTGATTATTGCCCATGGCACTTTATCTAATTCCGATGCCGTTCGTGATCTGGCCATTTATCTCTCTGATTTGGGCTTCGATTGCTGGTTATTCGAGTGGGGTGGTCATGGCCACAGTACACCGTTTTCCAATAAACAAGACTTTGAATTTCCTGCCTTTAACGACGCACCATAAATACCGTGCTGGAGAAAACCGGTCACCAGAAACTTTGCTTATGGTCTGGTGGTAAAAGGTCGTACAGCTCGGGAAGATATTTATCCAAAGATTGGAAAGTGGCTCGTCAAACAGACTACTCAATATTGACTGTATCGTTCTAACTGAAATAAGGACATCAAATGAAGAAAACTCTGATTATTTCCGGCTGTGCATTGATATCCGCATGTGGCCTTAAACCAATTAATGTAAAGTCCAACCAGGTAGGAGACTACTGGACGCCAAGTAATAAATACAGCGCGGTTGTCAGAAGTAAGGAGCTTGGCTGTGGTTTGTTTTTACCTGGCGATGACGGAACCAAGCCTTCGGGTTTGGTTACATACACCATTACAGATAATGGTGGTACAAAGGATGTAAAAGTTACTGAGCTTAAGAATGGCATGACGAAAGAGGATATTTCGTTGTGGGAATCTATGATGAATCTTGGTGGCTTTAAGCACTATGTTGCTGTTATTAAGCCTGCGCAGCCAGTCATTGTTGAGCAGCGCTTTTCTTTTCAGCCTTCGGAGAAACATTGTAATAAATAGTAGGACGGTAATGAGGGGGCCGAAATCAGATGCCCCCTTTTGCAGTTTATGGACTCATCTTACCAAAATACTCTGATCAATTTCTTCAACGCGATTTACACCCGTCAGCGACATCGCCACATGCATCTCTTTTTTCATAATATCGAGAATATGGCTGACGCCTTGCTCGCCACGTGCTGCTAAAGCATAAGACCAGGCGCGGCCAATCATGCAGGCATCGGCGCCACAGGCCAACGCTTTCACCACATCTAAGCCACTGCGAATACCGCTATCAACGATGATTTTGGTTTTACCGTCGACCGCTTGTTTTATTTCCGGCAACACTGCCAGAGTGGCTGGCACGCCGTCGAGCTGACGGCCACCGTGGTTGGATACCACAATGGCATCGGCACCAATAGCAACCGCCTGCTTAGCATCCTCGGCATCGAGTATGCCTTTTAATACGATATTGCCGTCCCAATGATCACGAATCCAGTTGAGGTCTTCCCAGCATATGCTCGGATCAAACTGCTCATCAACCCAGCCTTTAAAATCGGATAAACCCTGGGCATCGGGCAAGGCTTCCTGCAAATTACCAAAGGTCAGCGGTTTGCCGCCAATCGGAACGTCAAGCAGCCAGTGCGGGTGAGAGATGATGTCCCAGCCACGTTTTAAATTACCCAATAAGGAGCCATTACCGGACAAGCCATTACGAGTATCACGATAACGTTCACCGAGTACCGGTAAATCGACAGTAAACACCAGAGTGTCGCAACCTGCTGCTTTGGCACGTTCCAATAAACGAATGCAGAATTTATGGTCTTTAATCACGTATAGCTGAAACCAGAATGGCTGAGTTGCCGCTTGTTGTAACTCTTCGATCGAGCAGATACCAACAGTGGAAAGAGTAAAAGGGACATTGGCTTTGTTCGCTGCTTTTAACCCCTGAACTTCACCACGCTTGGCGAAACAACCAGTTAAACCAACCGGCGCCAGAATCACCGGCATGTCCATCTGGCGGCCGAGGAATTCGGTTGAGGTATCAACCCGGGATACATCCTGTAAAATGCGCTGGCGCAATTGTAAGTTTTCAAATGCCTCAACGTTCGCCTGGCCGGTTTTTTCCTGATAGGAGTGACCATCAATATAATCGAAGAACTGGCGCGGCAGGCGTTTACGCGCTAACTCGCGGTAGTCATCAACACAAGCGGGGGCGACATTGAGGCTGGAACCTATCATAACTTGTCCTCTGTTGTTCAGCGTATTTCTTATTGGAATTTAAGCCGGTCATTAGTTAAACAGAAATACGATCTTTACGCATCTTGTAAGCGAGTCATTCAGTTACTGGAATTTTGCATTTTATGGTAACGTTTGCACTTGCTTTTAAATTACGCGACGACAAGAATCAGCCGTTATGAATGCCAATCAAGCTCTGTTAGACCTGTCTGAAATAGCCAGTGAAGCCCATGGCCGTATTCAACAGGATTTCACCGATATTAATCCGGTAATTGGGGTAATGCAGGGCATGCGTAAGATGGGTATTCCAGCTGACGTGATGACCATTGACTGTCTGGTGAGCAAAAAACGTATCCTGGTGGTGTTGCACGATGAGCATCCTGGGCTGGTGCAATGTCAGTTCACTTTCAGTGATCAGGACCCGGGTGATGATTATCAGGCGCTGAAATCATCAGATGTCAGCAGCGATACCTTATATGACTGGATGAAGGATTATTTTTCTGTAAATTCCAGTCGCTGATTGTTAAAACAGCATCTGCATGAGCCATTTTTCATCGCTTCAGCACGCTCGAATTGGATAATACCTGTCTTATTGACTACCTTGTTATAAATAGCTTGAGTTGGTGAATGCCGGTCATTAGAATCCGCCTCCCATTTTATAGCTAAGGATATTAGTTTGAAAAACTACACATATCTCGTCGTACTACTTCAAATAAAAATAAAAATCCTTGTTAGCTCTTTTTTAATACTGGCTTCAGTATCTTCTTACTCCGATACCAATCATATCGGTTATATTCAGTCTCATCTTGAGCAAACATTCCCAGGGTCTGCGGGCATACTGTGGCAAACCACGACAAATAATCGCATCAGCGGTTATGGTGCTCAGCCTGACAGCTGGTTGTTACAAACCCCGAACTGTTGGGGTGATGGTACTTGTTCGGATACCGGAGCATTGCAACATTATGCCGATAGCATCCGTCAGGATCTGGCATCGGCTCGTCACTGGATCGATATTACTACCCTGGTAACCTATCCAGATGGTGTTTTTCAGCAAGCGATTGTTGACGGTATTCAGGCTGCCTATGCGGTAGCACCGCAACTGCAGGTGCGTATTTTAGGCGGTACCCCTCCGGTGATGGGAAATTTTGATAGCCCTTTCAGTGAAACTGCCGATGCGTATATGAAACGATTAAAAACCGATTTAGGTGCAAACGCAGACGATATTAAAATATCAGTAGCAGGTGTTGAAACCAGCTGGTTGTATTCCTGGAACCATTCCAAAATTATCGCGGTTGATGGCCGTAGCAGTATTGTTGGTGGCCACAATATGTGGGAAGCAGCCTACGGTCAGGTTGATAATCCGATCAGCGATTTAACCATGCGCCTGGAAGGTGAGGCTGCCGTATCGGCCCACCAGTTTGCTGACTTGTTGTGGGCTTTCAGCTGTCGCTGGCGCGACGGTGCGATCAATAAAACGTTCTACGTCGATCTTGTGTCAACCCTTGCCAGCGGTGATAACTGTCCTGCGAATTTCGCGGCGCCAGCAGTAGATGTTGCGGGTGAAACAACCGTCATGTCATTAGGGGGGTTAGGTTTTGGTATGCAAACCCCGGGAGGGAATCTTGGAGGCCTGCCAGATGCCGATGACCATAAAGCCGATTGTTTAGGGTTATTTGAAGATTATGTTAACGATAATAGGGAATACACCATTGCCAATCCTGAAGAAGAAGGGTTGCGTGCGCTAATTCAGAGTGCCAACGAATCGGTGTTTATTTCTCAGCAGGATCTGATCGCACCTTGTGCACCGCCATTTGCAAACTCTTATTACGATGCGCGTTTGTTTGACGTTTTGGCGGATAAATTGAATGAAGGCGTTAAAGTTCAGGTGGTTGTGAGCACACCGGGAGCCAAACAAAGTCTGGTAGCACCGTATTCAAATATGAAAGAAATGTCGGAGATTACCGATATTTTGCTGAGAAAGCTGAAACAACGGGCTTCATTGTCTGACTCTCAGGCCCGGCACACGATGTGTCAATCGTTTCAGCTGGCACCGCTACGGCATGCAGATGGCATTGGTGCCTGGCCAAATGGCAATACGATTGCGAACCATGCCAAAACCATCGCAGTTGACGGAGCCGCCTTTTACATCGGTTCTAAAAATCTGTATCCGGCAACCTTGCAGGATTTTGGCTACATCGTTGAAGATACTCTGGCCGCGCATCAGTATTACCAGAGTTATCAAAACCCTATGTGGCAGCAATCAAAATCGTCAGCTTTTGTCGATTATGAGCAGGGGAAGTGCCCTTAATTCCAGCATTGATCGTCATGTATTTCTGGATGCAGACGAACTGGACAGACAATGAGGAGCATAACGCTCCTCATTGTTGTATTACGCAATCTCCAGCACTTTATCTACTGGCCAGCGTTTTTTCTGGCTCCAGCTTTTATCTGCCGCTTTACCAACGGTGATCAGCATCACTGGAATATCATCCTCGCTCAGATTAAATGCCTGTTGTACTTGTTCGCGCACGAAACCACTCATTGGCCCGGTAGCAAAACCCATATCTTCAGCGGCCAGCATTAAGGTCATCGCGGCTAACGAGGCACTGCGGAAGGCTTCGTCCATTTGTAATTGAGGGTTACCTTCATGGCTTTGTGTTGCCGCAGTAACCCAGCTATCTGCTGCAGTTTGTGGCACTAAACCCGCTTCAACCGATGGTTGCAGGGCGACAGCTAACTGTTTATGCGCATTTAACTGGCCAACCACAATAAAGGTAACGGCTGCATCCAATATCTGTGGTTGCTGGTAGCTCGCTTGGTGAAGTGCTTGTTTTTGCTCTTCGGATTTCACCGCAATAAATCGCCAGTTTTGCAGATTATAAGCGCTGGGGGCTAGAGTGGTCTGGCGGATTAATTCTGTAATTGTTTCATTATCAATTTCAAAATCCGGATCATAACGCCCGGTCGATACACGTTGCTGTAACAGTTTGCTGACGTGAGTATTCGTAATATTTGTCATGGTGATTTATTCCTTAATCGTTTTGAAAAGCGTGGGAAATTTCGGACGCTCAGGCAGCATGGCCCATTGCACAATTAATACGCTGAGCAACACGGTGATAAACCCGAGCAGGGCAGTTCCCTGCAAGGCTTCACCGAGGAATACCCAGCCTAATACCGCAGCCGATAGCGGACTTAATAATCCCAGTGATGACACCGCCACTGGAGATAGTTTGTGAATACCGTTGAACCAGAGAAAATAGCCCGTCAGAGAACCAGCCAGAGACAAATACACATACGCGAGTATTTGTGGCTGGCTCAATACCGGCATCGGTGCATCAAACAACAGGGCCGCCGGTACGAGCATCAAACCGCCTAACACCAGCTGCCAGCCGGTAAATGCCAGAGTCGGCATATTCATCTGCCAATGGCGGGTGAGGAAGACGCCGCCACCAACACTGATCGCGCCGATCAAAGCCGCCAGAGTGCCAATCAAATCCCACTGACTACCCGGTGATAGAATCAGCGCTGTCATCCCCAGAATACTGGCGATACTGGCAATCACGGCAACCAGGCTGGGTCCTTTCTGATTAACCCACCAGATCAGCAGCATCACCACAAAAGGTTGTACTGCACCAAGAATGGCCGCCAGGCCACCGGGCAGTCGATAAGCGGCGACGAACAACAGCGCCTGAAACAGGCCAATGTTGAGCACAGACAGCAGGGCTAATTTCAGCCATTGCTGTTTCTGTGGCCATACCCGGGTAATCAGCAACAAGAGCAGGCCTGCTGGCAGAACCCTGATAGCAGCGGAAGCAATCGGAACCCCTGCAGGCAGGAATTCACTGGTCACAATGTACGTTGAACCCCAGATGATGGGAGCCAACGCCGTCAGCAAAATTAGTAAAACAATACGCATAACATACTCGATTTCAATTTATCTTAACTTCAAGATAAATTCAGTTTAAACGAAACTATCTTGAAATCAAGATAAATCCTCGATAGAGTCGCTTGCCAATAACAATGAAGCATCAGCCCAGGATTTACCGATGGATAAAGTCGACAACATTCTTGCCCAATGGCAGGCGGAACGCCCGGATCTCGATACCACCCCCATGGGGCCGATTGGTCGCCTGAAACGCTGTGCGGCGTTGATACAGCCAAAGCTGGATAAAGTATTTGCTGAGTTTGATCTGAGTTATTGGGAGTTTGATGTGCTGGCGACGTTAAAGCGCTCCGGTGCACCCTATTGCCTGGCACCAACCACCTTGTTTTCTACTTTGATGGTGACCTCTGGCACCATGACGCACCGGATGAATCAGCTGGAAAAGCGAGGGCTTATTGAACGGCTGGCAAATCCGGAAGATGCCCGCAGTAAGCTGGTTCAGCTCACCGCAGAAGGCGCTGCGCTGGCAGACCGGGCGGTTGAGGCTCATCTGCAGAACGAACGACATATCATCTCTGAATTGTCACCTGAGCAACTGCAGCAAATTGATGACAATCTGCGCACGTTGCTCGCGGTACTTGAAGAGCACTAAGCTTCGTTGGCTAATGCCTCGGCAACAAAATCAATAAATGCCCGCACCTTCGACGACATATGTTTGCGGCTGGCATAAATCAGAAATACATCGATAGGGAAGTGCTGGTGATCACAAAACAGTTCAACCAGTGTTCCCTGTTGCAGCTCATCGGTCAGCAGAAACTCCGGAATCCGGGCAATGCCCTGGCCGTCGCGACACAGCGACAAAATCATCTCTGAGCTGTTGGTCAGGGTTCGGCTACCCACGTCTACCTGAATTTCCTTGCCGTATTGATTCTGGTATTGCCACAGTCTTGGCTGCTTAAGATGACTGTAGGTAATACATTCGTGCTGATCCGGGTGTTGTTGCGCTAATTGTTCCGGACGGCTTGGTGTGCCTTTGCGATTCAAGTAGTCGGGTGAGGCTACCGTAATGCCACGTGACGTCATCACCCGGCGGCTGATCAGGCTCGAGTCGGCCAGCTGAGGTGTGGCGCGAATAACCACGTCAAACCCTTCGGCAATCACATCGACTTTGCGGTTGCTGACATCCAGCTCCAGCGCAACCTGCGGATAGCGGCTGAGGAAGCCGGAGAACACCGGTTGCATCCGGGCTTCACCAAAACTGGCCGGGCAGCTGATGCGCAATGTACCGGTCGGTTCCAGCTGTTGGCCCATCAGTGCGTTTTGTGCCTGGGTTGCTTCAGCGATGATTTGCTGACATTGCTGGAAGTAGATTTCCCCTTCGGCGGTGAGACTCTGTGAGCGGGTGGTGCGATTCATCAGCCGCACACCCAGGCGCTCCTCGAGTTTATTCATCTCTTTACTTATGTACGAGGTTGAGTGGCCGGTATTTTCTGCCGCCAGCGTAAAGCTGCCCGCATTAACGACTTCGGTAAAGATGACCATACCGTCGAGCAATTGGCCGTTGTAGCTCATTTACCAACCTCATCAGAAACGTGAAAAACCCAGCATAAGGGAGCTTCGACTTTATTGCGAGTCAAATGGAAATAATAAGTCCACGAATGGGATATTAATATTTATTTGTGGTGAATCTATAGTGGACACATCAAAACCAACCATGAACACACAGGCCTACCGGCCGGGGAACGATGATGAAAGTATTAGCATTTGCCGCAAGCAACTCCAGCCAGTCCATTAATAAAGCGCTGGTTACCCACGCTGCTGAGCTGTTGCAAAACAACACTGGCGCCGAATTTGAGGTGCTGGATTTAAACGATTTTGAGATGCCTATTTACAGCTCTGATCGCGAAAACGAGTCGGGCATTCCGGCGCCAGCGCAGGCATTTCGCAAAAAAATCGGTGAAGCCGATGTCATTTTGATTTCGTTTGCTGAATACAATGGCTCCTACACGGCGGCGTATAAAAATGTGTTCGACTGGACGTCCCGCATCGATCAGAAGGTCTATCAGAACAAGAAAGCGGTGTTATTGGCGACTTCGCCAGGACAGGGTGGGGCACAAAGTGTATTGAACTCGGCGGTGGGTTCGGCGCCGTACTTCGCACTGGACGTAAAAGGCAGCCTGTCGGTGCCTTCGTTTTACGATAACTTCGACAGCGAGCAGGGCGTGTTGACGAATGACGAACTGAGTCAGCAGCTGATCAAGCAATTGTCATTGTTGTCCGAAGTCTGATCTGGCCAAGGGTAATAAACTCGCAGGGCGGCACCTTAATGTTGGGTGACGCCCTCGGATACAGAACTATGTGGTTCCGACCTGTGCTGACAAGTCCAGCTGTAATAGAAAGCTTCCAGTTCAGATGCCGGCAAAGGCTTACTGTAACCATATCCTTGAACCTGGATACAGCCATGTTGCTGCAGGTATTGCGATTGCGCCATGGTTTCAACGCCCTCTGCCAACACACACAATCCCAGATTTTCTGACAGGGCGATAATGGTGCGACAAATCGCCATATCGTCGGCATCAATACCAATATCACTGATAAATGATTTGTCGATCTTCAGTTTATGGACCGGCAGTTTTTTCAGATAACTGAGCGACGAGTAGCCAGTACCAAAATCATCAATCGCCAACTCAACACCCAGTTCACTTAACTGTTGCAGGTGCCGTATGGTGTCTTCGTTGGTCATAATAAAGGTTTCGGTTAATTCCAGAGCCAGATGCTGTGGCGGCAGTTCATAGCGTTTTAGCACCGACTTCACTTTCTCGGTCAGGTCTTCCTTGGTGATTTGCGGGCCTGCAATATTCACCGCTACGGCGCCGATGTTAATGCCCTGATCCAGCCAGGTCTTAGTTTGTGAGACAGCCTGCTCCAGCACCCATTCACCAATGGCGAGTATCAGGCCAGTCTCTTCGGCAACCGGAATAAACGCATCGGGTGGTACCAGTCCACGTTGCGGGTGTATCCAGCGGATGAGTGCTTCGGCGCCAATAATACGCTGGGTTGCGGTATCGATTTGCGGTTGGTAATGCAGAACAAATTCGTTGCGTTTGAGTGCTTGCCGTAAGTCGCTTTCTATCTGTACACGTTCAGAAGCCTGGCGGGTGAGTTCCTCGGTATAGAAACTGTAGGTGTTGCGACCCAGTTGCTTAGCACGGTACATCGCGGCATCGGAATTTCGCCAGAGTTCAACCGCATTTGAACCATCCTGAGGGTACATGCAGATACCAATGCTGGCCGATACATTGACGATTTTATTCGTCAGCTGAATCGGTTGTTGGATGCGTTCAAGAATTTTTTCGGCCAGGTTGCTGGCTTGCTGCGGGCTGTCCAGATTGGCAAACAGCATCACGAATTCGTCACCACCGAGGCGGCCGATGGTGTCGTTATCGCGTAACGTATGGCGAAGATGGTCGGCAACCTCGATCAGCAGTTGGTCGCCCTCCGCGTGTCCCATACTGTCATTAATATTTTTAAAGTTATCGAGATCCATATACATCAAACAGAACGACTGACCGGTGTGATCTGCATGTTTAATCGCCTGGCCGAGACGATCCTGCAACAATACCCGGTTTGGCAGCTGGGTGAGCGAATCGTGATACGCCAGATAAGAGATCTCTTCCTGAGTCTTTTTCAGCTCGCTGATGTCGGAGAACACGGACACATAATTCGTTATCTCACCGATCTTATTGCGTACTTCGCTGATGGTTTGCCAGGCCGGAAATACATCGCCGTTTTTATGTCGGTTAAGGATCTCGCCGCTCCACCGACCCTTCTGATGGATGTCATCCCACATACCGGCGAAGAAGGCGGCGTCTTGTTCATCTGATTTCAGAATATTGGGGTTGCAACCCAGTACTTCGTCGCGCGGATACCCACAGATATCGCTGAAAGCAGCATTTACCTCAATGATTCGTCGGTCGGCATCGGTAATCACCACGCCTTCAGCGGTGTTTTCCACCACACTGGCTAACAAACGCAGCGATTCTTCATGGGCTTTGCGAACCGTAATATCGCGGCCAACGCCTAATACTCCCAGTAATCGCCCATTTTGTTCGTCATACACCGGTGTGTGGATGGTTTCGAGCACCTCAATATGCCCATCGCTGGCGTATTGAATTTGTTCTTCATTAATTGAGATCGAGTTGGATTGCAGCGCCTGCCGATCATTTTGTCGGAAAATATCGGCCATTTCCTTGCTGACCAACTCGTAATCGGTCTTATTGATGATGTTCTCTTCGCGAGTACCGAAAAACTGTTCGCAACGCTTATTACAGGCCAGATACACGCCTTTTGGGTCTTTAATCCATACCAGGTCGGGCAGGGTGGCCATCAGGAGACGAAAAAAACTGGTTTGTTCTGCCAGGCGATAACCTAGCCGACGCATCTTGATGTTTTGGTTGAACAGATAGATACCGGCGCCTGCCAAAAGTACGAAAAATACAATCAATATCGTCAGTTCTGCCCGGTATGTGTTCCAGAGAGATTCAGGCTGAAGTAATACCAGGCTGTTTTCCGGCAGTTGCGCGTGACCCACACCGAAAAGATTCATATATTGGAAATCGAACATCGGTCGGTTTGGGCTTTCTTTGAGAATCGGGATATCGTTGATTGATCGGCCGGTCAGCACTTGTCGTGCCATTAATCCTGCTTGCAAGCCTTGTTCTTTGTGGCTGACCAGCACACCGCCCAATACGCCATCGCCCATACCGTGCTCCCACAAATGAAACAGTGGCGTTTGATTGTGTTGGGTAATGAATGCCAGTCCCTCATCAAAGGTCTTATAGGCAGACTCCTTGTCATGGTAGGCCGACAGCAGAAGAACCTGATCGCGCTGACCCAGACGCTGCAGGCGGCTACCGAGTTGTTGCCAGGTCAGATTTTGTAACGATAACGTACGAAAATTCAGTTGCGGGAAATCTTGTTTCAACAGTGCCAGCGACTGATAGTCCGATTGTCCCGAGACCCTGCCATCGACGATTACATGCAAGTTAGTACGCTCTGGAAACAACGCCATCGCCAGCGACAAGCTGTCATCAAATGATGCGGCCTCAACCACCCCTGTTACTAGAGGGTTCTCTTCCAGAGACAGGGCTTTCGGGATGTTGTTAACCCCTAGGAAGACAACCGGGGTGCTATTAAATAACGGCTGATGGTTTTCCAGTGCAAAGTTCAGCGCGTTATCATCGGCGGTAATAATCAGATCATAGGATGGCAGCCGGTCCAGTTTGTAGCTGAGCAGTTGCAGGAATAGCTGTCGGCTGGCGGCATCGTTAATGTGCTTGCTGTCCATGTATTCGACGTCGAGAATGGGCTGATCGTCGGCAAATGCCTGACGCAGACCGTCGAGCACTTTGCTCGTGGTTGGAAACGTCGAATGGTAGGAAAACAGCAATAGTATTCGCTTGTGACGCAGATCGGATGCGCCAACGCTGTTTACCAATAACAGCAACGGCAATACGAGCAGTAAGAGTAAAAAATGTCTTTTCACGGTGCTTGAATCTGACTGTTATGGAGTTTAAGAGTCTCCCTCGACCGTAATGGAAAACAACGCCGGACGCCAGCCTCAAACAGATACTTATGTCATGTGAAAGATCAAAAAGTAGTCTAAAAGTGACATTCGCTGCTATTGGTGTTTCTACCTGAACGGCCAACATCATCCGTTACCAGAGGAATACGCAATCGCACCGACAAACCGGGTTGTTGATTGCGCAGTGACAGGCCAATGTTTAGCCGTGCACAGCCACTGTTTACCAATGCCAGGCCCAGGCCAATGCCGCCAGAGCGGCGGTCACGACTGTCGTCTAAGCGTCGATACGGCTGCAGTGCCTGTTCGATAAGCTCATCAGCGATTCCGGGACCATCGTCTGCCACGATTAACTCTGCGTACTTTTCACGGGTGGTAATCGTTATCCGAATACATTGCTGACAATAGCGTTCAGCGTTACTCAAGATATTATCGATAATCAGCGTAAAAAAGCGTTCATCAACAGCCACTGAGCAGGGCATTAATGTCATCTGCCAGTCGATATGACTCGTCTGTCCCTGGCGGCTGAAGACTTTTTGTTTAATCCAGTTATCGAGTGACAGCTCGCTCAGGTTTGGTTCGGAATTTTGCAACCTGACCAACTGCAGGCTGTTGTCAGTCACTTTCTCCAGTTCATCCAGATAACGATCGAGATCGGACAACAAGGTTTGCCGGAACGCATCATCTGGTTGGCGCTGCAACAGACCCAGTGCCAGTCGGGCACGGCTTAATGGCGTACGCAGTTCGTGCGCCATGGCATTGGCCAGCAACCGCTTCTCTTCAAGGTTATTGCGGACAACGCCAATCATGCGGTTAAAGCGTTCGGTTAATTGAAAAAACGGGCTGACATGTAAGGCGGGTAAATGCACGCTGTAATCTTCTCTTGCCAGCGAATCGGCAGAGTGCTCCAGTTGTTTTAGCCAGCGAATCAGTCGTTTAATCGGCCAGTAGAGAAACAGTGCGATCGAGATCAGCAGTAACGACGTAATCCCCATGGCGGTAGCGAAAACAATGTAAGGGCTGTTGTCACGCGCCGCTTCAGCCAGGTGTGCCGGGCTATCCCGCAACCACAGGTTGGGTTGGTTTGTGACCTGAGCCTGAAACCCGGCCGCTAAACGGAATACCTGAATGTCTTCATTCAGATGTGACCAGCTATCGACGAACTCATCATGATCGTTGTCACTGTTCGAATGCTGGCTGATTTCGAAACCGTGATCGGCAATTAATTCTGTGACACAGTGGTTGCGAAAATCTTCGGTTCCACATTCAACCCGCGCCATTAACAATAGCTGTTGGGCATCCCGGGCAAAATCTTCCCAGTCATCCTGACTCTCAATCGTATCGATGGCTAAAAATAATGTGCTGATGGTCAGAGCCAGTGCTACGGCGACTGCACCGTACAAATACCAGAAAAAACTAACGGGTTTCATCATTGGCCAACATGTAACCGGTACCCCGCACGGTTTTTATAAATTGTTGCGGTGCCTGATCTCCAAGGCGTTTTCGCAATGACGAAATGCGCATGTCGAGGGAGCGGTCAGCACCGTCGTAATCAATGCCTCTGAGATTTTTGTAACAGCGGTCACGGCTCACCGGCTGACCCTGATGACGGGCCAGTAGCTCGAGTAGATCGAATTCACCACTTTGCAGCTCAACGACTTCGCCATTTAAAAGAACTTCGCGGCGTCCGGGAATGATTTCGATCGGGCCACAGCGGTAATGCTCAGAGTGAGTGACGGCAGTGCTGCAACGCTTCAGTAGCGCCTGAATGCGCATTAACAGCACATCGGGACGAATCGGTTTACGCACATAATCATCGGCGCCGGACCGGAACGCGGTGAGCTCCGAAACATCGTCTTCACACGCTGTGAGCATCAGGATTGGCCCGTGATAAAACGAACGGACTTGCTGGCAAACCGACAAGCCATCCTGGCCGGGTAGCAAAATATCAAGGACGACCAGATCGGGTGAGGCCTGACGAATTGCCAGCGGAGCCTGATCACCCCGCTGGCAAACCTGAACGTTAAACCCCTCGGTTGTTAAAAACACCCTAAGCAGACGGCTGATTTCGGCATCGTCCTCAACCACCAGGATGTGTTTTTCTGCAAATTCGTTCATTGTTTCCCGGCTTTTTATTGACGTATTGTGTGTGATTGGGGGTCTTTCAGAGATCATTCACACTGACATTGTTTTTGTCGCGGAAGTTAAGGAATTCCACATTAACCAATACATCGTGGCCATCGCGATCAGTCACGCTGTCAACCACATGCCATTCGTTACCTTGTTGGTAAACCCGATACTCTTGCTGCAGACCGACAAAAACAGCCACATCCCGATCACCAGCTGCACCATCGATGCGATTGTCTCCGGCATTTCCCTGCAATGTATTCTGTTGCTCGTTACCCAGTATATGACTGTTGTTGCTGCCCGTCAGGTGTACATGTTGCAAGTATTGTGACTGACTGCTGTATTCCAGATCTGGATTGTATTGCAGGCTGAAGGTCTGACCGGCCTCGAACCCGGCACTGATCGGCATGCTGGTCGCAATATACGACGGCCAGACTTCTCTAATCAGCGCCAGTCCTTGAGGATCCTTCTGTTGTTGAGCGGCTCGGGTTGTACCGAGATAGCCGTCTAAACCGCGATCGGAATAACCCCAAAGACCATAAAAACCTTCAACAGCCGCAGCGAGATATTCAAAGTTCAGCGAGTTATAACCATTCTGGCCGGTCTCGGCTGTCCATTGGTTCACATCTTCCTGGCTTGGATTCCAGCTTTTATCCGCAAGGGCCTGATTGGCAAGGCTGACAATCCGATCCTGTAACGCCTTTTCTGCTGGCGCCAGTCCGTGCCCCTGAACCAGATGAAGAATTTCCTCGTAAGTGGCGTCTCGACCTTCGGCCTGGCTGCGTTTTAGATAATTCTGCGTTCCTTCAACAAACACCTCACTGGCGTATAAATCCTGACCGTGGTGTGCCAGTGGGGATTGCCCAAGACTGCCATCAAAGGCCGCTTCGGAATCTTGCTGGGTGGCGAACATAAACAGGCTGGCCTGGTTGTCGCCCAGCTTCGTACTTATCTTATCTTTGTTTTTCAGAGCTGCGCCATTAGTCAGGTAGTGTTGCATGACCGCACGGGCCTTAGCGATCTGCAACGGTGCCACTGATTCTGCGGCAAAGATATGAATTGGTTTTTTATTCACTGCGTTTACCCAGCTGTACTGAGTGAATAAGCCACTGATGGCTTTATCCGGGTTGGCATGATGAGTAATCATATTTAACTCTTTGTCGCTTGCCGCTCGGGTGGTAATACCATATTGCTTGCGCTCAGCGTTCGACATCCAGTGAATGTTTTCGGCGTCAGCGGCTTCAATGGTGAACCAGTAAAAGTCCTGAGGGATGCCCAGAGCTTTGTAATAGTCGAGGTAGGGTTTGTGCGACGCGTGGTCTCGGGGTAGAGTGCTGGCATCCTGAACACCATCGCCGGCCCAGGAATGCACGCCCACCAAAACATCATTTGCGGAAAAACGCTCTTTGCCGGCAAGAAATAAGTCCACGCCACCTGAGGCAATTTCACCACCCGGCGGTAAATACGTATTCAGCCCCAGCTGACGCAAACGCAGACCCGCTTTCAGGTTCATCTCGTCATCGCTGGAACCGGGAACATTTTCAAACACAATGGTTTTTACCTGGGGGTTATGTTTCACCAGACTGTTTAGCTGCTCGACGATTTTGGAAGTTATTTCACCATTCATAATGGCCCAGTCACCACGCACGGCAAATAAACCATCCGCTTGTTGGCCTGCGCCTGGTTGTGTGACATTGTCTGGATGATCGCCGCCACCAGTGTTCCCGGTATTGCTGGAAGCACTGTTGGATTGACTATCAGAGCCACAGCCGGTCAGGCTGACAACGGAAGCGAGAATGGCAGACAGCAGTGCTGTGCGTAAATTGGATGTCTTTAGAGCTTTCATTGGTGTTCTCCTGTCAGTTCGGAGAACAGCATAAGCTGATAGAGAAAGGGAAAGTATCTGGCTTATGTCTGAACGTTGTCAGCAGATGTCAGCCCCGCTGAATCGGGGCTGAACGAGTCGGTTCTGAGGGGATTACAACAGCTCCAGAGCTTCTGGCTGATGGATGTTGGTATGTTGCTGCCAGTAGCTTTGTGCCAGTGATTTCAGCTCACCTTCACTGAATTCACGCAAGGTTTGCGGTTTGAGGCTGGTGGCCATCGTTGCACCGGTATTGGCGTTAACCCGCTGTTCTAACAGCAACGGGTCGTTGGTTTCCAATAACCGCTGTGTGACTTCTAAGTCGAGGTGAATACCGGGATAATCCATGCGTTCAAATTTCATCTTGGAGGTGAGTTTTATTAGTGTCCCCGTGCGACGTTCCAACCACATGGTGCCCGCGGCGCTGGTGCGCGTACTTTTACTCAGATTACCGGTAATCGCCTGGGAGCGACGGTCATCAACGGTCACTTTAAAGGTGCTCCACAAATTACCGCCAACGGTAATGTCCTCAACGCCCTGGTAGGTAGAATTCAGATTGCTGGAGCGATTGCCCACCGGATTACCGGATGGGTATTGCAACAGATCGGCACTCTGAGTGGAGCTTTCTTTCTGACCAACTTGAGCCTCATCGGCGTTATTACTGTTGGTTTTCGTGGTTGTCGTGGTATGAAGGTTGTTGTACCACTGATTTTTTATATCAAGCGCTGCCAGTAATTTAGGCGCAGCTTCAATCGTAAAATAACTGGTAGTGGAGTGCTCCGCGAGCTTACCCGTATACTCAACAAAATCTTTGGTTTTCTTATAGGGTGCTGGACTATCCGTAGAAACCCCAAACGCCGCAGGAATGTTGTTCACGATTTCGGTTTGGCGAAAGGTCTTGAAGTATTCAGACTTGGGCGCTAACTGACCACTGGAAATCGTCTGATAATTTCCGTAAATAATCGTATTACTGGCGACTGTTCCCGGAGTCGCGTGAATACCTACGTTCTTCTGAATAGGTGCGGACGAATCAGAATCACCGCCACCACAAGAGGCAACAAGCATGGAAAGCAGACTAATTTGCAAGCGAGTAATAGCGCGCATATCGTTCCTTGATAGATAGGTAAAAAGCGCGCGGATATTACTTAATTCCTACAAAACTATCAAGTTCTTTGATGCCAGAGAAATCTTTCGACTGCATTGTTCTGTAGATTCGTCGGTAATACCAGCAAAACATAGATAATTGCCGGACTTTAATCGACACTAATTTCATCGGTTATCTGCGTACCTCGTAGCATCAGCCTGAATTACAGCTGTAAAGTCGTTTATTTTTAGTAAAAATGGGTACTTAAATTAATTTGCTATTCTGTCGCTAACACTGAATATGCAAGTATGAAAAATGGTTAATTATGTGAACGTTATCTATCTTTCATTGACGGCAAGTTCTTTGCGAAAAAACGTACAACATTGAATCCCATTATGTTACGCACATCAGTTTCACTCAGTCCACGTTGTTGTAGAGCCCTGACAAGTTCTGGAAGCTGATACGGTGAAATTGCCAGTTCAGCGGCATCCCATCCAGAACCAAGAGCAATATATTCAGATCCAACCAGGTTCTTTGCGTATACAATTGTATCGACCAGTGCCTTTAACGATAGATCGCATAGTGCCCCTTCAAAAAAACCGATTCCAATGATTCCACCGCGAGCTGAAATTTGTCTAATTAAATCGTCAGATAAATTACGTGATTTGGCACAAATGGAATAGACCCCTGTATGTGAAGAAAACAAAGGAAGATCAGTACTATGCAAAACGTCACGAATCCCCTGATCGGATAAATGGGCAACATCTAAAACCATTCCCAGTCGTTGCATTTCAGCCAGCATCTCTTTCCCTTTGTCGGTTAATCCATACTTTTTCATGCCGGATGACGAGCCTGCCAGTGCTGTATCAGAGTAATGCGCGAGCTCCATGGTGCGGTAACCGGCATCGAACAGCCGTTGCAGATTTTTTCTGTCAAACTCGGTTGCATGTGCGCCCTCAAGACCAAGGATGGCATGTAGGGGGCTGGCTTGAGCTTTCCAATCAGGCAGCAATGAATGCAATTGCTCACGATATCTAACAATCTGAAGCTTACCTGAGGCGCTCTTTTCCGCCTGATGTAAGCGCTGGGACTGAAATAATGCGCGATTGAGATAGTTGTTGATTGTATTAAGAGGCCAGCCATCCAGCAAGGCAACGGCAGTGATCTGGTCGCCGTTTTGTTCAATATGGTCTGACTCTGTATCATCCGGAGCTTCAATAACTGACATAAATACCTGAAGTCCGGTATTGACCTTACGCAAGCGTGGTAAATCCGCGTGACCAATCTCTGCGGCAGCTGAGAAATTCCGTTGCCAGAGTAATGTGTCAGCGTGCATGTCTGCTACAAAAAGATTCGTGTATGGATAATATAAGTTACTGTTATTATTCGCATGGGAGAGTTGACTATTTGCCGGGCTAACGTATTTTTCAAGATCAATAGGAACCAATACCAGCCAGGCTATAAAAATGAGAAACCATATGCTGTGAAATATAATCCGTGGTCTGATCATGGTTACACCTGAAGTGAATTGGAGAGAAATTAATGAGTGAACTTACTGGCGATTTTTTGCATCGAACGCTTAGCGAAGAATTTTGAAATACTGTTTAGTGGCCAACTGCGATAATGTTGTTGCAATGCACTCATGGTTTTCTTTAACTCGTTGATGTCGTATAGCTTTCCACGAACAACAACAGCTTGAAGACTGTCCAGATTATCAAGCGACAAAGTTGGGTCTCGGGAAAAAATCAGAAAGTCTGCAATCCCGTTATTCTCTACTAATCCTTGTTGTTTCAGCGCCAGAGTTTTATCAATCGGTAGTTGCTGTCTGGCTTTCCAGCTGGCATATGCCAATACTTGCTCAGGATCAATTCCTGATTGTTGAAAAAGTCGCATCTCTTGCCACATTGCTATCCCCGGAACTACAAAGGGTTGCTGTGTATCTGTTCCAATATTAAGAGTTGCACCACCGTCATGCAGTTTCTTCAACAGTAATTGCTTTTTCCTCAATGCTTGTTCGGCTAAGGTAAGAGTGTGCGCTTTTAAGTTACGATATGCCGGTAAACCGGTAGTCGGGTGCCATACCACATCGAGGTAAAAATCCGGTAGAAATTGATAAGTTAGGTTATTCCTGGCCTCATCGAAGTATCGGTATTGTTGTATCTGCTGCAGTGTTACAAGCGTAGGTGTATTGATCAGTTTGTTCTTGATAATGAATTCACTGATTTCTTCGATTCTTGATGGATGAACTGCACGCCAATCTCCATTTCTTGAAAGTACGTTAAATTGTGTAATTGTATTTATACCAAAAAAATGCTGAGTATCTGGAAGTGCTGCTTGTTCAAACGTTAATCCCTCCGGAACGTGGCCGATAACTTGCATTCCATGCCGATGGGCAGCGTGTTTAATACTGCTGATCAATTCCTGACTTAGATTTTCATATGATTTAATACAGCTGTGGCCTTGTTGTTTTAAAGAATAAATCAGACCTTCCGCATGATGCGGCTCTTCCAGGAAGTTCGAGTTTGGCCAACGCGCATCACCTCGGGTAACAACAGCGCAAGAAAAAACCTGAGGTGTTGGCCAATGTTGATGACGAATCTGTTGATGCAATGCAGCGACACCACTACCGTCAGGATCCAGCGCGTCGCGCCAGGTAGTAACCCCGTGCATGATGGCTGCCAGGCTAAACATGGGACTCAGATTGAGAAGGTTTTTACCGGGAGTATGGGAGTGCATGTTCACCAGGCCAGGTAACACAAAACTTCCGTCGTATTGACTCGGTTGGCTGCTACTTTCTCTGAATCTGATTGCGCCATCCTCCACCGACAGGTTTGCCACCTGCAAACGGTTCAGTGTCGGATTGATCACCGTTACATGGTTCAGTGAAACGGGTTTTTGTTGAGCCTTGGGAGCATCAGGTAAGTTGAAAATAGAGATAAAACCAATTGTCATGGTCGCTAAGATAGCCAGCATTACGATTAGAGGTGTCTTTATTGTCATTTGCCTTTACCCTACTGCTTCAGGATGAGATAAGTTCAGTCGTTGGTGTTATCTTTTCAACAGCCATAACAGAACTCAAACGAGTTATTTTTGCGTCTTGAATGAGATTTTTTCAGTCATGAAGATTCAATCACTAAATGCATTGCAGGCGTTTGAAGCTTGTGCTCGGCTCGGATCGGTGCAAAAAGCTGCCCAGCAGTTGCATGTCACTCCATCTGCCATCAGTCACCAGTTGCGTAAACTGGAAGACGAATTAGAGATCGAACTGCTGCACCGTAGTCATCGTAAAATTGGCGTAACTGATAAAGGTCTGCAACTCCAGCAAACGCTTAATCAAGCGTTTAAGATGATCACAGAAACATTGGAGGATCTGAGGGCTGGCCATCGCAGCAATCTGGTTATCAACGTTCTACCGGTTTTTTCGATTAAATGGCTGAGTCCAAGGTTGCTGGACTTCTTCCAGAGATTCCCATGCTCAGATCTGATACTGAAAAACAGTTATCATCTGGAAGATATGGCAACAAAAAAATGTGATCTGGCCATCCGTTGGGGAAATGGAAATTGGCCTGGTGTGTATAGCGAAAAGATACTAGATGAATTTGTTCTGCCAGTGCTGTCTCCCGGATTAAAGGCTGATTCGGGAATCTGCAATCCTCAGGATATCTTAAAACTACCACTGATTCAGTTGTTTGAGGAAGCTGATCACTGGCAACGTTGGGCTGACCTGAATGGCTACCCAATGCCTGAAGACGTTCGTTATATAAAATGCAATGACCCTGTCGCAGCGTTACAAGCTGCAATTGACGGCATCGGTATTGCACTCGGACCTTTGACACTGGTAACGGATGATATTTATCAGAAGCGCTTGATAACGCTTGGTTGCAGGGCAGTTGATTCGGGTAGTGGTTACTATTTGGTCGCCGCCAGTGAAGAGAGCCTTGAAAGCGAACATGTTCATCTTTTTGCTGAGTGGATTAAGCAAAAAGCTACTGAATTCAGTCTGAAAACGGCCATTTATCGATGATTATATGAATCGTTTAAAAATTTTCTGGGACTGTCTGGAACTGGCTTACAAGCCAACCAACGTGTAAGTTGATATCCAAAATTGAGGCTCTTGGTTAGTCCGCTAATAATAAATACCTAATTTACTGATGAAAAAACTAATGGGGTACTAAAAGGTATCGGTTTCTATTATTTTGCGCCTTCGATTAATACAACACGGAGTTGTTTCTATGTTAAGAAAATTAATAGCCTCTTCATTATTGCTGGTTTCTGCATCAGCCTCTTTAGCTGAAATACAGAGCTTTACGGCAGAAAATATTAGTGGTATTAACCACATGTTGTACCCACGCCTGGACGTAAGCGGCTTAAACGGTATTGATATTCGTCTCGAGTCAACTCCGGTGCCGGGAACACCGGAAAAACAAAATTCCATCAAGCGCATCGAATTTAAGCTGCCATATGCCAATAATGTGATTGCTACGAATCTGGTGAAAAGTACATCTGTGCCTGATAGCTACCGTAAGATCATAAACAGCCCATGGGTGTTTAAGAAGCTATTGGTTGAGGTAAAAGGTTATGAATTCACCGATGGCCGTAATATTGAATATCGTGTGATGGTTGTTGAAAACCAATCAAGCAATAACGTGCTGGAAGAAGCCGTCGGTGAAACATTAATCAGTGGTAACGCGACCCTGGTTGATAAAACACGCAGCAAAGTGGTTGATGTTGCTCATACAACGGTTGGCGGAAAGCGCGTAACATTGAAACTGTTGGATCGTATCAAAGACAATTACGTTCAAATTGAAGCTGTTTGGATGGGTCATGGCTCTGAGACACTATTGATTGAGGCGCCTGGTTATGACGTTACGGCAAAATCCATCACACTTCAGGCAGCCGGTGATGATAACTCGATTGAAGTGGTTGTGACCGATGGTTTCGGTTATGAGCAAACTTCCTTTAGCCCAAGCCTGAAGCAGCTAATGGAAGTGGCTTTTGGTCCAATGCCTCAGTAAATATTCATTGCTTTATTGGTATAAGAAAGAGCAGAATAAAAATATTACCCATGTTTATACTCAATAAGGCTTCAAAGATTAAAAAGTGATCCCCATTCGAGGATTGCTTTTTATATCTATGAGAGGTCTGTCAAACTCGTTGCCGGGGCAGTCTATATCGGTTTTTCGGCTGCGAGCAGTACTGCTTTGACTTTATTCCCGATTGTCCTGATTTGTGGGTTATTGAAGCCACTTTGCTGGCACAGAGTCTTGGCGATATCGGGGGATAGTGGTGCATTGTTTGATGATTTAGTACCGTATGTTTTCACATAGCGATATTTCAGCGCTAATTGATTTAAAAGCGTCATACCATGCAAGGTAAAGCTCACGACAATTAATCGGCCACCATCTTTTAAAACGCGCAAGCACTCCGATAATAATGCTGATTGGTTCGGTACGATATGCAGCAGATTCGCCATAAACACGGTATCAAAAGAATTATCCGGGTACCTCAGGTTAAAACAGTCAGCCTGTTCAACCTGGATATGATGGCTTGTTTTAAAGCGCTCTCGAGTAACCGCTACCATATCTTCTGATAGGTCTGTGGCAACGATTGCTGTCGCTGCCGCAGCGATACTTTCGGTGTAAGTGCCATTACCGCAGCCCAATTCGAGTACGTTACCAAGGTCTGGGAATGACGTCAGCGCTTCTTTAACTTTATTAATGTCTTCAATACCTACGACGTAATTATTCTTTTCTTCGAAGCTGGTAGCAAATTTTTCCCATTTATTCATTGTCATTGATGATTCCTAATGCGATTGAATGAATCGGCATACAGACGCCATCTGTGTGGTGTTCTCTCTGAGCTACTTTTTAATTGATATTTATGCACTCAAGTTGGATTGTGCAGTGTCTTGCTACAGATAGCCAGAACAGGAAGCCCGCTACCAGTCCTTTTCAGGGCTGGCTTGTGTCGATTTGCAGGATGGATAGTCCGAGCAGCCCCAGAATTGCTGGCCGATATTTTTACCACGTTTTGCTGTGCGTAACACCATGGCTTTACCACATTTGGGGCAAGATTTCTCAGTAGCAAGAGTATGGCGTTTCTTCAGGCTTTCTAGATGTTGTTTATGAGTTTCTCTGGAAGGCTTCAAACGAAGGGTCTCTATTGCAGATATCAGTTGCTGTACTTCAGATTCTGAATATATTTGCTCATTAAAAGAGCGGATATACCGAATATAGCCTACTCCGCGTGTAACATTTTCGGGCATTGGTGTTTTAAATGTATTGTCGCCAAAAAATACAATAATGGAATGGATATTCTCAGGTGGAGTTTTAAGTGTTTCTTCGATGGCTTTTACATGTTTGTAATTCTGCCGAATCGGGTTCTGAAATTGGTAGCTCTTTTTGTAAATCTTTTGAGTCCACTGTGCCTGTCGTTCACTGCCAAATATCCAACCCTTCATATTTTTGGTTTCTACAACAAAGATACCGAAACGCGATATAAACAGATGGTCGATTTGGGTGGTTCCGTCGGCTGTTGCCAGTGTGACGTTATGGATGGGGTGGTAAGTTGTTTTGGGAAGGGTGAGCCTGGCAATCAGACGAATTATGAACTCACCCAGCATTCCCTTGAAGAAAGATGACCGCGAAAACGCTACCGCAAAAAGAATTGGAAGTAGCCACCAGAGCTGCAGTAGTTCATTAATGATAGGTGTGAAGTCCATATCGTTTACCAGAAAATATAGGTGATAATATAGACTCTAAACCAGAATCTATGTGTCAATCATGAAGAATTCTTTTTATTGTTGAAAACACTGTATTGGCTAGCATTCCAGATCAAAACGACTAAAACTAACAGATAGACTGGCAGGCTGACGGATACGAAAGCAATGTGAAGTAAGGGGATTATTAGCCAGTATGTATAAACTCCCCTGTAGATTAAAAAGGTGATTAGTAGAGAAGAGAGCAGGGAGGAGCCGACGAATATCGAAGTGCAAACAGCGACAAAGGTATCTCCTTCAGACCATGACATCGCATTGTCGTAAACAAAACCGATGTCCCTGATCAGGATGACTGTCAGGTATGTACTTACTAGAAGAGATACAATTGAAAGTGTCTTTGATAGTTGGTTTTTCACTTTAGTCATTATTCGGTCAGTTCAAGAAAGACAGTCAACACTTCTTTGGTTCCTTCGAGATCTATCATATTTAATTAAAATTTTAGTGATAGGCATGCGAGTTTTCAGAAATAACAGCCACCTGTTACTTCTGTTGATACGTTTGTTAGGTCGTTGATTCTGCAACAAATCTCCTAATGCTTCCAGTACAAACGAGCATTTCAGGGGCATATCTGTGTGCAATTGAGCAAGAAATTCGGCGGAGGTAGGTAATAAATTTATAGAGGTCCATGTTCTGTAATGCACGGACAAGCAAAAAAACTCAGCCATACGTGTCCAGAATACGGCTGAGTGGACCATTATCATTGTCCTAACGCTCATTCTCGTGGAGAGAGAAGGGGCAAGCAATGGAGGCCGGGGCAGGCCTCCGAAGGTTTCATCGTTAAGCCATCTTGGCGTGCAATGCGTTATCTGCGATTACCGACTCCTGAAAGGCTTTGATACCGCTTTTAGCGTTCGCTTCGCGTACCAGTTCCAGTTCTTCCGCAGTTGCGTACTTCGCATCCCATTCCAGTACTTTCGGAATCATCAGCTTGTGCCAAAGCGGTGGGATCAGGGCAACAACGATGGTGGTTAAGTATCCACTGATCATCATGGGTGCTTCCGGGTAAGGCTTGAGATCCTGGTATGGCACTTCGCCCTGGGCATGGTGGTGCGAGTGACGGGTCAGATTAAACATCGCCCAAGAGCTGATGCGTTTATTGGTGTTCCAGGAGTGGCGTGGTTGTACCGGAGTTTCCGGGTTACGAACCATACCGTAATGCTCCATGTAGTTGACGATTTCCAGCAGCGCTTTACCCCAAAGCATACAAGCGATGATAAACAGGGTTGGCATCAGGCCACTCAGGGCATAAGCAATTGCAACCAGAAACACACTCATAAGGTGGCCGCGAATCACAGCATTGCGGAGGCCGAACAGAGCATAGCCTTTACGTGTAAGACGTTTTTTCTCAATTTTCCAGGCACTGATATTGCCTTTGATGGTTGACGCCAGAATATGAAAGTAAACATTACGACCACGCGGTGCCGTTGCCGGATCTTCCTTTGTTGAGACATAGCGGTGGTGACCGTAGACATGTTCGATCGAGAAGATAGTGTCGAAACTGAACGCTAATAACCAGCGGCCAATCAGCATAGACGTAGGATCCCAGGTACGGTGAGTTAATTCATGGGCTGTGATTGTGCCTACCAAGCCAATAATCAGTCCGGCTAAAATAAACAGCGATATATAATGCGCGACGCCAAGGCTATCGCGGGCAGCGAGTACATCGTATCCGGTTATCTCCGAGGCGATTGCGCCAACAGAAAAGAGATCGGTAGCGCTGATATTCCACAACACCAAAAACATGACCAGCGCCAATAACGGCAATGCCATCCAGAGTTGTACTGTCAAAATCTGAGGCACTTTGTACTCCGGTGTTGACGTGTCGTCGCCTGAAATACTGTCGCCAACGATGTATACCAACAAAATCCCCGCCAGTGCATAGATAATGTAATCACCACTGAATATCAGGGCTGCAATGACCGACAGGCTGGTAGCGTGAAGCAAAAAATATTTCATGTAATGGAAAAGTATCATGGCTGAGTCTCCTAAGCTTTTTGTTATCGTTGTGTTTTGAAAATGGGTTAAGCGCTTTGTTTGAGGTTTGATTGCTGGGTTTCTGGCGCGAGCGTAACGAAGCGATCGGCGTGAATATGTTCTTGTTTAACACCTTGTTGCTTCAAAACGGCTTCTGCAGCATCGATCATGGCCGGCGGCCCACATAAATAGGCATGACTATCAGGGATGAGTGCTTCCTGAATGTACTCGGTCACCAGGCCACGCAAGCCCTGCCAATGTTCGTCTTCCGCTGAGGCATTGTCGGGCTCTTCGGATAGCACGGGCATAAACTCAAATGTCGCGTTCCACTGCTGTTGGATGCTAGCGATGGTTTCCAGCGCGTATAAATCCTGCTGAGTGCGCGCGCCAAACAACAGAAGCAGTGGACGGTGACGCGATTGTTTTACCTCCTCCTGTAACATGGCAATGATCGGCGCCAGACCGCTTCCTCCGGCGATCATTACGATCGGGTTTTGTGCCGGACGGAGCCAGAAATCTCCCAGCGGCCCCTTCACTGAAATGCGCTCTCCAATTTTCTGCTGTTGGTTGATAGCGCCCGAAAAACGACCTCCTGGCACTTCTCGAACGAAGAAACTCAGCTCAGTTTGGCTATTTGGGCTGGTGGTTGGGGCCGAGGCAAATGAGTAGCTGCGAGGCAGATCGGGTAGAGATGACAACGTCAGATCAGCAAACTGGCCTGGTTGATACTTCAGGGGTTCGCTGGTACGGATTTTCAGCTCTGTGATGTCATGCGTCAGGCGATTCTGGGCAACAATTTCGCCTGTTACCTCTTCCAGTGAGTGCTGCGGCAGGTCAAGAGTGATGCTGATATCGGTTTTCGGCACACTCTGACAAGCGAGAATGTAGCCGTTATCGAGATCGTCGTCCGAGAGAATGTAGCCAACATCGGTCAGTTCCTTAACCTTGCCTTCGGTGAGCTGACACTTACAAGCCGCACAGCCGCCAACCCGGCAAGAATGCGGAAATTCTATGTCATTGCGTAACGCGGCGTTCAGCAAGGTTTCTTTTGGTAAGACTTCGATAACCTGACCGTTAATATTTGCGTTGTGTGACTTTTTATTTTTTTGGAAAAATGAAAACATGGTTGCGCTCCGGGGTACTCGATAATGAGTAGGTTAGGGCAGCAGACCCGATTCTCTGAGAGCAGAGACTGACACGAGGGGGTCATTTTTTGACAATAGAACCAACAATAACAACAACCGTACAACCGTTAGCGCTACAAAGTGATATCACCCTGCCTGGATTCTACGTCGCCCAAATAGTCGATGTAGTGGCCAGCTTTGGTATTGATACCGGTGGCTGGGCCAGTGAACTGGGGCTTGAACCAATCGCGGAAGATCTCGATTCCGTGACGATGCCCTGGGACGTGTTTTACCGCATGGTACAGCAGGCCGAAGAGTACAGCGGAGACAAGGCCGTCGGCCTGATGGTAGGCCAGCGCTTGGCCGTGAACACGCATGGCATTCTTGGGTTTGCAGCAATGAACAGTGGTTCGATTCGCCAGGTGGTGGACCTGCTGGCTCGATTCATTCCATTGCGTACCGACCTGATTACTGTCGTGGGAGAGGTTTACGGGCAGCACTATCGCATTGTCTTTCAGGAGCGCCGTGAGTTGGACGATATACGTCGCAGCGTACTGGAAGCACTTGTGTTAGCGATTAAGAATATCCTTGATTTTATTGCTATGGGAGAGAAACTCGATCTGCAGATCGCGTTACCTTATCCGGTGCATCGATATGCAGATTTTTTGCGTTCCATGTTTAATACGCCGGTGGATTTTGCTCAGGACTGGGTCGGTATTTCACTACCATTGGATATTGTCGATCGACCGTTAAAAATGGCTAACAACGCGAGCTTTCGCGAAGCGATTAACATCTGTCAGCAGGATCTGGAGCAGTTGGAAAATCAGGACAGCCTGGCGACCCAGATTCAACAGCTTTTGTTATCTGGCAGTCAGCAGTTTCCAACTCTTGAAACCACCGCGCGTTGTTTTTATATGACGCCCAGAACGCTGCACAGACGATTAAAGGAAGAAGGAACCAGTTATAAATTCCTGGTAGAGGATGTTCGCCACCGGCTGGCATTACAGCACTTTAAGAAAGGCAATTTAACCATTCAGCAGGTTGCCTATGCACTTGGCTATTCCGATGTGGCGAATTTTCGTCGAGCCTTTAAGCGTTGGCAGGGGGTTCCTCCTTCGGAATATATTGAGTCATTAAAACCTGATTAGTGCCTCTGCTTGAATCGTTTGTATCGCAAGGTTAAACACGAATCTGGCGCTGCAGCACCGACAGTAACCCAGGACGATTCAGTTCGCTGTACAGCGAGCTGAGTTTTTCCAGTGGGTAACTGAAATCACTATCAACCCAGCGGCGTAAAATCATCCAGGATGCTCCGGCAAGGTAGTCAATCACATAGGCCAGCTCGTCCGGATCGCTTGGCGTTTTTATGTGGCAGCGAACGTATAAACCGATGGTGCGACTGATGTAATTCTGAAAGCGTTTTATCACCAGATGTTGAATATCGGCGGCTAAGGCCAATTTTGAGAAGCGTGCATGGTTTTTCCATTGCTCGAATAATAACGTTGAAATGACCGGATCAGGATCTGGTGATGCCTTAATATGTACGGCGATATCCTGGTAGAAGTCGTCAAATACCTCGTCAATGTAATCCAGTAATACGTCGTCCTTGCGCTTGAAATGCAGATAAAATGTCTGGCGAGCAATATCGGCCATGCCGGTAATATCAGAGATTTTAATTTTCTGATAGGGCTGTTTTTCCATCAGCCTCAGCAGAGCTTCAACAATCTGGCGTCGGGTGCGCTCTGTTCTTGGGTCGGGCTTTTCAGCGGTCATATATACGTGTTTTTGATCTGGCGAAATTTTTTGCGACATATCTACGATTCTGTCAATTACAGGACACTTCTTAATGTTATGTCCATTGAGGCTAAAGACAGACGCAATTTTAATCAAGCTCAGTCGCTCAAAAATGAAACGTTACGGAGATTATGTGATGGGAATAATTCGTCATCAGAGAAAGCGTCAGCAATTGAACCGTATTCCACTCTATAAGAACTATCACGAGCGGGTTAAATATCTGGCTAATAAGGATATGCCAATCGATTTTTTATTGGCGGGAGAATTAGCTCAGATTCAGACATTTGTGATCCCAAGTATCAGTCGCTTGTTGCATCGTACCAAACAATATGAAAACGCTGGAACAAAACGACTGGATGATACGCGTGCCATTCTTACCGAGTGTATGGTCGATACAGTTCATAGTGAGCGCGGCCAGACAATGGTCGAACAACTGAATTTTATTCATAGCCATTACCCGATCAGCAATGACGACTATTTGTATACGTTGGCGTTATTTATGGTAGAACCTGTGCGTTGGAGTGAAACTTTTGGTTATCGCCGTTTGTCGGAAGATGAAAAACAGGCGCTCTACCTGGAGTTTCGTGACCTTGGCATAGCGATGAATATTCAACAGATTCCAGAAGACTTTTATGCCGTTAAGCACTGGTATGAGCAATATCGTCGGCAGAATATGACGTTTGATCCGGCGAATAGGGCAGTTACCGAAGGGTTGATCAGAGGCATGCAAAATATGATGCCTAAATTCATTCGGTTGTTGACTAACCCCTTATTGCGTAATTTCGTTCTGACCATGGTAAACGATGATGAAGCGTTGAAAGCGCTGGGGATTAACCCCCCTTTGAAGCCAGTGCAGCAGTTATTTCGTGGAATAATGAGGTTGCGCGCACGAATTGCCAAACGCATTAATATCTGGCAGATATTTGATTACGAGAACAGTCTGATCTATCGCTATTATAAAAGTTATCCCGGTGGCTACCAGGTACGTTGTTTAGGGCCAGAAAAGATCATCAGTCGTTTACCCATGACCGAGAACGCCCCGGTATGCCCTTTTGGTGGAGCGCTGAACCGTCAGCAGGGAGAGGGAAACGAAGCGGTCGTTGAGTAAATCGAAAAACGCCTTAATCAAACCGCGCCCGACCCATTCCAACGGGTTTTGTGGCGTTTACCGTCGATGGGCTATTTGGCTGGGAGCGCTTTACCCGGGCGAAACGCGATGCTTAGCATGGATCGAGCAAAGAGCTGGCACCACAAACCCGCACCGTTCCATCGCGGGAATCATAACGAATGATGATTTGTCCGGTGTTTTGGTTACCCGAATCGCCATTTCGGCGATAGACATAGCTGCATATCTTATTGCTGGTATGCCTGAAAGAACGATAGTCTTGGCTGTTATTGTTAAACGCGGTTGTGGGTGCATCAACTAAGAGGCCGTCCCACAATTCATCACAGCCTTTCTGATTACGACCTACGTTTTCATTGCCGTTACCTTTATCGATACCAATCGGGTATCCGCTGTTATTGGTATCGACGTTATTATTTCCAAATCCCTGCAGGTCTTGTACCCGAATCGTATGCCCCTGACTCAGGAAGATGGCTTTCACAGTATTGACGACGCTGCGTAAGCTACCGGCTACCCCTTGGGCTTTGGCAATAGCGGCTTCTTCTGACAAATCGGATGCTCTGGGGAAAACAATGGCCGCAAGAACCCCCACCACCACCAGAGTGATGATCAATTCAACCAGAGTAAATCCTTGATGGTGTCGCATGGCAGCCTATAACCGTTACTGTCAATTGAGTATAGGAAACTCTCATCAAAGTGTCGTACTTTGTTATCTGGCGGTTGTTAAAAACCGTAAATCTTCAGGTTGACGCGATACTGCTCGCTGACCTCAGTTCCATCATCCCTTAATAGCTGAGCCTGACGTTCAGCAGCGTCACTGCCGGGCGGGAAGCTGATTCTGCCTTGGGAATTAATCACTTTAAACCATGGCAGAGCGGTGTCTTCTGGCAGGTTTTTCAGTACCTGGCCCACCCAGCGTGCCCGTCGCGGCAATCCAGCCAGTTCTGCCAGCTGGCCATAAGTGACAACCTTTGCTGCTGGGATATTAGCCAATGCAGTGTATAGCCGTTCGGTCGGACTGAGTTCGCCAGTCATAAGGCAGTAAGTTCCTGATCGATCATTATGGCGAGGATGATCTGCTTCATAAGTCTCTCTGTAAAGCTGCGGGTTCGCATAAGTGAGTCCTGATAGTGGACTTTTTGGCAGGCTGTATTTTTCTTGGTCTGCTTCTTGCTGATTGATTTGTTGTTAGTGCCTTTAGCCCTTCAACATCAGTCATCAGGGAGAGTCAGACAGTCATGGACATTAATACACGAAATATCCCGGCAGCAGCGGCAACCTCTGGTGTCGAGCGGCAACAGCAGCGGCAAATGCATGCCTATACAACGGCATCTGCCGCCTCTGAAAGTTATCAGATCAGTGATCGCGGACAGAAATACAGTGAGGAGTTAGAGAAAACCACGCAGCTATTATTTGAGCTTGCACCTCTGAAACTGCCGGGGCCAGCGGATATTAAACAGTTCGAGCAGGACTTTGGACGAGCACTGCAAAAGGCTGGTATAGACGGCGATGAAACGATCGAACTGACCACCGACTATAGCGGTAAAGTCATCGTGTTAAATGATCATCCGAAGAAAAAACAGATAGAGGCCATGTTTGAAAAAGAACCGGAATTGCAGCAACAATTTGTTAAAGCCAGTCAGGCTAAAACCTTTGAGCAGTTGGCTGAGCTGCATAAACAGTGGCTGAATAAAATTGAATCCGGTATGGATGAGCAGGCTGCTGGGTTATGGTTGGTGAATCAGGCCAGGTCATTGAGTGATCGCCCTCAGGTCATGAAGTTTAACTCCGATGGCAGCCAGGCGGTGGCAAATTCAAACAGCCAGGGAACGCCCCAGGAAAATATGATGGCGGCGTTCTATCGTCAGATATCCGGCTAGGCACTTCAGCGGAAAATATAAAATATCAATAAGCCCTCAGAGGAGGGCCTATTGATTGGCTACAACATCGATAAATTACAAACGTAAGCCACCGTCTACTTCAACCATACGACCCGATACGTAATCGTTTTCCATCAGATAGGCGACGGTGTGCGCGATTTCTTCCGGTTGACCCATGCGTTTGGCCGGAATACCCGCTGTCATTTTGTCCAACGCTTCCGGTTTCATACCGGCTGTCATCTCGGTGGCAATAAAGCCAGGAGCAATAGCGTTTGAACGAATGTTATAGCGCGCCAGTTCTTTCGCCCAAACCACGGCCATTGAGGCAACACCGGCTTTTGCGGCTGAGTAGTTACTCTGGCCCATATTACCGGCACGCGAAATGCTGGAGATATTGATGATACAACCACCTTCACCGGATTCGATCATTTTGACTGCGGCTTCACGGCCACACAGGAAAACACCGGTCAGGTTTACATCAATGACGGTTTGCCACTGAGCCAGTGACATTTTGGTGATTTCGCCATTTTTAGCTTTTACCATCAAACCATCACGCAAGACACCCGCGTTGTTTACCAGACCATGCAAGCCACCCATTTGGGCAACAATGCCGGAGAAGGTCTCTTCTACCTGTTGCTCATCAGCAACGTTGCACAGGAACGTTGAAGCGCTGGAACCAGCGGCTTCCACCTGAGCTTTTGTTTCATCCATCAAATCCTGATTAAGGTCGATAACGGCGATCCTTGCCCCTTTTTCTGCAAGATAGACTGCCATAGCACGACCTAAACCCTGGCCTGCACCAGTGATGGCAATCACTTTGTCTTGTAAGTTCATATGAACTCCAGTTAATTGACTTAAGGGGATTTTCATCCCGGCTTCATACCACTCAATTCAGGAAAACCGGGGTTCAGGAAGGCGCAGATACTTGCCTTTCCTGATGCAGCGAAAGTATAGACAAATACCGACATAAATCGTGCCCTTGACAAGCGAATTGCTAGGTAGAAATCCTGAATTTTTGCCGCTAAATTGCCAGTATTTTGTGTTTTATTGTCCACGGTTCGCTTTACAAATACTTAAGTGCAATCAAATGCTGTGGGTGAAATGCCTTTGGCGTTGATGCACGGTCTGGTTTTACCGGATATCGCGCATTTCATTGACCGTATTTATGTCCTTTTTAAACACAGTTGTTATCCTCGGTTGAGCAGATAGATCAATTATCCAGCGCATTTCATCCCTTGACCCTGAGAAGGCCCTTACGTAGCGTGAGTTGCCATAACATAAATCGACCTAAACGAAGTTTGGCCGCACAGAGCATCATAATAAAAAACCGTTCGGGAGCCGCTATGACCCTGCCATTACAAGGAATGTTAGTACTTGATTTATCCCGCTTGTTGCCTGGACCTATGTGCTCCATGCACCTGCGTGATATGGGTGCTCGAGTGATCAAGATCGAAGATACCGGCGTTGGCGACTATGTGCGCACTCTGGGTATGCCCGAGGGCATGGTGAGCCCGGCATTTGATATTCTCAATCGCGGCAAAGAGTCGATTTCTATTGATATCACCACGCCCACAGGCCACGAAATTCTGATGGGGCTGGTTAAACAAGCGGACGTATTACTGGAGAGTTTTCGTCCGGGGGTAATGGAACGTTTGGGTCTGAGTTATAGCTCGCTCAAAGCCACCAACCCTCAGATCGTGGTGTGTGCTATATCCGGCTATGGCCAGACCGGCCCGTGGGCGAATAAAGCCGGTCATGATATGAATTACACCGCTACTGCAGGCATTCTCGATCAGTGTGGTGAAGCGGGTGGTGCGCCAACGCTGAGTAATTTCCAGATTGCTGATCTAGCTGGTGGTGCGCTAAGCGGTGCCATGGCGATTCTGGCTGGTTTAGTAGGCCGCTTGCGCAACGGCGAAGGTTGTTATCTGGATATTTCCATGACCGACTGCGCGTTTGCCAATAACGTCATTCCGCTCTCGGTGATGAATATGGCTGGTCGAACCCTGGCGCGCGGAGAAGATATGCTCACCGGTGAACGTCCCTGTTACGCCCTGTATGCAACCTCCGATGGCAAACATATGGCCGTGGGTTCTCTTGAAGCAAAATTCTGGGCACAGGTGTGTGACACCCTAGGCCACCCGGAATGGAAAGAGCGTTACACCGATAAAGGCGAGCTGGCCGAACAATTACGCGCCGAAGTGGCTGCCGTTTTTGCCGGTCAGCCACAATCGTACTGGCGAGATGTGTTTGCTGATATCGATTGCTGTGTGACGCCGGTTTTGAAACTCGAAGAAGCCTTCGAGCATCCTCAACTATTAGCCCGTGAAATGGTACAGGTACTAACCAACCAGGCTGGACAAAAATTACGTTGCCCGGCACCGGCGATTAATTTCGCCTCCGATAACAACGCTAAAAAAGAATTAATTAACGAATCTGGCCCGACTCAGGGACAACATTCAAAAAGTATTTTAAGTGAGCTGAAATACGCGGCTCAGGATATTGAAGAATTTATTCAGCAGGGCGTTTTGCGCGCTGACTGATGTTCTCTTAATTATTCAGAAACCCATTTTAAAAAGATAATTAACTGGAGTGAATGCGATGATCCCACGTAATGTCTACACCGAAGAACACGACATGTTTCGCGACGCGGTACGCAAATTCATGCAGCGTGAAATTGAGCCCCACACCGAGCAGTGGGAAAAAGATGGTCACATTTCCCGTGAAGCCTGGAAAAAGGCCGGTGATGCCGGAATTCTGTGTACCCATCTGCCAGCAGAATATGGCGGTTCTGAAGTGGATTTCCGTTATTCAGCCATTGCGATTGAAGAGCAAATGCGTGTTTTTGCGACGGGTCCGGGTTTTTCTCTGCATTCCGATATCGTTGCGCCTTATATCCTGCATTACGGCAACGAAGCACAAAAACAAAAGTGGCTGCCAAAAATGGCATCTGGTGATGTGATTACGGCTATCGCCATGACCGAACCCGGTGCGGGTTCTGATCTGGCTGGTGTACGTACCTCGGCGGTACAGGATGGTGATGATTACGTCATTAACGGCTCCAAAACCTTTATCACCAACGGCCAAATGGCTGATCTGATTATTGTGGTGGCTAAAACTGACACATCCGCAGGCGCCAAAGGTGTCAGTCTGTTTCTGGTTGAAGCGGATCGGGCAGGCTTCCAGCGTGGTCAGAACCTGAACAAGGTGGGTATGAAAGCTCAGGACACCTCTGAGCTGTTTTTCGACAACGTCCGTGTTCCGAAAGATAATCTGTTAGGCCAGGAAAATAAGGGATTTATTTACCTGATGCAGGAACTGCCGCAAGAGCGTTTAAGTGTCGCGCTGATGGCGGTGGGTGCGATGCGTGCCTGTTATGACGCAACCGTGGAATACGTGAAAGAGCGCAAAGCATTTGGTAAACCAATTGCTGCATTACAAAACACCCGCTTTAAACTGGCTGAAATTCTGACCGAAGTTGAAGTCACCCAAGCCTATGTTGACCGCTGCTTAGCGTTACATTGCGAGGGTCAGCTCAGTGTTGAAGCCGCTGCGTCCTGCAAGTTATGGGCAACTGAAGCCCAGTGCCGCATTATCGATGAATGTGTGCAACTGCACGGTGGTTACGGTTATATGTGGGAATACCCGGTTGCTCGTGCTTATGCAGATGCCCGTGTACAGCGCATCTACGCCGGTACTTCCGAAATTATGAAAGAAATTATTTCTCGCACCATTTAATTGAAACTATTTAAAAATTAGTAAAAACGAACTCAGAGTGTGAGCGAGGCAGGCAGAACAAGGAAAAACTAACGAAAAAAGCGGAGTTTATAAGTAATAAATGAGCAATTTTGAGTTAGTTATGACGCAGTTCTGGCAACGCAGGTAACTCTGAGACGTTTTTAGGAGAAAGAGATGAGCGAAGCCTATATTTACGACGCGGTACGCACTCCTCGCGGTCGCGGAAAAGCGGATGGCAGTTTGCATCCGGTTACCCCGATTAAATTAATGTCCGGCCTGTTAAAAGGTCTGCAACAACGTCACGATTTAGATACTTCTCTGATTGATGACGTGGTTCTGGGTTGTGTTGAACCGGTCATGGAACAGGGTGCTGATATTGCCCGTACTGCGGTTTTAATGGCCGATTACAGCCAGCAGACGGCTGGTACTGTCGTGAGCCGTTTCTGTGCTTCCGGTCTGGAAGCTGTGAACATGGCTTCTGCCAAAGTAAAAGCGGGCGAAGCTCAGCTGACTATTGGTGGTGGTGTTGAATGTATGTCTCGTGTGCCTATGGGCGGCAGCGGTGGTGCGTATTACACCGACCCATACGTAACCAACAAACTGTCTTTTACTCCGCAGGGTGTTTCTGCCGATCTAATTGCGACACTGGAGGGTTTCACCCGTGAAGACGTTGATGCTTACGCGGTTGAATCTCAGCGTCGTGCGACACATGCCTGGGAAAACGGCTACTTCGATAAGTCGGTGATTGCGGTAAAAGACGAGCTGGGGCAGGTGATACTGGCGAAAGACGAACACATGCGTCCTGGTGTTAGCATTGAAGATTTAGGTGGACTGCGTGCTTCATTCGAAGGTCCGGGAAAAATCGGTTTCGATGCCATTGCACAGCAGGTTTACCCTCAGGTAGAAAGCATTAATCATGTTCACCACGCGGGTAACTCCTCCGGCATTGCTGATGGTGCGGCTGCGGTATTAATCGGTAGTAAAGAGGCCGGCGAAAAAATGGGTCTGAAACCTCGCGCTCGTATTGTTGCTCAGGCCTCTGTGGGTTCAGAGCCAACCATTATGCTGACGGGCCCGACTCCCAGTGCCTTAAAAGCGTTAAATAATGCCGGCATGAAACCGGAAGACATCGATCTGTGGGAATTAAACGAAGCCTTTGCTGCGGTTGTTCTGAAGATGATGAAAGATCTGGATATTCCACGCGAGAAAATTAACGTCAACGGTGGTTCTATCGCCATGGGTCACCCATTGGGTGCAACCGGTGCGATGATTTTAGGCACGGTTCTCGATGAGCTGGAACGCACCGGTAAAAAGACTGCATTAATTAATCTGTGCGTTGGCGGTGGTATGGGTACCGCAACCATCATCGAGCGAGTGTAAGAGGAGACACGTTATGACTAAATCTATTTTCTCTTACGAGATCGATACCGACGGCTTAGCGGTATTAACCTGGGACGACCAGAATGGCCCGGTTAACTCTTTATCCCAGGCGGCGATGCAGTCTCTGTCTGACAATGTTGATGAGCTGGTGGCTAACGTTGATGTAAAAGGTGTGGTACTGGCTTCGGGTAAATCGGATTTTGTGGTGGGTGCCAACCTGAAAGAAATCCTGACCATGCAAACCGGCGACTACGAAAAAGACGTTGCCAGCACCATGGAATTTATTCGTTTAATACACTCCACTATGCGCAAAATGGAAACCGGTGGTAAGCCGTTTGTTGCGGCTTTAAACGGTACTGCGCTGGGTGGTGGTATGGAAGTAGCGCTGGCGTGTCATCAGCGTATTGCTGCGGATAATGCGAAAGCTAAGTTTGGCTTCCCGGAAGTCAACTTAGGCCTGCTGCCAGGTGGCGGTGGTACTCAGCGCCTGGCGCGTATGGTGGGTGTTGAAAAATCTCTGCCTTGGTTGACTCAGGCCACGCAAGTCGGCCCTGAGCCTGCTTTAGAAGCGGGACTGGTTGATCAGGTGGTTGCCGCGGATGACGTTATTGCAACGGCTAAACAGTGGTTAAAAGATAATCCGGCAGCGATTCAGCCATGGGATGTTTCCCGTATTGATCGTAAGAAAAAATTCCGCCTGCCGGGTGGCGAAGTTCAGACACCAAAAGTGTCGCAGGTATTTATGGGCGCAGAAGCCATGCTGCGTAAGAAAACCCTGGGTAACTACAATGCGCCACAGAAAATTTTGGAAGTACTGTTTGAAGGTTGCCAGGCACCAATCGATGCGGCACTGGAAATAGAGGCTCTTGGTTTTACTCAACTGCTGTTATCCAGCCAGTCTAAAGCCATGATCCGTACCTTCTTTATGGCGTTGCAGGATGCTAACAAGCTGAAAAACCGTCCGAAAGGCGTCGATAAAGCACGCTTCTCAAAAGTCGGTATTTTAGGTGCAGGCATGATGGGGGCCGGTATTGCGTATGCTTCTGCTATGTCGGGCATTCAGGTTGTACTGCTGGATAGCACTCAGGAATCGGCTGATAAAGGTAAGGCGTATTCTGAGGGCCTGCTGACCAAGCGTGTTTCTCGCGGCAAGATGGCCGAAGAAAAAGCACAGGGCGTTCTAAGTTTAATCAAAGCAACCACCGATTACGCTGATTTGGAAGGTTGTGAGCTGGTAATCGAAGCGGTATTCGAAGACCGCGCGATTAAAGCAGACGTTACGGCTAAAGCGGAAGCGGTGATTGGCGAAGGCGCCATTTTTGCTTCCAATACTTCAACGCTGCCAATTACTGGCCTGGCGGAAGCGAGCAAACGCCCGGAGCAGTTTATTGGTCTGCACTTCTTCTCACCGGTCGACAAAATGCAGCTGGTGGAAGTGATTCTGGGCGAAAAAACCTCGGATGAAACACTGGCGAAATCTCTGGATTACATCCAGCAGATCCGAAAAATTCCTATTACGGTGAACGACAGCCGTGGTTTCTACACGTCTCGTGTATTCAAAACCTACGTACTGGAAGGCATGGCGTTGCTGAAAGAAGGTGTAGCTCCGGCACTGATTGAAAACGCTGGCCGTATGGCGGGTATGCCGGTTGGCCCTCTGGTGTTGACTGACGAAGTTACGCTGGAATTAATGGATCGCATTTCAACTCAGACCCGCAAAGATCTGGGTGACGCCTACATCGAACACCCAGCTGACGAAGTCGTGAACTTTATGGTTCACGAAGTAAAACGTATCGGTAAAAAAGTAGGGCAGGGCTTCTATGACTACTCAGAGGATCGTCGCGACAAGAAGCTGTGGTCTGGTTTAGCCGAGCGCTTCCCGGTGGCTGCAGAACAGCCTGACGTTGAATACGTCAAAGAGCGTTTGTTAGCGGTGCAAGCGGTTGAAACCCTGCACTGTTTTAACGAAAACGTTATCACCAACGCGATGGAAGCGGATATCGGTTCTATCTTCGGTTGGGGCTTCGCGGCACAGACCGGCGGTGTGATTTCTTATGTTGAAACCATTCTGGGCCTGGAAAGCTTCATCAAGCTTGCTGATGACCTGGCTGAAAATGTTGGTCAGCGCTACGCGTTGCCAGCGATGGTTCGCGAAAAGGCAGCGAAAGGCGAGTCCTTTTATCGTTAAGTATTACTGCGGTTAACTAACCGTTGTTAGATTGCTTTAAAAAAACCGGATCTGGAAACAAATCCGGTTTTTTTGTAGGTACTACAGAACATTCGCTGCTTTAGTGCCGCACCTCTGTGCTTCTTAGGGAAATGGATGTGCTCTGGATGGGCCATGTCAAGTGTGGAGGACAGAGGTATCATCGGTGATGATAGTTAGGGTAAAGTTATGGTGCTGAGGCAGTGAGTCTGGGGTACAAGGATTCCTCTGAAGAATGAGGTATCGACACTTTATTGTTATGGAACGAAATATTGGGTTGGTGAAGAGTTTATGTGGGAAATAATTCACGACTGGAGTGACGTATGTTACCCCTGCAATTTGAAGCCACTTTGGCAGCAAGAGTTTACTCTGCTGTTTTTCCTGGTGGGATTTGGGTATGGAGCATATCGAATTCGACAGCAAATGATTGAGGATGGAAAGGCAAGCAGTTACTGGGTTGCTTTTCCTATATCTTTTCTTAAAAAGATTAAATTTCCTATTTGGTTGCCTTTTTTCTTAGTGGGTTTTTATTCGCTATATCATTCGATTTTTTATACCTATGAAGTGTTAACTGATCAGTATATCGATCGCGAATACAATCGATTAGAAGCGCGTCTCGAAGAAGGCCCTACATATTGTGTTCAAGGGCAACACGCTGAAAGTTATTTAGTGAAGACTGGTAAGAGGCGAGGTGATCACTATGTGAAGTTTGACAGTGGCGATGAATTTTATACAGGGGTCTCCGATACAAATCGCCGATGCTTTGGTATTGGTGAGTTCTTTTATCGAGAATTCTATGACGTCAAGGAGAAACTTGGCACAGACCAGGTCGAGTTTAAAATGTGTTGGGTGGTAGATGTTGATGATAAGAGGTCTCTGTCTGTAGAGGGTGGTGGAAAGTGCATTTTTGAACTGAAGTATCGGGCTCTTGAGCCATCCCCATCTTAACGTTTGCGATGGTTGATGAGAAAGCAGTAAAAGGCGAGTCTTTCTACGGCTAAGTCTTACTGCGGTTAATTAACCGTTGTTAGATTGCTTTAAAAGAAACCGGATCTGGAAACAGATCCGGTTTTTTTATGGCCAAGTAAGAGAGAAGAAACAGGCTGGCCCGATATTGTTGGTGAAATTATTGAATTTCCGGTTCGGGCCGCCATTCTCGCAGCCTGCACTCTGGCAAGAACAATCAGAACGTTGGACGATTAATCTAGTCTGAAATAACCGGCGCTAGCGAATAGACCAACGTACCCTCGTGTTTGGCATCCAGTCCAACAGGTTGAGCGTTTTTATCGTTAAACTGCGAATAGTCTATCTCGCTACCATTTGAGTAACGGACGGTATAAGAGCATTGAGTACGCGCCAGTGGTTGATATTTTACGTTGCTATTCTCACAAACAGAGCTGGCGTTGCCATCGCGACTCACATCAATGGCAAAGTAGTGCCGGGCGACAAAATCAGTACTTGGGCTCAGGTCTGCAATAAAACGAATTTCATCGGTCAGTTCGGGTTCGGCCTTCAGGCAACTTGTATCTGGGTCTGAACTAACCATATAGGTCTGATCAGCTTTGCTGGCGGATTCAACGTTAATACGTAAGCCATTATCTTGTGGAGTAAAGGTTAACGTCCGGCTTTCTTCGCCGCTGTAGCTTGCCGTAAATTTTTGCTCAGCTTCGAAGTTTCGGACCGCAATACTGGAACATTGCTCCTGTGAGTCTTCATCGCCAATACAGCCGGTTAATACCAGCGTCAGTGTTGCTGCCAATGCTTGCTTCAAAATTAACATCCTTGTGTTCACGATATTTTCTTAATAACAATATTGTAATCAATTAGCCGTTGCAAAGATATGACAAGTGTCTGGTAATACCCAGGAAAGTTCTCATTGTTTTATAGCGGTTTTGAGCAACAGTCCTTCTAACGATCACATCTTCAGAAAGCCTTCATTAAGCACTTTAATCAATCTCATCTACGCTGGTTCATTAGACATAGATGTGACCAATCACTGTCATAAACATCTTTCATTATCGTTTGGGAACCAGGCTGGCATTATGGACTCTTACTAAAAATCACAACACTAACTGACTTAGTCAAACAGGATAGCGCTATGAAGGCATCGGATCTGTTCGTAAAAGCACTGGAGCAGGAGGGCGTGGAGTACATTTTTGGTATTCCTGGTGAAGAGAATCTCGATTTACTGGAGTCACTGCGAACCTCGTCAATTAAGCTGATTCTTACCCGGCATGAACAGGCCGCAGGCTTTATGGCGGCGACCTATGGTCGTTTAACCGGAAAAGTCGGTGTTTGCATGTCAACTCTGGGTCCGGGGGCGACCAACTTTGTGACGGCGGCCGCTTATGCTCAGCTGGGCGCGATGCCGATGCTGATGATCACCGGTCAGAAGCCAATTAAAGCCAGCAAGCAGGGCCGTTTCCAGGTGCTTGATGTGGTCGACATGATGCGACCAATCACCAAATACACGGCGCAAATTGTCAGCGGCGAACGTATCGCTTCCCAGGTGCGCGAGGCCTTCCGTATTGCCAGTGCCGAGCGTCCGGGAGCAGTGCATTTGGAGTTGCCGGAAGATATCGCTGATGAAGAAACCTCACCAAACCTGATTCCCGAAAGTTCGATGCGTCGTCCGGTGGCGGAAGAAAAATCGATCAAACATGCGGTCGATATGATCGAACTGGCCAAGTCGCCATTGCTGCTGATTGGCGCTGGTGCCAATCGGAAGATGTCGAGTTCTATGCTGACTGAGCTGGTAGACGACTTTGGCATTCCGTTCGTGACAACACAAATGGGTAAAGGGGTGGTGGATGAAACCAAAGACCTGTTCCTCGGCAACACGACTTTATCTGATGGCGACTTCGTTCACCGCGCCATTGCCCATGCTGATCTGATTATTAATGTTGGTCACGATGTGGTGGAGAAGCCGCCATTCTTTATGCGCGATAACGATAAAAAAGTTATTCATATTAATTACAACGCCGCCGAAGTCGACCCGGTGTATTTCCCTCAGGTGGAAGTGGTTGGTGATATTGCTAACAGTATCTGGGCGATTAAAGACAAATTACAGTCGCAGAAGCATTGGGATTTCAGCTATTTCGATAAGGTGAAAAAGGCGGAAGAGAAAGAACTGCCACGCGGTTGTGAAGACGATCGTTTCCCGATGTATCCGCAGCGTCTGGTCGCGGACGTACGTAAGGCAATGCCTGATGATGGCATTATTGCGCTGGATAACGGTGTTTATAAAATCTGGTTTGCCCGTAACTATAAGGCGAAAAAATCCAACACCGTTCTGCTGGATAACGCACTGGCCACCATGGGAGCTGGTTTACCATCAGCGATGGCATCAAAGTTGGTTTATCCCGACCGTCCAGTCATCGCCATTTGTGGTGACGGTGGCTTTATGATGAACAGCCAGGAGCTGGAAACGGCGGTACGGTTAAATCAGCACCTGATTATTCTGATTCTGCGGGATGATGCTTACGGCATGATTAAGTGGAAGCAGGCCAATATGAAGTTTGACGATTTTGGTCTCGATTATGGCAATCCGGATTACGTCAAATACGTCGAAGCCTATGGCGGTAAAGGCCACCGGGTAGAAGCGGCGGATCAGTTATTACCGTTGTTGGAAAAATGTATGCAGGAACACGCGGTACACCTGATTGATATTCCAATCGACTACAGCGAAAACGATGAAATTCTGAATAACCAATTGCGCGCACTAAGCGCAAAAGTGTAAGCCATTATTTGGTTAAGGGAGGAATAAACCATGTTAGCGAAAAGTTACCCTTATTATCTGGCCAATAAAGCGGTGTTTGCCAACGAAGATCTGGAAGTGACCGATAAATATTCCGGTGAAGTTGCCACCCGGGTGGCGCTGGCCGATGTAGCCATGATTGATAAAGCCATTGCCGCAGCGGATGCCAGTCAGGACGCACTGCGTAAAATGGCACCCTATGAGCGTCAGGCTATTCTGAATCACTGCGTCAAACGTTTTGAAGAACGTTTTGAAGAAATGGCACAGGCTTTGTGTGTTGAAGCAGGCAAGCCAATCAAAGACGCTCGTGGTGAGGTAGGGCGTTTAATCGACACTTTCCGGGTGGCGGCAGAAGAATCTGTACGTATGAATGGCGAAGTGATGAACCTGGAAGTGGCACCGCGCGCCCGTGGTTATTCCGGTATGTACAAGCGTGTACCGATTGGTCCGTGCTCTTTTATTTCGCCATTTAATTTCCCATTAAATCTGGCGGCACACAAGGTGGCTCCGGCGTTAGCCGTGGGTTGTCCGTTTGTTCTGAAACCAGCCAGCCGTACCCCCATTGGTGCATTAATCATCGGTGAAATTCTGGCGGAAACCGATTTGCCGGAAGGTGCGTTTTCGATTCTGCCGTGCTCCCGTGACGGCGCGGATTTATTCACTACTGACGATCGGTTAAAACTATTGAGTTTTACCGGATCACCGGATGTTGGTTGGGACTTAAAAGCCCGTGCGGGCAAAAAGCCGGTGGTGCTGGAGCTGGGTGGCAATGCCGCCTGTATCGTCGATGAAGATACGTCTGCTGAAAGCGGTGATTTAACGGATGCCATTGAGCGCATTATTTTTGGTGCCTTTTATCAGTCTGGTCAGAGCTGTATCGGTGTGCAGCGTATTATGGTGCATGAGTCGTTATACGAACGGTTTAAAACTGAGTTCATTCGTAAAGTTGGTGAGCTGAAGATGGGCGACCCTAAAGACGAAGAAACCTTTATTGGTCCGATGATTTCGTTGTCGGAAGCTAATCGTCTGAAAGGATGGATTGATGAAGCACAACAGTTGGGTGGTAACCTTCTGGTGGGTGGCAATCAGGAGGGCGCCATGCTCGAGGCGACGGTGCTGGAAAACGTCCCGGAAAATGCCCAATTAAACACCGAAGAAGCGTTTGGTCCGGCGGCCATTTTGTCTTCGTTCTCGGACTTTGATGACGCTTTAGCTCAGGTCAACAACAGTAAATTTGGTCTGCAGGCGGGGATCTTTACCAAAGATATCTACAAAATCCAGAAGGCCTGGGACGAGTTGGAAGTCGGCGGCGTGGTGATTGGTGATGTACCAAGTTGGCGGGTTGATAATATGCCGTATGGCGGCGTGAAAGATTCTGGCGTCGGACGGGAAGGGATTAAGTTTGCGATGGAAGATATGACCGAGTTGAGGCTGTTGGTGATTCGCGATAAACACCGTTAATTCAGATTTCAACCGGTATGTCATAAAAAGCCAGCTCAATGCTGGCTTTTTTGTCCGCTCGATCTTGTTGTAATGAGCTATTTATACTAATTCAGCGACAAACGATACGCCTTATAACCCGGATAGAAGCTGACTAACTGGCTGGCGATCAAAATGATAGCCAGTACTTTTCCGATTTCCAGAGTAAGAAAATTCGGATCGATACTGATACCAAAACGGCTGCTGATCAGATCCTGAGCACCACTTAATATCAAACTGAAACTGATCAGTGCCATCATGATCGCAGTGAGTGTTATCAACAGAGTCTCGGCCTGAATCAGCGCAAAAATAAACCACGGCCTTGCACCCAATGTACGAAATACAGCGAGTTCTTTTTGACGTTCGCGCATTGATGCAAGCAAGGTGGCACTCAGGCCCATCAATGCGGCGCTGAGTATCAGCCAGGAAATCACTCTTAATGTATTTTCCATCATATTCATACTTTCCCAAAGCTGGCTCAGTGATACACCCGGCAAGATGGCCATCAATGGTTCAGGTTGTGACTGATTAATCTTGCGTTGCAAGTGGAAGGTTTTTAGTCGCGATTTCAGCCCAACCAGTGTTGCCGTAATACTTTCTGGTTTGAGTAGCTCGGCACCGGCAGGTGTTATGCCGGGTTTATGAACCGCCTCCAGGCCAGCAAGGCTCACATACAATACCTGGTCCACAGGCGTACCGGTAGTTTCTAAGATACCAACAACTTCAAAAGGGTATTGGTCATGTTGTTGGAAGCTTTGGCGTCCGGTACCGTGAGCAATGGTGATTTTATCGCCGATTCTGTAGTTAAGTCGTTGAGCGACTGCGGCGCCGATAACAACACTGCGGGCGTTTGAAAATGCATCGCCAGTATTAAATAGCAGCGGTTGCTTCTGGCCATAGCGAAAATATCTGAAGAAATTCTGGTCGGTACCCACTACCCGGAAACCCCGGTGCGAATCGCCCATGGATAGCGGAATTGCCCACTTCACTTCACGCGAACTGCGAAGTTCTTCGAAGCTCTGATAAGAAATATTGCGACTGGCATTACCAATATAAAAAACGGAATACAGCAGCAGATTAATTTCACCGCCACGAGCACCGACAATTAAGTCAACCCCTGAAACCGTCTGAGAAAATCCAGCTTTGGCCTGATGGCGTAAATGTTCGACCGCCGTAACGGAGAAAACACTGATGGCAACCGCCAGCAACGTCAAAATGGCCGAGCCTCTGCGATGTAATAAACTGAAGAAAGCAACACGCCAGAACATTCTTATTTCTCCACCGAGTTGATGCTGTGCAGAGCGGTGGTTTTACTGAATTTCGTTGCCAGAGACATATCGTGACTCACCATCACCAGCGTTGTTTGCTGTTCGTGACACAAGGTGTTTAATAATTCCATGAATACATCCCGATTATTGTGGTCGAGTGATGATGTGGGTTCGTCAGCGAGAATTAGTTCCGGCTGATGAATCATCGCGCGTACGATGGCTACCCGTTGTTGTTGACCGATACTCAGGTTCTCTGATTTTTGCTGATGAAGCTCCGGAGCCAGGTTGACCTGTTGAAGTTTTTCCTGAGCTTGCCTGATGAGTGTTGAGCGCGGAGTTTTTATACCACTTAACCGGGCGGCCAGGAGCACATTGTCGACTACCGATAAATACGGAATCAGATTCAGGCGCTGTGAAATAAAGCCTATGTGCTTCGCCCGGAATCGATCCCTGTGACGAGCTGACATCCGGTTCACATCTTCCCCGGCTATGCGTATTTGGCCGCTATCGGGTTGGTTGAGTCCGGCCAACAGATGCAGCAAGGTCGATTTCCCACTTCCCGAATCACCACATAACAGCAATTGTTCGCCGCGTTCCACCTGCCAATCAGTAATATTAAGCACCGGCTGACGTTGGTAAGAAAACTGCAAGTCGGTCAGTTGGATCATCACACTAGACTCTTAACAATGGGTTGTTATGATATAACACATTGGTGTTTTTGAGGTAAGTCGCATGTTCGCTGCAGTTGGGCGGGAAAGAGGTACAGAGAGGCGTCAGAAGAGAAGTCTGATATGCCAGACGATCGTTTTATTACTCTTTATCGGTTTAAGCGCATCGGTATTGGCTGACTACCAACCCGTGGAGTGGCCTGATCTGATTCCCGAGGAGGATTTAAAAGCGCTGCAAAATCCACCAGAGCAAATTACAGGTAGTGAGGAAGGTGGACTGGCGGATGCAATCGCCAGCAAGTTGGCGTTGGCGATGGACCCTGATCGTGAATTGACCCCTTATGAAAAAGCCCTCACCTCCAGCAAAGTGAAACAGGAATACAATAACAAAAAAATTCGTATGCCAGGCTTTATTGTGCCGCTGGAATTTAACCAACAGCGTGTCACCGAGTTCTTTCTGGTGCCATTTTTTGGTGCCTGTATGCATTTACCCCCGCCACCGCCGAATCAGATCGTTTACGGAAAAATGGAACAGGGCGTGGAACTGTATACCCTGATGGACGCCTTCTGGATTGAGGGAACCATGTCGACCAAAGCGGTAAAGAACGAAACCGCCACGGCTGCTTATTCCATGACGGTTGATAGGGTAGAGCCTTATTACAACGACTAGCTGGTTGGTGAAACATTACTTACGTTGCTATAACTGTGTTAAAGATCAAAATTCATTCGCCAGCTGTTTATAGCCTTTCACCAGATAATGGTTTGCGGAAATAATCGACTCTGAAAAATCACTCGCCGACTTGTCCGTTTGCGGCAGCGTCGCCAAATCGTATTCTGGCCCGATATGCACCACTGGAGGGATCACAGTACCTGCGGGAATATCGGTTCCGTCTACCACGCAATTATGACGAACCACGCAGCCATCACCAATGTCGGTGCGGAACACCACACTGTTAAAACCGATGAATACGTTGTCACCCACCGAACAAGGTCCGTGGATGATTGAGCGGTGAGCAATAGACGTGCGGCTACCAACGGTTACTCTTGCTCCAGCTTTAGAGTGAATCACGACGCCATCCTGAATATTGGAATCGCTGCCAATAACGATGGGTTCCATGTCTCCGTTCTCGTCCACTTCATCAGCACGAATGACGGCGTAAGGTCCAACGAAAACGTTATCACCAATGATTACATTGCCACAAATAATGGCAGTTTTATCGATATAGGCACTGGCGCTGACTTGTGGGAAATGACCGCTTGGATTTTTACGTAACATCGTATTTCCTTAAAGATTCTTTTAAAAGCCTGAGCTTGGATGAAAACCACCGGGAAGATCGGCCACTGCAATCGCAACAGCATTGTGCGGATGCAGGCTTTCCTGGTGTTCTACTTTTAACCAATAATCAGCGATGTTGCTGTGTTGCATCAGGGTGTGTTTTACCCGACGGGCAGCATCCTCACAGAACATCAGATTTTCACCATTTAATCGGGCAAACTCCTGTTCGTCTTCCCGCTTTACGGCTGTTTGTACCGGGGTCTTCAATGCGTCTTCAACGGCATCAATCAATTCAACAATCGGGAAGTAATCGTCATGTTGGAAACGCACTTTGATATAAGCATATGAGCGTTGGCTGTGTGGTGTAGCCACAGAGCCCTCGCTGCTTTGCAACCAGCTGGTTAATTGATCCAGGTCGATCTGATTAGAACTTGAGTCACTGCGGCTACTCGAATCATTCTCTGCAGAAAAATGCTGACGGATTTTGTTCGCCAGTAACTGACGTGACAGAGAGGCGGAACACGGACAGGTGCTGGAATAAGGCACGGTGATTTTAAGTTCACTGATATGGTGACCTTCCTGTTGGCGACAAATAATTTCTACCGGATAACTTTTCCAGCCAGAGTTGTCACTCAGAAGTGCAGGGCGGTTCAATGTCAGATTAAACGACATATTAAAGTAGGCATCACAACTCAGATCACGGTGGCTGGCAATCATGTCATTCAGCAGTTCATGGGCAATTCGGGGAGTAAATGCCTGTTGCTGAGCGTGGCGATTAACCGATCGATACAGTCGTGACATATGAATGCCTTTGGCCTGTTCATTATCCAGGCTGACGTAACAGTTTACTCTGGCGTCTACGTTGGAAGTGCTGATATCAGTGTCTGCATGTTCGCGTGTGACGACCGAAAGAGGCAGGTCAATCTGGTCCATACCGACCCAGTTAAGTGACAGAGCGATTGGTGTTGCGTGGGCACTGGCGACATCGGGTAGTTTTTTAGTGGTATCGGCTATTTCACGATTTATTAACATGACTGATTCACTTATCCGTGGTTATTGAATATCTGTTATGAATTGGCGCGTTGAAAAACAAGTGGCAATGCCGGTGAAGTACCCGCAATAAACGGTTCGGTTATATCGCCATTGCTATAGACTTCCTTACCGTTCACAAAGGTCGATCGGATGCTGGCACTGAAGGTATGTCCTGCGAAGGGAGACCACTGGCATAAATACCGCAAGCTGGTTTGCTCAACCGTGGTTTGGCCATCGAGATCCACCAATACAAGGTCAGCAAAGTAGCCTTCGCGTATAAAGCCACGGTCTTTTACCTGATAACGAATAGCCGGGTTATGGCAGACTTTTTCCACCACTTTTTCCAGGCTGAATACGCCTCGGTGGTACTGATCAAGCAAGGTGAGTAGCGCGTGCTGCACTAAGGGTAAGCCCGCTGGAGCTTTGTAAAACGGTTGTTGTTTTTCTTCCAGTGTGTGTGGTGCATGATCGGTAGCAATAATGTCGATAACATCATCATTAATTGCCTTTAGTAGGGTCTGGCGATCCTGCTCGGATTTTATTGCCGGGTTACACTTAATCTTATTACCCAGACGGGCATAGTCTTTATCAGAGAACCATAAGTGGTGCACACAGGCTTCAGCCGTTATTTTTTTACGCTGACCGTTTTTATCGATGAGTGGTCCGGCAGAGAAAAGCGCCATTTCCTTTGCTGTTGTCAAATGCAATACATGCAGATCGGCTTCGTGTTTTTTAGCCAGACTGACAGCCAGTGACGAAGAGCGATAGCAGGCTTCGTGATCGCGAATTTGCGGATGATGGATCGGTTGCCATTGCTCCGGAGGTAAATCCAATTCCAGCTTTTGGCTGTTTGCCTGAACCGTTGCATTGTCCTCACAGTGGGTGGCAATCAATACCGGTGAATAGCGAAATACATCCTCAAGGGCTTTGGGATCGTCCACCAGCAGGCTACCGGTGGATGCGCCCATAAACGCTTTCACACCGCATACCTGTGTCGGATCAATTTTCTTGATATCTTCAATATTATCGTTGGTAGCGCCGAGATAAAACGAATAATTAGCCAGTGAGTTCTGGCTGGCAATATCCAGTTTTTGCTGCAGTGCCGCCTGGTTAGTCGTGGCTGGGATCACATTTGGCATTTCCATGTAACTGGTAATGCCACCGGCAACCGCAGCGCGGGACTCAGAGCGAATGGTTCCTTTACCGGGCATTCCCGGCTCACGAAAGTGTACCTGGTCGTCGATCATTCCAGGCAGTAAATAAAGGCCACTGGCATCAATTATGGTATCGTCAGGAGCGGCAGAAATATGATCAGCGATTAACTCGATCCGCTGGTTTGTAATGCGAACATCCTGTTCTTTTATTACGCCTTCGTTAACGAGTGTGGCATGCTTTATCAGTATGGCAGACGCAGTGGTTTGCATAGATTACCCCGTACTCTTTAAATCTGGATTAAATGGAATTATCAGGATTTGACGTAATTAAAAACTCATTGGTTTCGGCATCCAGCGAGAAATAAAAACAATGGCGACGACCTGTGTGGCAAGCAGCCCCTGCCTGATTTACCCGGAATAGCAGGGCGTCGCCATCACAATCTACCTGCATCGATACAATATGCTGCCAGTGACCGCTGGATTCGCCTTTTCTCCACAGGGTATTTCGTGAGCGTGACCAGTACGTCATTACTCCATTCGTTAACGAATAATTCAGTGACTCACTGTTCATCCACGCCATCATTAGCACCTGGCCAGTGGTAGCGTCCTGAGCAATGGCCGGAATCAGACCCTGCTCATTAAATGTCAGTTGATTCAGAATATCGGCCGCAGCGAAGCGCCTACCGCACTCAGAGAGTTCGATATCTTTAAAAAATGATTTGCTCATATTTCTATATTATTGATTGAGTAGCAGCGCAGAGTTATTTGGTGTCAGGTTAGCGATGCCTTGCTGGTTGCCATTAATCCACATTACTTGCAGTTTCTCTAAACCAGGAAAATGTTTGAATAACGAAACATTCATTTGTTTGATGGTATTTTGGATGTCACAGCTAAGGCTATATTGCGCATGAATTTCACTGTGGTCAGATGTTTCTGATTTGGGATGTTCATCGCTGTGCCCATGATCATGTTGATGCTCATGATGTTTGTGACCATGATTGTGGTCTGTGTAAGGCATTTCAATCTCAGCAGAGACCAACTGACATTTCAGACCCGTTGTGGTGATCAGCGAATCGACCTTGGATAACAGCGACTTGGTTTTGTCCAGTTGCTGTTGCTGGGCCTTATTTTTGGGCGCGTGTTCAAAACCCAGGAGATTAGCGGCCGGGCTTTCCAGTTCCAACAGCAGCTCGGTGTTATCGATCACCAGATTTAATGTCGCTTCGCCATGCACGTGAGCATCGTGTTGATGGACTTCTGCATGTAGCGGGTTGCAAAGCAATACAGTCATTGCAGTAAGTAGTTGGCTGGCAAGAATTATTGAAGGCTTCATATCAGTCGGAAAAATCCAGAGTCATTAATAAGCGGTTTTCGCCAGCAACTGGCATTGGAGAGCGGTGAACCGCACCGTTGTTTTCGTTACCTTCCCAGGATTCACCTTTGAGTAACACCACGTCTTGTGTACCCACCTGCTGAATAAATCGCTGATGAATGAATACACCCGCATCTTTATCCGATTTTCCCTGCGTGTTGTGGCCCATTTTATGTCGACGAACCTGATGATTCTCCAGCCACTCAGTGCCAGCACCGCAAAAACTGGTCACCAGACGGCAAGGTACCTTATCGGTATGAAACTTCGGACACATAGCTGAGTCCAGTACCGATACGCGTGCTAATGCAGCTGGTAACTCGAACAGGGTGCAGAACATGTCAACCAGCAGGACTGCATCATCGATAAAGTCTTGTTTATAGCCATGATCCGGCAGTTCTTTCTGCAAAATAGCGGCGGCAGAGTCTGGCTCCAACCGACTTTTAAACACCGAGAAATGGCTGCTGTTCGATGTTAAGTATTGCGCGTATTCACGTGTTGCAGCGCGTTCTGCACGCTGCCACTGAATCAGATTAACACCGTCCTGATAAATCAGCGGTAATACTTCGGGAGTATCACCTTTCAGATTGTTGGCCACGTTACAGGCCATCGCAGTACTAGCCATTCAGCAGTTTCCTGTTTCTCAGGTGGGCAATGATCAATAAACCGGCACCAATCGATGTCAGCAGCGTTTCGGTTGCCTCCCCCAATAACAGTGCCAGTGTCAGCCCCGTCAGTCCGGCCAATGCCAGAGCGCTTGGCAACACACTGCCATGACGGCGATAGCTGGCTGGAAAACTCATCAGAGCTAACAGTACGACCGGAACCAGCAGCATCAGGTGCGTTTGTTCACTGGCCAACAGCGCACCCGCAGTACCCAATGCACCAGTCGCCAGCACCATAGGCAGCAGCAGACAATGTGCCAGACACAAGCTGGAGCAAATAACACCGAACGAATCTTTGATCGAGGTTGAAGGGGTGTCGGTGGCGACGACGTGATTGGAGTCAGACATGAACCATCCAAATTTCAGAAATGTTATAATATAACAATTATGATCCTGAAACAGATTTGCCGTCAAGAAAGATTGAGAAAATCAGAACGCTGCCTGGTATTGGCCGGGAGTAATGCCCGGCACTGGATTCGCTGGGGCGGGTTTTGCTGTGGCGCAACAACAATTTGCGCAGCGCTTCATACAACACGGTTTCCTGCGCTAAGCGGCTGTTGGTGATTGGGTCGAGGGTCAGCAGCTGATACAAATCGCGGGCGACTTCCGGGTCTTGTATGACGGCATTAGGAAAGTAGGGCGCACCTCGGGTACCCGAGGACTGATTCAGATCGGTGTTTAACTGAACGAGCTGCTCTGGCGTCGGATACATCGCTCGATACGCCCAGCCGCCCTGAGTTTCTGAATGACCGCTGTGTACCTCGTCGGCGTTTACCAGAATGATGGTGCCGGCCGGCGCGACATGATTATCACCGGTGCGGTAGAAACCCTGGGCACCGTCTTCAATCACACCAATGGTGTAACCTTCATGGCTGTGGCGTGAGAAAGTGTGATTTTCGAACCGTGCCTGCAACAGCTCAACGCCACCCATCACATCGCTGTTGCGATAGTGCGCGAATTCTTTCTGTTGTTTGCCGGATTCGTGTTTCATTTTGAACGTCGTTTGTCTGGGCAGCTTCTGAGATGACCTTTACCTTAATGGCGGTTCAGTATCACTGATTGTACAAAATTGCTCTGTCAGGAATTGTGACCGGATAGGCGGCCATTGGTTGAAATCTCTATGGCCGTCTCCATATAGAAACCATCGATTTAAGTAATCTATCTCAACAAGCGGAGAGCGTCGTGCCTCTTTTATTGATCTTTATTATCATTCCTATGATTGAGCTGGCTGTCCTGATTCAGGTTGGCTCGCACATCGGCATATTGTGGACCCTGGCGCTGATTTTCATTACCGCCATCATTGGCGTGCGGCTGCTGAAACTGCAAGGATTATCGACCCTGATGCGTGCCCAGCAACGTCTTGCTGAAGGCGGTATCCCAGCCAAAGAACTGGCGGAAGGGTTCTTGCTGGCATTATCCGGTGCCCTGCTGCTGACCCCGGGATTCTTAACCGATGCCTTTGGCTTCGCGTTGCTGACTCCAGGTGTGCGTATGGCTATGGCGGGTTCAGTGATGAAAATGATGAAACCGAAAATGATGGGCGGCTTCGGACATATGGGAGGGCGTTCCGCTCAGCATCATCAGCCACCGGGTCAAACATCCTCCCAGGGCAGCGTTCATCGCAACGATGGACCGAAGAACGTTATCGAAGGCGATTACAAACGCGAAGAGTGAGTGAGCAGCCAGCCTCCGTGGCTCGGTTGATTGTGAATACTGATCAAAACTTCAACAGCGGTTGAGCGAATATTCACCTTTGCCAGCGAAAATCTAAAAAATTTCATATTTAGCTGTTGAAATCGTTTTATCTAACCCTATCTACGAAATTGAACTATAAATATTGCCTTGCGGCGAACGTATTCCGCCGGGCCTGTTAATTGAATGTTGGAGAAAGCTTCAAATGAAAATCCGTCCTTTACACGATCGCGTCGTTGTACGTCGCAAGGAAGAAGAGCAAGCAACTGCAGGTGGCATCATCCTGCCAGGCGCTGCCGCTGAAAAACCTAACCAGGGTGTAGTGGTTGCTGTCGGTAACGGTCGAGTTCTGGATAACGGCGACACCAGTCCGTTAGCAGTTAAAGAAGGCGACGTTGTAGTATTCGGAAAATACTCCGGTTCGAACACCATCGACGTTGATGGCGAAGAGTTACTGATTCTGAGCGAAAACGAAATTTACGGTGTACTGGAAGACTGATTCTTCCGTTTTAGTATCTGCACCTAACTGAATACATACGAATTAGAAAGGAAAGTCTCATGGCTGCTAAAGAAGTTAAATTTGGTAATGATGGCCGCGTTGCCATGTTGAACGGCGTAAACGTTCTGGCTGACGCTGTAAAAGTAACTCTGGGTCCTAAGGGCCGCAACGTGGTTCTGGAGAAGTCTTTTGGCGCTCCGACCATCACTAAAGATGGTGTATCCGTAGCACGTGAAATCGAACTGGAAGACAAGTTCGAAAACATGGGTGCACAAATGGTTAAAGAAGTAGCCTCTCAGGCCAACGATCAGGCGGGTGACGGTACCACTACTGCAACCGTACTGGCTCAGTCCATCGTTAACGAAGGTCTGAAATCGGTTGCCGCTGGCATGAATCCAATGGACCTGAAGCGCGGCATCGACAAAGCGACTGCTGCGGTGGTTGAGTCTCTGAAGGCACAAGCTCAGCCTTGTACTGATTCTAAAGCGATCGCTCAGGTAGGTACTATCTCTGCAAACGCTGATGAAACTGTTGGCCGCATCATCGCCGAAGCGATGGAAAAAGTAGGTCAGGAAGGTGTTATCACCGTTGAAGAAGGTAAAGGTCTGGAAGACGAGCTGGACGTGGTTGAAGGTATGCAGTTCGACCGCGGTTACCTGTCTCCATACTTCGTAAACAATCAGGAAAAAATGATCACAGAGCTGGAAAACCCGCTGCTGTTACTGGTTGATAAGAAAGTAGACAACCTGCAGGAACTGATTCCGGTACTGGAAGGTGTTGCTAAAGCCGGTCGTCCACTGCTGATCGTTGCAGAAGACGTTGAAGGTCAGGCACTGGCCACTCTGGTTGTCAACAACCTGCGTGGTACGTTCAAAGTTGCTGCTGTTAAAGCGCCTGGTTTCGGCGATCGTCGCAAAGCCATGCTGCAAGACATCGCAATTCTGACTGGCGCTCAGGTAATTTCTGAAGAAGTAGGTATGTCTCTGGAAACCACTTCTCTGGAAATGCTGGGTACGGCTAAGAAAGTTGTGATCAGCAAAGAAAACACCGTCATCGTAGATGGCGCTGGTAACGAAGCTGACGTTAACGCACGTGTTGAACAGATCCGTGCTGAGATGGAAGCCTCAACCTCTGACTACGACAAAGAAAAACTGCAGGAACGTGTTGCTAAGCTGGCCGGCGGTGTTGCCGTGATCAAGGTTGGTGCTGGTTCTGAAGTTGAAATGAAAGAGAAAAAAGACCGCGTTGATGACGCTCTGCACGCAACTCGCGCCGCCGTAGAAGAAGGTGTTGTTGCTGGTGGTGGTGTTGCTCTGGTTCGCGCTCTGGCTTCTGTAGAAGTGAATGGGGACAACGAAGACCAGAACGTAGGTATCACCCTGGCACTGCGTGCGATGGAAGCCCCAATCCGTCAGATCGCTGAAAACGCGGGTGCAGAAGGTTCTGTAGTTGTCGACAAAGTGAAAGCAGGCGAAGGTTCCTTCGGTTTCAACGCGGGTACCGGTGAGTACGGCGACATGATCGAAATGGGTATCCTGGACCCGGCTAAAGTAACCCGTTCTTCTCTGCAAGCAGCTGCTTCTATCGCTGGTCTGATGATCACTACCGAAGCAATGGTTGCTGAACTGCCAGCGGGCGACGCTCCTGCAATGCCTGATATGGGTGGCATGGGCGGTATGGGTGGCATGGGCGGCATGATGTAATCATCGCTCATCAATACCTAAGCTAACTACTTAGCTTTTATAAAAACCCGGCTTTTTCAAGTCGGGTTTTTTTGTGGGTGTTTGTTCTGGTATCGCCGTACGAAATGTAAGAGAATGAAGTTGTTGTTGATTATATCAATGGTGATAACCAAGCTTCGTCGCCAGATATAAAAGGCATGTGCATTTTTAAGGGAATACGGTGTTATTGAGTGGAGATTCCAGCAGCGAATTCAGTTGGTCGTGAGGATGTTCAAAGCGCCGGTGTTCCGTGTAAATACACGCGCACAATTAAAACTTTAAGGCTAAGACTCGAATAAGGATGTTTAATGAGACTGCATGAGATCCATATAAATAATTTTAGAAAGCTCAAAAATTGTCACATAAAATTTAGAGACACGACCTTTCTTATTGGGCCGAATAATGCAGGAAAGTCTAGTGTCTTTTCCGCGTTAGAGCATTTTCATAAAAACTCTAATCTAGACAGAGAAGACTATTCCAAGGAGTATAACGAAGATGAAGAGAGCTATACCTACGAAGATGAGGTTGAAATTGTAGCGGAGTATCACAATTTACCTGATACTGCTCACAGCTGGATTGGGTTTAAAGGAAGAGTAATATCATCTCAAGATCAGCTAGATGGTGAGACTGGAAATTCTATCGTATACAAAAAGGTTTGGTCTCTTAATCAAAGCAAACCAAAAATTTTTATGAAGGAGTATCCTAGAACTAGGAGTGCATTGTACGCTGAATGCAGAAAGGTATCAGATCTCGTTGGAGAACATTATTCGGAAGTATTTCTGAAAGAACATTTTGGAGAGGCGAACTTTGATAAAAATCTGACAATAGCTGCAACTAAATCGAAGCTATTAGATTTGCCCGAATGCTGGGATGTTCAAGTGGAAGAAGAAGCTAGTTGGGTGGAAAACCCAGGTGGTATTCCAGGTAATGTCTTATCAAAGTTACCCATTATTGTTGTTATACCTGCAGAATCTTGTATTTCCGAACTTACCAGCCCGGGAGGAGCATTATTTACTTTGTTGGGAGGGTTATTCGATCAAGTTAGAAGCAACTCCGAAAACTATTTTCAAGCACAGGCTTTTCTAAATAATCTGGCCGCTGAGCTTAATCCAAATGATGAAACAACTGATTTTGGCCAATTAATTAGTGACCTTAATGGAATGGTGGATACTCTTTTTCCTGACTCGGCTGTACATGTTAGTGCGACACTTGATGTGCCAGATAAATCTATTAAACCTCAATTTAAGGTAGAGATGGAGAGTAATGTAAAAACTGCTGTGAACTATCAGGGTCACGGAATGATCAGGGCAACAGCTTTTCAGCTCTTGAGATTTGTTCAAGATTTTATAAATAGAAACACCGACAACCCTAGAGCAACCATATTTTGCTTTGAAGAGCCTGAAATATATTTACACCCTTCGGCGGCAAATCAAATGCGGGACTCATTATATGATTTAGCAGGCCCAAATTGTCAGATTATCGCGACTACACATTCGCCTTATATGGTTAATCTTGGATCTGAGAAAAGCATGAGTCTCACGAAATTTAGTTTTACTGAAGACAACTTTTCGACCGCAAATACTTTTAACCTAGAAGAAGCTTTCTTAACGCTTGTCGAAGATGAAAAGCATAACTTGAAAATGCTTTTGAAAGTCGATGACTATATATCAAGGATGTTCTTCTCAAAGAAATGTGTATTTTTTGAAGGTGATACGGAAGAAGTAGTCGTACGCGAAACAATAAAGAGGTTGTCTCATGAAGATAAGGCAAGAGTTATAGGAAATTGCGAATTTCTGAGAGCCAGAGGAAAAGCAGTGCTTATATCAATTGCAAAATATTTGAATGCCTTAGATGTAAACTACATGTTTATGCACGACCGTGATACTGGGACAGAGCGTGCGGAAGCAATGAATGCTCCGATTTTGGCTCAGACAGGAGAAGATAGGCGAATTATGATCGATGAGTGCATTGAGGATTTGTTGGGTTATGATGCACCAAGTAACGAAAAACCATACAGGGCCCATCAACATATACAAGATAATTGGGGGGAGGAATTTGTTGATTTGCCTAATGATTGGAAATCTACGTTCATCAACTTGTGCAGCCCATACTTGGATCATCTTCGAGACGCGCCTTAAAAATTTCCGGGTGCAGGCTGTTACTGGTCGAAACTAGTAGCTTGCAGCGATTAACTTTCGATAGGAATTTGAAATTCGGTCAAATTGGTAACGAAATAGTAGCCCAAAATGATTGATAAAATTTACAACTTAAATCAATGATGCCAAGGAGGCAGTTTTATGTACAAAGAGCAGTTTATTTCCGCTATCAGGAATTTGAAGAAGATACGTCTCACTTTTTACTCGAAAGAAGATGGTAGAGATTTGGTTCGCCTTTGTGCGCCAATGGATTTCGGTCCTAGCCGTCGTGCAAACGATAAATCGGATAGATATCACTTGTGGGATTATGAAAGTGATAAGAAGAATCATGTTTTGTCTTTGTTGCCTGATCAAATAAAAGACATGGAATTCTTGGCTGATAGTTTTGATCCAGAGGAGTTTGTTACTTGGGAGGCAAAGTGGTTTGTAGAACGAGACTGGGGTGCTGTTCATAGTTAGGAAATTTAATAAAAAAGTGCAGGGCTCTATGGGTCCTGTGTTTTTTGTCTCGATGAATTTTTATTTGATTATATGGGGTTCTAATGGAATGAGTTATTAATAGTGCTATTGTGTGAGAATATTTTTAGCGCAAAATGCTAATAATAGGTATAAAGCAGGTAGAGTGATGATTTGTCATCGCTGGCTTATATTGCCAAGCTAGGCTTAGTGTGATGAACAACAACCATCGCTTACTACGTAATCGGAATTATTCTACCCAAGTCAACAATTCTTCAATCAGCTAAGTTGTTAGGACGAAGCTAGCTAGTCTGAATGCAACTCCCAAAGATGATACAATTCGGCCATTAAATCGCTTCGCTCTCGACGGATCTTCATGGCCAGCACTCACTCCCCCTCCAATATCGATAATCCCCAGAGTTCTCTGGATCTGACTCCCCAGTCTACACAGCCGGATACATTGCAATCCTCTGAGCCTGATGAAGTGCAATCTACTGAGCAGGGCACGCCACAACTGCGGGTGCTGCACACTTCAGATTGGCACTTAGGCCAACACTTCTTCGGTAATAGCCGAGATGAGGAACATGCGGCATTTATTGACTGGCTGCTGGGGCAGGTTGAGGAGCACCAGGTCGATGCGCTGATCATCGCTGGTGATATCTTTGATACCGGCACGCCACCAAGTTACGCCCGGGCCCGCTACAGCCAGTTTGTGGCGGCAATGCAGAACACGGGCTGTCAGTTGGTGGTGTTGGGGGGGAACCACGATTCGGTCGCAACCTTGCACGAGTCTCGCGAGTTGCTGGCTTGCCTCAATGCCTCGGTTACCGCGACTGTCACCGAAGATCCGCAAGATCAGATTTTAACGCTGAAAAATCGCAATGGGGACGTAGGCGGAATTTTATGCGCCATTCCGTTTTTGCGTCAGCGTGACCTTGTAAAAAGCCGTGCTGGTGATTCGTCTCAGGATAAACAACAGCAGCTAATGAAAGCGATGAGCGACCATTACCTCGACTTATTTCAGCTGGCTGAGAAAAAGGCAGAGCAGCAGGTAAAACAACAGGGATATTTATTACCAATTCTCGCTACCGGCCATATGACTTGCGTTGGCGGTCAGTTGTCAGAATCAGTACGGGAACTCTATATCGGCACACTGGATGCCTTTCCTGCGGGGCTATTTCCTAAGGCAGACTACATTGCATTGGGCCATTTGCATCGGCCACAAAAAGTCGCCAACAGCGAACATATCCGTTACAGCGGCTCGCCCATTCCATTGAGCTTTGATGAATCATCGGCTGCTAAGCAAGTACTGCTGGCGGATTTCAATGACGGTGAATTAACTCAGGTAACGCCACTGGAAATACCGTTGTTTCGTCGACTGAAGTCACTGCAATGCACATTAGATGAACTGCCGAAGCTATTAGAAAGCATCGCCGAGCACGGCGAAGAAGATCCACTGATGCCCTGGCTAGAAGTGGTGATTGATGCTGACCAATATATCTCTGATCTGCAAAAGCAGATTCAGCAACACACCGATGTATTACGGCTTGAAATTCTCCGGGTCAGACGAAAACGCACCCAGCAGGAGAGAAGCTTGCAGCAGTCGAGCAAGGAAACTCTGGCAGAGCTGGAAATCAGTGATGTATTTGAAGCTTGTTTAGAGCAGTCCGAACTGAGCGAAACTTTGGAAGAAGAACAATTACAGACATTAACCGGGTTGTTTAATCAGGTGGTGGATAGTATTCAGTCGCCTTCAGAAGACGAAAAAAAGGCGGATGAGAAAGAAGTTGCTGCAAATAAAGCGCAGTCGGGCACAAAGCTGCAGGAGAATAACGCGTGAGAATTTTATCCTTGCGGTTAAAAAATATTAATTCCCTCAAAGGTGAATGGAAAATTGATTTCACCAACGATGAGTTCCTCGATAACGGCTTATTTGCTATCACCGGAGCTACCGGCGCTGGTAAAAGCAGTCTGCTGGATGCTATTTGTTTAGCGTTGTATCACGAAACCCCGAGGTTGAGTGTATCGATCAATGAAAACCAGTTAATGACCCGTCATACCGCTGAGTCTCTGGCGGAAGTGGAATTCGAGGTTAAGGGCAAAGCCGGCAATGAATGTTATCGTGCTTTCTGGTCACAGCGCCGTGCCCGGGGCAGCAGTGAGGGTAAATTACAGCCGCCAAAAGTCGAGCTGGTGAAAGTCAGTGGTGATAGCGAAGCCGAACAGAACAAAATTATTACCGATAAAATCGGTGATAAATTACGTCTGACCAGTGAATTAACTGGTTTGGATTTTCAGCGTTTTACCAAATCGATGTTATTGGCCCAAGGCGGGTTTGCTGCATTCTTGCAGGCCTCTGCCAATGAAAGAGCAGAGTTATTAGAAGAACTGACCGGCACCGAAATTTACGGTGAAATTTCACAACGAGTATACGAGGATACTCGCGACCAGGAACAAATATTAGATCGACTGCAAGCCAAAGTTGAGGGAATGCAGTTATTGCCTGCGGAAGAGATCGAAAGGTTGAATGAGCAAAAAGCTGAACTGAAGGCTGAGATTCAACAACAATCTGCTCAACAAAAGTCCTGGCAGCAACAGCATCAATGGCGTCAGCAATGCAGCGATTTGCAACAGCAGCTGAAGCAGGCCAGCGCAGCAGTTGCCGAAGTGAAGCAGACCCGGCAGCAGCAACAAACCGAATTAGATGCCTTACAGCGTGATATTCCAGCCCAGAAAATTCAGCCGGTGTATAAGCAATTACAGCAACTGACGGCCCAGTCTGAAACTCAGCAACGCCAGCTGAACGAAAAACAAACACTGCTCAGTGAAGCTCAGGCAACCGGCGATAAACAGCAGCAAGCAGTTACAGAACAGACTCAGCAATTCCAGCAGCATCAGCAGTTGCAGCAACAAACCGAGCAGCTGATTCATGATCAGGTGATGCCGCTGGATCTACAGATTACTCAGCAAACTTCACAGCAGGCACAGCAACAAAACGACTGTCAGGAACAACAACAGAAGTTAACCCAACTGCAAAGCCAACATGCGGAATTAACCCGGCAACAGCAGCAGGATATTAGTCAGCAAATAACGCTGCAGGATTGGTTACAGCAGCATCCCTGGCAAACACTAGCCAGCCAGCTGCCGTTATGGCAACAACAGCTGCAACAACGCAGTGACGGGATGGTGCAACAGCAAGGTTTACAGCGTCAGTTGTTATCTCAACAAGACGAATTAAAAAGGCATCAGCAGCAGATTCACCACCTATCTGAGCAGCTGGCTAAATCGCAACAGATACGCCAGGACAGTGAGCAGGTGTGCCTGCAGCTAGAGAACAAACGTGCGCAGTTATTAGTGGATTTCAGCGAACCACAGTTACACCAGCGTTACGAAGATTGGCAACAACAGCGCCCGGCGATTGAGCAATTAAAAACCATTCAGCCGTTATTTATAAAAGCGGCAATGAAGCAGCAACAGTTGCGAGCCGATATCGCCACACAGCAACAACATCAGGCGGAAAAAGATACTCATCGACAAGCATTACGTGGCCAATATAAACAGCAAAAGGTACAGGTCGAACAACTCAAAATCATTGTCGAACAACAACGTCAGATTGCTGATTTAAGCCATTATCGTGCGCAATTACAGCCGGGCGAAGATTGCCCGTTATGTGGCTCACAACAGCATCCAAAAATCAGCGACTACGCTAATCAGCATCCCGACCAATATCAGACCCAACTGATTGAAGCGGAACAATTATTAGAGCAGTTAAAACAACAAGGTACTGAACTTAAAACTGAGTTGGAAAAAAGCCAACTGCAGATTGAACATCAGCAACAGCAGTTATCCGAGATTGAGCAGCAACTTAATAACTGGCAGGAAAACTGGCAACAAGCAGCACTGCCTTTATCATTGACGCTGACAATTGCTGAGCAACAGCCGTTTGAGGGCTGGATGGAGAAACATCAGGAACAGGGTGATCAATTACATAACCTGATCAAACGTCTCGATTCTCTGAATGCTCAGCTGCAAGAGCAAACACAGTTACTAAATAAAGCGAATGTCGATCAACAGGCGGCAGAACACCAGACGCTACAGGCACAACAACAAAGCCAACACTGCCAGCAGCAGTTAAGCGAAATTGAAGCGAAGGTATCTGAACAACAAAAGGTCTTGGCTGAACTTGAGCAACACCTGAATCAATCACTGACCGCATTTGAATTAACCTTGCCAGATGATGAAGAGCAGCAACTGTGGCTTGATGAGCAACAACAGCGAGCACAACAATTTGCCAGTCAGAGTGAGTTGCTTCAGCAACTGCAACAGACCATCAGCGTTGCGGAAAAACAAATCGACCTGGCTGCACAGCAATTAACCGAACAGCAAAAAATTGCGACTGGCTCCGAAACTGTATTAAAGGACTGTAACCAACAGCTGACAGAGTTACAACAACAACGTCAGAAATTGTTTGCTGATAAAGACCCTGCGAAAGAAAAGCAGCTGCTTAGTGAACAAACCAAACAACTTAGCCAACAGTTGTCTGCTGCTGAGCAAACCCTACAGCAAAACCAGCAATATCTCAGTGGTTTACAGGGTGAAATTCAACAGCTGCAAAACACGTCAAGCGACGTGAGTAAGCAACTGGTCGCTCGAAACGACGAATGGCAACACCAGTTACAACAGAGTGATTTTGACGACGTCGGGCAATTCACCCAGGCGTTGTTAAGCGATGAAAAGCGCCAGCAATTAACGGAGCTTAAAAACAGCCTGGAGCAAGCGTTAGAGCGGGCTTTAGCGGTGGAGCAACAAGTCGATAAATCATTGCAGTCACTGTTAGCGGGGCCCAAAACGGAATTGTCGCTGCAGCAATTGGCTGAAAACCTTGATGCTACCGAGCAACAACTGGCACAGCAACAACAGCGATTGGGAGAAATAAGCGCAACTTTATCTCGTGAAGAGGAGCAACGGGCCAGTCAGAAAACACTATTTGAAAAAATCGCCATACAGCAACAAAGTGTCACCAGTTGGCGGCAATTAAATGAGTTGATTGGCTCGGCCAAAGGCGACAAGTTCCGTAAGTTTGCTCAAGGTTTAACCCTGGATCATTTAATTTACCTGGCCAATCAACAATTGGATCGCTTGCATGCGCGTTATCAGCTGAAACGTAAGGCCGATCAGGCATTAAGCCTGGAAGTACTGGACACCTGGCTAGGCGATACTGCCCGCGATACCAAAACCTTATCTGGTGGTGAGAGTTTCTTGGTGAGTTTGGCGTTAGCGTTAGCGCTATCAGATTTAGTTAGCCATAAAACTCGCATTGATTCTTTATTCCTCGATGAAGGCTTCGGTACTCTTGATGCAGAAACCTTAGAAGTGGCGCTGAATGCACTGGATAATTTAAACGCCAGCGGAAAAATGATTGGTGTTATTTCTCACGTAGAAGCGTTGAAAGAAAGGATTCCATTGCAGATCGAAGTGCGCAAGGAAAACGGTTTGGGTTATAGCCAGCTGGCGGATCAGTATCGAGTTTCGGGGATGCAGTAATTCATTGACCGGTTTATTTTTCTAGAGAATTTAATATGAATATAGATAACTATCCAAAGTACTATATAAATCGGAGCACTGGTCTGCCTGACGATATTTGTGCTGCAAAAAGACAAATTCAGAAGCCTGGCAGCAGGCCTGCTGCTGATTATTAATGGTTATACGATTGCGCCTTTGTATTTATCGAAAAGCCCGTCAACTTCTTCTGGCCAAATATCGGAAAATAGCGCCCATAAAATCCTGCTAAGTAACGTCAACTCCGCCAACAGCGAACATCAGCGGCTGATTGATCTGATTCAACAGGAATCTCCGGATATTCTGGTGCTGTTGGAAATAAATGATGCCTGGCTGAACTCTCTGCAAACCATCAAAACAACGTACCCGTTTGAAAAAGCCATCGCTCGCAATGATAACTTCGGCATTGCGGTTTTCAGCAAGTTGTACCTCGATAAAGCCGAAGTTCGCTACTGGGGCAATCGTGGTTTACCCAGCTTAATGCTGAACTATCAGTGGCAAGGCCAGGGCATTACCTTGCTGGCAACCCATCCATTGCCACCCATCACAAAAGACATGATGCAACAGCGCGATACTCAGCTGTTGCAGGCGGCTGCAACAGCAGCACAACAAAGCGGACCAGTGATTATGCTGGGCGATTTTAATATCACGCCCTGGTCTTCGGCCTTTAATCAGAGCATCGAGCTCTCCGGGTTAAGCAATTGCCGTAATGGCTTCGGCATTCTGCCGACGTGGCCAGCTCAGTTAAAATGGCCAGCCCTGATGATTCCCATCGATCATTGTCTGGCAAGTGATGCAATCACTGTCTCGGAGTTACGTACCGGAGACGATATTGGCTCGGATCACTTGCCATTAATTATTGAATTGCAGTTACATTAAACTCTTGAGTGTAAGCAAGAGCGAGCACTTGCTAATGCTTTACTAATTTAAGTGAGCCGGTCAGACTGTCGCTCCTTGCTTCTGTAATGGATTTTGGTTCAACCAATAAAAGATCTGATAACCAAACTTACTTGTATCAGCTGAATAAGGATGGAACTGACTTTCAGCAGATTTCTGTTACAGATGCGCATCCTTTGTATTTTTCCGAAACATTTGACTACCTGATTGCAGGTATTCCCAGATCACGTTATCCCGGGTACCAGCAGCTCATTCGTTTCACCTTAAGTAATGGTAACGAAGAGATGCTTTTGGATAATAGCGACGCTTGCCAGTACCGGGAAATACTACCTTCGTTCGATGGTGTAATCTGGGCGGTGCTGAGCCTCACCGGAGATTACTCCGCGTCGCAGAATACTTGCGAAAATATCAGTGTTTCTCTGTCCATGCGCCGGTTTGATAGTTTGGACCCTCTATTCTCCGTACAATCCCAGTCACCCACTTTTCCTTTCGGTGTATGGGATGGAAACATTATGGTTAGTCGGGCGCAGTATTTCTGGATAAACGAAGGTTTGGTTGTTCAGTATTTTGATAAAGACCCCACTCAGGCAACCCTGATAAAGATTGATGGCAGTATTCAGGATATTCGTTTCGATCAGGTATGTGAAAAACAAATATCGACCTCGGGTCCAATTTCTCAGCTCGGAGAGCGGGCGAGGGTAACAGGCTTTATTGGCAGTCTTCAGGCTCATGTGGAGCTGAATATGGTTGAGCCTCACTTGCTGCCATGTAATAGCAGGATTACACCATGACAGGCTTGATGAAAGTACTGCCTATTGTGGCAGCGTTAGGTATTTTTTCCGCCAGTGCTGACATGGTCAGGGCGGATGATGCTGCAACAGCTCATTCGTCTGTTTCCTATGGTGTTGGTGCCGGATGGTCCAATCATGTGTTTGAAGACAGCAACGATCGCTATGGCCTGAATTTCCTGGTGTTTCGTCAAACTCAGGACTACCTTCAGCAAATTTATTTTCAGAAGAATTCCACTGAAATAGAGGTCTTAACTCCGGTAAGTGAGAAACCGGTCGACGTTAATTACGACATCGATTTCTCTTGGAGTAAAACAGGGAGTCGGAATCAATTTCGCGGTTTCTTTCTTGAGCCAAGAGTTGGACTTCGTCTGCAGCAGCATCAGAAAGTAGTGTGTAAGAAAAAAACAGATATTTGTTTTGATGCACAAGACTCAGATCGCAAGGTACGCTCACGATCGAATAAAATGAAACCGCTATTGGGAGCAAATATAGGCTGGAGGGTGGTTCATCAGTTTTGGTATGTTCAGACAATGGTCGAAACGAAAACAGATCTGGAAGACACCTACAGCCTCATTTCATTGAATATCGGGTGGTATTTCGAAGCAAATGACCATTAATGTCAGTGAACTAAGGGCATTCTCACTGAGGATATTGAGTAATGTAAGTTGCCTTCTGGCAATTTACCACAGATGGCGGATACTGGAGATGACAAGCAGGCTCGGTACGGAGGAGTCTTTATGTTCATCAGTACGCTTGATTTGTTTAAGCCGGGTATCGGCCCGTCCAGCTCACACACCGTTGGTCCGATGCTGGCCGCGTGTCGCTTTCGTGACGAGGTTTTAGCGCCGCTGGAAACCGTATCCCCTGGTATGCACGTGCGTTGTATTCTGGGTGGCTCACTGGCACTAACCGGGCGTGGCCATGCCACTGATAAAGCGGTATTACTTGGATTGCACGGGCATCGTCCAGATCGGTTAGCCCACATCAACATTGAAGCTGAAGTCGGCCGTTTGCAGCAACTCGATGGTTTTGATCACGGTGGGCACTGGTTCAACTTTTGTTTCTTTGATGATGTGGTGTTTGCTACCAAGCTACGTTTGCCGGAGCACCCCAATGCGATGCTGTTTGAACTCCGTAATAATCGGGATGAGTTGGTTCGCCACGAACATTATTTCTCGATCGGTGGCGGATTTATCCATAACCGTGCGGAATTGCAGGGTCTGGTAGCGCCACTTAAATTACTGCCCGCCAGTCAATACCCGTTCCCTTTTGACAGTGCCGCCTCAATGGTAGAAATGGCACACAAAAACGGCCTGACCATTGCCGAGATGAAGCGCCAGAATGAACATTTTCATTGGACCGATGAGTGTCTGGATAAAGGCCTGAACGAAATCTGGCAAGCCATGAAGGTGTGCCTCGAAAGCGGTTTAAACTGCGAAGGTGAGTTACCTGGCGGTCTGAAAGTACAACGTCGTGCGCAGCGCTTAATACGGCAGTTACAGCAGTGTGAGGAAAATGCGCAATTACACGAGTGGTTGTGCGCTTATGCAATGGCAGTCAATGAAGAAAACGCGGCTGGCCATGCCGTGGTGACTGCACCGACCAATGGTGCGGCGGGGGTAATTCCTGCGGTGTTGTATTACGTCTGGCGGAATAAGCAATTGTCCGAGCGACAGATACAGGATTTTTTGCTGACTGCGGCGGCAATCGGCGGAATTATTAAACACAAAAGCTCGATTTCGGGCGCTGAAGTAGGGTGCCAGGGTGAGGTCGGTTCTGCCAGTGCAATGGCCGCGGCAGGATTGTGTGCTGTTATGGGTGGCAGTGCGGAACAGATTGAGCATGCTGCCGAAATTGCGCTTGAGCATCATCTGGGTATGACTTGCGATCCGGTGAAAGGCCTGGTTCAGATTCCCTGCATAGAACGAAATGGTTTTGGTGCATTAAAAGCCTATACCGCAGCATCACTGGCCATCCGCGACACTGGCCGGCATGTGATGTCACTGGATAATTGCGTCGCTGCTATGAAGCAAACCGGATTAGAAATGTCGGAAAAATATAAAGAGACCTCACTGGGAGGTTTAGCGGTCAATTACACCGAGTGCTAATGCGTGTTGCATGCCGGTATTGGCCGTATATCTTACATCTCCAGAGTCACTTCTTTTTTGGGCATTTTATGCAGGAAAAATGCGCATATCAGACCAGTCAGGACGCCGAAAATGTTACTTTCCCAGGAAATATAGGCGTTCATTGGTAACAGGCCCAGTACCAGGCCGCCGTATCCCAGCAGTGTCACGAATGAAATCGCCAGGTGTGTTAATTGCCGGGTGCGAATACCGCTCAACAGTAAAAAACCAAACAGTGCATACACCAGACTGTTGAGACCCATGTGAGGTATTCCACGGGCAAATAACCAGACACCGATGCCCGTTGAAATAACTCCGGTAAGTAAGACAGTAACGTACGTTTTTCGACCGTATTGCAGCGTTAAAAACGAAAGGATCATAAAGGGGATGATGTTTGACAGGAAGTGCCAGGCATCTTTATGCAGCAGTGGTGTGGTGATAATAAAAGGCAGCCGGGTAAAGTCACGTGGAATTAACGCCAATTGGTTCAGGCTTCTCAGCGTCAATAGGTTAATAACTTCAATAATGGCAACGATTGTGGCAATGAGAAGGACGAGACGAAACTGTTGCCTGAATCGTTGTTTCAGAAAAGACAGCTTAACTGGTGTCATGATGCGGTATTTCCTTGTTACCGTGGGTATAAAAAATAAGCAGCTTGAGTAAGCTGCTTATTTTTTCACTGATTTATTGAAACGATAAGCAAGAAACGAACTAATCCGCTTTATGTTCGCGAGCTAAATAATCGTGAGATTGCATTTCCAGCATACGAGAGGTGGTGCGCTGGAATTCAAACTCCAGTTTGCCTTTGCCATAAATTTCATGAATCGGCGCATCTGCTGACATAATGACTTTGACGCCACGATCGTAGAATTCATCAATCAGGTTGATATAACGGCGCGCCAGATCATCATTTTTGGTGCCCATTACCGGCACGTTGGAAATCAGAATTGCATGGAACAGTTTACCCAGTTCGATGTAATCGTTTTGAGATCGAGGGCCATCACATAGGCCTTCAAACTCAAACCAGGCAACGTCATCACAGATGGCTTTGGCCGGAATGTTACGACCAAGAATCTCCACATCAACGTTGGTTTCGGTGTGTTTACCGTCGGGTGCCAGGCTATCGAAGCTTTTTTGCAGTGACGCTTCGGCGCTGTTGTCCAGCGGGTAATGATACAACTCGGCCTGCTCAAGAGTACGCAGTCGATAGTCCACGCCGCTATCGACGTTCACAACTTCAGTGTATTTGTTCAGCAATTTAATCGCCGGGATAAACCGATCCCGTTGCAGCCCGTCTTTGTACAGACCATCGGGAATAATGTTGGAGGTCGATACCAGAGTGACACCACGAGCAAACAGTTCCTGCATCAGGCCGCCAAGGATCATGGCGTCACCAATATCAGAGACGAAGAATTCATCGAAGCAGATAACCACCGCTTCTTCGGCAATCTGATCAGCAACTGTTTCCAGCGGGTTCTTTGCGCCGGTCAGTTTGGTGAGGTCGGCGTGAACACGTTGCATAAAGCGGTGGAAATGCGTTCGCATTTTACGCTCGAACGGCAGTGCATCATAAAAGGTGTCAACCAGATAGGTTTTGCCACGGCCAACGCCCCCCCAGAAGTACAGACCTTTAATCGGTTCTTTCTGCTTCTTCTTGGTCAGTAACTTGGACACAAAGCCCTTGTTTTTCTGAGCTTTATAATCGGCTACCAGGTCTTCATACAGGCGCTGCAGATGTTTGACAGCCATTTCCTGAGCGGCATCGTAAGAGAAGTCGTCGCGTTTTAAGTCTTCTTGGTAAAGTTCCCATGGAGTAGAACCTGGAGATGTCGACACGGTGTTTTCCTCGTAAAAGCCGTTTTGGCAAGCCTTGGGGCAAATTTCAGGGGGCGCAATTTAACCTAAAACCGCACTTTTTTGTAGTGCGGCTTACGTCGTGGCATAAACGTCGGGATTGAGCGATCAGATCAGCACCTCCAGATCCTGAATCAATGATTGTTTAAAGTCGGTCAGGCGGCCGTGAAAGAAGTGGCTGCCATCGCTGAAAACCCGCCAATGCGGCTGTGGAACCAGTCGTTCAATCCAGTCGTCCACTTCGTCAAAAGGAACAACTTCATCGGCATCGCCCATATACACATGACTTTCGAATTCATAGGGGAGTGCGTTGGGGGCGTCAAAGTGATGAACCGCTGGTGCCACCAGAAACAGCCCGGATATTAGCTCTGGTTGTTGGCAGGAAGCCAGACAAGCCATTCCGGCGCCAAACGAAAAACCACCGAGATAGATTTTGCTCCAGCCCAGTTCCTGTCGGGCGAATCTCAGCGCGGCAAGCACATCATCGACTTCGCCTTGGCCGTGATCGTGTTCACCTGAACTGCTGCCAACTCCGCGAAAATTGAAACGCAGTGTCGATAGCCCAAGACCTGCGGCTGCACGAGTGGCAGTGGTCACCACTTTGTTATTCATACTGCCATCAAACAAGGGGTGAGGGTGACACATCAGAAAACCGTCGCTGCCCGCGTTATCCACTCGGGCTTCCAGGTCACCGCTGGGTGTTGCGATGCGGATTGCTATTTCACTCATACGTTGTCCCTGTGATTCGGGTTTTATGGGGAGCGCAGTCGGGCCGGTTTAGTGCGGAAACAGACGACCGCCGTTCTGCCTGTGGCTTGGCGACAATGGTAAGTTCCGGGCCGGGGAAATGATACGACAAGCTGCCTATATCCATATAGCTAAATGTTATCGAACATACCTTCTTATATATCTCACCTCTTGATATAGTCGCGTCCATCTAAATTAGGCGAAAAGTAACTCCGATCATGTCCCTGAGGGATAGCTCGGAAGCAGAAGAGCAACCATGACTGACTACAATCTGACGCATCTAAAACAGCTCGAAGCGGAAAGTATTCACATCATCCGTGAAGTCGCTGCAGAGTTTGATAATCCGGTAATGCTGTATTCCGTGGGTAAAGATTCCGCGGTAATGCTGCACCTGGCCCGAAAAGCTTTTTATCCGGGTAAACCACCATTTCCACTGATGCACGTGGATACTAAGTGGAAGTTCAAAGAAATGATCGAGTTCCGCGACAAAATGGCGGAAACCGTTGGTATGGAACTGCTGGTTCATACTAATCCGGAAGGTCTGGCGCAGGGCGTAGGCCCGTTCACCCATGGTTCTTCCAAGCACACTGACATCATGAAAACCCAGGCGCTGAAACAAGCGCTGGACAAATGGGGCTTTGATGCGGCCTTTGGTGGTGCGCGTCGTGATGAAGAAAAATCCCGTGCGAAAGAGCGTGTGTACTCCTTCCGTGATGAAAACCACCGTTGGGACCCGAAAAACCAGCGTCCTGAACTGTGGAACATCTACAACGGTAAAGTAAACAAAGGTGAATCCATCCGTGTATTCCCATTATCCAACTGGACTGAGCTGGATATCTGGCAGTACATCTACATGGAAAACATCGAAATTCCAGGTCTGTACCTGGCAGAAGAACGTCCTGTGGTTGAGCGTGATGGCATGCTGATCATGGTTGACGATGAGCGTATGCCGTTAAACGAAGGCGAAGTGCCTGAGAATAAAATGGTTCGCTTCCGTACCCTGGGTTGTTACCCATTAACCGGTGCCGTGGAATCCACCGCCAACACTCTGCCTGAGATTATTCAGGAAATGCTGCTGACCACTACGTCAGAGCGTCAGGGTCGGGCGATTGACCACGATTCATCCGGTTCCATGGAGAAGAAAAAACAAGAGGGGTACTTCTAATGTCACACCAATCAAACCTGATTGCAGAAGATATCCTGGCGTATCTGAAGCAACACGAAAACAAAGAACTGTTGCGCTTTCTGACTTGCGGTAACGTCGATGACGGTAAGTCTACTCTGATTGGCCGTTTGTTATACGATTCCAAGATGATCTTTGAAGATCAGCTGGCAGCGGTTGAAAATGACTCAGCAAAATCCGGCACTCAGGGCGACAAAATCGACCTGGCACTGTTGGTAGACGGCTTGGCCGCTGAGCGTGAGCAAGGTATCACCATCGATGTGGCTTACCGTTATTTCTCCACTGAGAAGCGTAAGTTCATCATTGCCGACACGCCTGGACACGAGCAGTACACCCGTAACATGGCCACCGGTGCTTCGACCTGTGATCTGGCGATCATCCTGATCGATGCCCGCTACGGTGTTCAGACGCAGACCAAGCGTCACTCCTACATCGCGTCACTGCTGGGTATCAAACACGTCGTTGTTGCCGTGAATAAAATGGATCTGCTGGATTTCTCCGAAGAGCGCTTCGAAGAGATCAAGGCGGATTACCTCAAGTTTGCTGAAAACCTGAATCTGAGCGACATCAAGTGTGTGCCAATTTCTGCGCTAGACGGGGACAATATTGTTAACCGTACCGAGCGCTCCAACTGGTATACCGACAAAACATTGATGGAAATTCTGGAAACGGCAGAAATTTCGGCTGATAAAAATCTGCAGAATTTCCGCTTCCCGGTTCAATACGTAAATCGTCCCAACCTGGATTTCCGTGGTTTCTGTGGCACCGTGGCATCGGGTTCCATTCGCCCGGGCGACAGCGTAATGGCGTTGCCTTCGCGCAAAACCAGCACCGTCGATAAGATTGTGACCTACGAGGGTGACCAGGACGAAGCATTCATCGATCAGGCGGTGACCATCACCCTGAAAGATGAAATTGACGTATCCCGCGGTGATACGCTGGTTCATATCGACGATGTACCCACAGTATCGAGCAAGTTGAACGCCGACATCGTATGGATGGCCGAAGACGCATTGGTTCCGGGTAAACCTTACGACATTAAATTTGCTTCACAGATGTCCCAGGGAGCTGTGTCTAAGATTCACCATCGTGTGGATGTTAACACCATGGATCACCACGAAGCGGACGAAGTCAAACTGAACGAGATTGCGCTCTGTGAAGTGGCGCTGACTAAACCGGTGGCCTTCGACCCGTATCAGAAAAACCGCGCAACGGGTGGTTTTATCGTGATTGACCGTCTGACCAACGTAACTGTTGGCGCTGGTATGATTGTTGGTGAGGCTCAGGATAGTGAGGGTGATGCACACCCAGTGTCGGCGGAAGAGAAAGCCGCACGTTTCGGTCAGAAGCCAGCCGTTGTTGCCATCAACGCAGCAAACGCCGAAGACGTTGCTCTGAAACTGGATCGTCGTCTGTTTGAAATGGGTCGCGTATCTGGCATCGCAACAGCCGAGAATGCAGAACTACTGAAAGCTGCGGGTCTGGTTGCTCTGGTTGCCGGTGGTGCAGACGGCGCTGATATCAGCCTGGCCGCGGATCAGGAGTCTCTGGATAGCCTGATTGCGGAACTGCAGGAGAAAGGAATTATTTAATTCCGTTTTTTCTCTGTCTTTTAAAACCCCGGTCTGGAAACAGATCGGGGGTTTTATTGCGCAGTTTTTACTCTGGGCATTTTGTTGGGCGTATTTAACGCGAAATAACGATTACATATCCAGCGGTTTTAACAGTTTTACACTGACAGCACTTTCTTCAATCAGGCTGAAAACTCTGCCTCTCATTTCAGTTTTCCACCAATCGTCATACGTTTCAGCGTAAAGTCGCTGTCGTGACTCCTCATTTTCAAACTCCCGGAGCCAGACGAAATAGTCGTTACCCTCGTCGTCTGTTTGTAGGTAAGTATTGAGTACGTTCATGCCTTTATGGCGTTGGTAGGGCAGAATTTCGGTACCCATCAGTTCCAGCCATTCCTGTGTTTTGCCCGACTTAATTTTATATTCGCGAAGTTCGATGATTTTCATGTATTCGTTTCTGAGGTCATTCGGGAGATTAATTCACGGGATATTATAGACCAGCGCAATGAGCGAACCGACATTTTGTATCCATATCCTACAGCTTTGTGCACTGCTTTGCTGGTCCACAAACCCGATGCGGTAAAGGCATCCACCGATGCAATCGCGGAATTCTTCAATAAAATGAGCTGAATTTCTTCGTTTTAAACCCTTCTTGTGCCCGGCTTAAGTCATAGTTCCGTTTCAGGCGCTGCAAGCTGGATCATAACAAAAAACCAATGCAAAGAATTGTATGTATAAGCAATAGCTTATAACAGGCATAAAAAACTCTACTGATTACAACCTGCGTTTGCTATTGCGACCAACTTATTGGATCCGTATAACTCCACCTCGAACCTGCTATTGGCGGGTAGGGCCACAAGCCCATTGTAATCGTGTGCAGATCCGCACCATCAGGAAACATGATTTTCACCTACAGGAGAAATCACCATGACAGCGAAGAAAGTTGATGCATTGTTAGTCGGCAGTGGTGTGATGAGTACAACGTTGGCTACTTTACTTAAGAAACTGGAGCCGTCGATCAATATCCTGATGGTCGAGCGACTTCATTCCGTTGCTGGCGAAAGTACTGACGGCTGGAATAATGCCGGAACCGGTCACGCCGGATATTGTGAACTGAATTACACTCCCGAAGTGTTAGCGGCTGACAATGGAAAAAGGGCGGTGGAAATTAATCGCGCATTAACAATTAATTCGAACTTTGAATTATCGCTGCAATTATGGTCATCATTAATCGCTACTGGCGATCTGCCATCGCCACAGGCGTTTATTAATCCCACTCCGCACATCAGCTTCGTTTGGGGCGAAGAAAATGTCGCCTTCCTGCGTGAGCGCTTTGAAAAATTATCGGCACATCATTTATTTGCCGATATGGAATTCAGCGATGATGCTGAGGTTTTGAAGCAGTGGATGCCGCTGGTCATGGATCAGCGTCCGGATGGTGATCCTGTTGCTGCAACCCGTGTTGCTTATGGTGCTGACATCGATTTTGGTTCGCTGACTCGCCACCTGGTGAAAAATCTGCAACAGCAAAATCATTTCGAGCTGATGCTGGATCATGAAGTCGGCGCATTGAGAAAAACAGCCAGCAAGCGCTGGCAGGTTGAAATTAAAAATAATATTACCGGAGATAAACAAACGATCGATAGTCAGTTTGTTTTCCTGGGGGCTGGTGGCGCTGCTTTGCCATTGTTGCAGAAATCGGGCATCCCGGAAGGCAAGGGCTATGGTGGTTTCCCGGTGTCTGGTCAATGGCTGGTGTGTCAAAACCCGAAGGTTGTCGCTCGTCATCACGCTAAGGTATACGGCAAAGCTGCGATTGGTGCGCCGCCGATGTCGGTACCTCACCTCGATACGCGCATGATTAATGGTAAACCGGCGCTCTTGTTTGGCCCCTATGCAGGTTTTACCACGCAATTTCTGAAAGCGGGTTCGAAGTTGGATTTAATCAGGTCGGTGCGTCTAAATAACCTGAAACCGATGGTCGAAGTTGGCCTGAAAAATATGGATCTGACGCGATATCTTATCCGTGAAGTTATGCAGTCTCATGAAGATCGGATGGCGACCTTAAAGCAGTATTATCCGGCTGCCAAAACCGATGACTGGTTCCTCGTCGATGCCGGTCAACGAGTGCAGATCATCAAGAAAGACGCAGATGGTAAGGGAAAACTGGAATTCGGTACGGAACTGGTCGCTGCCGCAGACGGTTCGCTGGCGGCGTTATTGGGTGCATCTCCCGGTGCTTCGGTTGCGACCCGGGCAATGATCGAGGTATTGGAAAAATGTTTTGCACTCAGGATGCAGGCAGGCTGGAAACATCGATTGAAATTGCTGTTGCCTTCTTATGGAGAGTCTCTGATCGAGGATGGCAAATTATTACGTGATATCCGACAGCAAACGCTTACTACGCTGGGTCTGAAGTCGCCTGAAAATACAGTGGCTGGATCATCGGCCATTATCAGTAGCCAATATCACCATGGCTGATTAAACGCGATTAATCTTATCGTATAAGTAATAACTATTTATGAAATAAACGCTGAACCCGGGAATTGAATTCTCAATTCCCGATGGCTTCTGTTTTTCTGAAACTTTTAATCTCACGTCTTTATTAATTTATAAAATATAAGGAGTTTTTATTATGTTGATTGGAGTGCCCAAGGAAATATTTCCTGGAGAAGCCCGGGTGGCATTAATACCTTCGGGTATTCAGATGCTGATCGATAATGGCTTTGAGGTGGTTGTTCAGCAGGGAGCGGGTGATCAAGCGCATTTTGCCGACGATGAATATCGTAACTGCGGTGCCAGTATCGCACCAACCGCCGAGTCGTTGTATCAGCAGGCCGATATCATCCTGAAAGTGCGTCAGCCTCTGGATCAGGAGGTGTTTTTGTTAAAAGAACACACGACCCTGATCTGTCTGTTAGATGCCTGGTTTAATCTGCCTTTAATAAGCCAGTTGGCAGAGCAAAACATCCGCTCATTTGCGTTGGAGTTTATCCCCCGTACTACCAGGGCCCAATCCATGGACGTATTAAGCTCCATGGGGGCCATCAGTGGTTATCGCTCGGTATTGGCCGGTGCCATGGCGCTGCCTCAGTATTTCCCGATGTTGATGACAGCAGCTGGAACTATTCATCCGGCCCGGGTCTTTGTCATTGGTGCCGGTGTGGCGGGTTTGATGGCTATTTCAACCGCACGCCGTTTAGGGGCAGTGGTAGAGGCGTACGACACTCGTTCGGAGGTTCGCGAGCAGGTTGAATCGTTGGGAGCTAAGTTTGTGGAATTTGATCTGGAAACCGAAAGCGGTAACGAGTCTGGTTACGCCAGCGAAAAATCCCAAGCCTTTTATCGCCAGCAACGGGAACAGATGAGCACCAAAATCTCCCAGGCTGACTTGGTTATCACCACCGCGGCGATACCGGGAAAACCCAGTCCACGGCTGATTACCCGTGACATGTTGACCTGTATGAAAAAAGGTTCTGTGGTGGTTGACCTGGCGGCCGAGCGGGGTGGCAATGTTGAAGGGACCGTTGCTGACCAAAAAGTTTATGTCGATGGTGTCACCATTATTGGTTACACCGATCACCCGGGTCGTGTCCCGGTTCATGCATCGCAATTATTGGCAAAAAATATAACTACTTTTCTGCTGAACATGGTCTCCGATGGTGAGCTTAGCGTGAATCCTGATGATGACATTGTGGCTGCCACACTGGTGACCGAAAACGGTGATATAAAACACCCGGGATTACGCCAGAAGATTCAACAAACTTTATCTGAAACTGAAATCGAATCAATCGTCTGAGGGAATATGTGTCATGGAAATGTTTATCATGAGTCTGACTATTTTCGTACTCGCTGTATTTGTTGGTGTCGAAGTAATTAATAAAGTTCCGCCTACGCTTCATACCCCACTGATGAGTGGTACCAACGCCATTTCTGGGATTGTGGTTGTGGGCGCAATTATCAGTTCGGGGGGGAGTGAGCACACCACGGTTTTGTCAACGGTATTAGGTGTTTCGGCAATTGCGTTAGCCACCATCAATATTGTGGCGGGGTTTATGGTGACCGACCGCATGCTGAATATGTTTAAAAAGAAGTAAGGAGTCATTAACTCATGGATACATTAATTAATTTGGGTTATCTGGTTGCAGCGGTTCTGTTTATTCTTGGCATTAAAGGTATGACGACACCTAAAACCGCCGTGCGTGGGAATCGGATGTCGGCTACCGGGATGTTAATCGCGGTCATTGTTGCTTTATCAGATCATAACGTTGTGTCGTATGAATACATTATGATCGGTGTGTTAATTGGCGGCGCAATGGGTGCTTTGCTGGCGAAAAAAGTTGCCATAACCGATATGCCGGAGCTGGTTGCAGCATTAAATGGTATTGGTGGTGGTGCGTCTTTGTTAGTGGCTTCAGCAAACTATCTGGAAAGTCAGAAACTGGCAGAATTGGGTGAATTTGTACCCGCGTACGATTGGTCGATTGCCGTAATTCTATCGATTTTAATTGGTGCTGTGACACTGACGGGTTCCTTTATTGCGGTGGGTAAATTAAAGGGAAAAATTGGTGATTCCAGCCAGGTGCATTTATTCAAGTGGGTAGTAAAACTGTGTCTGCTGCTGTTAATCGCCGGTGCCGGATATTTTGCCGCCGTTGATCCGCTGAACTCTGATTTGCTGATCGCTGGTTTGATAATTCTGTGTCTGGTGTTGGGGGTTTGTCTGGTGATGCCAATTGGTGGTGCCGATATGCCCGTGGTGGTGGCCTTGCTGAACTCATATTCCGGGTTGGCCGGGGCCGCAGCAGGTTTTGTGCTTGAGAACAATGGCCTGATTATCACCGGCTCGCTGGTGGGTGCATCCGGTATCATCTTAACCAGCATCATGTGTAAAGCGATGAACCGTTCACTGACCAATGTGCTGTTTGGTGGCTCGATGGCTGAAACGGCCGGTATCAGCCGCTCTGAGAACGACGCGTTTTACGAAGGCAAAGTGAAGTTTTCTTCGGCGGATGAACTGGCGATGTTGCTGGATGGCGCGCAAAACGTGGTATTTGTTCCAGGATATGGTTTGGCGGTTGCTCAGGCGCAGCATGCTACCCGGGAACTGGCCAATATGCTTGAAGCTCAGGGTGCGGTTGTTAAGTACGCCATTCATCCAGTTGCTGGTCGTATGCCTGGTCATATGAACGTGTTGTTGGCGGAAGCTGAAGTGCCCTACGAGCAGTTGGTCGAAATGGACGCTATTAACCCCGAATTTTCACAAACCGATGTGGCGATTGTGTTGGGTGCCAACGATGTTGTGAATCCGGCAGCCGCTCAAGATCCGGCTTCTCCTATCTTTGGTATGCCGATTCTGGACGTTCATAACGCCCGAACGGTGGTGGTGGTGAAGCGTGGTTTGTCGCCCGGTTTTGCCGGTATCCCGAATGAACTGTTCATTCGCGATAACTCCTTGATGGTTGCCGGCGACGCAAAGAAAGTGCTGCAGGATACCATCTCGGCAATGAAGGATTTATAAACAGAGAGTAAGCGCCTGAATGGCTCACTCAACAGACGGCCGCAATTGTTCTAAAATAGCGCCGTCTGTTTTTTCCACCATTGCCATTAGCGTATCTATGAATAACAAACGAGGTCGTCTCGACCGGTTTCTGAGTCGAACCCTGAGCATCAGCCGTAATAACCTGCGACCGTTGCTAGCTGCGGGACGGGTTAGGGTGAATGGTGATGTCATCAACGATCCGGCTTTTCAGATCGATGAGTTCAGTCGCATCGTTGTTGATGCCGATACCTGTGGTGAGACTGTTTTGCAGCAAAATACACCGCTGTATCTGATGCTGAACAAACCGGTAGGGGTGGTCAGTGCAACCAGGGACGATGTGCATAAAACCGTTCTTGATCTGATTGATCATCCACGTAAGCAGGAATTGCATATTGTTGGCCGACTGGATCGCAATACCAGTGGCCTGCTGTTATTAACCAATGACAGTCGCTGGTCTGAAAAAATCATGGCACCCGAAGCTAAAGTCGAAAAAGTGTATAGCGTGGAGCTGGAAAATGATCTCAGCGACGAGTATGTCAGTGCTTTTGCTAAAGGGATGTATTTTCCGTACGAAAATATCACCACACAACCTGCCGTGTTGGAAATAACCGGTCCTAAGTCTGCGCGGGTCGTATTAAAAGAAGGGAAATACCATCAGATAAAACGCATGTTCGGACGTTTCCGTAATGCGGTTGTCCGTCTTCACCGCGAAAAAGTGGGGGAGTTAGAACTGCTGGATCAGACCGGTCAATATTTGCCCCGAAGCCACAGTTGTCCGATTGAACCGGATGCAATCTGGCATCAGCGATGATCAATAAACCAGTATTTCTCCCAGAATATCATGACTTTTTCGGGATATTTGGTCCGTCCCAGGCTGCCGTTATAACGGGCTAACGCGCGGATCCAGTCGCCTTTTTCGCGTTTCAAATAGTGCTTAAGAATGGTACAGCCATAGCGCAAATTGGTACGGGTCTTCATCAGGTTATCGTCCAGGCGACCAATCTCTTTTTTCCAGAATGGCATGACCTGCATATACCCCTGGGCACCCACCACTGATAATGCAAAACGCTGAAAACCACTTTCAACGTGAATCAAAGCCATCACCAGCTCCGGTGATAAATTGGCACGAGAGGCTTCCTGATGCACCATGCGGAGAAAATCGAGTCGCTTTTTATCGTCTTTGATATAACGTTTTAAGCGTGTCGACATATCTACCAGCCAGACTTGCGCCGCGAATTCATCCTCAAATGAGGTGGCATCATTAACCGCGTTACGTAATGCATCGCGCAGTTCGCTATCAACTTTGGGTTTGTTCGATGAAGCTTTATTGGCGTGAACTAAAGGGGAGATGGTGATCAATAACAGGCATAAAAAAAGCGCAGAAAAAACGTTTTGGTTAAGTCGTTTCATCTGCGCTTTCCTTAATGCTAATTACCGTTGAACGTTTTCTTTTAGGAATTCAACCACAGAGTCTGCCGCCAGATCCTGTTTGTCTTCCGCACGGCGGGCTTTATATTCCAGCGTGCCGGCTTCAAGACCACGGTCTGAAATAACGATACGGTGTGGAATGCCCATCAATTCCATATCCGCGAATTTAACGCCCGGGCTGGTTTTCTTATCGCGATCATCCAGGAACACGTCGAAACCGGCTTCGGTCAGTTCGGTGTACAGTTTTTCAGTGGCTTGCTGAACCGCTTCAGAGCGATGCAGGTTCATTGGCACAATACCGACCTGGAAAGGTGCAATGGCGTCTGGCCAGATGATACCGTTGTCGTCGTTATTCTGTTCAATGGCTGCGGCAACAACACGGGTAACGCCAATTCCGTAACAGCCCATAATCAGGGTCTGATCTTTACCATTCACGTTCAGGACGGACGCTTTCATCGCTTCTGAGTACTTGGTACCCAGCTGGAAAATATGACCAACCTCGATACCACGTTTAATTTCCAGTGTGCCGTTGCCACAAGGGCTTGGATCACCGGCGACGACATTACGCAGATCAGCCACTTCCGGCAGCGGTAAATCACGCTCCCAGTTAATACCAAACAGGTGTTTGCCATCAGTGTTCGCACCGGCACCGAAGTCAGAACAATGAGTAACTGCGCGATCCGCAACGATGCGGATGTTCATACCCACCGGACCTAAAGAACCCGGACCCGCACCGATGGCCGCACGGATTTCTTCTTCGCCAGCAAATTGCAGCGGATTGGCAACGCCTTCCAGCTTTTCGGCTTTGATTTCATTCAGTTCATGATCGCCACGAACCAGCAGAGCGATTAACGGCTGGTTGCCGTCTTCATCCGCTTCACCACGAACAATCAGGGTTTTGATGGTTTTCTCAATCGCCAGACCAAACTGCTCAACCAGCTCATCGATGGTTTTGGCATTTGGCGTATCAACTTCACGCATGTCTTCCGTTGCGGCAGGGCGCTCACCGGCAGGTGCCAGTGCTTCAGCCAACTCAACGTTTGCTGCGTAATCACTGGCGTTAGAGAAGGCAATATCATCTTCACCAGATTCGGCCAATACGTGGAACTCGTGAGATTTGGCACCACCGATGGAACCGGTATCGGCCCATACCGGACGGAAATCCAGGCCCAGGCGTGTGAAGATGCGGGTATAGGCTTTGTGCATCGCCTGGTAGGTGTTTTCCAGACATGCTTCGTCGGAGTGGAACGAGTAAGCGTCTTTCATGATGAATTCACGAGAGCGCATCACACCGAAACGCGGACGGGTTTCGTCACGGAATTTGGTCTGAATCTGATACATGTTCAACGGCAGTTGTTTGTAGCTGCTGATGTTGTTCCGAACCAGATCGGTGATCACCTCTTCGTGGGTTGGACCAACACAGAAGTCACGGCTATGGCGATCTTTCAGACGCAGCAATTCACCGCCGTATTGCTGCCAACGACCACTTTCTTCCCAAAGCTCAGCCGGTTGAACGGCGGGCATCAACACTTCCATCGCACCGGCGCGGTTCATTTCTTCGCGCACAATGGCCTCTACTTTTCGCAGAGTACGTAAACCCAGGGGCATCCAGTTGTACAGGCCTGCGGCCAGTTTACGGATCATGCCGGAGCGCAGCATCAGCTGGTGGCTGACAACCACTGCATCAGCCGGGGTTTCTTTTTCGGTTGCAATCAGGAATTGAGTAGCGCGCATGCGTCTTATTTGCCCATATAGATTCAAATGACCCGCAATTTTAAAGGCTGGAACTGTTTGCGGCAATGCAGTGAGGACTGTTTTCTGTGCTTGTTGGCTTGTTTACGACGCGGAGTTTTCAATCGCTTTTGTGCTGACGATACGTTTGCCCGGCTGTAACGGTGTTTTTCTTAACATTACTTGTGCTGCGGTGTCGCTATGACATACTCCTTCAGATAATGGGTCCCGGATTCATGGGAGAGTTAATCATGGTGACAGCTGTTACGTCACAGCTCGAAGCGCTGCTGGCGGAAGACTTACCTGTCTCGCCAACTTGTTTGCGTAATCAGAAACCCATCGCCGATGTGTTGCAGCAGGAAATTGCGCAACACTCGATGGTGCTTGAGTTGGGCAGTGGCACTGGTCAGCATGCCAGTTATTTCAGCACCGTCCTGGCAGATATTATTTGGCAACCCTCCGACTTAGCCCACACCATCGAGGGCATTAATGCCTGGCGAGAGCGAACAGCACAAGACAACTTTCTACCGCCGCTGGTACTCGATATTGCTCAGGACCTTTGGCCTGTAAAGCAGGTGGATGCGGTATTCAGTGCCAATCTGGTGCATTACGTCAGCTGGGCAAGCGTTCGCGCCATGATGACCGGTATTAGTCGGGTGCTGAAAAATTCGGGCGTCGCCTTGTTTTACGGCCCCTATAATTACGATGGACAATTTACCAGCGATGGCAATCGGGACCTTGATCGTTGGTTAAGGGAGCGTGATCCGGAGTCTGGAATTAAAGACTTCGAGCAAATTATTCTGGCCGCCCGTAAAGAAAAATTACGATTGGTAAAAGACATCGCCATGCCCGCTAATAACCGTATTCTGGTATTAAAAAAGGACGCAGGCGATTAATGGCCGTGGCCTCATCGATCACGTCGCGCTGGTCAATTCCCCGAAATAAATTCCTCTGAACGTAAATCAGCCCAAACGCTTTTGATGCCTGTATGCGGTTGGTTGATGTTTAGCGCAGGTTCAGTTTTCTTGCTTACACTCACGGTTAATAGGGTTTGTGCCTGAAATTGATCGGAGATATGGATGAAAATACTGTTTTATGCGGTGCTTATTGTATGTTCAGCGCCTGCGGTCGCTGTCACAGGTGAAGATCTGATTGAGAAAGTCGAACAATATTATCGTTTGGAATCTGAAGGCGATTATCAGACCATCACTCAAATGTTTCAGCCGGGTGGTGAAGTCTCTTACGCATTGGACTTCGGCTTATTAATCCCCACCCACGAAATCAACTTTAAAGTCATTGATGTATCGTCTTTCGCTGCTCTTCAGGACGAGGAGGACGTGGATATCTTCAATATTCAATCGGTCGTCAGGTCCGCTGAGGTTAATGAAAGCGAAGGCAAAGTGGTGATTAACCTAGAGTGGGATTACCGAAGTGCTGACGGTGATGGTTCGGTCATTGCAATTGATACCTTTGATTTTGTCATTCAAGAACAACAGATTTTTATTCGTGCGTATTACTCCGAGCAACAGTATTAATGCTGCTGCTCATCAGATCATCATCAGGCGACATGACTGCGCTGTTGATCGACCGGTCTTTCACTCTGGTAATGGCTGTTGTCCGCAAGAGCGGCCACTTCACCTACTACAATTAACGCCGGACCTGTACCGGAATATTGGCCTGCCAGATGAGGTAAATCCATCAATACCCCTTTGAAGACTTGTTGGTTCGGCAGAGTACCGTTGGCGATGATGGCAATGGGGGTGGATTCATGCAGGCCCTCGGTTAACAGTCGGGCTGTGATTGCACCAGCCTGTTTGGCACCCATATAAAACACCCGTGTGGGATTGTGCGGCAGATCAAACTCGCCATGTTGACTGTGACCACTTTGCAATACCAGTGCATTACCTAGATGGCGATGCGTCAGTGGAATTTTAGCTGCAGCAGCACAGCCGCCAGCGGCCGTTATGCCAGGAACAACTGTCACATCGATACCCCGTTGCTGCAGGTATTGCAGTTCTTCACCACCGCGACCAAAAATAAAGGGATCTCCCCCTTTGAGGCGCACAACACGCTGATACTTTCGGGCGCAAGAAACCAATAGTGTTTGAATATCTGCCTGACCCATTTTGTGATCACCACAGCGTTTACCGACATGAATGCGGGTGCATTGGCTCGGGATAAAGTCGAGTATTTCCTGGGAAATCAGAGCATCGTACAACACACAATCGGCCTGACTGATGGCTTTCATAGCTTTCAGAGTTAACAACTCCGGATCGCCTGGACCGGCGCCCACCAGGGAAACCTGGCCAAAATTTGCGGTGCCGGATGGATTTGAGGGTTTGCTGTGATGTGAGTTCTTGTGTGTCATATTATCTCTCACCTAATTCGGTAATTAATTCTGCCGTTGTATCAGTGCGACAGTATTGTTGTGTCAGAGCCGTCAGCTCCGGAATGCAGGAGCCACAATTGGTACCACACTGCAGTTTTTGACCGAGCGCAGCGGCGTTCTCTGCACCTTGTTCGATCGCTGCTTTAATTGCATTTTCGCCCACCTGGAAACAGGAACAGATAATCTTTCCCGGGTCGCTTTGTTTTCCTGGTGCCTTTCCCCCCAGCAACGCTTTGCGGGTGAGGGCGTCGATATCGTCATGAGTAAATTGTTCAATTAACCACTGACGATTGATGCTGAATTCTGGTTCGTGAATGCCCTGAACAAATGCAATCGCCTGCAGCTGTCCATCCTTGATGCAGGCCCAGCGATGGTGCTGACGCTGGTTATCATCAAGAGATAACCATTGCCCTGGCAGCTGTTGTTCGCAGCGTTGTTTAAAGGTGTTCATGAAATCGAGAGCCGATTGGTTGCCCGCGACTTCGTAAAAATGACCGGAGCTGGTTAAACCGTATGCCCAATAGTCGCAATCAAGTGGTGATAAGCTGCCATCGGTGGCGAACAGATCCTGGCGGGATAAAATAAATCCTTGCCAGGTCAAAGGCAGCGGGCGCAGCTGAATGCGGGTTATCTTCAGTTCTGGCTGACCCGAGAACGGGTCGTGGTCAGAGTTTACCAGGGTACCCATGCGCGCCTGATTGGCGTATCGATCGTTCCAGTGCATCGGTACGAATGCGTCGCCGCGACGCTGTTGATCGCTGATCCGGGCGCGAACACGAATGGTGGCGCGACGGTTAAATACCTCAACCAGTTGATTGTCTTTAACACCATAATTTTGAGCGTCTTCCGGATGCAATTCGATAAACGGTTCGCTGATGTGCTGTGCCAGACGAGCACTTTTGCCGGTGCGAGTCATGGTGTGCCAGTGATCGCGAATTCGCCCGGTGTTCATATTGAGTCCGGGTTGCTCTGGGTTACCTGTCGCGTTTTCTTGTTCCGGTAAACAAGCATCAACACTCAGGAACCGGGCTTTTTTATTTTCGGTAAAAAAACGGCCGTCTTCGAAAAAACGTGCTTTTCCGGTGGGGTAGTAATTATTTACCGGCCATTGAACCGGCGCCAGCGCATCGTATTGCTGTTCGCTCATGCCCACTAAGGCGGATAAATCAAAGTCACGACTGCCGTTGTTCTCGAACGCCGACAGGCGTGCATGTTCGTCAAAAATTTCAGCTGGATGCTGGTAGTTAAAAGCGTTTTTGTAGCCGAGGCGCTGGCCAACCTGAGAAATAATCCACCAATCCGGTTTGGCTTCTCCCGGTGGGGGCATAAATCCGCGCTGGCGGGAGATGCGTCGTTCCGAATTGGTCACCGTACCATTCTTTTCTCCCCAGCTGGCGGCGGGCAATAATACATGGGCAGCTCTGGCGGTATCGCTGTAAGCCATACAATCAGAAACCACCACCAATTCACATTTTTCCAGTGCTTGTTTTACCAGGTCGGCGTTCGGCATGCTGACCAATGGATTGGTTGACATAATCCAGAGAAATTTAATGTCGCCACGCAGCGCTGCCTCGAACAGTTCAACGGCCTTCAGACCGGGCTTCTCAGCAACTCTGGGAGCTTGCCAGAAACGCTTAACGCGTTCACGCTCGGCGGCAGAAAAGTCCATGTGGGCTGCCAATTGATTCGCCAGACCTCCTACTTCACGCCCCCCCATGGCGTTTGGCTGACCCGTGATTGAAAAAGGCACACAACCTGGCTTGCCAATTTTCCCGCTGGCGAGGTGAGCGTTAATAATGGCATTGGCTTTATCCGTGCCAGTCGCACTTTGGTTGATGCCCATGGAGTAAACAGTGACCGCACGCGGGCTGGTCGCAAACCAATCGAACCAGCGCAGCAAATCGTTTACTGCAAGATCCGTATTTTCGGATAACTGTTGTAAATCCTGGCTTTGGGATCGTGCCTGATCCAGTGCCTGTTCAAAATGATCGGTACAGTTTTCAATAAATGGCTGATCAAGCTGATCGGTGGTTGCCAGATAGTTGAGCAGGGCATTAAAAAGATAGGCATCAGCCCCGGGTCGAATGGCCAGGTGTAAATCGGCAATGTCGCAGCTGGCAGTTTTGCGTGGATCGATAACGACCACTTTTAATGATGGGTTACGTTGTTTCGCCGCGACGATACGCTGATAAATAATTGGGTGAGCCCAGGCCGGATTGCTGCCAACCAGGGTGATCAGATCGGTCTGCTCAAGATCCTCATAACATCCGGGTACGGTATCCGATCCAAACGCACGCTTGTAGCCAGCCACTGCAGAGGCCATACACAAGCGTGAATTGGTATCCATATTGGCACTGCCGATAAAGCCCTTCATCAGTTTGTTGGCAACGTAGTAATCTTCGGTCAACAATTGCCCTGAGCCATAAAACGCCACGGCTTCAGGGCCATGATTATTGATAACCTGTTGAATTTTATCGCTGATCAGATTCAGTGCCTGATCCCAGGAGGCCGGGCTGCCATTCAGCAGAGGGGTGGTTAAGCGTTCATTATGGTCCAGTGTCTGATGCAAAGCAGACCCTTTAACACATAGCTTGCCGAAGTTTGCCGGATGATTGGCCAGCCCGGCTACCGGTGCAGGTGCACCGTTATGGGTTTCAACCTTGACACCGCAGCCCACGCCGCAATAGGGGCAAGTGGTATCGGTAGTTAGAGTAGCTATGTCGCTCATGATCACTTTCCAAAAAAAAAGCGCTCACAGATAAAAATCTGTGAGCGCCAATGCTCAGGTCTGGACCGGAGGAAAACAGACCTTTGTTACACAACACGAAAACTGAAATACCAGCGCTGGTATCCCGAAGTACTGGCTGTTGGGCCAGTCAGTGTTCTCTTTCAAGTTTGATGCCAGATTTATTTTATAGCGAATGATCCCTGTCACAGTGAAAAACACAATGGTTGGGTGGTCGTGCATGCACTGTATTTGGGTGTTAACTGGATGGCGTGCACTGATATGTTGCGAAGTTTGCTATTGCTCGCTCTTTAGTATGAGTCAGCCCTCAGAAATACCCAAGAAGGTAGTAAATACAGCATTTTTTGCCCTGCTAGGATGCTATTCCCATGTCGTCTTATATCAGCGCTGCTAGACTCCAGCGGTAACTTATCGAGTTTGAGCGGATTAAATGACGGATATTACAACGGTTTCAGGCGAAGCCTTTGCCGCATCAGATGGGGCGCCGCTGCTGCATCGCACAGTACATCAGTATATTAAAGGGCAGCCCTTACATGTCCTCATTTTGGGGCGTAATGAGGCCACAGTGGCTCTAGAAAGTGCAATAGCGGCTGCTGGCTATCAAGCGAAGATGGTTGATTCGATTTCGCACCTGTTGGCTCGGGAAGAAGCCAATACGTTTGCTGTGATCATTGATCTCGATGAGCTGTCTGACAGGCAGCACAGTTGGCTGATCGATATGGCGGAAAATAATAAGCAGTGGCCGGTGATCGCAATCAGCAGTGAAGATACCCTGCAGTTCCGTGCCATTGCAGTGCGGATGGGAGGGCAGGCATTTTTCACGACACCGATTGATGTGAATCAGGTGCTATTGGAGTTGGATGCACTCAGCGAGCGGTTTGAACGAGACCCGTATCACGTATTGGTAATTGATGACCAATCATCCGTTGCTGACTTTCATGCTGATATTCTCAAGGCGGCAGGGTTTGTTACTCATACTATTGCTGCGCCAGTTGAGCAGTTGATGCCCTACCTGCAGGACAATATTCCTGATCTGATTCTGTTGGATTTATACATGCCTGATATCAACGGTCAGGAGCTGGCAGGCATCATTCGTCAAATGGAGAATCTGATTTCGGTTCCCATTGTTTTTCTGTCGTGTGAAATGAGCCCGCAGCAGCAGTTAACGTCGTTATGCACCGGGGCGGATACCTTTCTCACGAAACCGGTGCGCTCGGCGGATTTGTTATCCGCGGTTGAATCCCGTATTCGACGGGGTCGTACGGTTCGTAATCTGGTGATGCGTGATTCGCTAACCGGACTGTTGAATCGCCGGGAGACCATGCGACGACTGGAGGAGGAACGTATACGTTACCGTCGTTATGGCCACAATATGTGTTTGGCGATGCTGGATCTGGACCGCTTCAAGTCGATTAACGACAGCTATGGTCATGCGATAGGCGACAAGGTTATCAAGCATTTTGCTATGACGTTGAAATCCTGTTTGCGAGAAAACGATATTGTTGGTCGCTGGGGCGGCGAAGAATTTGTTCTTGCTTTAAGTGAAACAGGCCCGGAAACCGCCCAGCAGATTCTCGATCGCGTTGCTGCACGTTTAAAAGAACAAAGCCCTTGCCCGGAATTTAATTATTCTTTTTCGGGTGGTCTGGTTTGTTGTGATCCTGGGCTGAGCTTAGAAGGCATGCTGGAAAAAGCGGACCAGGCGTTATACAAAGCCAAACAAAACGGCCGTAATCAGTTAAGTATTGCGGTGCTGGAGGGCAGTGCCTAGTTGGTAGTGCTTTGCGTGCCTTTGCATCAGCTTATCAAGCACCTGATTCACTGCCTGTTGTCTCGTTTTGTCGTGTTTAAACACACAATTTCTGGTTATTTGCTATTCGCACCCGCATGGTGCGAATAGTCTGTCTTTGGCCCGTTCGTTGTGCATTTTATCCCGAGTGCCGGCCGCAGTTCCGATAAATTCTCCCAATAAATGGCTGAAACCATTATCTGGCATCTAGTTTGCTAAGGCATGTTTGATGTTCATCGTTACAACGCCGTAGCGACTGAAGAGGGCAATGAAGCACCTTAGGAGACATAAAAAATTATGACCAGATAGAGAGAGTTCATTATGAGCGAATTAAACGCCTCCGCTACGGCAAATAAAAAGCGCATCATCGTCGTCGGCAACGGCATGGTCGGCCATCAGTTTTTGTCTACCCTTGCGTCCTCTGAAAACGCGTCCGAATACGAATTAATCACCTTTTCTGAAGAGCCTCGTCTGGCTTACGACCGTGTTCAGCTCAGTAAATATTTCTCCGGCGCAACCGCAGACGATTTATCGTTAACCAACGAAGACGAATACCAGCAACAGAATATCCGTTACCTACTGAATGACAAAGTAGTCGCTATCAACAGCGCAGATAAAACCATTACCACTGCAAACGGATTAACCGAAAGCTACGATAAATTGGTATTGGCTACCGGCTCTTACCCATTTGTTCCACCGATTCCGGGTAAAGATCAGGATCATTGTCTGGTTTACCGCACCATTGAAGATTTGGAAGCCATCTCTGCTTCGGCTGAACAGAGTAAGGTTGGTGTTGTTGTTGGTGGTGGTTTACTTGGGTTAGAGGCTGCCAATGCTTTAAAGCAAGCTGGGTTGGAGACACATGTTGTCGAATTTGCCCCGCGTTTGATGGCGGTGCAGCTTGATGATGGTGGTGGTGAGCTGTTACGTACACAGATTGAAGGTTTAGGTGTGCGGGTTCATACCGAGAAAAACACTCAGGAAATTGTTGCGGGTGAGAACTGTCGTTACCGCATGAATTTTGCCGACGGCAGTTTTCTGGAAACCGACATGATTTTATTCTCTGCGGGTATTCGCCCGCAGGACGAGCTCGCACGTCAGTTTGACCTGACGATTGGTGAGCGAGGCGGCATTGTGATTAACGATTCATGCCAAACCTCCGATCCGGACATTTACGCCATTGGTGAATGTGCTTTGTGGGACAACAAAATCTATGGTTTGGTCGCGCCGGGTTATCAGATGGCCAAAGTAGCGATTAATCATATACAGGCCAGTTTCAGTGGCGAAACAGCGACATTGGAATTCCAGGGTGCTGATATGTCGACCAAACTGAAGTTACTCGGGCTTGATGTGGCTTCCATTGGCGATGCACACGGCAGCAGTGAAGGTTGTCAGAGCTACGTCTTCAAAGACGAAGTCAGTGACGTTTACAAGCGTTTGATTGTGTCGGCCGATGGCAAGAAGCTGCTGGGGGCTGTCTTGGTCGGTGATGTGGAAGCTTATGGCTCTCTGTTGCAGCTGAAACTGAATGATATGGATATACCGGGTGATCCGGCCGCCCTATTGTTACCGGCTGCATCCGACGAAGAAGGTGGTGCTGGATTGGGTGTTGCTGCATTACCTGAGACGGCGCAGATCTGTTCCTGTTTTGATGTGACCAAGGGTGACATTGCCGCTGCGGTGCAGGGCGGTTGCTGTACCATGGGTGATATCAAAGATGCGACAAAAGCATCGACAGGTTGTGGTGGCTGTGCAGCATTGACCAAACAGGTCATGGACGCTGAACTCGAATCCCTCGGTGTCGAAGTAAATAACGACCTGTGTGAACATTTCCCATACTCGCGCCAGGAACTGGCAGATATTATTCGTGTGAAAGGATTGACGACCTTTAAGGAAGTCTTGGCCGAACACGGTAAAGGCCATGGTTGCGAAATCTGTAAGCCAACCATTGGTTCGATTCTGGCTTCATTCGAAAATGAATACGTTCTTAAAGACGATCATATTGGTTTGCAGGACACCAACGATATTTTCCTCGGAAACATGCAGAAGGATGGCACGTATTCGATTGTGCCGCGCGTTGCCGGTGGCGAGATCACACCAGAAAAACTGATCCTGCTGGGGGAAGTGGCAAAAGAGTACGACTTGTACACCAAAATTACCGGCGGTCAGCGCATCGATTTATTTGGTGCGCAACTGCATGAGCTGCCAGAAATCTGGGGCAAGCTGGTGGATGCCGGATTTGAGACCGGCCACGCCTATGGTAAATCGCTGCGTACGGTCAAATCCTGCGTCGGCAGCACCTGGTGTCGTTATGGTGTACTGGATTCTGTATCCATGGCGATTGCGTTGGAGGATCGTTATAAGGGGCTGCGTGCACCGCATAAAATCAAATTTGCAGTTTCCGGTTGTACACGTGAATGTGCCGAGGCACAAAGTAAAGACATTGGTGTTATTGCAACAGAGAACGGCTGGAATCTGTATGTTTGTGGTAACGGCGGTATGCGTCCACGTCACGGTGATTTATTTGCAACCGATCTTGATGACGATACATTGGTGAAATACATCGACCGTATTCTGATGTTCTACGTCCGTACCGGTGATCGTCTGCAGCGTACTTCGGTATGGATGGAAAACCTCGAAGGGGGATTGGATTATCTCAGACAGGTGGTCATTGACGATAAACTGAATATTAATAGTGAACTTGAAAATGCCATGACAAAAGTCGTGAGCACTTACCAATGCGAGTGGAAAACCACTATTAACGACACCGAGAAATTGAAGCGCTTTAAGCACTTTATCAACTCCGACAACGAAGACAGTGCTTTGTACTATGTGCGCGAGCGTGGTCAGCGTCGTCCGGCAACGGAAGCAGAGAAGATCGAACTGATCGAACTGAATCCGGTAGGCTAACTGTAATTAATCGAAGCCCGGTATACGGCTACCGGGCGCACTAATTTTCATAAAATGTATATTTATTTTCAGGAGATCCGTGATGTCTGACTGGATTGCTGTATGTGATTTAAATGATATTGCTCCCGATACCGGTGTTTGTGCTGCGCTATCCGGAGAGCAGGTAGCGTTGTTTCGTTTAGGTGATACAGAGCAGGTATTTGCTGTATCCAATTACGATCCGTTTGGTAAAGCTAATGTACTATCTCGCGGTATTATTGGCTCTATCGGTGAACAGTTGGTTGTGGCATCACCGCTGTACAAACAACACTTTGACCTGGCCACGGGTGTGTGCCTCGAAGACGGTGAAGTTTCCATAAAAACGTTTCAGGTTAAAGTCGAGAACGATCAGATACTGTTAGCGGCATAAGAGATTTAGTGAGTAAGGTTTAGTTATGACTACGGAAAAATTCAATATTTTTTCATTCAGCGGGAAAATGAAAACACTGCATTTAAGCTGGATGGCATTTTTTATCACGTTTCTGGTGTGGTTTAATCACGCTCCTTTATTGCAGGCCATTGCAGCCAGCCTGGGGCTGGCACCGTCGGAAGTAAAAACCCTGTTGATTCTGAACGTTGCATTGACCATTCCGGCGCGAGTTGTCATTGGTATGCTGACCGATCGCTTTGGACCGCGACTGGTCTATTCCGCATTATTGGCGATTTGCTCCATACCGTGCTTCATGTTCGCGCTGGCAGACGATTTTACCCAGGCAGCAATTGCCCGATTCCTGTTGGGCTTTATTGGCGCCGGCTTTGTCATCGGTATTCGTCTGGTGAGTGAATGGTTCCCAGCTAATGAACTGGGAATGGCTGAGGGCATTTACGGTGGTTGGGGGAACTTTGGTTCCGCTGCTGCGGCATTTACCTTGCCAGTGGTTGCTCTGGCCTTTGGGGGAGATGATGGCTGGCGCTATGCCGTTGGCATTACCGGCGCGCTAAGCCTGGCATTTGCCTTTATCTTTTATGCCAACGTGTCTGATACTCCAAAAGGGTCGACGTATTTCCGCCCGAAAAACCTCGGCGCTCTTGAAGTGACCAGCAAAGGTGATTTTTTCTTCCTGCTGATTATGAAAGTGCCAATGTACGCTGCATTGGCATTGCTGACCTGGAAGTTGTCGCCAGCAGGTGTCAGCCTGTTGTCTGAAACCACAGCGTTGCTCTGTTACGTTGGTTTGGTGCTGCTGTTTTTGTATGAGTTGTCTCATGTCTGGAAAGTGAACAAACACGTGTTTGAAGCCCCGGTGGACGAAGTTCATCAGTATAAATTCAAGCAGGTTGCAGTATTAAACGTATTGTACTTTGCGACCTTCGGTTCTGAGTTGGCTGTGGTTTCAATGTTGCCATTGTTCTTTGCTGAAACTTTCGAATTAACACCCGTTCTAGCGGGTATGGTGGCATCGGCATACGCTTTTATGAATCTGATGTCGCGTCCGGGGGGCGGCTGGCTATCGGATAAATTTGGTCGTAAATCGACACTATTAATTCTGACTGCTGGGTTGGCCGTGGGTTATTGCGTGATGTCCATGGTGGATAGTAGTTGGCCTCTGTGGTTGGCAGTTGTCGCAGCGATGGCCTGTTCCTTTTTTGTACAATCCGGCGAAGGTGCGGTATTTGCCGCTGTACCATTAATCAAGCGTCGTTTAACCGGCCAGATTGCTGGCATGACCGGAGCATACGGTAACGTTGGTGCCGTAACTTATCTGACGGTATTGTCGCTGGTTGATTATTCAACCTTCTTCCTGGTAATTGCTGCTACCGCGGTTGTTGGTTTCGTTGCGCTGTTGGCAATGGAAGAACCAAAGGGTCATATGGCAGAGATCAATGAAGATGGTTCGGTTGAGTTAATTAAGGTTTCTTAATCGAAATTTAAAACAGAGATAGTCATACTCTTTTGAAGCAGCAACAGGATGTTGCGACCGGATCGCCAGCACAGGAATGTGCTGTACGATTCGGTGACAGAAAGAGTATGGCTATTTCTGTTTTTTGATGTTGAAGAATGATGTTCACTTGAACAGGAAATCGAGGAACAAAGTTAAGGTACATCCGAACTTTTAAGCGTGGATATGGCGGTTGTGATGGGTGAGCAATTACAAGTCAGTTTTGGTGGTTATTCGACGGCAGGTGTGAAAGATGAAAATCAGGATGCCTTTGCTGCCCATCAGCCAGGTTTGTCTCAGGCAAAATACAAAGGTATTGGTGTTTGCATCGCTGATGGTGTGAGCTGCAGTGATCAGGCGCAACTAGCTTCCAGTACAGCTGTTACTCATTTTTTGCAGGATTACTATTGCACACCGGACAGTTGGGATGTCAAAACATCTGCCAGCAAGGTGCTTTCTTCGTTGAACGCCTGGTTATACCATCATGGGCAACAAGCGAGTGCTCGTCATAATGGTCTGGTCACCACCTTCAGTGCCTTAATTGCCAAATCCAACAGTGCTCATATTTTTCACGCGGGTGACAGTCGGATTTATCGTTTCCGGATGGCTGAGGATAGTCACGACGCTGAATTTGAACAGCTTACCCGCGATCATTGCATCAGCCAGGGAAATCCGGAAAAGGGCGGTAAAGTTTACCTGAGTCGGGCGTTGGGAATGGATAATCATCTGGAAGTCGACTACCACTGTGTAGATATTCATCCAGGCGATTGTTTTTTATTTTCTACTGACGGCGTGCATGATTTTTTTAGTACCAGCGAAATAAAACACTGGTTCTCACAACTCACCGCAGAAGACCAGCAGTATCAGTTTGAACAGGCCTGTCAAAAACTGGTTGATCAGGCATTACAGCGCGGCAGCGACGATAATTGCAGCTGTTTTGTATTACGTATCGAGCAAACACCAGCGCCTGATATTGTTGAAGCTCAGCGACAGTTGAGTGAAAGAATTATTCCACCAGTATTGGAAGTGGGCCATAAGATTGATCAGCTGCGGGTTCAGAAGGTGTTATACAGTGGCACCCGCAGCCATGTTTATCTGGTTGAAAACAGCGAGCAAAGAAAGTTTGTGTTAAAGGCACCGTCTGCCAATTTCAGTGACGATCTGGTGTATCTTGATGGATTTTCACGTGAGCAATGGGTCGGTAATCGCGTTGATCATGGCAATGTCATGAAAATTTACACGGTGCGCGACGGTAGTCGCTTTCTCTATCACTTGTGCGAATATGTCGAGGGAAGTTCGCTTCGACAATGGATGCACGACCATCCCAGACCCGCGTTAAAAGAGGTGCGTGATCTTGTTGAGCAGGTTATTCATGGCCTTCGGGCGTTTCAGCGTCTTGGTATGGTGCACCGAGACCTTAAGCCTGAGAATATTCTGATCACGAATGACGGCAAGGTTAAATTAATTGATTTTGGTACCGTCGCCGTTCAGGGATTAGCGGAAGTAACTAACGCTGTTGAAGAGGACTGCCCGGTTGGATCGGTGTTCTATATTGCCCCCGAATATGTGATGAATGGTGTTGCCAGAACACAAAGTGATCTGTTCTCTCTGGCAGTTATCATTTATGAAATGTTGGCTGGCACAACCCCCTACGAGATGGATGAAATACATCGCAAGACCCCTAAGTCCATCTCTGAATGGCAATATCGTTCGTTGGCATTTCACCGTTCTGATGTCCCGGCATGGCTTGATTTAGCACTGGAAAAAGCCTGTCACCCGAACATTCAAAAACGACATCGGGCATATTCTGAACTGTGGCAGGATCTGAACCAGCCAAATCCCGCCTTGGTTGGTATGGCGGCAAAGCGTCCGCTGATTGAGCGAAATCCTCTGCGTTTCTGGCAGGGCACGAGTTTGTTGTTATTGGCTATCGTTATTGTTCAGCAACTATTGTTGATAGCCTGACTGGCAGGCTATCTGCACACCTCGCCAGGCGATATATACTGCCACAGCAAAGTTGTTCGTGTTGATGTAAAGTCGACAGGCCCATCCATGGCCTGAATCCTTATCCGTGGTTAGTCTGAATTATGCGGCATTGTCGCAAAACAGCTGTCCGAGAGTGAGAAGTGAACGATAAGCTGAAACATCATCGCCATTGCGCATCAGAGAAAAATACCACTGACTATCGATAACGTCGCCCACACACAAAGCGCCCACCAAACGGTTGTTGTTAAGAATTAACTTCTTGTAAATAGCTTGTTGTGGATCACGTAAAACAATTTCTTCGTCGCCCTGTTCCGCATGAATCTGACCGAGGCTGTGCACGTCCAGACCCGATACTTTGAGTTTGGTTAAATGCTGATTTTCCTGGTAGGCCAGGGTACTGCTTTTATCCTTCAGTTCAGCAGCCAGTACTTTCGCCTGCTCCCAGATTGGTGCGACCAGTCCGTAGGTGAATTGTTCAAACTGGCAGCATTCACCCAGTGCATAGATTCCCTCAACGCTGGTGCGCATGCACTCATCAACCTGTATGCCGCGATCACACAGCAGCCCGGCAAGCTGAGCCACCTGGATGGTGGGTTTAATGCCGGTCGCAAAAACCACCAGATCGGTTGTTGCTTCAGTATCATCTTCTGATTTATTCCAGCGGATGGTATCAGCCAGATTATTATTTTTATGGATACGGATGTTGTCTGCTCCGGTAACCACACGGATACCGCGCTGTTCGAGAGCGGTAGCAAGTAAATCCGATGCTTCATCATCCAGCTGACGGTTCATCAATACCGGGTTACGATGCAACAGCGTGACATCGATACCATGAGAGCGCAGACCAACTGCGGCCTCAACGCCTAATAAGCCGGCACCAATAACGGTGGCTTTGTTCATGTTGGGTGAACGTTCCAGCATATAATCGACGTCATGTAAATCACGAAAGCCGATGACGTTTTCGGCGTCGACGCCGGGCAGAGCAGGAATAAATGATTCTGAGCCAGTGGCCATGACCAGTGCCTGATAGCTGAATTGTGCGCCATTGGCACAAACAATCATGTTGTCGCTATGTCGGATGTCGCTGACCCAGTGATTCAAAAGTACGCGAATGCGACGAGTTTGATACCAGTTATCGTCGTGGGGCGTGATCTCTGCCAGTGTGGTTTCACCAGCCAATAATGGTGACAACATAATGCGGTTATAGTGGGCTGACGTTTCACCGCTGAGTACCAGGATTTCGTCAAACGGATGTTGATTACCCAGTTCTTCCAATAGGCGATTAGCCGCCATACCGTTACCAATAATAACCAAATTGTTTGTTGTCATGTCGTTAACCAAATTTGAGTCTACAAAATAAAAACACCGTAACCCCGGAACCTGACATCATATCTGTCAGAATCCGAGACTACGGTAAATGAAGGAACCTTAAACTATCGCTTGATCAGAACTTAGCGCCGATCCATGCCCACAGCTTATTGGTATCGTTAGCCGCGTCATCTCCTTCAGAAAATGCCGCATATTTGATACCAGCAGTGAAGTTCTTGTTGATCTTACCGGCGGCCAGTAAATTAATTTCGCTGCCAAAATCTTCGCTGTCGTCAACGCCTGAGTAGGTGTGATAAGCCGCGACCAGTTTTACCGGACCGGCCTTGGTTGCAACCAACGCGTATTTATCATCCAGACCCGCTGCTGGTGTGCCGAGGTAGCGGTCTGCCCAGCCACCAAACTTATGGTTGGTACCGTATGGGGTAATGAATCCACCGTTACCGTCGTCGGAGCCTTTGATTTCGTTACCCAGTTTGAAGGTAAACCCAGAAACTTTAACGCCCCCTTCCAGCAATACGTAACTGGTATCGAATTCAGTACCGTTTTTTAATTCACGATTCTGAGTGGCAAATTCAGCCCGGTATAACACCGTCAGAGAATCCAGCTTTTGCTTGCCATCCAGGTACGCACCGTAGGTATTAATGGTGGTTTCTGAATCTTTGTTATCCAGCAGGTAAGCATAACCAGCTACTTTGCCCACGGGTAAGCCACTATAAGACGCGTTTAATAAGTGGTCGCTGGTGTCATTGGCGGTAAAGTTCAGGAAGTTACGCTGATCGATGTAGGCGTAGGTCAGGTTCAATTTATCCTTTTTATAACCCAGTTTTACGGCATCGTAGGTTACTTCGTTTTGACGCCAGCCAACGTTACCAATAAAGCGCGCGTTATCCAGAATGATGCGTTGGCGACCTACAATCGCTGATACACCATCTTTGGCGTAAGACAGCTGGAAGCGATTCCATTCGGTATTTTCCGGATCGGCAATCACATCGTAATCTGCATCTTCTGGTGCATATTCGTCAACAATGGCACGAATATCTTCCAGTTCAGCTAACAGTTTGAAGCCGGAAAAATCAGCGGTTTCATAACCCACGCGTGAACGTAATGTCAAAGCAGTTGCTGAATCTGCCCCACCGTCGGTATCGGCGGTCTCATAACGCAGGCGGAAGTTATTAAGAATTTTGCCATCTGTGAGTGCATCCATTGTTGCATTTGCCTGAACCTGACCAGTGGTTGTCAGTGAGGCTGCTAACACGGCTGCAGATAGCAGAGCCGGAGTCAGGTTGCGTGACGTTTTACGGTTGTTTTTCATAACTTCTCCAGAAGTGGTTTTATCCATAGTGAATTGTTTCAAGCAACTTTTTCTTTTGACTTTTCGATCGCCGGTTTCTTAACCGACTGAATGTCTTCTACCTTTTTTTGTTTTTCGTACAGGAAGCTCAGTACCTGTTGTCGGTAGCGGTTATAGGTAGGGTCATCGGCAAGCTGGATGCGATTACGCGGACGTTCCAGGTCAACTTCCAGAATTTCACCGATAGTCGCGGCAGGGCCATTGGTCATCATGACAATTCGGTCTGATAGCAGTACGGCTTCGTCAACATCATGGGTGATCATGATGACGGTGTTATTCAGTTCTTTCTGGATTTCCATCAGGGAATCCTGCAAGTGAGCACGGGTTAACGCATCCAGGGCGCCAAAAGGCTCATCCATCAGCAATACCTGTGGCTCCATCGCTAACGCCCGGGCAATACCGACTCGTTGTTTCATACCACCGGAAATTTCATCCGGGCGTTTATGCATGGCATGGCTCATGTGTACCAGCTCGAGGTTGTGCTCGATCCATTGCTTCATTTCAGCTTTTGATTTCTTGCCTTTAAATACCTGGTTAACGGCCAGCTCTACGTTTTCGTAGGCCGTCAGCCATGGCAGCAGTGAGTGATTCTGAAACACAACCGCTCGTTCCGGGCCTGGCTCAGTCACTTCTTTGCCATTTAATACCGCACCGCCTTCAGTTGCCTGCAATAATCCGGCAACGATATTGAGTACGGTTGATTTACCACAACCGGAGTGACCAATCAGTGAGATGTACTCACCTTGTTGAATTTTTAAATCAACATTCTGTAGCGCGCGGAATGAACCGTTTGGGGTTGGGAATTCGATGCCAACCTGAGTTAATTCAAGTAATGTTTTCATTAATAATTCCTCGATTAGCGTAAAGTGGCTGATTTGTCCCAGGACACGGACTTCTGAATGATCAACATCACACGATCCAGCATGAAACCAATCACACCAATGGTTAATACCGCGACCATAATACGGCCGAGTGAGTTAGAGCTACCGTTCTGAAATTCATCCCAGACAAATTTACCCAGCCCTGGATTTTGTGCCAGCATCTCCGCTGCAATTAATACCATCCAGGCAATACCAAGTGATAAACGTAAGCCGGTAAATACCATTGGGATGGAAGAAGGCAGTACGATTTTACGAATATGAGTAAAGTAATTCAGACGCAGTACCTGGCTGACGTTCAACAAGTCTTTGGAAATAGATGCGACACCCACTGCGGTATTAATCATGGTTGGCCATAGGCAGCACAGCATTACGGTGATCATCGAGGTAATGAATGATTTTGGTACTGTCGGGTCGTCGGAAACATACAGGGCACTCACTACCATGGTAACCAGAGGCAACCAAGCCAGAGGCGATACCGGTTTAAACAGTTGAATCACCGGATTAAACGCAGAATATAAGTTGGCACTTAAGCCAATGACGATACCAACCGGAATAGCGATAACCGATGCCAGCACGAAACCGCTCAGTACCGTAATCAGGCTGGTACCAATCTGATCGAAATAGGTCGGCTTACCCGTATATTCACGAATACGCGGCTTGTAATCGGGATCCTGGGCGCTGCGAGCAGCATTGCGTTTCTCCTGACGCAGGTAAAAAGCGTCTGCTTTTTCACGCTCTTCAACATGCTCTGAATACAGTGCTGATGCCTGAGTCATGGCTTCATAAGGGCCAGGGAATTTACCCAGCGAGGTATTGATGTTGCTGGCAGCGGCGTGCCAGATCATTAAAAAAACTAATAAACCAGCCAGAGGTATGCCGATATTCTTCGCGATGATCTGGAACTGCAGGCCAATATTTTCGCCTTTGCCGATTTTTATAATCGGTTCCAGCCAACTGACATTGGCGAGGTTGGGTAATGCGATGGTTCTGCTCATGGTTGCTTCCTGTCAGTTATTGTTGAAACTCGGGTTGAGTCGGTTACTTTGCAATAACGGTTGTTGTACAAAAAAACGATCATTGTTAAAAAAGGTATTTGTAGCTTTCTGACTGATCGGTTTATTGAGAAGGGAAGGGCAAAGCCCTTCCAGTCCCGGTAACGATCAATCTATCGGGTTAAATTTTTTCCGAACCTTTTAAGCCAATTTTGAATTGTTCAAGGTATTCATTTGGCTTAGTACCATCGTAAGTCACGTTATCGATGAATTCGGTTTGTACTGGCTTGAAGCCGGTTTCGGTTGCAAAATCCGGGAAGTCTTTTGCGTTAACCTTGCCTTCTTTAATCAGATCTTTTGCTGCAGCAGCGTAAATATCCGGACGATAAACTTTTTTCGCGATTTCTTTGTACCAGTTATCCGATTTTGGTTCAGAGATTTGACCCCAGCGGCGCATTTGCGTCAGGTACCAGATAGCGTCTGAGTAGTATGGGTAGGTTGCGTTATAGCGGAAGAACACGTTGAAATCCGGCACGTCACGCTTATCACCTTTTTCATATTCAAAGGTACCGGTCATGGAATTTGCAATCACATCATAATCCGCACCAACATATTGGCTCTTGGCGAGAATTTTTACGGCTTCCGGACGGTTGGCGTTGTTATTTGCATCCAGCCACTGAGCGGCACGGATCATGGCTTTTACAACACGCTTGTGAGTATTCGGGTATTTATCGGCCCAGCCTTTACTGACACCAAACACTTTTTCCGGATTATTTTTCCAGATTTCGTAATCGGTAATCACCGGTACACCAATTCCTTTAAATACCGCTTGTTGGTTCCATGGTTCGCCTACGCAGTAACCGTAAATGGTTCCGGCTTCCATCGTGGCTGGCATTTGTGGTGGTGGTGTTACAGATAATAAAGCATCGGCATCAATCTGACCGGATGTATCACCCTTGTGCGGAGCGTAATAACCAGGGTGGATACCACCGGCAGCTAACCAATAGCGCAGCTCGTAGTTATGCGTTGATACCGGGAACACCATCCCCATATTAAATGGCTTTCCGTCTTCTTTATATTTTTCTACCACAGGCTTTAACGCATCGGCTTTAATCGGGTGAACCGGTTTGCCATTTTCATGTGGAATATTTTTTTTCATCTGTTTCCAGATGTCGTTGGATACGGTAATACCATTACCATTTAAATCCATGCTGAAGGCAGTGATGATGTCAGCTTTGGTGCCAAAACCAATCGTTGCACCTAAAGGCTGGCCTGCTAACATATGAGCGCCATCTAACTGGCCATCAATTACACGATCCAGCAGTACTTTCCAGTTCGCTTGAGCTTCCAGCGTTACATACAGGCCTTCATCTTCAAAAAAGCCTTTTTCGTAAGCAACCGCGAGTGGTGCCATGTCGGTTAATTTAATAAAACCAAACTTCAGCTCTTCTTTTTCTGGCCAATCTGAAGCTACCGCAATAGGTGCTGCCAGCGTTGCCAGACCGGTGGAGACGACCATTGCTGCTTTGAGCAGGTTGCGTCTCAAGGTATTTATTCCTCGCATCTTTCTTCCTCTTTCTCAGGCCAAAAAAAAACGCTAACGGAATAAAATTCCGTTAGCGTCGGTGCTAAATATAAATGCCCGGCAATGGGCATTGAATTAGTTTGTATACATGATCCACCGTTGGATCTCTGTGATTTGGATATAGCGAGGATTGTGCCAGTTTTTAAAAATCCTTATTTAATGCGTACTTGCGACGATTGTTCGGTTTGTCTTTGATGAAGAATGCAAATTACAGGCACCAAAATAAATAAATGGGAATGCTCTAAGTGACGAAAATGGTGCAAAAAACAGTCACCGTGCTGGTGCAGAAAGGATATAGCGATGGCACATTGTGGGGCGGGCGATAAATTTTCCGATTGGTTTCCCCCGTTTGCTGAGTTACTTTTTATGGAGAGTCAGGCATCGAACTATTTATGTTTGTAAATCATCGTGCAGTAATTCTGGGAATATTCGTCATTGAGCGGCAGCAAGTGTCGTATGAACCAGGCAATTCTCACGCTGCCTGTGTCGCTGAGTGCCTGAGAATCCGGGTTGAGCGGAAAAGGTGTGGTGTTCCTTTTCCGGTATTACCAGAGATAAGTGTCGATCACAGCGATTGTGCGGGGTCGCGGTAGCACTGGCTGGCAATATCTGCGATGTTGCTGCTTTGCGGCAACCAGCCCCAGCGTTGCATCTGTTGCAGGAACCAGGTGGCATGTTGCTGTTGTGCCGCGCATGCCCGCTCCGGGGTAAACACCAGCATATCGGCGATGTATCGTGGTGGCTGCTCATTACGATAAACAAAGTGACCACTGAGGGCCGGTAACAAGCACTCCAGCGGCAGATCAAGATGTTGACTGAGTAATTCCGCACCTGCTTGCGGATTCTCTGCTGCCCACTGACAACCGGCTTTGATCGCGCGGATAACAGCCGACAACGTATTCGGGTGTTGCTGGCTCCAGTCTTGAGTGACACCAAGCACTTTGTCTGGCGCTTCATCCCATAAATCAGGCCCAGCGAGAAGACATTGACCAACGCCTTGTTGAATGGCGACGCTGTTCCAGGGTGCCCCGGCGAAGAAGCCATCAATATGTTGTTGCTGCAGGTGTTCCACCATTTGTGATGGTGGCAGCACTACCAGCTGTACATCGTCATCAGGGTTAATCCCGGCACCGGCCAGCCAGTCGCGCAGCATCAGGTTGTGTACTGAGAACGGGAATACCACTGCAAACACCAGTTTGTCGCGGCCGTCACGCTTATTTTGATCAATGATGTCGGCCATCGCAGCGCCGGCTTTGTTGCTATCGGTGTAGAGTTCATCCAACCCGGTGTGATCGCTCAGACGCTGTGCCAGTGAATTGGAAATGGTCAGTGCATTGCCATTCAATGCCAGTGACATCGGTGCCAGCATGGATTTTTTCAATCCGCCCAGTCCCAGGTGACTCGCGAGCAGCATGGGTGCCAGCATTTGCGCAGCATCAAAATGACCAACGAGCAGTTTGTCGCGGATATTGGCCCAAGACACCTCCTGCTGCAGTTTCACATCGAGGCCCTGTTGCTGGAAATAGCCAAGTTCTTGTGCAGCAATCAGTGGCAGACTGTCGCTTAACGGCATGTATCCAACGGTCAGCGTGGTTTTTTCCGGAGTGGGGAATGAGTTGGTCATTTCAGCGTTCTCTGTTGCATTGTCAGGTGCGATATCCGTTTTCGTTTCAGTTGCTCAGTAAATCCATGACAGAAATAATGTTTTTAGCGACATCCACCATTCGCTGTCCACGATCCATCGCCATCTTCCGGATTGCGTGATAAGCCTCTTCTTCAGACATACCTTTTTGTTTCATCAGCAGCGATTTAGCTTCGTCCAGCAAGCGACGGTCTGCCAGTTGATTACGGGTTTTCTCAAGCTCAGAGCGTAACGCCTGGAATTCGCGGAACCGCGCTACTGCGACGTCCATAATGGATTTCAGTCTGCCAGGATTGAGACCGTCCACAACATAGGCGCTGACACCGGCACGCATGGCTTTTTCAATCGTACTGGTGTCGTCTTCATCACTGAACATTATGACGGGCTTGGGATTATGCTGATTAAGTACACTCATGTGTTCAAGCATATCCCGGTCGGGGCTTTCGATGTCGATGATAATGACGTCAGGTTGATGTTCTTCAACGCGTTTCATTAACCCCTGGGCACTGCTGAGGCGGGCGATCACACTGCAACCTGCATCGGTAAGTGCCTGCTCTAGCAGTGCCGCACGAGCGGGTTGATCGTCTACCAGCATAATTCTGGCTGATTCGCGCGGGCCAGATGGCTTGGTCATGTTTGTATTTCCATATTCGACGGCGATAACGCCTTGAAAAGTAGGGTCAAATCATCCTTGTTCGGAGCTGACTATGCAATCTCCGGTGTTCGGTCAAGTGTCATTGCTGACTTTGGCAGCCGAACCTTGCCGGTCTGTTCCTATACTGGATGTATCCCGTCAGGAGTCAGAACATGAATACAACCGGTAAGTTACAGCCTTGTTGCTATTGCTCACCTGATGGTTGGCGATGCGATCAGCCTGCCATGTATGGCAATTATTGTTTCTGGCACGATAAATCACATAGTAAAGCGGGCATTGAGTTACGGCAAACGCTGGAACAATGGGCTCAGTCAGGGCGTCCATTAGATGGATTACAGCTGGCGCGAACCGATTTACGAGGCATTAATCTGGTGAATCGTGACCACAAAGACGGTTATTCCTGTCAAGGTGCTGATTTTTACCGGGCAGATCTGTCGGGCGCTCATCTGTTTAAACTCAACGCCCGTGACAGCTCATTTATGAAAGCCAATCTGGCGGGGGCGAATCTTCATTGTGCTGATTTTCGTGGCTGTAACTTATTGGGGACTCGTCTTACTCATGCGCGCTTAGAGAATATTCAGTGGGGTGATCACCTTCGCCAGGAATTGCAGGCACTCGATATGTTATCGGCGTGTCAGCCGGCAACGGCTAACGACTTATGGCAAGAGTCAGAGGAGGTTTCACGCAATATTCGTAAGCAGTGCGAGAAGCAGGGTATGTTCGAGTGCGCCGGGTTTTTCTTCAAGAAAGAAATGGTTTGTCGACGTTATCAAATGCCTTTATTCAGCTCCCAACGGTTCATTTCGAAAGTGGTTGATCTGTTTTGTGGCTACGGTGAATCCCCGCTGCGGGTGGTGCTGTTTTCGCTGGTGATGATTATTTGTTGCGCACTGATCTATTTTGTAATGGGAGTAACAACCGGTGCGGATATGTTGCACTACTCGATGCATGCCAGTCATAGCGAAAATTTGTTGCGCTTTCTCAACTCGATGTATTTCAGCATCGTGACGTTTACTACTCTGGGCTACGGAGACATTGCACCGGTTGGCGTAGCTCGGTTTGTTGCCGCTGTAGAAGCATTTGTTGGCAGTTTCACCATGGCATTGTTCGTTGTTGTTTTCGTAAAAAAAATGACACGCTGACCGGACTTTTTGATCGTTTATCAAGGATGCAGGTTGTCAGAGGACGCAGCTGCGCTCTCTGACTTGAACACTTATTGGCACAGATCAGGATCCATACTATCGATCCAGGCTTTGATCAATGCGGTGCCCTCCTGATGAATAACTGCACGACCCAGGGGAGGCATGGTAACCCCGGCCTGTGTGGTGTTCAGGCGGTTAAACAGAAGTGACTCTGCAGCATTGCCTGGTTCGATAATTCGCGCTGATCCCTCGCTGGCACCGGAAACTGCCACGGCACAGGCACCGTGATATCCCTCATTGCCGCGCCATGGAATATTGTAGTCTGCGCGAAAAGCGGTATTACTGGCTTGACCTTCGGTTCGGTGGCAATGACCGCAGTTGATGTCCAGCCAGGATTTAGCGGTTGCGGTCAGCAGTTCTTTGGAACCAGTGTAATCAGACAGGGGTTTGCTATCAGTAAAAACCACGGCTTTTTGCACCGTTGATAATTCGTCCGGCAGCCCTGACAACAGATTTTCAGCGACCCATCTCAGTAGCTGATTCTCCGGTCCCTGACCATAGTCAAAATCAGCGTTCAGGAATCGTGCTTTGGGACCAATAGGGCTGAAACGCACCGGCGTTGGGTCAATGCCATTGACAACGTCGTTATCACCATTTGGATTAAATTGATGGCAGGTGGAGCAGGCATTCTGATTCGGCACCTGATAGGTAAACGACAGATTGTCGTTGCCGTGTTTCAGGTTATTGATGGCAACCTGTTCTCCGGTGGTATCCCAGGTGGCTTCGGTTTGTTCTGCATTCCAAACGTAAGGTCGAGCGACCCAGCCGGCGTCCTTTTTAATCAGTAAGCGGGTTTCAATCAGGCGCTCATTTATTACGCCACGCTGGCTGGTATCTGCGGGCATGGTAAATGTTTTTGCGATAATACTGCCAACCGGAAAATCAAAGGACTCGGTTGCGGAATAGCTGACTGTTTTACCTTCCGGTATAAAAATAAAGCGATATTTACTGGCATAGTCGGTAAACAGCGGTGCTGATAAGTCGTAAGCCAGACCACGATTGCTGGGATTTTGAGTCGGGTCGCAAGGATTTTCGAACAATTGATATTGAGACAGCTTTTCAGCGTCGGCGGTTAATGCCTGTTGCCAGTTCACGGTTTTATTCTGGTTTTGGCAAGACGCAATGGCTGAAGGCGTCGATGGTTTTGGCGAATGGTTGTCTGAGCTGCCACAGGCCAATAGCGTCAGGCTGGTTGCTGACACTAAAAGGTATTTTATTGTTTTCATAAAGCAGATCCGGTTTACGGCGGTGTTGGAGGCGTTAAAGCGCCTCCTGTTGTTATTGCTTATATTGCTTATTGGGCGATCAAAGCGCACAAGCCGCTTGCGTGCGGTCGTCAGCGGTGCAGCCAAAGGTTTCAGTATTGAAGGTGACGGTTGCCGGGCTGCCTCTGAAGGCATTTTCGCTGGCACAGTTCATCACACCGTTGGGGTCTCGCATGATCGCATTGGCTACGCCACTTACTCCACCAGCCAGTAATTGCAATTTTTCGCGTGGTGCCCCAGTACTGAAAGTATCGGCAGTCGCGCTGGTCTGATAAACGGAAGCGGCAAATAGGCTTGGATCGTTCAGGGCGATATCGGATTGACACACGCCACTGTCCTCGCCATACGCGGCAAACACAGCCATATTAATTGGGGTGTAATCCTGAGCGCCTGGAATGTTGGCCTTAATACCAGCGGCCACTTCATTAATGCCTGCGACGATGGCGGCAATCATGGACTCCCCCTGGCCTTCCGGGTGAGGTGTGTTGGCTAACAGCTCGGCAATGCCATCGTATAAAATGTGTGGCGCTGTGATCTTGCCATCGGCGATATCCGGGTTTTCGTTGTGGAACGCTTTGAACCCGGTGATCAGGTCTTTGATTAAATCGCCCTGTGGGTTATCAATACCGTCAGCAACGGTAATGGTGTTGTTGTGAATATTCAGATTCCGGACAAATGGGCTCCAGCCATCCATAAATGCCGTCGCATACGGATGAATATCGCCATAGTTTTGTACCTCACCTTCGCCCATGCCTACGTTGGCTTTCGGAGGTTGCGCTACCTTTTCATCCGCGAGTATGTAGGAGGCAATAGCAATTGAGATGGTTTGGTGGTCGCGAATCCTGTTGTGATAAATTTCAACATCTGACGTCGATAACACAATGACACCAGTACCTGGCGGGACAATATGAACACCACCGGCAAAGGTGCCGGTATTAGCAAAATTAGGCGCGTTGTTGGCGGTTATTTCGTTATCAAAAACACGAACACCGGAGCCGTATTTGCCATTACCAATCGGCAAGTCAAACACCAGGATTCCACCGGTATTACCGCGTGCGGTGTTACCGTAGACATCAGCATTGGTCGAATTTTCGACCTCAATACCGGCCACATTTTTTTCCGCGATGTTGTTTCGTACCACGATTTTGTCGGACTGGCCAACGTAGATGCCGGCATCCGCCGAGCCTTTTACGAAGCAGTCTTCGATGAGTACGTTGCTGGTTTCTACCGGATATAAGCCGTAAGCACCATTGCTGGCCTGGTAATCTGTTTCCCAGACAGTCGCCATATTACGCATGATGACGCCGTTGGATTTGGTCACTTTTAATGCATTGTTGTTGGATTCGTAGATGCCGAAGTCTTCAAAAGTCAGGTAGTTGGTATTATTAATCAGAAAGCCATCAGCAGCAGCGCCACTGGCATCAATAATGGTTTTATCTTTGCCTGCACCGCGGAATGTCAGGTTGGAAACTGCTACATTGTCGACCAGACCATTAAACTCAATGGTCGAATTAAAGTTGTATCGACCGGCGGGAAGAATAAACGTATCACCGGTTCTGGCAACCGCCAGTGCTGCGATTAGATCATCCTGAATTCTCTGATCGCTCAGGTCATCCACTGCGCCAATGCAAATAACACGCGCACCGACCGTGTCGTTATCTGTGCAATCGAATGCTTTGCTTGGGGCGGCTACTGGGTCATTACTGGTTAAATTTTTACTGTCACTGCCGCAGCCGCTGAAGTTGAGGGCTGTGATGGCCATCACTGTCACCAGAGCCAGTGGTTTTATTCCATTTGCTACTGTATTTATTTTCATTTTGAAGTCTCGAGTGTTTTCTGAGTCGAACGAGTTCCGTTGGCTTGATTGTTATTATTCCAACCTTCCTTGGTTGTCTCGCTAGTAAAAGACAACGTTTATTGATGGGGGAAAACAATTCGATAATTAACTTCTGATAATCAATGTGCAAAATATGAAACGTCCGAGAATCAGTGGTTTTACTGGTATTTTCAGGTGTATTTTTTACGGTGTGCAATTCTTGAATGAAGAAATTACAAAGAAGAAAAGCGCTTAAAACTCTAATTGGCTGAATAGGTCTGGCGCTAGCAGTAGCCACTTTCCTGGAAAATGGAGTTTTTACGACCTATATCAGAAAAATCTCAATGGAGTGTTTGAAAATTGAGTCTGCAACGACGCCTATTTAGATAGCAGCGGAGTGCACCAAGCAGAATAGAAAAGGGGATGTCAGTGAAACGTTATCAAGTACTTTATGAAACAGGCGGAACCTGCTGTCCGTTCCGCATAATCGAGCTTTGTTCAGTGCATGACCGCAGTATTCGTCTTTTCCGAGTCTGGCTTGGTTGCTAAACCGTCTGAGTCACGATATTGCGATGGCGTCATACTATGAATTTTACGGAATGCCCGGTTGAACGAACTCATAGTGCGATACCCGACATCTAAGGCAATATTGGTCACGGGGGTTTCTTTTTCATTGACCAGGCGATTAGCTGCTTCGCCAATTCTCAGTTGATTGATGTACTCATTAAAGTTGTTATATCCCAGTGATTTATTAATTGTTGCTCTCAGCTTGTATTCTGGCAGTGCCAGTGCCTGTGCCAGGATCGCCAGCGTCAGATTTTCCTGCCGGTAGAAGCCTGTTGCCATTAACGTGTGTAACTGTTCCAGGTGAGGATTCTGGTGGGTGAGGGGGGCAGTTTCTTCGGGCGCTGGATGTCTCTCTGCCGGAGCTTCCTCGTCCGGCGCAGTGCGCGCCAGCCGGTCAGCAGAGTTGCCGCGTAATTTCCACAATTCAGGGCGACTCTGAAGCAGGAACCAGACCATGATAATCAGGCTGATATTGATACCCAGATAGCGTATGGCATCACCCCCAATACTGAAGCGATAGGAGAATATCGACCAGCCAGTGGCAATTCCCATTGACAGTAATAAACCACCTCGCAGGCGCCGCCGCGCCTCAACCAGGTCGTTATTCCAGTTGTTGATGATTTCAAAGATACCAAGCATCACTACCACGTACTCGAGCTTTTGTGGCATATCGATCAATACGGTGCGTAACTCCGCGGGTTTACCTGTCAGCAACCAAAGAAAAGGCAAAAGAAAACTGGTCATAGCCAGCGTCCAGCTCAGTGTGCGCGAGTCGCCAGGGTCAACAAAGGTGTAGCGTGAGGCGATCCAGAACATCGCCGGTGCCATGCTTTGTACACTCCAGGACAGGACAAACCAGTCTTCCGGCATAAAGAGATGATACATGTGCACATTGGCGCACAGCAGTAACATGATAAAGGCTTTGGCGGCCGGGGTATCCAGGTAGTCTCTGGCAATCAGCAAAGCTAGTGACAAAGACAGGCCCGTACCAAGGGCGGCCAGGAAAAGCTCAATTTGCGCTTGAATCATAAAGTATTAGGTTTCGTTGTTATTGTTATTCGAGATGCGAATGCCTGTTCGATGGTCTGGCACAAGTGGCAAAAACTCAAGGTAAATATCGGACAAATATAGACCGAATGCTCCGGCAAAGACTTAGCAGTTATTAAAATTGCACAGCGAAAGCTGTCATAGGTCAGAGAATGCAGATTTTGACGCTGTTAACGGAAGGGGCAGGCCAGAATTTACGGGACTTTCTGTGAATCTGCTTTTGTGTCGAACGGAATTTTGGGAGAATGCACACACTTCCGTTTAGCTATTAGTTTTGTTCATGAATCAGCCTCAAAAGCATCTTTTTTCTAATTATCCATACTGGGCCGAGTGTTTTGGTACGGCGCCGTTTTTACCCATGTCTCGACAGGAAATGGATGTGTTGGGCTGGGACAGCTGTGATGTGATTCTGGTCACCGGCGACGCATATGTCGATCACCCGAGCTTTGGTATGGCGGTAATGGGTCGTATGCTGGAATCGCAGGGATTCCGTGTGGGGATCATCGCTCAGCCGGATTGGAACGACCCGGATGCTTTCACACGATTAGGTAAGCCAAATTTTTACTTTGGTGTGACCGCCGGAAACATGGATTCATTGATCAATCGGTATACCGCCGATCTGAAAGTGCGCTCAGACGATGCCTACACCCCTCATGGTGAACCCGGTAAGCGTCCTGATCGTGCGGTCATTGTGTATTCACAAAAGTGTCGAGAGGCCTATAAAGATGTGCCAATTGTGATTGGTGGCATCGAAGCCAGTTTGCGTCGTATTGCGCAATACGATTATTGGTCGGATCAGGTACGCCGTTCTGTATTGATTGACTCTGGTGCGGATATTCTGCTGTACGGTAACGCCGAGCGGGCCATTGTTGATCTGACCCATCGGTTGGCGGCTGGTGAACCGGTGGAGCAAATTGACGATTTGCGCGGCACGACTATTGTTCGGGATTCCACGCCGGCTGGGTGGACTGAGATTGATTCCAGTCGTATTGATTGGCCGGGGCACATTGATCAGCTGCCGAACCCGTATGATATGAAAGAAGCCAACACGGAAGGTTGTGCTTCTGATCAGAAGAATCAGCAAAACGCGGATGAAGATGACGATGTGATGCCAGTAAAGATCATCCCTATGCCATTGCAGCGTAAGGTTGATCATGATGCCGACACTACTGTGATTCGATTACCATCGTTTGAAAAAGTTAAAAATGACAGTGCCTTGTATGCCCATGCCTCGCGGGTTTTGCACCAGGAGTCCAATCCATACAACGCACGCCCATTGATACAGAAACACGGTAATAAGGAAATCTGGGTAAATGCACCGCCCATTCCGTTAGAGACGGATGAAATGGATTCGGTATTTGGTTTTCCCTATAAACGCGTGCCGCATCCGAGTTATGGCGATGCCAAGATTCCCGCGTATGACATGATTCGCTTCTCGGTCAATATCATGCGCGGCTGTTTTGGTGGTTGTACTTTCTGTTCGATTACGGAACACGAAGGACGCATCATTCAGAGTCGCTCGCAGGAATCCATCATCAACGAAATCGAAGAAATCCGTGACAAGGTTCCGGGTTTTACGGGAACGATTTCCGATCTGGGCGGGCCGACGGCCAATATGTATTTCCTCAAGTGTAAGAGTCAGGAAATTCTTAACAATTGTCGTCGTTTATCCTGCGTCTATCCGGGTATTTGTAAGAATCTGGAGACCAGTCACAAACCAACGACAGAACTGTATCGTGCGGCGCGTGCATTGCCTGGCATTAAGCGCATTGCTATTGCTTCGGGTCTGCGTTACGACCTGGCGGTGGAAGATCCGGAATACGTTCGTGAGCTTGTGACGCATCATGTTGGAGGGTATTTAAAGATTGCTCCAGAGCATACCGAGCAAAACGTACTCACGAAAATGATGAAGCCCGGAATGGGGACTTACGATAACTTCAAGCGTATGTTTGATAAGTTCTCGAAAGAGGCGGGCAAAGAACAGTACCTGATTCCTTATTTTATTGCTGCTCATCCGGGTACTGAAAATAAGGATATGATGAATCTGGCGTTATGGCTGAAGCGCAATAAGTTCCGGGTTGATCAGGTGCAGACTTTTTATCCTTCGCCGATGGCGCTGGCGACGGCTATGTATCACTCCGAGCGTAATCCGTTGAAGCGGATGAGCTACAAACAACCCAAAATGAACATTCCCCGCGATATTAATCAGCGCCGTACGCATAAAGCATTTTTGCGTTATCACGATGCGAAAAACTGGCCGATGCTGCGCGAAGAGCTTAAAGCCATGGGGCGTCAGGACCTGATCGGTTCTGGCCCGAATGCGTTGATCCCGGCTGAAGATGATGTTGGTAATAAGCGCGTTCAGCGTCCCGGTTTTAAGAAGTCCATCAGCAGCAAGAAGCCGGGTAATAAATCTCCGGTTAAGCCACAGGGCACGGGTGCTGCAAAGTCATCCGGCGGTAAGAAAGCAGCCAGTAAAAAACCGGGTAAGTTTGCAACCCAGATTAAAGCCAGTGGCGCTAAGGGGAATGCGGGCTCGGGGGCTGGAAAAGCTAAGCGTGTGCGTAAACTGAAATAGCCGCTCACGTCACGAGGGGACCTGCCGCTGTGGCAGATCCCCTGAGCGGTTTTATGTGCTTACGTTAATCTGGCTTTTTGTCGCCCATTTTAGAAATCTCTTCCAGGCGCTTGATGATGTCGCCATTTACACTGCCTTCAGGGAAATCGCCGTTAGTATCGGCCACACCGGCTTCACGATTGAGCAAAATTTCAATGGCCTGATCAACGTGTGAGACCGCGTAAACACTGAATTCACCAGCAGCTGCGGCATCAATCACCTCTTGTTTTAGCAGCAGGTTATTGGCGTTGGATGCCGGAATAATAACGCCCTGGTTGCCGGTTAAACCGCGCGCTTTACACAGTCGGAAAAAGCCCTCTATTTTTTCGTTTACGCCACCAATTGCCTGAACTTCGCCGTATTGATTGACTGAACCGGTAATCGCGTAACTCTGATCGATAGGTGAGTGAATTAAAGCCGAAATCAGACACACCAGCTCGCCCAGCGAGGCGCTGTCGCCGTCGATGTAGCCATAGGACTGTTCCATCGCGATATGGGCGGATATGGCCAGCGGGAATTTCTGCGCGTAGCGATTACCGAGGAAGCCGCTGAGAATCATGACACCTTTGGAATGGATCGCCTGACCGAGAGAAACTTCACGCTCGATATCCACCACGCCTTTGGAGCCCGGGTAAACCGTTGTGGTAATGCGCGCAGGCGAACCAAAACTGGTATCGCCCAGGGCCATTACGGTTAAGCCGTTAATTTTACCGATGGCCTGGCCCCCGGTCTCCAGCAGTACCGTACCGTCCATCATTTGCTCGAACAGCTTATCGTACACCCGACCGGTGCGCTCTTGCTTGGCTGCGATGGCGCGGTTGAGATGCAAACGATCAATGACTGCATCTCCGGCCAGTTGACGTAAAAAATCAGCCTCGGCTAACAAATCAAATTGTTCTCCAATGCGAGCGCTGATGACATCCTGTTGTTCGGCCAGTCGGGCGCTGAATTGCACCATGCGTACAACGGCGTCGCGGCTCAGGTCGGCGTAACCTTGTTCATTGGTGCGACTCTTCAGTAACCGTGCATAACCCGTCAGGTTGTCATCGTTCAGCGGTAAATCTGAGTCGAAGTCGACCACCGCGCGAAATAGCCGTTTAAAGTCTTCGTCGTATTCCTGTAGCAGGTAATAAATCTGGCGTGAGCCAATTAGTACCAGTTTTACATCGAGAGGAATCAGTTCCGGTAATAAGCTGGTGGTATTGATCAGCCCCATCTCTGAATACGGCGAATCGAGCTTGAGTTGTTTGGATTGCAAGGAGCGTTTCAGTGCATCCCAAACCCAAGGTTCGCTCAATACTTTTTCGGCGTCGAGAATCAGGTAGCCACCATTGGCTTTGTGCAATGCGCCGGCGCAAATTCGCTGAAAGTTAGTTACCAGCGCTCCCTGGTCGCTGGCGTATTCAATGCGGCCGAACAAATTGCCGTAACTTGGGTGCGGTTCGTAAACCACTGGGGCACCACTATCGCTTTCATGTTGTGTGGCGAAGTTTGGCATTAACGATTCTTCCATACTTGAGCGCTTTACATATTCCTCGCGCAGCTCAAGCATCTTTTCTTCGACCAGTTCTTCCAGTACCAGGCGCGGCAGGTGTTCTTCCATTTCATCAAGATAACCGATCAAAGCGCCTTGTTCATGAAAATCATCCCGAATCGGATTGAGCAGGGGTGCTATCGCATCTTTGATGGTGGTTTGGTTTAACTGGCGTAATGAGTCGCTGCTTTCTCGCTTCCATTGTGGCAGCTCAGCCAGTTGTTCGCTAAGCATTTGTTCCAGTTCACCAATGTCGTCGTGAAAGGTTTCCCGTTCATCTTCGCTTAACTGGGCAAATTCGGTTTCATCCAGCGCTTTACCGTCGCGCATAGGCGTAAAGCTAATGGTCGAGGCGTCGCGGTACAGGGCCACGCCTCGTTTGTGTGCTTCACGCTCAACAGTTTCAATGGCGCGATCGTATTTACGATTAAAAACGTAATCGATGGCCGATTTCTTTTGCTGGTACGCTGGGTGTTCCAGTGCGGCCGGGAAGGTCGCCAACAGCTGATCAATCAGGGTGGCAATACGTTCTTTAAATTGAGACGCCTGCTCTGGCATCAGCTCAAGGGCTTTAGGCTCACGAGGATTCTTGAAATTATTGACGTAGCACCAGACGTTGGGCGTATGTTGACGTTTCGCTTCACTTTTCAGGTAGTCTTTAACGTAGGATGAACGCCCGGTGCCGGTATCGCCCATGACAAAAATGTTATAGCCAGGGCGGTTCATGGCGACGCCAAACTGGATGGCATTGACGGCTCTGTCTTGGCCGAGAACGCCCTGGAATTCATCCAGATCAGCAGTGGAGGTAAAATTCAGCTGGCTTTCGCTAATGGAAAGGCACAGCTTCTCAGGCTGCAATTGTGTGTCCTGGCTCATGTAAAAATCACTTCGTCCTGTAAATCTCGTTCGATCACCCTATTGTGAACCCTTGGATGACGCAAGTGTATTGATTTTAAAAGACTATCGCGGATAATTGCGCGGTTAATTGTCCGAGCCTGTTATGTCTGTACAACCTGAAGATCGCACGACCATCGATATGTTTACCCGCCGCAGACCTGGAAGGCCACGCAGCAATCCATATGATCGTGCGCTACAGTGTAAGCATAACAAGCGTAGTCAGCGTCAGCGTGACAAGGCGGCTGGTATGCATCGCCTCGAAGTTAAGGTAGACGGTGATGTTGTTCGTCGCCTTGATGACGTTCGTGACGAACTGAATCTGACTCGCGCTGAGGTAATTGAACTCGCTTTGAAGCAATGGCTTCATATCTGATATCAATGTAGGAAATTGACGATTAGGTCAACTAGGTGTTGATCGCAAAAAGGATGTTTCATAAAATGCGTTCCGGATAAAATTATCAGGAACGAAAGTCAGGGAAGGTTTAATTCTTATGGATAAGATGTTGATGCTGCGCGGCAGCTGGCTTTTGTTACTCGCGGTCATAGTTGCGGGTTGTACTAATACCCCGTCTGTTAAAGGCAACGCCGTTGCCGATACCCCACCTGTTATTGGCGAAATAGAACGCCAACTGGGATTGGTTCACCTTGTTCCGGTGCCATTGTATGGATTGCCTGAATTGTCGCTGGGTGCGCGTTGGCAAAAAGGAGAGGAGCTGCGATTAGAATTGTGCGATAGCCGCGACCGCAGTTTGCAGCCTGAGAAGCCTTTGGTGCTTTACCTCGATGGCAAGCTCACCTATCTGCAGCAGGCAGGTAAAGGGGCGGCAGGCTGCAATGAGTTTGCGGTCACAGAAGGTGAGCTTGTTAGCATCAGTTCCGGTAAGCGCGTGATACTGCGCATCTTTTTTGAAGATGAAGTGGTTGAGCAACGAGTATCAGGCACCACCTCGGATTATTTCTCTCGGCCAAAATATTACGGCCCACAGTCACGCATGAAACAATTTATCGAAGCCTTGCCGGTACAGTCGGTAGAAAATCAATTGGTTGGTGGATAACTGCTTGATTTTAAATTGAGTTTTGATAAAGTGCGCCCACCTGAAGTTCTTCAGGTTGTTGTGGTGGCCTCTGTCGGTCCCCTCGCAATGATAGGCTGCGAACCCCGCCAGGCCCGGAAGGGAGCAACGGTAGTAGCTGACTCGTGTGCCGGGGTGTGGCTGGCGGAGGTCATCTCCAAATCTTGTCACTGACTTTCCTTATTCTTCGCGGTATTATGCGCAACCATGTGCAACCTTCCTGATTGGAAAATTCATGAGTTATCAAGTACTTGCTCGAAAATGGCGCCCGCGTTTCTTTGATGAAATGGTGGGGCAGGAGCATGTGCTGCGTGCGCTGATCAATGCGCTGAACGAAGAACGTCTGCATCACGCCTATTTGTTTACCGGTACACGAGGTGTCGGTAAAACCACCATTGCCCGGATTTTAGCGAAATGTCTTAACTGTGAGCAGGGGGTGAGTGCGCGTCCTTGCGGCACTTGCGCCTCTTGCCAGGAAATTGCGGAAGGTCGTTTCGTTGATCTGATTGAAGTGGATGCTGCATCGCGAACCAAGGTCGAAGATACCCGCGAGCTATTGGACAATGTCCAGTATGCGCCAACACGAGGGCGCTTCAAGGTCTACCTGATCGATGAAGTGCATATGCTTTCGACACACAGCTTTAATGCCTTGCTGAAGACTTTGGAGGAACCGCCTGCCCACGTAAAGTTTCTTCTGGCAACGACCGACCCGCAAAAGTTACCTGTGACGATTTTGTCGCGCTGTCTGCAGTTCAGTCTGAAGAATATGACGCCGGAGAAAATTGTTAGCTATCTGGCTCAGGTGCTTGAGGCAGAGAAAATGCAGTTTGAAGAGCCGGCGCTGTGGCAGTTGGGGCGCGCTGCGCAGGGCAGTATGCGTGATGCATTATCGCTGACTGATCAGGCCATTGCTTACGGCGAGGGAATGGTCGGGGAAAGCCAGGTCAATGCAATGCTGGGTACTATGGATCGCGGTCGCCTGTTTAAATTGGCAGAGGTGATGGCAAAGGCCAATGCGGCTGATGTGCTGGCAGAAATTGCTGCGATGGCTGAGCATGGACCGGATTACGACGAGGTCTTGCAAGGACTGTTGCATATCTGGCACCGGGCATCATTGGCTCAGGTGGTTCCGGACGCGATTGAAAATTCGCAGGGGGATCGTGAAGCCATCCTGCAACTTTCGATGAGTATGCAAGCCGAAGACCTGCAATTGTATTATCAGATTGCTTTATCCGGACGTGCTGATCTGAATCTGGCGCCAGATCCTCGCCAGGGTTTTGAAATGATTTTGTTACGTATGTTGGCATTCCGTCCGGCGCCTCAAGCACCGGTTGATCTCGATCTGAATTCTGCGCTGCAGGCACCACCCATGATTGAGCAAGGCACTTCCGTTGCAACGATTGCTGAACCGGTGGCTGAGGACGAAAAAAAAAAGCGACTGAGCAGTGACCCGGCAGCCGTGTCTTCGGTCGCTGCTCTGCATCAGGTCGCAGGTGATGATGGCGTCACCGCTCCCGTCGACCAGAATGGGGAACCTGCTGTAGCTCAGGAGGTTGTTGATACCAATTGTGTGCAGGATGCCGTTGCTGTTGATGACTCAGAGGGTGTTGGTGATACCGCTGGTGTTGATGATCCTGTTGATGGTGGTTCAGAGCGTGTTGATGCCGCTGAACATAGGGCACCGGTTTTCTCGATCGAAGAACGTTTGAAGCAGGCGGAACAGACACCGGTCGAACTTGAGACTCCGCTCGTGACGAAGGCCGCAGAGACAGTAAAAGAAGCTAAGCAGGATGCAGAACAGCTCGATCCGCTTCAGCCACATAACTGGTGGCAGTGGGTTCAGCAGTTACCGCTGGCGGGTTTGCCTCAGGCGATTGCACGCAACAGTGCATTGATTGATGTGAACGGAGAAGCATTGGTTTTCGATGTCGATCCGGCACAAGGCGCGTTGTTTAATGCCAGCCAGGTCGGTCGAATTCAGGATGCATTGCAACAGTTGCTCCCGGGCGCGAAAATTGAAATGTCGTTGCAATCGCCGCGCGGTGAAACACCGGAACAGCGACGTCAACGCGAGCAGGCCGAAGCTTTTTATGCTGCGAAACAATCCATTGAATCTGATCCGGTTGTGAATCAGATTCTCACAGAGATGGGTGGCTTTGTCATAGAAGACAGTATCCGTCCGGCGAATTAAAGAAAAACCTACAGTTTGAAGAGGTCGAAGTATGATTAAAGGTGGTATGGGTAACCTGATGAAGCAGGCCCAGAAGATGCAAGAGCAAATGCAGGAAGCTCAGGCAAAACTGGCAGAGGCGGAAGTAACCGGAGAGTCTGGTGCTGGCCTGGTCAAAGTCACCATGAACGGTCGTCATGACGTTAAGCGTGTTGAGCTGGACGACTCTGTGATGGAAGAAGACAAAGAAATGTTAGAGGATTTGCTGGCTGCTGCGGTCAATGACGCTGTGCGCAAGATCGAAGCCAACAGTCAGGAGCAAATGTCTAAGATGACGGCTGGCATGGGCTTGCCACCCGGTATGAAAATGCCGTTCTGATCGGTTGAGTAAAAGTAGCGACAGACATTGAACAAAAACGAATTCGCTGAGTTATTTCAGAGTCTGGAACAGAGCTTTGACGCATTGCCTGGTGTCGGCCCAAAGGCTGCGAAGCGCCTTGCCAGGCATGTTTTTAATCAGGCGAGTACCGGTGAATTAGCCGATCGCCTTCAATCGGCACAGAAATTCACTCACTGTGAATACTGTCGCATGCCAGTCAGAACCAGTTGCGATGGATGTCGTGATGCCATTTCGAACGAGTTGCTGGTCGTGGAGCAAGCGGATCAGGCGGTGTTTTGGCAAGCAAATGGATTCACCGGGCGTGTTTTCGTTTTGCACGGTTTGTTATCACCCGCCGCGGGCTGCGGGCCAACTGAACTGGGTTTGGCACAATTAAAGCGTTTGACTGCACAGCTGCAGCCTGTTGCCGTCTGGTTGCAGTTAGAAGGCGGTGTTGAGGCTCAGGTGACCGAGCAGTTTATTCGCAATCTGTTGCCGGAAATGTCGTTACGCAGCTGGTCTGTCGATGACTTTCTGCAACATCTAAACACTAACGGGGTCAAAAGCAGTGACTGAATTATTTCAGCCGAACTGGATTGCCGATAACCAGGCGTTGCAGGAAGCCTGCAATCTGTGGCAGGGAGAGGCGTATCTCGCTGTTGATACTGAATTTGTCAGAACAACGACGTTTTATCCTAAAGCCGGTTTGATTCAGATCACTTCCAGTGACGGAGATTACCTGATTGATCCTCTGGTAATTGATGATTGGCAGCCATTGCGTGAGATATTTGAGCACCCTCTGATCGTAAAGGTGTTTCACGCCTGCGCTGAAGACCTCGAGGTTTGTCGGCAATTAGTGGGGTGCGTTCCTGCGCCTCTGGCCGACAGTCAACACGCCGCAGCGCTTGCTGGCCTGGGGGGATCCATGGGATTTCAACGTGTTGTATCTGCCGTTTTGGGCATTGATTTGCCAAAGGGCGAGACGCGTTCGAATTGGCTGGAGCGCCCGCTACGTGAAGAGCAGGTACAGTATGCTGTGGCCGATGTGCATTATTTGTATCGTCTTTATCCCAAGCTAATTGCTCAGCTAAAAAAAATGCAGCGTGAAGCCTGGCTGGCAGAAGATTGTGATCGGCTTGTGGAGCAGGCAAAGGCACCTGAAGTGTTGGCAGAGCACTATCGCCGCGTGAAGCTGGCGTGGAAATTACGCGCCCAGGAGCAATTTGTGTTGCAACAGCTTGTTGTGTGGCGCGAACAACAGGCGCGTGAGCGCGATGTACCACGAAATAAAGTGGTTGATGACAATACCCTGTGGAATCTTGCCCGCTACAAAGTAAAGAACCACGATCAGTTAATCCGTTCGGGAATGAAGCCGGCTTCTGCACGACAAGATGGAAAGGTTGTACTGAAAATCATTGAGCAAGCATTGGCCATGGAAAGTCGTTATTGGCCCAAGCAGCTGGATAAGCCACTATCACCGCAAGTTGGTCAGACACTGAAAGATCTGAAAAAGATCATTGTGGAAAAAGCAGAGCAGCTGAATATTCCGGCCGACCTTCTGGTGAAGAAAAAAGCCCTTGAAGCCTTGCTGCGCTCGGGAATGGCATCAGGAAAGTACGCTCTGCCTGACAGTCTGGCGGGTTGGCGTAAAGCAGAAATTACCGATGAATTAATTCTGGCGTTAACCGAAGTGACGGCGCCGGATTGACAGATGTAAGTTGAGAGAGTTCATGACTAAGATTTTATGTGACATTTACAAGTCATTGAAAAAAGATGAAGCCTATTTGTACGTCGCGCAAAAAACAGGATTGAAGGAATTACCTGAGGAGTTGCTGGAGGTTTTCGGCCCAGCAGAGAAGACGCTGACGATTATTCTTACCGAGGATAAGAAGTTGGCACGCGCAGAGGCTGTAAAAGTTATGGCAGAAATTGAAGACAAAGGTTATTACCTTCAGATGCCTCCTCCTAAAGAAACCTATATGTTGGATTTGTTCTGTAAAAAGGACAAAAGCGATCATGAGTGTTGAGCCATTCTGGCGTACCAAAACACTGGCGCAAATGAGTCGCCCGGAGTGGGAGTCGTTATGTGATGGTTGTGCGCTCTGTTGCTTGCATAAGCTTGAAGATGAAGATACCGGGGATGTGTATTATACCGACGTTCATTGTCGTTATATGGATACCAAAAACTGCCAGTGTACTGTCTATCAAGAACGCAATAAAAAGGTCCCAACCTGTGTCTGGCTAACACCCGAACAGGCGGAAAGCTTCTTTTGGCTACCGCAAACCTGTGCTTATCGTGTATTGCAAGAGGGACGAGATCTGCCGGAATGGCACCCTTTAATCAGCGGTGATCCGGACTCTGTTCATCGGGCCGGGATCTCAATCAAAAATAAAGGTATTGCCGACAATCGAATCGCTGAAGAGTACTGGCAGGATCGGATTATCTGGAAAGCGTAGAGCGGGATTATTAATGGAAGGTATTTCAGAGTTTATTGTTTTTTGGCTGATGTATTTCGTGTTCGCCACGCTGGCATTCTGGTGCTGGCGGCGGTTATTTTTCTGGATGGATGCGAGTGGTGAGGCGCGGCGCTTTTGCTATATGACGGGTGCAGTGCTGCTTTATACGCCAGCACCGATTGAAGCTGGGTCACAGTATTTTGCGCCAGCGTTTGTCGTCTTTCCATTTACATTGCTTACTTCTTCACTGGCACAGGCGATGTATGCTGCAAACTGGTTGTTATCTGGTCTTGCAGCGGGGGCTTTGTTGTTGGCAATCTTTCAGCTTGTTCGGCGCTTCACTGCGGATGAAACCAAAACGGCCAGCTAATGGTCGTTACTGTTTTTATTCTGACCCTGGCACTTCACCTTTATACCTCTGATCGCTTAAGCATCGATCGATTATTTTTTTATTACTTTTCTGGCTAACAGCGGATTCTTTGCTAGTTTTAATGCAGGGAGCGTTCTGATGTCGTCGATTCTGGCGAAAGTGCGGAATGAAAAAAGTAACTTGGGGGTTCTTCCATCAACGGAATAACAGGACTTAGAGGTTGAGTCTCTGCGCGAGATAACTCCTCTGATGGATGAGGTTAGAGATCATGGCAAATCATATTTTTATTCTGGCAACTGTGATGTTGCTGGCTGGCATTTTTGGCGGTTTGGTGAATTATTACCTGTACGGTGAGAAGGACCCGGATGCGGCAAGTCTGCCACGTTTTTTAGTTGTCGGTGTTGGCGCATCGTTTTTGGTGCCGGTAATCCTCGACATGGTCAACAGTGAGCTTGTTCTTGAGAGCCAGGGGGACCCATCCCGACTGTTAATTTTCACGGGTTTCTGTCTTATTTCAGCTTTGTTAAGCCGATTCTTTATCGATAATCTTTCGGATCGAATCCTCAGTGAGGCACAGGTTGCTAAATCCCGTTCGGAGGAGGTTCAGCAGAATTTACGCACAATTCAAAATGAATTATTACCATTGATCGATACGGAAACCGAGCAGGACATGTCAAATGCTGATCCTCAGGTTGTCGAGATGAATGATGAGCTGGATGTTACTTCCGCTCAGGTATTGAAAATACTCTCCAGTGGACGTTTTATCTTCCGCTCTTTGGCCGGTGTTTGTCGTGAGGCCAATGCTGAGGAATCCACCATCCTCAAAACGCTGCATGTTTTAACCATACGCAGCCTGGCTGGCAAGGTGAGCGGTAAAAACGGCGTGCGCTGGCATATCACCGAAAAAGGCCGACGTGTTTTAGAAACCAGTCTGTAATTTATTAGCCCCCGGGAGCACTTATGATTAAGCGTTGTTGGCTGTCGGGGGTGATTTCTGTATCGCTCCTGCTGTTTTCCCTTCTTGCTGTATTTTCTACCCAGCGCATTCACGCTGAACCTAACTCTAAAGCCTCCGATGTGCGAATCGTCATAGACATCTCAGGCAGTATGAAGCAAACCGATCCGAATAACCTGCGGGCCCCAGCGCTGAATTTACTGGTTGAGTTGTTGCCCGATGGCGCTCAGAGTGGTGTTTGGACATTTGGCCGATACATTAATATGTTGGTGCCTCTGGGAAATGTTGATCAGGCCTGGCGTGATAAGGCCAAGTTAAGCGCTGAGCAAATCAGTTCTGTTGGTTTGCAAACAAACCTTGTAGAAGCGTTAGATAAAGCGTCATGGAAGATGTCGGAGGATTCCGGTTTTGATCACAGTGTGATCCTTCTGACTGATGGCAAGATTGATATGGTTACTCCCGGACAGGGAGCCGATATCAATGCGAGTGAAAAAACACGATTACTGAATGAGGTATTACCCCGATACATAGACGCAGGTGCCCGGATTCATACGCTTGCACTATCAGGTGCGGCGGATAATGCAACGCTACAGCAAATCTCCTTGGAAACCGGCGGTCTCTATTTGCAGGCCGATAATGCAGATCAGCTATTGAAAGCCTTTCTCAAAGCGTTTGATCGCGCTGTTCCGGTTGAACAGGTACCGATGACCAATAACCGCTTTGAAATTGATGCCAGTATTGAAGAGTTTACCGCACTGGTATTTCGCGCAGCGGGAGCGCGTGAAACCACCTTGGTGGCTCCTGATGGCGGAATCATTTCGCAGGAAAATAGCCGTAAGAATGAAGATATTCGTTGGCATCGCGATATTAATTTCGATTTGATTACCGTTAAGAATCCGGAGGCAGGCGGTTGGGCAGCTGATGCAGATGTTGATCCGGACAATCGTGTCCAGATTCTGACTGATCTGAAGTTGCAGGTCGAAGGATTGCCGGGCAGCATCTTTGCTGGCTATCCGGTAAACCTGGAAATTGCTCTCACAGAAAAAGATAAAATTCTGGATGAAAAAGCCATTCTTGAGTTAACGGACTTTACGTTAAAAGTGAAGGCTCCCGATGGCAGAACCGGAAGTAAGTTATTGTCCGATCCGGAGTCGTTACCGGAAGACGGTGTGTTTCTTGAGTCTTTGACACGGTTGTCGCAACAAGGGGAATATCAGGTCGAAATTACAGCCACCGGACGTACCTTCCAGCGTCGCCAAGTCCTCACCGCTACTCTGATGGAGCCTTTGGCTGTTCAAATCGAGCCTGACTATGGTGAGCAGGTGCTGAATATTTATGTGACACCTGAGGTTGATAACGTCGATACCGGTCTTTCCAGAGTGATTGCGCGTGTCACAAGTCCGGATGGCAGTTCCGTGATTCATTCGATGACGTTTGATCAGGCAAATAATTTCTGGCACTTGCCGCTGTCAGCTGATAAGGGGCAGGGCGACTATGATGCCCTTCTCAATATTCGCGGCGTCACATCCAATGGTAGTACGTTCAAAAGTAAGCCGGAGAGTATCAAAGCGGCTTTTCCGCTGGTTAAACCGGGTACCGATACAATATCTGATCAAGTGGTCGCTGAAAGTACTGTTGCTGCGATGGATGCGTCAGCAGAGAGCACTGCGATGGCGCAGTCAGATACGGGCGTGTCTGCTGTGCAGCCAGAATCATCGGCGCAAGACCTCGTGCAGCCAGAAAATGCCCCACAGGCCGTCATGCCTGAGCCAGAGGTTCAGCCTGATGCTCAGGTTGAACCCGAATCAGAGCCCGAGATTCAGCCGGATTTGAAAGCGACATTTGAGGAACAAATGACCACGGAGCCTCTAAGCGAGACTGCTGAAGAGACTGAAGGCGGAGTGTCCTGGTGGGTTTATCTGATTCTCGCACTGGGTAATCTGACCGTCTTTGGCGGTGCCGCATTCTGGTGGTTTAAGAAACGGAAGCCAATGATGGCGGCTCCGGTTGATTCTGATGTGGCATCGAAAGTAAATGACACTGGGCTTCCCCCGGATCTTGAGACTGAATTTGATGAAGCTGACCTTGATGGAGACTTCGATTCTTTCGATGATGAGGGGGAGGAAGAGATTTCGGCCGCAGGTGGTACACCTGGCGCCACTCTTGGGGCGGGAACCGATACCGGCCTCGGCTTGGATGATGACTTCTCGATTGATCCGGAAGAGCTTGATGGCAGTGGCGACGGAGATGATGACTGGGGAGAGTTTGATGCCCCAGATGACGACAAAAAGGAATAATGACCGCAATTAAGCGGACAGAAATGAGCAAACTGTTTTCTCAACTGGCAAAATCGACGGGCCTTTGACGTCGTTTTTGCCTTGCTGATCCATAATCCCCTCCTTATACTTCCGGCGTATTTTGTTGAATAATATTCGTGTCAGCTAATTAAGCCAGAGGTTTTTATGAAGTTTCAGGGTACAGACGATTATGTAGCAACTCCGGAGTTGCGTATGGCGGTTAACGCCGCTATCACTTTGCAGCGCCCATTGTTACTAAAAGGTGAGCCTGGAACCGGTAAGACCATGCTGGCCGAGCAGCTTGCTCAGTCGTTGGATACCGAATTGATTCAGTGGCACATCAAAAGTACAACCAAGGCACATCAGGGTTTGTACGAATATGACGCCGTTTCCCGTTTACGCGACTCTCAGTTGGGGAATGACAAAGTTCACGACATCAAGAACTACATCGTGAAAGGTAAGTTATGGGAAGCGTTCACTGCCGATAAGCCTGTTGTTCTGCTGATTGATGAAATTGATAAAGCAGATATTGAGTTTCCGAACGACTTATTGTTAGAACTCGATAAGATGGAATTCTTCTGTTACGAAACTCAAGAACGCATTGTCGCCAAGCATCGCCCAATTATTCTGATTACCAGTAACAACGAGAAAGAGCTGCCGGACGCTTTTCTGCGTCGTTGTTTCTTCCACTACATCGATTTCCCTGATCGCGACACCATGAAAGAAATTGTCGAAGTGCATTATCCGGGCATTCAGAATGAGTTGGTCACGGAGTCGATGGATGTATTTTTTGACGTTCGAAAAGTACCGGGCCTGAAGAAGAAGCCCTCGACGTCAGAATTGATCGATTGGCTTAAGCTGTTAATGGCTGACGATATCGGCGTAGAGATTTTGCGTAATAAAGATACTTCGAAAGCAATTCCACCCATGTATGGGGCTCTGGTGAAGAATGAACAGGATGTCCAGCTGCTGGAGAAACTGGCATTTATGAGTCGTCGTAAGGGCTGAAAAGGCATTTCCTATGCTCATTGATTTCTTTCAAACAGTTCGTCAGGCCAAAGTTCCATGTTCAGTTCGGGAATATCTGGACCTCGTTGCCGCTGTGCAGGCTCACGTAGCCTTTGCCGACCTGAATGACTTTTATGCGTTAGCCAAGCTTGTGCTGGTTAAAGACGAGAAGCATTACGATAAATTCGACAAAGCATTCGGCAGTTACTTCAAAGGACTGGACGCAATGCCAGCCCTGATGGAAGAAGCCAACATCCCCGATGATTGGATGCGTAAAGAATTTGAGCGCATGCTGACCGAAGAGCAGATGGAACAGATCGAGGCGATGGGCGGCTTCGATAAGGTGATGGACGAGTTCCAGAAACGTTTGGATGAGCAGAAAAAACGCCATCAGGGCGGCAATAAAATGATTGGCACGGGCGGTACTTCGCCGTTTGGTGCTAATGGTTATAATCCTGAGGGCATACGTATTGATCAGGGGCGCTCACGACATAAAAAGGCAATCAAAGTTTGGGAGCAGCGCAATTATCGTGACCTGGATGACTCCATCGATCTCGGTATCCGTAATGTAAAAGTAGCACTGAGGCGACTTCGCAAGTTCGCTCGTCAGGGGGCTGCTGAAGAGTTGGATATGAGTGACACCATCGAGTCAACCGCGAAAAATGCCGGATTCCTTGACATTAAGATGGTGCCTGAACGCCACAATGCAGTGAAGGTGCTGCTGTTTTTTGATGTGGGCGGATCGATGGACCCGCACGTACGTGTTTGTGAAGAGCTGTTTTCAGCGACTCGAACCGAATTCAAGCATATGGAAACCTTCTATTTCCATAACTGCTTGTATGAGTCTGTTTGGAAAAATAATATCCGCCGCATGAACGAACGCACTGAAACCTGGGATATTCTGAGAAAATACAGCAGTGACTACAAAGTGATCTTTGTTGGTGATGCCATGATGGCGCCGTATGAAGTTACCCATGCGGGTGGCAGTGTTGAACATTGGAATGAAGAACCTGGGGCTGTCTGGATGCAGCGGATGGCAGATCAGTTTGATAAGTTGGTTTGGCTCAATCCGGCGCCGGAAGCGCATTGGGGACAGGGTGGATCTCTTGGCGCAATCAGGGAGATTGTGAAAGATAAAATGTATCCTCTGAGCCTGCAGGGCCTTGAAGACGCAATGCGTCACTTGAGTAAATAGCGCAGGAAACTTTGTAAAGTACGATCGTACCAATTGTTTGGTGGTGGTCTTTGTAGGACAATACGGAAGATCTGGCAGGGATGTCCGAATAACTAAAATAATGACTAGGGCGTTAGACCATGTTGGGCCTGGGGAAACATCCATTGACAGCTTGTTCAGGCAAACTGTTGATTTTCATATTACTGCAATCACTTGTTGCTCAGTTCAGCCTCGCTGATGATCGCCGCATTCAGCTGAGGAATGGTCCTGGCGATGCATTTTCTGTGGTGTTCGAAGTATCTTCAGATCACGGCTTAAAGCCGATCCGTTTACAAGGGGAGTGGCTTCTCCTTGGTAATGAGCGCATACAGGGCTGGGCTCACCGCTCATATATCTCTCAATCAGTGCATGTCAGTGAGTCTCAGCTTTGGCTCATCCGGCAAAAACCGATTGTCTCTCAGTGGAATCTGCAATTCGGTGGCAGTAGCCAACGAGCGGTTAATATTGCACTGGCTTACCCTGTGAAAAAAAACACTCTGGCTTTGCGTGCACAGCGACGCGCTTTTGGCGAATCGGCCTGGCAAAGTCTTTCGCTGGCTCTGGAAACCGGTCTTAAGCGGTTTGGCGATACCCAAACGGTTCGTGCGGGTGCCTTTGTCGGTGTTGGTGTTAATGAGGAGGGCAGCCGTCACTGGAGCGATGATCAAACAATGTTGACGACTGGCCTGGTTGGTCTGAATCTGGATTGGCACGCTGATTTAAATAAGCAACTAAGCATGATCATGCGTTTGAATACCGAACAGGCGCTTTCTGGTAATAGTGCGAATCACAACGAAGTTTCATTGATCTGGAATTTAAAGATATGACGTCCCTGATTAGAAAATTCTGTGTTTTTATGAGTGTCTTCGTGGTTTTAATGACGAGCGCCAAAGCGCAAACGACGGACATCTACCAGCCCAAAGTGCTTGTTGCTGGTGTAAGTAAACAGGAAAGCATCGAACGCACCAATGGCAGTTGGGGTTTCGGTGTTGGGAAGGTTGCTCAGGAGAACCTGACGGCTAATATGGCCTTTACCTTTGGTGGCCGTTATTTTGCCGGAGAGCGCTGGTATGTGTTGGCTAATTTGCAATCCGGTACGTTCAGTGACCGCATTATTGCCGACGCGGGTGGCCAGGTTCTGGTAAAAAAGGATGTGACCAGTGTGCTGGTGAACAGCGGTCTCGGCTACAACCTGATGCAAGGCTCCGCCAGCTTTTCAGGCGTCCGCGCTTATCCCTGGCAACTGGGTATTGAGGCATATTTGGGAGAACAATTTACCGGTGACAGCAGCGGTCGCTACACCGGTCTGGGGTTGTCCTGGCAATTAATCATGGGTAAACGTTGGTTGTCTCTGGATTCCAAGACTTTCCAGATCAATGATGACAATCTGAAACAAGCCAAAGTCAGCAAGGGGATCCAATGGGGATTATCGTTCGGATCCTATTTCTGATCAGTTGTATGGCTATTGCCTCAAGCCTGGTTGTGGCTCAGGACAGTTCTGAGACATCGGTCATTGCACCAGGGCAGAGTGTGCCGGACTTTTCTTTACCTGCAGCGAATGGCTGGGGACAGCGACTGGCAGAAGTAAAAGGTCAGGCCGTAATGCTGATCTGGCTCGACGATTGTGATCAGTGTGATGAACAATTAGTTCAATATCAGCTAATGGCTGAAGGTCTGCAGGCCGAGGGACTGGTTACCTGGTTCATCTGGACGCCGGATGGCGATGATAAAGCACCGGATATGCGGCTGCCTGTTCTGGTTGCCGATCCGTATTGGAAAACCGCCTGGCAATTTAAATCACGGCCGGCAATTATGTTGATCAATGGCGAAGGTGTACTTGAACATCTGATGCTGGGCGACCTGGACGATAATTTCTCCAGCACAAACGAATTGCTGCCATCGTGGCTGGCGCAGCAACAAAGGCTGAAATAACCAGCCGAATGCATACACGATCCCGCTGCTCTACAGAACCATTGCGGCTGATCAATAGAATATAAGTGTGTCTCAGAGGCGGCACAAAGTGAGGAAATAATGACGTTGGTAAAACAGATTTTGTCTGTGCTGTTGGTCACTATGGCGATAACCGTCCAGGCCAATCAGGCTGAAGTTGGTGACGATATTCGTTCTGTGAAGCAGGCCGTGCTGGAGCTGAACAAAGAATTGTATGCTCTGGAAGAGGAGCTATTGAGTCCAGCAACAACCCGGGCAGCTTTTTATTTTTCGTTGGCTTACGGAGAGTTCTTTGAGCCCTTGTCCATTGAGGTGAAAAGTGATGACTTCGACCCGGTTCAACACATTTATACCGAGCGCCAGATCAACGCTTTGCGCATGGGCGCGGTTCAGCCCCTGGCTCAAATTAATATGGGACCGGGTAATCACCAGTTGCGTATTGTTGTCCGGGGTGTTGATCACCTGGGTCAGAATCGTGAGCTGGTTATTAACGAAACGGTGGAAAAAAACGATCAGCCATTGTTGCTGGAAATTGTTATTTCTGACGAGGCTGAGCTGAAAACTTCAAATGCCCGGCTGAAACGCTGGTAATCGCAGGCAGTATTATTCTTATGCGTTTGATGTTTGGTCTTCTGATATTTCTACTCTCGGCAACGCTGCCCCTGCAGGCTGAGCCATCCCCCAGTTCCGCTGTAATTAAGACAGTGGATCAGACCCGCGAACAACCGTCAGAGCATTTGCTGCGTGGTGCTTTTTATTTCCATTATCTGGATGATAATTATCAGCAGGCACTGAATGCACTGCGCTCCTGGAAGCTGGCGGCTGGTAAGACGAATAGCGAAAGCAAAGTGATGGAAGCAGCCATACTGCTGGCGTTAGGTCTGGATCATCAGGCACAAGACCTTTATACAGAGGTCAGTATTCGTGAAGTTGCTGGTAGTGGTAATGCCTGGTTTCATTTGTCCCGGCGCTGGCTTTCGCTGGGCAAGTGGCAAAATGCTGAAGCCAGCATCAACAAAGCACTCAAGTTACGTAATTCTCTGAACGACGAGTATTACCAGCAGGCATTGTTTATTCAGTCTGCAAGCCGCTCGAACCTCGATATGATTACGGAAGCCAAAATATCGTTGGAGAATATGGACAGCAATGGAATCTGGACTGGCCTGGCGCGTTACAACTGGATGCTGGCGCTGATGCGGAGCAATGCCAACAGTCGCGATTTGGAAAAGTTCGTTGAGGAAACGGCGTTTTACGTTCCGGACACGTTTGAGGGTAAAGCATTAAAAGATCGTATTCTGTTGGTTGCCGGGATATACGCATTGGATTCAGGAAAAAACCGCAGTGCAGAGGCCTACTTCAGAGAGATCAGCCAGGATTCAGCGTTCACCGCACCTGGCTTGCTGCATTATGGCTGGGCTTTGGTGGAGCAATGGAAGTATCAGGAAGCAATGCAGCCGTGGCGCATACTGCAGCAAAAGTACAACGACTTTCATCCGGCCGTGGTCGAGTCGATTCTTGGCGTACCGCACGCTTTAGAACTGTTAAATGCTACGACTCAATCTTTAAAAACGTATGAAGTGGTAGAGATTCGTCTCCAACGTATGCTCGATAAGCTGGAAGTCTTAAATCAAGATGCAACAATTGATGCCTGGCTGACACAGTGGTTGGAGCAACAAGATGAGCCATGGGGTTGGATGCGTGTTCAACTGCAGGACATGCACGACTCTGATATGACCCGCTCGCTGCAGTTGCTGCTTGACGACGCACAATTTAATGAACTGACAGCCAATCTGCACGATTTAAAACAATTATCCGAGCAACTTACAAAACACCAGAAAGCGTTGAGTCTTTGGAAGCACGTACTCGGTAAGCGTCAGAGTCAGTTGCAGCAGGCTGGCGGTAAAGCGCGTTTGCAGGCAATGGAACAGCGTCATCAGCAACTGGTTCGAAAAATTTTGCAAATGCAGAAAAAATTACATGCCGAAGACGAAAAAGTATTTGCTTACGCCTCGAAGCAGGATGCTGAGAATATTACCCGTCTTTCCAGTGTTGTTCCCCGTGTCGAGTATTTACAACAAATTAATACACCCACACGAGATTTGACCATATACAAAGAACGCTGGCGCCGGATGCGTGGATTGCAATTATGGACTATCTACGAGGAGAAGCCCGAGCGGCGTTGGGACAGCAATCAGGCGTATTGGCAACTGCGTTCAGAAAGTGAGCTGTTGCTGGAGCAACTCGACAATAGTCGTGAAGCTTTGCTCTGGGCTGACAGCAGCTGGAAAGGTTTCCCTCAGAAAGTGGGGCTGGCTGACCGGAAGGTAGCTCAATTGCAACTCGCAACCGAGGCTCTGATTCAGCAGCAGCAACAGCAGGTTCGCGATATGGTGCATGAATTTCTGAATGGACTGAAAACCCGGTTGACAGATTACCTTGCCCAATCGCGTTTATCCATTGCTCGTCTATACGATGACGCTTTGCAGAATAACGTTGCTGGTGGTGGTTACGATGATTATCAGCAGCCAACCGCTGAGGAACCAGATACAACCGGAGGTGAGCGTGAATAAGCGACTTGCCATTATTGCGCTGATATTTATGGTCAGTGGTTGTGCTATTTTTCAGGACCCGGCAAAACAGCAGGTGAAACTGGAGAATATTCAGCAATTGAAGGTTCGTTTAATGAGCAACGAACCACTGCAAGTGACACCTGATGAGGTCATTGACCGTTATCAGAGTTACCTGGCGGTATCGACGGAAGCGGAAATACGTATTCGCGTAGCTCATCGTATTGCCAGTCTGAAATTACAGGCCGAAGAACTCAAAATGGACCGCCTGGCCGAAGCGGCGGAAGAAGTACTGCGCGATAACGACGATCAGAGTGATGAGGTTGTTGAACAGCAACAGGCCGAATTATTGGCACAAGAGCTGGCGGACGAAGCGCAGGCTACCCGGGAAGAGCGCAATATGGCGTTATCGTCGATCAAGGATTATGAAGCGCTATTAAAAGAGTTTCCTGATCGCGTCGATAATGATGCGGTGCTGTATCAACTGGCCAAAGCCTACACCATTACCGGACAGCCTTATCAAGCAATTGCTGTTCTCGAAGAGCTTGCTCTTAAGTACCCGCGCTCTGGTTATTACCTTGAAACAGAGTTTCGTCTGGGGCAGCTGCTGTACGCTGCAGGTGATTATGAAGCCTCTGCGCAAGCTTACCAACGCCTGGTCGACCGTGGCCGTGAAGATAATAAATTCTACGTCAGCGCCGGCTATTTAAAGGGTTGGGCACTCTTTAAGCTGGAAGAAAATGAACAGTCGTTACTGGCCTTCACCAAGGTACTGGACGAGGAATACCCGGATGTTGCTGCTTTATCTTCGGCTAAGGGCGGTGAGCTGGACATGCTCAATGATATCCTGCGTATCATGGCAATTATTTTTGATTACATGGGCGATTGGGAGCAGATCGCCATGTTCTTTGATAAACACGGTCAGCGTCATTACGAATATCTGCTTTATGATCGCCTTGCCAGTCAGTATTACGATAAAAAATACTATAAGTCGGGCGCTTCAACCTTACGTGCCTTTGTTACCCGTTATCCTGATGATGTGCTTGCACCGCAATATTACGAACGCCTGATTAAAGGTTACAAAAAAGCCCGTTACCCAACCTTGTTGCGTAAACATAAAACCATTTATATCAAACGCTTTGGTGTTGGAAGCAATTATTGGCAAAAACATGGACAAGCGGTGCGCGATATTATTTCTGCGCCGTTGGCCGGTTATATCTGGGATCTTGCAAGTTTCCATCATGCCTGGGGGCAAAGTACCAAGAAACGTAAGGATAAGGTTAAGCGCCTTCAAATTGCTGAAAAATGGTATCAAGAATACGTACGTAGCTTCCCTCACAAGGACGATGTGGTTAAAGCACATTTCCTGTTAGCTGAGGTGGCAACAGAATTGCGTGATTATCAATTGGCGAAAGATCACTACGAGATCGTTGCCTATCAGTACCCCGGGTATGACAAAGCTTCGGAAGCCGGTTACGCCGCTATCCTGGCCTTTAATAAATACCAACCCGCTAAAGGTGAAACGTCGATTTGGAGACAGTTAACTGTTGCAAGTGCCATGCGTTTTGTACAGGAATTCCCCGAAGATCCGAGACGTGGAACCGTTCTCGTCAATACCGCGGAAATGTTGTTAAAGGATAAATATTACGCTCAGGCATTATCAACATCTCGGTTAGCGTGGGAATCAAAAGGAATATTGCCTGCCCGTTATAAATACGGCGCGGCTCTGGTGCGGGGGCATTCAAGCTTTGAACTGGGCTATTATGGTGAGTCGGAAATGGCGTTGTTGGAAGCCAGTCAGTACGAAAAACTGAGTCGCAACAAACGTCGTGCTTTGCGAGAAAAAGTGGCTGCAGCTATTTATAAACAAGGTGAAGTGGCGAAGGCTAATGACGAGCCTCAGGTTGCGGTAGGACATTGGCGTCGACTGGCCGAGGTTATTCCTGAAAGCAATACTAAAATCAATGCTGAATACGATGCGGCGACCATCCTGATGGAAGCTCAGGACTATGATCAGGCCATCGAAGTCTTACTGAAATTCCGTAAGGACTATCCGAACAATAAATTAATTGCCGATATTCCAAGTAAGCTCATTATTGCTTATGAAGAAAAAGGTGATTTTCGTAACGCCGCTTTTGAATTACAGACGATTTGGAAAATCAGTAAAAATCGTGAAGAACAGCGCATTGCATGTTTCCAGTCTGCCGAATACTTCGAGAAAGCGGATGATCAGGAAAATGCCATCGTTATGTATAAGCGTTACGCCCATTCCTACAAACGCCCATTTGATGCTGCCATTGAAGCGCATTTCAAACTGGATCAGATATATGCCAGTCGAGGTGATGAAGACAAGCGGCGCTTCTGGTTGGGGAAAATCATTAGCTTGAATGAAAAAGCGAAAAAAGAGCAGACTGATCGTTCGAAGTTTTTGGCAGCAAAGGCAGCCTTTGAACTGGGGGATTTTGAACGTGTGGCATTTGAAAAAGTGAATCTGAGCCTACCATTGGATAAAAGTGTGACCCTTAAGAATAAATTCATGCAGGCCGCACTGAAACGTTACACCCAGGCTGTGCAATTGGGAGTACTTGAGTACACCACCTCGTCAACATTTCGTATCGGAGAACTTTATAAACAGTTGGCTCAAGGGCTGATGAACTCCGAACGTCCTGCCGGTATGGATGAAGTTGAAGCGGAAGAATATCAGTTTTTGCTGGAGGATCAGGCGTTTCCTCTTGAAGAGGCCGCCATTGAAGTGCATCAAACGAACGCTGGTCGTACTTATGATGGCTTATACGATAGCTGGATAAAACAGAGTTATACCTCCCTGGGTGAGTTAATGCCGGGGCAATATAATAAACAGGAGAGGGCGATTTCTTATGTCGAACAAATTCGCTGAGTCTCTGCCAGTCATTATCTCTCTGGTAAAACGTCTTTCTTTTTTCAGTTTGGTGTTGTTAGTCGGCGCTTGTAGCCTGCTGCAGCCAGCTCCGGAAATTATTGATGATGGACCCAAAGAAAAACCGTTACCCCCACAATTGATTGAAGCTTATAACAGCGGTCTGGAATTGTTGCAGGATATGGATGAAGCATTGGCCTCAGGTGTTGCAGGTGACGAAGCGGGAGATGATTTGGCCGGGCTTGATACGGTTAAAAAAGCATTAGAACACTGGCAAATACTGGTCGATAAATTCCCTGAATACCCAGGCGTATGGACTAATCTGGCTTTGACACAGTTCCACCTACAACGGTATGAAGACAGCCACAGCAGTTTAACCAAGGCACTCACCATTAATCCGGATTTTTGTTCCGCCTTTAAATTAAAAGGCTTGATTGAACGTGAACTGGGTAGATTTAATGATGCCGAAATCAGCTACCTTGCAGCAGCAAAATGCGATCCACAAGACCCGGATGTACCTTACAATCTCGGAATCTTATACGACCTGTACTTACACGATCTTGAAAAAGCACTGGCTCAGTATGAAATTGCGCAACAAATGATGTCGGAGCCAGAAGATACTCTGGCGATCTGGATTCCCGACTTGCAACGTCGCAATGCAGCGAATCAGCCTGCAGCGACAGAAGAACAGGTTGCGGGAGAGTGATAATGCGACTGCTTATGATATTTTTCAGTCTGGTCTGTTCTAATGCCATTGCTGAAGGCGATAACGTTATTCGTCTTCAGGGTATTTCGATTCAGGGTAATAGTGAAGAACCACACGTGATTTACATTACTCCGTGGCGACCACCTCCGGGTACCGGGCGTTTGTATCAGCCAATCTTCAGCTACCGGGATCATTGGATGAAACCCATTGATCGGGTCAGTCTTGGACGTGAGATGCGTTACAGTGAGCGATATTTACCAAAAGAAGTAAATCATGAGCGTGTGCTGGAATTGACCAGAAAAGCGAATAACAACAATAAATCGATCACAGATTAACCAATGGAGCCAGGATAACGGCAGATAGGGCCATAATCCTGAGTTTCGGGTATTTTTTCATCACGAAAATAGTGGTTAAATCAGGCCTTTAATTATAAATGCCTGCATGACTGCGGCTAATAACTCTAACAAAGACATAGCTACTTTAAAGCTAGGGGGAAGTATCAATGGAAACTATCGTTCGTTTTTTCCAGGAAGGCGGTACCTTTATGTACCCAATCGCAATCATTATGGCGATTGGCCTTGCCATCGCATTTGAGCGTTTGTTCTTCCTTATGAAGGAAAAAAGCAGTAATCGTCAGGCGTTTGATGACATGCTGCCCATGTTACAAAAGCGTGACCTGCGCGCGGCTTTGAACTACGCCAATTCATCCGATAGTAAAATCGGAAATATTTTCTCCGCAGCCATTGCTCGTATTCCCGGATCTCAGGGTCGTGAAGAAATTGAGTACGCGTTGGAAGAGGGCCTGATGGAAGCCATTCCACAGCTGGAAAAACGTACTCAGTACGTTTCCACTCTGGCAAATATTGCCACTTTGATGGGCTTATTGGGCACCATTATGGGTTTGATTGCTGCATTTACAGCGGTAGCGAATGCTGCACCCGCTGAAAAAGCGACGCTGCTCTCGCAGTCTATTTCCGTTGCGATGAACACCACCGCATTTGGTCTGATGGCGGCTATTCCATTGTTGTTAATGCACAGCTTTCTGCAAACCAAAACCAACGAAATAGTTGATAGCATCGAGATGGCAGGCGTTAAATTCCTGAATATCATCACCGAACGTAAGCCAGGCCAAAACGACAAAGCAGCATAATAGTTGAGCTAATCCAATGAGACGCCATAAAAGACCACAAGAAGAGGCGGAGCTCAACGTAACATCCTTTATGAATCTGATGATCGTATTGGTGCCGGTATTGCTGATGAACATGGTGTTCTCGCAAGTGGCCGTTCTCGATCTGAAGCTTCCCAATGGAGATCAGCCTGGGCTGGTAAATCCGGAGGATGTTTCGCTGGAAGTCACCATTCGGAATTCCGGGTTCGTGATATCACGTACCTACAAGGAACAAACCGAGGAACTGGCGGCGCTGCCGAAAATTGCTAAAGAATTTGACTACGAGGGGCTGTCGCGCACCTTGCAGGACATCAAAAAGAATCCGGTTTTTAAGGACAAAAAAGACATCAGTCTGTTGTCTGAAGCCGAGGTGGATTATCAGACGCTAGTGACCGTGATGGATACCGTGCGTCGTTATCCAGCGGTGGTTGCTGCGTCACTGGTTGATGCTGAGCTATTCCCGGAAATTTCGTTAGGAGATGCTGCCGATAAAAGTGCAGCGGTTGAGGGCGCAACTGCCGGCGCGGAGGTGACACCATGAAGATGTCTCGTCGCGCTAAGCGTATGCAACGCAATCACAAACGAAATAAAGCCAGCGGTACATTGAACCTGACTGCACTGATGGATATTTTCACTATTCTGGTTTTCTTCCTGATGGTGAATCAATCTGAAGTGGAAGTTCAGAACAACGACGATATTAAGTTACCGGTTTCTATTTCAGAAAATAAACCCAATGAGCAGGTTACTATTATGGTGAGCTCGGCGGATATTCTGGTTCAGGGGCGTGTGATTTTATCGACTGCGGAGGCGAAGAAAGAAAAAGGGGAGCAACTGCCACAGCTGAAAAAAGAGCTGGAATATATGGCATCCCGGGCGCCGCTGTCTCCTGAGCAAAAAGCGTTCGGGCGTCCGATTACCATTATGGGTGATAAAGGTATTCCTTATACGCTGCTGAAAAAGGTAATGAACACCAGTGCTAAATCTGGTTTCAATAACATTTCGTTAGCGGTTGAGCAAAAGCCACCACAGGAAGGGGGAGCCTGATATGACGGTATATTATCGCGCTCCTGAACTGCCCTGGAACGATGGTGGACAGCAGCAACGTTTTTTCGGAATTTTGCTTGGCTTATTGTTATTCGTAGTGATGGTTGGTATTGCCATTCCTATGATCGAGTTGCCCGCTAAAGACCGGAAAGAACTGGAACAATTGCCGCCGCAGCTGGCCAAGGTACTTGAGCGCAAAAAGAAAGAGAAACCAAAGCCTAAGCCGGTAGTAAAGAAAGAAAAACCGAAGCCGAAGCCTGAGCCCGAGAAAAAACCCGGGCCGAAGCCAGAGCCGAAAGTTGAAAAGCCGAAGCCAAAACCAAAGCCGAAACCTAAGCCCAAGCCAAAACCTAAGGTGAAGGCTACTAAGGAAAAACGAGCCGCCGCTAAAGAAAAAGCGAAAAAGGCCTTCGGTGGCAACGCATTAGCTGCATTGCAGGCAACCCGTGCTCAGGTTCCGATTGCTGCACTCAGCACCAGTAGTAAAGGACTGAGTAACGCGGGTGCCAAAGCAACCGCTGTTGGCAGTGTGGTTGACCGTTCAGCAGCCACCCGTGGCTCCGGTGGTGTTGATGTGGCCGCATTAACAACGGATACCGTGGGTGAGAAACTGAGTGATCGCGATGTGACCGCAGTAGAGCTGACGGAAGAGCAAATCGCTGAAACGCAGGAAAGCTCAACCCGGGGTCAGGAAGAATTGCGCCTAGCGTTCGAGCAGTACAAAGTACAGTTTGATCGTATCTACCGCAGTGCTTTACGACGTAATCCAAACCTGGCGGGTTCTGTGACGCTGCGTGCTGAGATTCAGCCGGATGGCTCGGTATCATCCTGTAAGGTTGAGAAGAGTGAGCTGAACAACGCCAGGGTTCATAAACGTCTGGAAGCCAAGTGTCGTCAGATGCAATTTGGCAACCGAGATGGCGTGGATATGACGGTTGCCGAATACCCAATTAAGTTTATTCCTTAAACTATTGGTTGTTTGCTTTGCGTAATCGAAAAACCCGCTCATGAAAAAGCGGGTTTTTTTATGCTTTCAATTGCAGCGTTAGTTTTCCGGATTGACTTACCGACATTTCTCAATCAGAGTACTGTGGTGCATCAATATACCAACCAACGATTTCAGCGAATTATCATCATTCCATAAGGAGTGGTGGGATTCTGCATGTATTAAATTTCAGCAAACCCGCCCAAGAGGCGGGTTTGTTTTTTCCATCTCCTGGGCATATTTCACCAACAGGAGTATCAGGATATGAAGAAAGTTGCGGTATTCGGCAAACCCGGCAGTGGTAAATTGACCTTTAGCAAAAGACTGGCTGAAAAGGCGAATTTACCATTGATCGCTCTCGACTCGCTGATCTACAACCCGGATGGAACATCGGTAGAGCGTCCTGTCTATACCAAAGCCCATGATGAAATTCTCAGTTCTCCGGCTTGGTTAATCGACGGACTTGGGCCTTTTTCATCTTTTTATCAGCGACTGGAAGCAGCCAACACTTTGATTTACATCGATTTGCCCTACTGGCTGAGTTATTGGCTGGTGACGAAACGATTAATCAAAGGATTATTTGTCCGGCCAGCGGGGTGGCCTGAGGGCAGTTCGGTCATTGCCGGCTCCATCCAGAGTTATCGGTTCTTACGGTTGTCACCACAGTTCTGGAATGCCCCCTTGCTGTTGCAGCTTGAGCAACTCGCCGCTGAGAAAAAATCTGAGAAGACCATGCATCATGTACGTTCACTGTCGCAGCTCAATGCCATATTGAGAGGCTTGTAAAAGCCTCTGACTACTGGATAACTAACGTAACAGATATTGGGTTCTCTCCGTCTCATATGAGGTAATTTTGGTCTAATATGTCATTACGGTTATACTGAGTTTTTGTATTGAGACAGCAAGGACGCATCGAACGACCAGCCACCCAGATATGCCAAGGGGACCGTTCTGGATGAAAGACTATAAAGTACAGAAAGCTTTGGGCTTTGGGCTTTATGCTTTGGCTGTTGCATTGGTTAGTCTGGCGGCGTATGCAGCGCTGCTTGATATCAAACAGCGCACCTTGATCAATACCCGCGACTCTCTGCGAACGGTGTTGCAGACGGTTCAGAAAGCCAATCAGATTCTCATCAGTGAAAGTCAGAACATTACCAACCATGTTTCTCAACTGGCGTCGGTACGTCAGCTGACTCAGCGGGCTTTGGATCAACCTGGCAATGTCAGCAATGATGAATCCCTGAGCCGAGCGATCATGACGGAGCTCAGTCATCACCGCAATCAGCGCTTCTTTGTCCTCAATAAAGACGGTATCAATATCGCCAGCGATGAGCTGAGTCTGGTTGGCCACAAAAATGCCATGTTTCGCCAGCGTCCCTTGTTAGTCAATCGGATTCTTAACGGTAGCCAGGCAGCCATCGGCTCGATGCGTTTACCCGTTGAGCACAGCGCCGACTTTGTCCCGATCTTTTTTGTCTCGGCGGCGATTCATTCGGATAGTGGCGAAGCCGTGGCAGCATTTCTGAAAATTATTGATCCTAAAGCTCAGTTTGCTGAAATCAGCGTTTTGGGGCGTATTGGTGTTACCGGAGAGACCTACGCATTTGACCGGCGGGCGCTGTTACTCACTGATAGTCGTTTTGATCACCACTTAAAGCGCGCTAATCTTATTGATGCTGGTAAGAATAGTCTTATGAACCTGTATATCACCGACCCTGGCGGCGACACGCTGCAGGGTTTTAAACCACTGGCAAGTAACCGAAATTTACCCATGACCCACATGGCGAAACAAGCGACGGCTGGGATCAGTGGCTTTGATATCAAAGGGTATCGGGATTACCTCGGTGTAATGGTATTTGGAGCCTGGTCCTGGGATCATGATATGGGTATCGGCATTGCGTCTGAAATTAATATCGACGAGGCGCTGCAATCTTATTACAAGACCCGGAATGTCTTTGTTGCGGTCATCGCACTGGGCGCGATTATCGCTCTTTTCGTGTTGCAATTTATCTTTGGGTTGCTGAAAAAATCTTCTGATCTCATCGAAAAGGATAACCAGTTACTTGAACAGTTGGTGCAAGAACGCACTCAGGAACTGGTTGAGGCACAACGCCAGCTCTCGGAAAAAAATCAGTGCCTGGAAACCATGGCAACCACGGATGAGCTTACCAAACTGGCTAACAGACGAAAGTTTTCTAATGAGTTAGCTCTGACCTGGCAGCGAAATTTGCGTGACAAAAAGTCCATTGCAGTGATGTTGATTGATGTCGATAGTTTTAAAGAATATAACGATAATTATGGACATCTGGAAGGAGACATCTGCCTAACACAGGTTGCTGAAACATTACGTCACAGTCATGTGATTAAACGTCCGGGGGATTTAATTGCGCGCTATGGTGGGGAAGAGTTTGTTGTGGTGTTGGATAATCCGAATCGAGAGTATGTCCTCAATATGGCCCAGCAACTTTGCGACAGTGTCCGCTATCGCGCTATTCCACACGCGTTTACCAAGGTGAAATTTGGCGATCCGACTTTGAACTGCGATTTCAACCGGGTAGTTACGATCAGTGTTGGCGTGTGTTACAGCGACGACTTATCGGGTGGCAGTATTCGCGAAATACTCTCCAGGGCAGATGTTGCCATGTATAACGCAAAAAATGCCGGACGAAATTGTGTCCGGGAGTTTTTGCCGGAAGAATAGTCAGTTATCTGCCGGACTCAAAACCTAGCTTGCTGCGATTGTTCCAGTGTTGGAATTCTCATCCATACCGGCGATGATCGCGTCGGCCATGAGTTTCGAGAGTGCTTGAATTAACTCTGTTTGCTGTTGCGAAAAACCATCGTTCTGGTTACTGGCAAACAGTAAGATAAAGTTCTTATGAGCCGGACAACGGAACGGGTAGCCAACGACATTATCCGCTGTTGTGTTTTTATACAATTCACGTAAGAAACGTTCGTCATGATGTTTAAGCGATAATTGACGCAACGATTTAATATCAAGCCAGCCAGAATTCAGAGAGTCTAGGAGGGTTTTCCCAAGTGCATTTGGCAATAATACATGGCGATGACGGAAACTTTTATCGAGGGTGCTAGGAACCGAGGTATTTAAATCTACGGTCTGTTCGTTAAACATCATTAAACCAATCCAATTGCAGCCTAATGCTTGGTGACCACTGTCATAAATACGCTGCAGCTTATCATTGACATTTCCCGGCTGATTGATGTCACTTAACATATTCATCAGCAGTTTTGAGCGGCTGGATAACTCGTTAAATGCCAGCTGCAAACGCTGCATTTCTCCTGAACCGCTGACCTCAATGTTTGTCCCATAGGCACCAGCGGCAACGGCTTCACAGGCTCGGGTGGTAATCGAAATCGGCCGTATAATGCGCAACGCAAATACCGTGAGGCTGAATAATAAATAACCCATGACGAAAATCACCAGACCAGTATTTATTTTTGCGTAAACGGCAGCGAACCACTGGTTGGCATTGGTAATCTGCTGTCCAAGTGCGACTGCATCACGGGTTAGCTTATCTTGCTGCGTAATGATGTACTCAGCTGCCCATTCCAGTCTCGGCTCTTTTGGGTCTCCGATTTCTGCGGTTAATTCTTCAACAAAAGCATGCCACAACACATGCCAGGATGACTGTTTCTGAACGGCCTGCAATAACGGGCTACTGCCCTGGGTTAACCAGCGGTAGATGAATTTTCTGCTGAGATTTTTAACGCTATTGTTTGCATTGTCGAAGGTTTGATCCAACGTTGCCAGCTGTTGTTTAAATTGCTGATAAAAGACGGCTACATCGCGGTTATAGCTTTCAAAATCCCGTGGCGCATTTAACTTGTAATGCTGAGCTTGTTGCTGCAGGTTAGCGATATCCAATTGAATTTTATCCGCTTGAGCCTGCCAACCGGTGAGTAGTTGCTGTGTGTGTATGGCTTGACGTTGACTAACAGTAAGAATCAGCAAACAAATCACCATAACGGCTGCACCGATTACAAATCGTGTCATTAGGCTTTTACGAATATTCATTGTTATCCCCCCTGAGATAATGTCTATGACTGGATGTGGGGGGACTAGTTCAATTCGAAAAAGCAGTTTTCGTAATAAATGACTGGCCTTATCTAAAAGGTATTCAAACCGGATTGATCGGGCTGGCGATAGTCACAGACACCGTGAGGGAAAATCTCCTCAAGTTGTGGCTGAAGATCAGTGACGTCCAGTGGGTCGTAAATACCCACCCGGACTGCATCGGTAATCGAAATGCGATTACAGAATAGGGTGCTGGCGGCGGCTGAATCGCCCGCAACCTGGCGACTGCTGCGATTAAACGGGAAACGTTGGCTGCATTCCCCCAACGTTTTGTTATTCCAGTCGCCGTCCCAAACCAGAGGCCCCTGGGCAATCAGATCGCCGTCTTTATTAACACAGCGATCTTCGCTAAAGGTGGCTTTATTGCTTGCTCCGGATTCCAGCCATTCTTCCATGGCCGCAAATGCGTCCCAGCGAATCTGTTTGTAATTACGCTCCGCCATCCAGATTGCCTGCAGCGGATTGTTCCCTTGGTTATGATCGAGGATACGCTGGCGGCTTGAAACAGCAGCCCATGAATGATGAATATCGAGAATATCATCGCGATAAACACGCACGTCAATTAACGGCATATTCAATGCACCATGGAACATATTACCTGAACGCCAGGCGCCTTTTGCCGCGTTCAGGCTGCCAGACAGGCGAGGTGCCAGCGCCATGGTTTTTCCACCATGACTGAAATTTTTATGCTGATAAGGATTAAAACGACGCAGTCCTGCAAACGAATCATCGTTACTGACCAACCAAAATTTCTCTGGTTTCATCTCTGCCTGAGGTACCCAACTCCCGATTTTGCGATTAAGGTCGAAGAAATGGTCTTGGCTGATCGAGCCATCCTTCCAGGCTTGTAACCCATATTGCACTCCCACATTACTCCATGGAACCGGCGCTCGACCATGCTCATCTGTGCCGTAAACATCGCGGTTGTCCTGCCAGTGGGTCCAGTAGTTTTGGGCCATCACTTGTTCGCTGTAACGGCTGTAGTGAGTGCTGAATCTGGGGTTATTGACCATTTGCACTGAGCCACGCCAGCTGTAGCTGCACTCTGTGGCACCACTGCGTTTAGGCGGTGTCTCGAAACGCATCCAGGAAGCAATGTTCTCGAGTTGCTGACCGCGCGCTTTAAACCCTGAATTAAAACTCAAGCCTGCAACCAGGCTACGGTGTTCTGCTTGTTCCCAGAAGGTTTTATCGGCGGCCAGATAGTCGAAATAATATTCCAGTAACGGGCAATCAAGTCCATAGAGGATCTGACTGGTCATATCCGGGTAGGCGACAATGGCAACTCCGCCATCGAGCAACTCCGGGTTGTTTTGTGACAGCAGATATTGCTGCAGAGCCCCTCCTGAATCTCCCATTGCAATGGTAAATTCCGGATCTCCGTAGCGACTGGTGAATTGCTTTTTCACCCGCAGTGCGGTGTCTTCCTGGAGCCAGATATTATAGTGGTTATCCGTTTCATTACCGGTGGAATAGGCGATGGCATAACCTTTATCCAGAGCCGGGCGCATATCGCGAATAATGCTTTTCAGACGCGCTTTACCTTGCTGGAAACCAATACCAATTGCCCCTTTAAAGTGATACACCAAACGACCATTCCAGGCCGATAAATCTGGATTATGCTGTTCGTCGTTGGCTGTGGTGGGTAGTATTAATGCGTAGATGAAGCGGTTTATGGTTCCGGTTTCGACCCTGACCAGTAATTCACCGCTGTCGTCGGCGGCTGTTTCTTTTACCGCCGTTGTCAGGGATTCGGTCTGTCGGATGCCGCCTTCTTCGGTGCTGTAAAAATAATGTAAGCGGGTGTTCAGCAGACAATCTTTGCTGTAACCGATAATTGTGTCTGACAAGCTGCCATCGTTTGTTTCTTTAAATACCGGTGTGCCAATCCCGTCGTGATTATCAACCTTTGGCTGACCCAGACCGGAATCGATACTCTGGCACATAAACGGGTACTGATTGGCACCGGCAAACAGCGCTTTAGCAGGGCCGTTTTCGCCAAATTCAACCGGAAAGTTATAGGTTTCCGGTGGACGCGGAGTCGCGCTGGGGAGTGGGCCGTTGTAGGCTGGTTGATTTTTTATCAACGCCCCGGTGGGCATAGTCATAACCGTTGGGTAAGACACATCGAGTTTCAGTTGTTTACGGGCGTAAGCTTCAAAGGCTTTGTAAGCAAGGAGGGTGGTTAGAGAAAGTACAATAACGGTGACAGCCACCGGTTTTATGAGACGCATAAAAATTCCTTGTGTGCGAGATTCCAGCCATCCAACGAATCGTTGTTGGCCTAACCTTTATACCCGATTCGTTCTCAAGATTTTATTGTTTTACAAAATAATCAACTCTGTTCACCGCTCAGAGATTGGCCGGTCGGGCGCGATCGCCCTGACGATAATCACATACGCCCAAAGGAAAAATCTGCTCTAACTGGCTTTGGTAGGGGCGCATATCTTTGGGAGCATAAAATCCGGCATCCAGTGCCTCAGAGACCGGTATCCGATGACATTGAAAGGTATAGCCACTGATGGATTCCCCGGCGACCTGGCGACTGCTTTGATGGAATGGCATCTGGCGCTGGCACTTGCCCGTCGGTTGTTGGTTCCATTTGCCATCCCAAACACCACGTCCTCTGGCAATGACCTGACCGCTGCTGTCAAAACAACTGTCCTCTGCTGCTTGCGGGCGCATCTCGTTTGATTGCTGGCGCAGAGTGAGCCATTGATCCATCACCTGTACGGCGTCCCACATCGGGTTATGTGGTGCTTTTGCAGTCCAGATAACGTGATTACCCGCGTCGTAACCGGCTTCAATAATACGTTCGCGGGCGGAACCACTGGCGAATGAGTGATGGATATCAAGTTGATGATCAAGATACATCCGGACATCGATCATCGGGGTATTTAATGCCCCTAAAAACACCAGACCGGAGTGGTAGGCCGCCTGGGCTGCCTCAAGGTTGCCGTTATAGCGCGGTGCGAGGTTACGAACGGCTCCCCGGTGACTCATATTGTGTTCACCATAAGGGCTGAAACGACGTATGTCGGAATCCATACTCAGATACCAAAGGCGTTCCTGGGTCATTTGTTTGGGTTCTATCCAGCTGCCAATACGACTGTTCAGTTCCAGAAACTGATGCGCACTGATGACATCGTTTTGCAGCGCGGACAGTCCGTACTGAACGCCCTCATTGCTCCACAAGGACGGTGCTCGTCCTTCGTCATCGGTACCGTAGACATGTTGATTATCCTGCCAATGGGTCCACGGCGTATTGTTGCGTACTGACTGACTGAAACGATGGCCATCGCTGTGGAATTTAGGGTTATTAATCAGCGCTGTCGAACCCCGCCAGCCGCTGCTGCATTCAGACCCTGGGGGTTGCGGATGAGGCCAGTTAAAGTTCAATAACTGCGACAAACGATAGAGCCAGCTAAGACGCGGTGACTGAGCGTAATTGGTACTCAGTCCCATGACTGCCTGACGATTTGCGGCGGACTGCCAGAAAGGTTTGTCGCTGGCGATATGATCAAAGTAATACTCCAGCAATTCACAATCGAGGGTATAGTGAATTTGGGTGATCATATCCGGGTAAGCCACTACCGCCACCGATCCATCAATGATGCCCGGATGGTTCTGCGAAAACAGAAACTGCTGAATAGCGCCGCCAGAACCTCCAAAGCCGATAGTAAATTCCGGTTTACCATAGCGGCTGATGAACTGGTGTTTCAGCCTCAGGGCTGTGTCTTCCTGTAACAGGATATTGTAGTTGTTATCGGTTTCTGTTGCGGAGGAGAAAACCACGGCATAACCCAGGTTCAACAGTTGGCGCATTTTTTTCGCAATATGGGTCAGTCGCATTTTTCCCTGTTGAAAACCAATACTGATACCGCCACGAAAATAATAAATTAATTTACCGTTCCAACGGGAAAGATCCGGTTTATCAACCTGATCATTAAATGTCGTCGGGATTAAAATGCTATACAAGTGGCGATTGATGGTACCGGACTCGGCCCTGACCAGCAGATGGATATCCCGGTCAATACCCAGGTGGTGATCATTCTGGCGTTTAGCGCTGCGATCATCGGGCTTGGAAAAATACAAATAATGATGGCGAGTCGGTAACAAGCAATCTTTGCTGTAACCAATGACCTGGTCGGTACGTTTGCCTGCCAGCGTGTTAGCAAAGACCGGTACACCCCAGCCATGATGATTATCAATTAATGGCTGACCCAGGCGTGAATCTGAAGTCTGACATAAAAACGGATACTGATTATCCCCAGCGAATAAGGGAGTGGAGGGACCTGTTTCGCCATACGGAATCGGAAATGAATAGGTTTCATCAGGGCGGGGAGTCGCCGACGGATGGGGTCCATTGTAGGCGGGTGTATTGGGTTTCACGCTGCCTGGAGGTAAACCAACGACCTTTGGAAAATCACTGACTAATCCTAACTTTGGCAGTACTTTCTGAATAAGAGCCGCACTACCGCCCACTAACGGTGCAAAAATCAGAACGACAACCAACAGTATAGCCCGGTGCTTCACCATACCCATCTCCGCCAATCCAACTTAATAATAGATTAGACGAATTACTTAGCAGGTGTTGTAGGAAGTTAATGATATTTATGTAACAGATTACATCGGAAATGAACGATGGTTTCGAACCGCAGCGGCAGTAACAGATGATGGATAACTTGTCCGTCATCTGGTAACACACCGCTGCCTATGGCCTAATTTGATACAAAACGATCATTGCTGGTGCCAAGAATTCCAGCCTTAAATTCTTCGCTGAATGGCTCCTCACCAATCCAGATGCCTAGAAAGGCATTGAATAAATCCTTGCTGTCGATTTCGCCGCGCAGCTCGCCTTTAACAACGATGCGAGTACCTTCACCAGGGACATATTCAATGAAGGTTTCATCACCCTTGTTCATCTCCACGTCGAACATGTCGATGACGTCTTCTATTGGCGCTCCCAGCGCTGCCGCTTCCTCAGGACTGAGCTTTAACGACTCATAAAGGGCTTTGCCAATGCGGCGGCCACTGGCCCGTGACAACAGGGTATGGAATACCATGCGTTTATAGCTTTCGTCAGCAAATATGTCGGTGGGTTCAGTTGATGGGTTTTGTAGGTACAGCAATCCAACATACATATCAACAACGTAATAATACGTGCGGGTGGCTGCACCATTGAGTGTGAGTTGCGGGTAATAATAATCAGCGGCAGTTACTTCAGGAAAATCAATCCCTTCGAGAGTGCGTGCGTGGCTGTAAACTGATAAAACAGCACTGATGACCAGCGTCAACAGCGGGGTGAAAAGCTTCTTCATCATCATTCCTCCGTGAAGATAGGCTACGAAATCCATTCGAGTTCTGTACTTTAAACAGCCGTCCAGAAGCTTTCAAGGGCTGAAAAACTAATAATATATTTGTAATTATCAGTTATTTGTCGACTGTGTCGTCTGAGTATAGGCCGAAGTTCCATAAAGTGGCACGCTACTTAAACTGTGTTTATAACTGCCGTTAATTTCTTTCGTAGAGTACGACACATACATAAGGGTTTGTGAGCTGGCATCGTAAATGCGCCGGGTTTTCAGAGTTTTCAGCAAAATACTTTTTGATTTGCGAAAGATCACTTCACCGGAAGCGGATTTATCGATCCCTGCAATCATTTCCGGGGTGATTGGCCCGGTTTGGCGGCAGGCAATGGATGTATCACTCGGGTCAGAAAAGTCGAGATCGGCTTCGATGCTGGCAACATGGCAGGTTACACCGGCAACCATGGGATCTTGCAGCACGTTAATTTTAATATCTTTGGTGGTGAATAAACCGAGGGAAACATCGCCTACTTCAGAGTTATCGCAGCCGGTTAACCCGGTTACAGCGAACAACAATACGGCTGAAAATTGTCTGATTATTCATAATAAAAAACCTTTTTTTAAAATCTAGAAACAGGAGAAAGTTTCTTTTCCCAGCAGCAGGACGCTGCGATATCGACAGGGTAATAAGAGACACAGCACTATGTCTCTTATCCGGCAGCAAAAAGAAACCGCTTTTATCGGTTTGATTATATATCTTATTTCGTATTGAGCTGACGCTGTTGTTCTTTTAACGCCAGCTTTTCGTGGCGACGCTTCTCTATAACCTGTTGGAGGTCAGTACCGAGGTGATCTTCACCTCGCTTCTTCGCCAGTTGCATTTGTCGCTCGCGTTGTGCGAAACGTGTTTTTTGTGCTTCGCTGAATTCATCAAAACAATGGTGACAGCTGACACCTGTCACGTACTTTTCTGATTGCTTATCGTCTTCAGTAATTGGGCGGCGGCAGGCATGGCACTGATCGTAATTGCCTTTTTCCAGCTGATGGTTAACGGTGACGCGATTATCGAAAACAAAACACTCACCTTGCCACAGAGACTCTTCAGCAGGAACTTCTTCCAGGTATTTAAGAATCCCACCCTCCAGGTGATACACTTCCTCGAAGCCTTGTTCTTTCATGTAGGCTGTCGATTTTTCGCAACGAATACCGCCAGTACAGAACATGGCTACTTTCTTCTGTTTAGCCGGGTTCATGTTGTCTTCTACGTATTGCGGAAACTCGCGAAAAGTTTTGGTACGTGGGTCGATGGCATTTTTAAACGTACCGACCTCAACTTCGTAATCATTACGGGTGTCAACCAGCACCACATCAGGATCAGAAATCAGCGCATTCCAATCTTTCGGTTTTACATAGGTACCAACCACTTGTTTCGGATCGATGCCTTCGACACCCATGGTGACAATTTCTTTTTTCAATTTTACCTTGGTGCGGTAGAACGGCATATTGTCGTCAAAAGACTCTTTGTAGACGATATTGGCCAGGCGCTCATCCTGCTGCAACCAGTCCAGTAGGGCATCGATACCTTTACGGTCTGAGGCGACGGTGCCGTTGATGCCTTCCTGAGCCAGCAGCAATGTGCCTTTTACTTCGTTGGCGGTCATAACATCCAGCAGCGGCTGGCGTATTGCTTCGAAGTTTTCCAGAGTAACAAATTTATACATAGCACAAACCACAACAGGCGGGTTTGTCGATTCTTGAGTAATGGTCATATCAGATACCTTGCTGGCCGGAGCGTAAATCCGGTGCGTTGTTATGATAACGTCAGGCCTTGCCTCGACAGTCATGCTTCGGCCTGAAACAGGCCGGCGCGGATTATAGCGACCACTGCAACAACAATCACGCGAAAAAAATAAGGTCTTCTTATTTACCAGGGTTTATGTGACTGCTCAGGATGGATTATGGATATAGGCGTCTGTCCGGCTGTTGTCTTTCAACTCGTCCAGCTCCGGGGCGCGCTCGGCGCGCAATGCAACCCAGGCAGCGACGTCTTCACGCCATTCCTCCATCGGGCGTATTTGCGGTGCTGCCAGAACCTTGGCGTCACTGCCTCGGCTGGCAAATACCAATATGTCATTAACTTTGTAGGCTTTCAGGGGTTCAGGAGCTTGTGCCACAGCAGGTTTCCGAGGGTCGTTTACAGGGATGGGTGTTATATCAGATAGGTACAGGAATTTCAGTATTCACCAATCAGGACGGGGCTATGGGTTAATTGAGACAATTTTGAGTGTTTGTCATAAAAAAGTAACACTTTATTGGGTTCTGATATAAATTCTTGCTCAGAAATAAGAATGACTATTAAAGGAGAGGTGTATCAGATGTCGATACCCGCCCGTTCTGTATTAAATAAAGCACTGTTGGCAGCGTCTCTGTTATCTGTCTCTGTGGCTGCCAGCGCCATGTCTAAGCCGCCAGCCACTCAGCTGGACACCGAAATCCAACTGACCAACAGCACTCTGGACACACTGACCGTCAGTTTGCAGGGTAATGCCCGTGCCGAGTTGGTAGCAGAAACGATTCCTCCGCTGTCAACCCGGACGGTGGCCAAGCTGGGGCGCGATAGCGGCAAAAATACCGATCTTGATATCCGTTTAAGTTCGGCGGATTACGACCTGACACTGACGCAGCAAACACGTGGTACTGAGCTGGAATTTTCTGCAGAGGGTAATGGTTGGGACGTTGCCGACAAGTCGGACGAGCAGATTCATCGCTTCCCGGTGACTTTGGCGGGCGATAGCGCGCAGATCGCGTTTAAAGGTAACGATCTTGTTAACGGCGGGAATGTTCAGTACGTGATTCAGGAGAAAGACGAAAAACCTGAATTAGCTGGCGCAGGTGATTTCAATGTCTTGAGCTATAACGTATGGGCGACCACCATCTACGGCTCTAAAAAAGTAGGTACCCGTTTGGGACTGATGCCAGAGGTAATGTCAGGCTATGATGTGCTGGTACTCACTGAAGTATTTGATCTGGCGCCAAGCAACGCACTGATGGCAGAGTTGCGTAAAGAATACCCGTATCAGTCGGCCGAAATCTTTAAGGCCGGCAAGCTGATGAATTCCGGTACTCGTATTGTCTCTCGCTGGCCATTTGAAACAGAAGGTGCTGGTATTTATGAAGCCTGCAATGGCATTCAGTGTGCCGCTACCCGGGGTGTGATTTACGCCAAAATTCAGAAGCAGGGTAAGCCATACCACGTGTTTGCTACGCACACACAATCGTCCGATGACGATGCTAACCGTAATGCTCGCAAAGCTCAGCTACAGGAGATGGGTGACTATATTCGCAGTCTCAATATCCCGGCGGACGAGGCGGTGATTATGGCGGGTGATTTTAACGTTAATAAGATTGGCCTACCGGAAGATCGTGATTATATGGAGTCGGTCTTAAACGCCGAAGAACCGACCAACAAAGGCCATAACCTGAGTTACGATTCTGACACGAACGCCTGGGCAGAAGCACCGTATCTGGAATACCTCGATTACACCCTGTTCAGCCGCGTTAATCAGCAGCCAACGAGTGCGATTCAGGAAGTGATCGCACCACGCGCTACCATCGATGAACTTTGGGGTGAGTGGGATCTTTCTGATCATTACGCCGCTCGTGGTGAATTTAAGTTTGATGCCAATGGTGTGACGCGTGCACCGTTCCCGTATTTTGGTGATGTTGTTCATCTGCGAACGGATAACGGACATTATGTACGAGCGATGAGTGGCGGTGGCAGTTTTATATCGGCTGGTTCTGACAACCTGGGTACCTGGGAGAGCTTTGTGCTAGAGCAGTCCGGTAATGGTAAGGTCCTGCTGCGTGCCCGAGATGGCCATTATGTTGCTCTGGATTCTTACCTGCTGGGTACGCTGAAAGCGAATAATCACGATCGAAGTGCGGCGGCGCAGTTCGAACTGATTGATCGGGGTAATGGCAACATTGCTTTAAAAGCGGACAACGACAAATTCTTGCGAGCGGACTTTGCCGGCGGTGCTGGTTTGAGCGCTCTGGCTTCGTCAGTGGATTCCTGGGAAACCTTCACTCTGGTTCGTCCATAATACGAACCTTTGCAGGTAAAAAAACCGGCTCAGTGGCCGGTTTTTTTTGTGTTTGTGATCCGCCTGGAGTGGCTATTTGTTGCTCATAATCAAGGCTGTAATCGGCAGCAGAATTGACTTCGGGGTGTATTTTCCGCTCAGCGCCATAGCCTGGTTGAGCAAACCATGAACCACAATCCGTTTGCCGTTTAAACAGGCATCAACGGCTTGCTCGGCAACCTTAGACGCCGGCATTAAGCCGATGCGATGAAACATACCAATTTGATCGGAGCCAGCGTGCTGATGAAATTCAGACTCGGTCGGTCCCGGACAGCTGGCTGTCACCACCACTCCTTTTCGACGATTTTCTTGCCACAGTCCTTCGGATAATGCCTGAACGTAATTTTTGCTGGCGTGGTAGATCGCCAGATTCGGTCCCGGCATTAATCCCGATACAGACGACACATTCAGGATATATCCGGATTTTCGTTGTTGCATGGCTGGCAGGTAGTCGAAAATTAACGCCGTCAAGGCAGTGCAATTCAGATCAATGGTTCGCTGATAATCGCCCATGGCGTTCTCTTCAAACTGTCCAACCTGACCAATGCCTGCATTATTTACCAAAAATTCCGGTTCAATCTGTTCGGCCTTCAGCTGTGCTTTTAAATCATTACGTGCCTGTTCTGAGGTGATGTCGAGTGCCTTCACCGATACCTGCACCTGATACTGTTGCTGCAATCTTTCTGCCAGCCGGCGTAACAGTGACTCTCGTCGGGCAACCAGAATCAGGTTGTATTTTCGTTTCGCCAGAGACACCGCGATCTCAGCGCCAATGCCGGATGATGCTCCGGTAACCAATGCCCAGCTCATAATAGTCTCCAGAGGCAAGAATAGGTTTGATACCTGGATTGTGCCGATAGGTCGTAAGTAACTAAAGGTTATTTAAAGCCAGCTTAATCGTTGACCTAAACCTCCGCTGGCTTTGTTCTCTGTGGTTGCTTTTGATGGAGTGAAATAATCCCAGCCAGATGCGTCCCTGGCATCGCCATTTTCGGTTCGGCAGGATTGTTATTATCGGCGCTCTGGCGTCTAATAGATAACCTTCCTGCCGTATCCTTCTTCTTCGGCTTTAACCACAGCGGAGCAATGCGCCTCATGATAACTGCGATCATCATTATCGCTGCAATCGGCTTTCTGTCGATTATTCTCGAAGATCTGACCCACATCGATAAAGCTAAGTCGACTCTGTTTTTCGGTACCTTAGCCTGGTTTGTTTATTTTATTGGTACGCATGGTGAACCGGGTGATGCCGTTCATCACACCTTTAACGAGAACCTGCTCGACATTGCCTCGTTATGGCTGTTCTTGTTTGCTGCTATGACCTTTGTTGCCTATTTGTCTGAGAAGGGAGTTATTCAGACACTGGCATCCTGGTTATTACCACACCAGATAGGTTTGAAAACGCTGCTGTTCTTTATCGGTGGTTTTGCTTTTTTATTTTCATCTCTGGCCGACAATATTACCGCCACTCTGGTGAGTCTGGCATTGATTAACAGCCTGGCGTTATCCACCAGACTGAAAATCCGCTATGCCGTGGCCATTGTTTATGGAGTCAATGCCGGTGGTGTTTCTTTGATTACCGGCGATGTTACAACCTTAATGATCTTCCTCGCAGGCAAGGTGTCGATTGCCAACCTATTGGGGCTGATTCTACCGTCACTGGTATCCGTGATGGTGTTGTGTTTTCTGCTGTCCTTTGGTGTTTCTGGTCAGCTTGCGATTGAGAAGAAGGAAACTCAGCTAGACCGGGTTGATTGGATTATTACTGGTTTGTTTTTTATGACGATTTTATTGGTAATTTTTGCCAACGTACTCTTTGCCGTGCCGCCAGTGCTGACTTTCCTTTTTGGACTCGGGTTGATGTTTATGGTGGCACAGTTTATTGACAAAAATGAGCCGGTGCTCGATTACATTCGTAAGATCGAATTTGACACCCTATTGTTCTTCCTGGGGGTTTTATTACTGGTAGGAATTCTCAAAGAAGTGGGGGCACTGGACGGCATTTTGTTGATCTATCAGCACTGGTCACCCATGGCGGCAAACTACTCTCTGGGCATCGTCTCTGCAATTTTTGACAACGTCCCATTAACCTCTGCATTGCTGAAATCCGGGATTGATATGACCACCGATGACTGGCTGGGACTGACGTTTTCAGTCGGAGTCGGTGGTGCAATGCTGGCGATTGGCTCGGCCGCGGGTGTGGTGGCCATGAACAAGGTCAAAGGTTTAACCTTTCTGAATTACCTCAAGTACACACCGCTGCTGCTAATGGCGTATAGCGTTGGTTACGCGCTGGTGTTGCTCAGTCGTCAGTTGTTGGCGGTGTCATAAACCCAGAGCAACCGCCGGGACAAACGGCGGTTGCTTACATAATTTCACTGATAATCTACGTATTTATTTTCGTAGCTACTGTTGCTTTTGTTATTATCTGGCTTTGCTATTTTCGCACAGGCACGTGTATTCAGGTTGCAGTATGTCCATTCCAGATTTTCTTATTCCGATTGACCTTACCATGCAGTTACAACAGGAGGTGAGTCAGCTGGACGATTATGATGATCCTTGTTTTATTTCGGTCTACACGTCGCTGGACAGTGATGCGTTTAGCGACACTTTGGGTCGGTGCTGTGATGACGTTGACCTGGAACTCGATGACTTTATCACCCTGGAATCTGAGGGTGAAGCGGACCGGCTATTTTACTTCTCGTTGAGCGGTGATTATCGCGATATTGGTCTATTTGCCGATGCGCTGGCAAGCGATTTACAGGCGCATAATGGCTACGTATCTGTGTTTCGTCATAACCCGATCGGCGAACCACAGCAAACACTATTATGGTGCTGGGTGCAGTTACAGCGGTTGGTTGAACTCCCGAGCCCGGACGCCCGGGTTGCTATTAATGATTTTACTGACCGGCAACGTTGGCCTGGCTTGAACGGCTACCCGGATTTTTGGCAAGCAAAGCAAGCCTTTGAATCAGCCGCGGCTAAACGAGAGAAAGCAGGTTTGCTGCAGCGGCTTTTCCGGGGCATACGCGGCGTTATTTTTGGAGATAAATCCGATGGGTCGGCCGATAGCGACAACGCTGTCGATGCTGGCGGGTCCGAATGGCAGCAAATGGCGGATGATCTATGGTCCTTCCCGATGGAGCGCGGGCTTAAACCATTAGCACCATTTATTTATCATCTACCAAATGGCAAGGCGTTGTGGCACTACGTGCTGAACGGTGAAGGTCGGGAGTCTCTTGACGAACAAAACTGCCTGCTTGAGCTCGATGGCGTGCTGATATTTGCCCATGCACAGCGTCATGCGCCTGAATTCTATTGTCAGCTGGAAACCTGTCTGGGCGGCGTATCCGAACAATCGGATATCCTGTTTGATCTGCATGATGTGTTGGAAGAATTGTGCGACGAACTGCTCGAGGTCAGCGCAGATGAAGAGGAAAGACAACTCCGTGCAGAGTGCTTCTTACGTGTTCTGGATATCTTTTTTCACCTGTTGGATCAACAAACTCTTGAAACCGACATTTTCGAATTATTGGTTGAGAGACATCAGTGTATCAGTCGTGAAGTCTATCGACAGCGCTATCGGGTATCGGAACAGGTGCAGGAGGGCAGTATCAGTGAAGAGCAGACAAAAGCACTGAATAATATTACACGCAGTTTAAAACGGTTCTATACCGCTGATTATGCGGCACTCAAGGCAATTCGTGAATTGCGTCTAGAATCGCGTGCTGTCGCTAATGTGACGTTATGGGATATTCAACACAAATCACACGAACTGCTTCTGGTCTCGATTATGGTAGCCAGTGATCATGCCGACGGCATTGATGACGAACATTACCAGTCAGCAAAACACCTTTTTAATGCGCACTTCGTTAACACAGTCGTTGCCTCATTGGCAGACTGTTACGACGGCGACAAGCAGGACATTGAAATCTGGTTAAACAGTGATGGGGATGACGCCAGATTATTCGACTCTGTGGTTAAACAATTGCAGGATGGTCTTGAACTAAGCGGCTACCAAGGACAGCGTGATGCCGCTCAACCTCCCTACGAATGCCTGGATTCAAACAGTGATTTTGTACCGATACTGGTATCGGCTTATTTTTGTTTGCAGGCGGGTCCCTATGGTCCGGCAACGCGCTTGTTTGAGCTTTTTTTGATTTTGGCACCACAAAAAACGCTGGGTTGGTGTTCTCGTTTGAGTCGTGATGGATTCCGTGGATTTATCAATACCGATGTGGCAACGGCATTTGAGCACTCGCTGGTCAATGTAAACGCTTCTGCCGCAGACCGCTTCGTATTTATGCAACGCTTATTCGCTAAGTATGATGCTGAGCGTTATCAGCAGTATCTTGACCAATACCTGAACAGTGATCTGCAGCAGCGCTCTGAACTTAATGCAAGCTTCAGCCGCTTATTCATTCCCCATCAACAGCGCTTCTATTTTGATGTCTGGCTGGCGGATAACAGCTATGTGCCTCCGGTTAATGATCTGTGGCGTTCCGCTTTTGCGGCCATCCATAAAAACATCAGCCTATTCGATGACGACGTATTTGCCGCTATGTTTGATAAAGATCAGGTGTTGTTCGCCGGTCGGGGTGAATATTTACCCGACGGTCTTAATCTGGATATTCGTATCAGCGACAATACCCGCAATAATCCTTGCTGGCATGGTGCTGAGCCGCCCCCGCGATCAATCAGCTATGCCGTATTGCGTTATCAGAAAGACCACCTTGAACTGGTACTGGAGGCACCGGGTGCTGACTACAAGACAGAGCAACATCTTGGGGTAAATAACCTGGTGGTATTGGACGCCAGTGTCACCAATAGCAAGTTAAATGAGGCGCTCGACCGGTTGGCTGATATTTATCAATCCAGCCAGAAAACCGAAGGGGTTATTGCCGAAGCGCTGGATTTATTTGTCGCCGGAGAGCTGAATTTTTCCGATTATCGAAGCAAAATTCAGTATCTGGTTGATGACAAAGCATACGATTTAGTTGTGCAGAATCAGAGTCCATACGCGGCACATTTATTCATTGCGATTCGTATGGAAAATGACCAAAACAGGCGGTTGCGTTTGATAAAAGCACTCACGTTTAATCCCGTCACTGGTTGCAAATTGCTGGATGAGATTGTCTTGCGTCAGTACTTGGATCAGGCCTGTCGGCGCGGCGAAGTTGCGCGTGAAGAAATAAATACACTCGAGCTGAGGGATTTGTCGGCTGCCAGCCGTGACAGGGTGCAACAGGCCTTGGCGAAACTTCAGCAAGCGTTGAATCAGCTTTGATGGTATGACCAGAATGTGCAGGAAAATAGTATGTTAGATCAAACAGGTGTGTTGTCCGAATACCGTCCTTTTCATCCGGTTACGGCGGGGGATGTGTGCGATATCCACCCGGAACATGGTGAATATTATCCCTATCTGAATGAGTACGACTTTAGTTGGCAGCCTGATCTGAATCAACGGCGTATGCCGCAGTTGTATCTAGAGCAGCCTGCGCCGCTTTCGTTTAAAGCCGAAGGTAGCAGTGCAGCAGATCCAGCAGCGCTGAAGGCTCATTTGAAAGGTCAACCACTTCGCATACCGGTAATCTCCCGGTGCTGGGGGCGGTCTTCCTGGATGTTTGCCGATAGTCTGCTGGAGTCACTGTCCTTTGCTCCGCTGCTGGGGATTACCCGTCGGGCAGCAGAGCTGACCGATGCTGCCGGCGGAAAGCATCAGGGTTACAGTGCCTTATCGTTTCATAAGGCGCTTACCCCTGCACGTGCCAATTTACGTTTACCCACCGTAGCGCAGGAACAACGCTTGCTGATTTATCTGGATTTGGGTGATCAGAATCGTGCTTGGCTGATCCATGAATCATTACTGCAAAAGTGGGTTACCCTAGGCGCTGATTTGCAAACGGTATTCAGTGACGAGGTATTATCGATTCGTGAATTATCGCGTAAGGAGTTTTATTATGCCTCCGGCGGTAGTCGCAGTTATAACAGCATTGCCGATTATCAGCAGAATGTCTCCGGATATCTTTGGGGAGAGTGAGTGTCTGCTGGCAGTGCTTATTGAAATTATCGTGAAGGGATTTTGATATTAATTATTGGCTGAGTGCCTTACTAGTATAAGACGAGCAATGAAAACGAAATTAGACCTCGAAAACTGGGTAAGAAAAGAACACTTTGAGTTCTTCAATAACTTCGATGAGCCGTACACCGGTGTTTCTGTTGAGGTCGAATGTACCCAGGCGTACGAGTATTGTAAGCGGAATAATATTTCCTTTTTTCTGTACTACTTTCATCGGGCGCTGATTGCGATTAACTCAGTAGAGGCTTTACGATATCGCCTCGAAGATGGTGATGTTTACAGTTACGAAACCATTCACGGATCTGCCACGATCAACCGGCCAGATGATACGTTTCAGTTCTCGCATTTCATTTTCGATGATGACTTTCAGTCGTTTGCCGCTAATGCAGAAGGGGTGATTGAGGCCGCCCATCACAGCACGGGGTTAGATTTAACCGCTTCGGGAATCGATGTGATTCACTTTTCCTCAATCCCCTGGATGTCGTTTACCGGCTTGTCTCATGCTCGTAATTTTGCATGGAAGGACAGCTGCCCGAAGATCTCAGTTGGAAAAATGACGATGGTTGATGGTAAGCGCCAGATGCCGCTGTCGATTCATGCACATCACGCGTTGGTAGACGGTATCGATCTGGCCCGGTTTATCAATAAATTCAGTGAGTTGATGGCCGAACAATGAGGGTAAAACAAGTCGTGATTCAGCTCGGTAGAGTCGCATAGCACAGGGGTTTATCCATGCCCCCAAAAAAACTAAGGACAGCTACTGCAACTGACTGACGCCGCGTGCTTGCAGTATTAGCCGGGATGGCCATATTTTTTGCCTGTTTTCCTGTCGGTGGTAAACTGCCGCTTTCGTCCTTTTACTGCTTCACAGGAAAGATCACACCACTATGCGCTTAAAAGCGATCAAACTGGCGGGCTTTAAGTCCTTTGTCGATCCGACAACCGTGCCTTTTAGTACCAATATGACGGGTATTGTTGGCCCCAACGGTTGTGGAAAATCGAACACCATCGATGCCGTTCGTTGGGTGATGGGCGAGAGTTCAGCCAAGTACCTGCGTGGCGATGCCATGACCGATGTGATTTTCAACGGTTCTGCGGAACGCAAACCGGTCAGTAAGGCCAGTGTTGATCTGATTTTCGATAACTCGGATGGCACTCTGCGCGGCGAATACGCCAGTTATAATGAAATCAGCCTGCGCCGTCAGGTTACCCGCGACGGTCAGTCGAGTTACTACCTCAACGGCACCAAATGTCGTAAAAAAGACATCACCGACATATTCCTCGGTACCGGTTTAGGGCCACGTTCCTACGCCATTATTGAGCAGGGCATGATTTCACGGCTGATTGAGGCTAAGCCGGAGGAGTTGCGTGTTTATGTTGAAGAAGCGGCGGGTATTTCCAAATACAAGGAACGTCGTCGTGAGACGGAAAATCGCATGCGGCGCACCAACGAAAATCTGGAGCGCTTGCAGGACATCCGCGAAGAGCTGGATCGCCAGCTGGCACACCTCAAACGACAGGCCGATGCAGCCGAAAAATATAAAGAATTAAAATCTCAGGAACGCGAGAAAAAAGCGCAGTTGCAGGCACTGAAATGGCAGATTCTTGATCGGGATTATCAGCAGCGGCAGCAGCAAATCGCCAAACATCAGGTTGAATTTGAAGCCCACACCGCCGCTCAACGCAGTGCTGATGCAGAGATTGAAGCGCTCCGTCTTGAGCACACTGACAAGAATGATGAATTCAGCTCAGCGCAGGCGAAGTTCTACGATGTGGGATCGCAGATTGCCCGTCAGGAGCAAAAAGTTGAACATCAGGCGCAAATGGCGTTGCAGCTTGATCAGGAAATGGCGGAAGTTGAAAAGTCGATTCTTGATACTCAGCGCTCGTTAGAAGAAGACCAGCTGCAGCTGGAAACCATTGCCGAAGAAAAGCTGATGCTTGAGCCAGAGCTGGAGATGTTGCTGGCTGGTGAGGAAGAGGCTGCGGAAGCGCTAGCCATCGCTGAGGAAAATCAGCAGCAATGGCAGGAGCGCTGGGAACAATTTACTCAACGCGCCAGTGAGCCAACCCGTCAGGCGGAAGTTGCCCAGACGCGGATGCAGAATATTGAACAGCAGCTGTCGCGACTGCAGCAACAAATCGGTCGTCTTCAGGATGAAAAACGCGAGCTTGCAGATAATCCTGAATTGGAAGAAATTCAGTTACTGCAGGAAGAAGTCAGCGAGCAGGAAATGGCTTCCGAAAGCCTGCAGGAAAAGACCGATACGCTGCAGCAGCAGGTTAATCAGTCGCGTGAAGATCTGGAAGCCCGCCGTCGCCAGTTGGAAGACGGCAAAAACCAACTGCAACATTTTATCAACCGCAAAGCGACGTTGGATGCGCTGCAAAAAGCGGCTCTGGGTGAGGGTTCTGAGGCCGTGAGCCACTGGCTTGAAAGTCATCAACTGGCACGTAAGCCTCGCCTGGCGGAGCAACTGCATGTTGAAGATGGCTGGGAGCGGGCAGTCGAAACCGTACTCGGCGATTACCTCCAGGCGGTGGTGATTGATGATCTCGATCCAACTCAGCATTGGTTGGCTAACTTAAAAGAAGGTCAGCTAGCCCTGTGGCAACACGCGCGAAATACCGCGGTATCCGCTTCCGCCGATTCCTTACTGAGTGTGGTTCGCAGTGAACAAGATGTATCCGGTCTTTTATCGCATGTAAAAACGGCAAACGATTTAACTCAGGCACTGGCGATGCGCCCGCAGCTGGATGCCGATGAATCAGTGGTTACCCCGGAAGGCATCTGGCTTGGTAAGCATTGGCTGCGAGTAGCGAAAACTGCCGACGGTGAAGGTGGTGTTCTGGCGCGTCAGCAAGAGCTGGAAACCCTGGAAGAACAAATCGAAGAGCTGGATATTCAGGTTGAAGAGTGGGAAGTCGATCTTGAAGCTGATCAGCTTAAACTGCGCTCTTCTGAGCAGCAGCGTGAAGTGGCTCAGCGCGAACTGCAGCAAGCCAGTCAGCAGTTGATTCATCTGAAATCACAGTTATCCGGCAAACAGGCCCGTGCCGAGCAATTCGCACTGCGCGGTGAAAAGCTCGATCGGGACATTGAGGAAACCCGTGATCTGCAGGAGTTGGAACGAGAGTCGCTGGAAGAGGTGCGATTGCAATGGCAGGAGGCCATGTCGGCCATTGATGAAGACAGTGGCGAACGCGAGCGTTTGCTCGCCGACAAAACCCAGGTTCAGGTGGCGCTGGACCAGGCACGTATGTCGGCAGGGCAGAACAAAGATCGCAGCCATCAGTTGCAGTTGAACGTACAGGGGCTGGCGACCAAAGAGCAAAGTCTGAATCAGGCCATTGAGCGTTTGGCGGCACAGATGCAGCGTCTGCGCGAGCGCCGACTTCAGATTGAAGCCAATCAGAATCGCGACCATTCCGTCGATTTAGAAGAGTTAAAAGCTCAGCTGGAAGAATTGTTGGAACAAAAGTTGGTGGCAGAGCAAGCCATGCAGGCTGCCCGTCATGCACTGGAGGCAGTCGATAGTCAGCTACGCCAACTCGAACAACAGCGCACCGATGCCGAGAAAAAAGCGCTTGAAGTCCGTAATGAGTTGGAAAAAGTCCGGATGGAATGCCAGGCGCTGGATATCCGCCGACAGGCGCTTGTAGAGCAATTGCAGGAGGAAAAACTCAGCCTTGAGCAGGTGCTGGAAACCATGCCAGAAGAGGCTGATGCCGACACCTGGCAACAGGAACTACAGCGCATTGCCGAGCGCATTCAACGCTTAGGTGCGATCAATCTCGCGGCGATTGACGAATATAAAACCCAGTCGGAGCGTAAAGTGTATCTCGATGCCCAGCATGCCGACCTGGAAAAAGCGCTGAGTACCCTGGAAGGCGCGATTCATAAAATTGATCGTGAAACCCGTACCCGTTTCAAAGAAACATTCGACAAAATGAATGCTGGTCTGGCTGAACTGTTCCCCAAAGTATTTGGCGGCGGGCACGCATCGTTGGAATTAACCGGGGATGATTTACTGGATACCGGTGTTGCGATTATGGCGCGCCCACCCGGTAAGAAAAACAGTACCATTCACCTGCTATCGGGTGGCGAAAAAGCACTGACGGCGATTGCCTTGGTTTTCTCGATTTTTCAGCTGAATCCAGCGCCGTTTTGTATGCTGGATGAGGTTGATGCGCCGTTAGATGATGCCAATGTCGGACGTTATGCCCGACTGGTCAAAGCCATGTCGGAAAAGGTTCAGTTTATTTACATTACGCACAATAAAATTGCGATGGAAAAGGCATCTCAATTGATGGGTGTCACCATGCATGAGCCGGGTGTATCACGTTTAGTATCAGTAGATGTCGAAGAAGCGGCAGAAATGATCAACCAATAATTGGCATGCCATAGAATTGGCTTAAAAACTGTAAAATTCATTAAGAAAAACCAGGGAAAGTCGCCCGAAGGTCTGTCATCGACTCCGGGCTTGTGACACACTTGGCTGTTGATCTGCTCCGTTAGTGTTATCGGTTTTTGACGGGGTTCAGGCAATCGTCAACGTGTTTAAAAGAGGTTGGATGCAATTATGGAATGGAGCTGGCGGACTGTCTTAATCCTGATTGGATTAGTGACCATGGTAGCAATACTGATTGATGGATTTCGTCGCATGCGTCGCGCACGTGCCGAAGCATTGCGTCTTGATGTTTCGGAGGATTTTAAGTTCCCGGAAGAGGGCTACAACCCTGAACTGCCCGGTGAGGTTCGTGTCGTTGGTGGTTTTTCGCCGAATGCACCTTTATCGGATCAGCCTTCTGACCCGCAACAATCCCAACCTTCGTTCGATGAGGTTCCTGCTTTTTCGGCACTGGACGATGAGCCAGAAGTCGATTCCATGCGTAATACTTTTGACTCAGCGGACCTGGCAGTACCTTCTGAGAGCAACGTTGATCAGGCTGTGCGTGATGCAGTCGTCGAGGTCAGTAACGAAACTGACAATCAGCCTCGTCATAGCCAGAACAGTGATGCAGCGGTCGGTGTTCAGACCACGGCACTGGAGACTGGCGCTGAAACGACGCAAGACGAAGAAACACCAGTTGAGCCCAACTCGCCGTTAGTACCGAAAGCCAAACCTTTGAATCTGGACGAAAACGTACCTGTTTTGCTTGATGTTGAAGAACTGGGCGAAGATACCGATGTGGTATCCGATACAGTTTCCGATGTCGCTCCCGACGAAACTGAAACGGTTAACCTGATCGACGCACTGCCCGAAGCCGCCGCCAACACGGAACCCGAAGCGGCGTCGGCTGAGCCAACAGAAGACCCTCTTGACGAGGCACCAGAGGCACAGCATGTTGAAGAGTCTCACAGCGAAGAATCCAAAGTCGAAATGGAAGCTGAGCCGCAGCCAATGACCGAATCTTTTGCAGAAACGGCTCAGATCATCACGCATCCTGTTAACTTTGCAGGTGCAGATGCGGAGGTGTTGGCTCACCGTCCACCGGCTGAAGTGGTATTGGTTATTCATGCTATTGCCCAATCAGACCAAGGGTTCAGAGGCAGTGATTTGATTTATCTGTTTAATTCCTGCGATCTGCGCTATGGCGAGAAGAATATTTTCCATCGCTTCGAAGAAGCGGATGGTGCGGGTAATATCCAGTTCTCAGTGTCGCAAAGTTACGAACCCGGTACTTTTGAACCTGGCCGGATGGCTGATCAGCAGTTTCCCGGTTTAATCTTCTTTATGAGTCTGCCGGGGGCAAAACGACCACTCGAAGCGTATGAAGCCATGTATGAAATGGCGATGGTGGTTGCCCGCAATTTGAAAGCCGATTTATTGGATGAAAGCCTGAGTGCTCTTACCCCACAAACGGTTGAAGCTAACCGTGAAGAAATTATGACCTTTGAGCGTCATCAGCATCTGATGATGAAGAAACAAGGTACGCGTTAATTAAACGCGCTTTAATAATGACAATCGCCAGCACTGCTGGTGCAGAGAGTTTTTAAAAAGCCGCAACAGGATATTGCGATAGCCTCTCAGGCACAGGACAGTGTTGCTGATGTGGCGGCTTGAGTATTTCTGCATTAGCGTGTATCTGAATAACGTAATAAGCCGCTATGACTCAGCAAGATGACCTTTTTCCAACGGCCGCCGATTCGGTGGCGGTTGACGTTTCAGCTTCTGAAACGACCCCTGCAACACGTGCTAAAGAGTTGCGTGACCTGCTCAATGAATACAATCACCAATACTATGTACTCGACCATCCAACCGTACCGGATGCGGAATACGATCGTTTATTGCGCGAGTTGCAGGATATCGAGCGTGAGCATCAGGCATTAAAAACAGCCGATTCTCCTACCCAAAAAGTGGGCGCTATGCCGCTTTCGGCGTTTGATCAGGTTCAGCATGAAATGGCGATGTTGTCGCTGGATAACGCCATGAACGCAGGAGAGTTTTCGGACTTTTACGCGCGTGTGCAGAAACAGCTTAATACCAGTGACGATATTGAATTTGCTTGTGAGCCTAAGCTGGACGGTGCGGCGGTCAGTATTTTGTATGAAGACGGTGTATTGGTACAAGCCGCCACTCGAGGTGACGGTCAGACCGGAGAAAATATTACTCAGAATGTTCGCACCATTAATAACGTGCCGTTAAAACTGATTGGGGATTATCCGCAACGTGTTGAGGTGCGTGGAGAGGTGTATATGCCGCTCGATGGTTTTGACAGTTATAACGAAAAAGCGCTGGCGGCGGACGAGAAGGTGTTCGCTAATCCACGCAATGCCGCAGCCGGTTCTTTACGCCAACTGGATTCAAAGATCACCGCTAAACGACCACTTGAATTCTGTTCCTACGGTGTGGGTGTGGTCAGTGAGGAATTTAGCCTGCCAGAAAATCTCAGTGATATTTTCCAGTTGATTAAAAGCTGGGGCATTAAGATTAATGATGAGTTAACCGTTGCCAAAAATCTGCTGGAAGCTCAGGCATTCTTCGATGGTTTAGGTGACAAGCGCCATTCGTTACCCTACGAAATTGATGGTACGGTCTTTAAAGTAAACAATCTGGCATTGCAACAGCAGTTAGGCTTTGTCGCGCGTGCCCCACGCTGGGCAATTGCGTATAAATTTCCGGCCGTAGAAGAAATGACGGTGCTGGAACAGGTTGATTTTCAGGTGGGGCGCACCGGTGCTATTACTCCGGTTGCTCGTTTAAGTCCGGTTAAGGTTGCAGGTGTCGTAGTCAGCAACGCAACACTGCATAATGCTGATGAAATTGCCCGCCTCGGTGTGAAAGTGGGCGACACAGTGATTATTCGTCGCGCTGGCGACGTCATCCCACAGGTGGTATCTGTAGTGCGGGATCGTCGTCCTGATAATACTGATGATATTGTTTTTCCTGAAACATGCCCGGTATGTGATTCTGAAATTGAACGGGTAGAGGGCGAAGCCGTTGCGCGCTGTACCGGTGGTCTTGTGTGTTCGGCGCAGCGTAAAGAAGCGATCAAACATTTTGTGGCGCGCAAAGCGCTGGATGTTGAAGGATTGGGTGACAAACTGATCGACCAGTTGGTGGAACAGGATTTGATTCATTCAGTTGATGATTTATTTCATCTGACGATGGCGCAATTATCCGGGTTGGAACGAATGGCGCAGAAGTCGGCTCAGAATGTGCTGGATGCACTGGAAAACTCAAAGAAAACCACGTTGGGTCGTTTTTTATACGCGTTGGGTATTCGTGAGGTCGGTACAGTCACCGCAAATAACCTGGCGGCTCACTTTGGCTTCCTGCAGCGAATTATGAATGCTGATAAAGAAACCCTGATTAATGTGAACGATGTGGGCGACATTGTTGCCAGTCATATTGTTCATTTTTTCGCCCAACAACGGAATCGCGATGTTGTCGAACAGTTGCAGCTATCCGGCGTCAACTGGGAAGAAAAGGAACCTGTTGCCACGGCAAACGATGCGCCGCTAAGTGGTAAGGTTGCTGTGATCACCGGTACGCTTAGCAGCATGGGACGTGATCAGGCGAAAGATTACCTGGAAGATCTTGGCGCTAAAGTAACCGGCAGTGTATCGAAAAAAACCGACTTCCTGGTGGCGGGTGAGAAAGCCGGCAGTAAGTTAACGAAAGCGCAAAGCCTGGATGTTGAAGTTCTGGATAATGATGCCTTTATGGCATTATTAGCAGAACATGGGATTGAGCACGTTTAGCGGCTTTCTTTACAAGGTTTATTCATGATTCGTCAAATATTATTGATGTTGCCACTCGTTTTTCTGGCCGCTTGTTCTACACCGCAACCGAAAAATATTGGTGATGTGTGTGAAATATTCGATGAATATTACGATTGGTATAACGCCTCGAAAGCCGTACACGATAAATACGGTATTCCTATTTCGGTTACCATGGCGTTTATTCACCAGGAATCAAAATTTATCGATGATAACCGCCCGTCAAGAGAGTGGTTTTTATGGATCATTCCGGGGCCACGTCCGTCCTCTGCTTATGGTTATGCTCAGGCTCTCGATGCAACCTGGGTGGAATACCAGCGTAAAACCGGCAACTGGGGCGCTGATCGAGATGAGTTTGAAGATGCGGTAGATTTTATTGGTTGGTACAACACCAATACCATCAAGCGCACTGGGATAAAATCGCACGATGCTTATCGGCTGTACCTTGCCTATCATGATGGTGCCGGTGGTTACCTACGCGGCACTCATAAAAAGAAACCTTGGCTGATGAAAGTCGCTGCAAAAGTTGAGCGACGTTCAGCGTTATATCAACGCCAGCTGGTGCAATGCCGGGATGATCTCGAGAGTGGTTGGTTTTGGCGAACCTTGTTTGGCGCTGAAGATCGTGTACTGACTACGCCATTCGGTTGATGAGTTGATACTATCAGGTAGCTTGGCTCGCCATGTCATATCTTATGGCGACACAAGTATGTAAGAAGTACCAAGGTTACAATTCTAAAATTGCGGCAATCTCGACCACTGCTACGTTGAAAGTATGGGTCAGATATGGAAGGGATTGCCGTATGAACTACCACTACTTAATCATCACTATCGTTGCCGAAGTTATTGCCACCAGTGCGCTTAAGGCCACTGATGAATTTACCCGTTTTATTCCCAGTTTGATTGTGGTTGTGGGTTATGCCATCGCTTTTTATTTTTTCACCTTAACGTTACGCACCTTCCCGGTCGGAGTTGCTTATGCATTGTGGGCCGGATTGGGAATTGTATTAGTGGCGTTCGTGACCGCGATTTTCTATCGACAGGTGCCAGACTTGCCAGCGATTACAGGTATTAGCCTGATCATATGCGGGGTGGTAGTGATTCAGTTGTTTTCGAAAACCGCCAGTCATTAGTTGAAATAACGATGCGCATTATTTAAGCGCTAAAGGTTTCTGCGCTGGTCAGTTGAGACCGGATTTTTCGCCGTTACGATACCGTGTGCATCTAGCAAACAGACAATGACACCACAGACATAATGCAGTATCTCAGTCAGAATCGAATTCATGTTTTGACAACGATGGGGTGCTGGTCACCTGAAGAGACAACTTCAGGTGGCCGCTTATGATCTGGTTTCGGTACTCTTCAGGAATACAGAGGTTTGAGAGCGTTTGCATTCTGATTGTTGCAATCCGGTTTGAGGGTTTTCAGCAGCGCGAGTAAATTCGCACCGTTAAACGCGCTGTTTGTCGAATTGCTGGCATAGAGCAGGGCATCCAGCTCGGCTAATGCAGCGCTCAGTCGATGGTTGTTGTGTAACGCCTGAATCTGATCGAGTCGCACAATATCTTCCCGTTTGAAATAGGCAGACGTCCAATGCATGACTGCGGTACGGATTTGTTGCGCATCATTTTGTTGGCAAGCCTGTTTCAGTTCTTTCCAGCGCTGTTTATCGCTGACGGTCTGTGGCAGTGATTCCGGTGGTTCAGAAACACGATTTTTCTGCCGCCAAAGCAGATAGACCAGAATCAGATTTGATAAAAACAACACGCAGGACGCAATAATCCAGTAGCCATTTGCTGGCCCGGTTATCGTACCGGTGTTATTTGCCGCTGCTACCGCGTTGTTGAGAGCAGGTGCGATGGTTTCTGGCTGTGCAATCGTTGCTGGTTTTACCAGAATGGTTCTGGCCGGCAACACGGCGTATTCCAGTATGCCTAACCGGGTGTTCCACCAGGGAATCCTGACTTCGGGTAGTACCAGACGGCCCTCAGCAGTGGGTACTATCGCCATGGATTGCTGCAGCGTGCCCTGAATGCCGGTTTCACTCATGCGCTCACTGTTATCCGATTGATCGGGGTAATACCGGATTTTATCGACCACCGGCAGTGCTATCGCGGGAATCTGGCTACCACTGAGGCCACTGGCCGTAACTTTGATGGTCCGGGTAACCGGTTCACCCACAGTCCATTGTGATTGGTCGCCGTTACTGAAGGTTTCATTGATTTCCAGTCGGCTGGCCGGCAGCCAGGGGGCCTGAGGGTAGTTGGCTGGAATGGGCTTTACCTCAAGCTGCACCGGTTTGCTGACAATCCCCGCTTGGCGTCCCCGACTCCAACGATCATAAGGGTTGGTAACTCGGGCGTTGAATCGTTGTCCTGGTATGACGAGGTTGCCGCTTTCTTCAGGAAAAATAGCGTACTGTCGTTCGTAGACTCCCAGACGTTGGCCGTCGACCACTGTTTGATAGGAGCGCACTTCGGATAGTGGTTCAACTCGGGCGTCGGTTACTTTGAAATCGGATAGGCTCGGGTCTTCATGGTTAACGCTGTAGAACAGCTTCTCTTTATAAAGTATCTGCCCCTGAACGTAATACGGGCCTTTACTGATTTCCACATCAAAAAAGAACTCTTTTTCCAGCTGTTTTTTTACTGCAGCCGATAGCGCACTGACATTCATCGTGATCGTTTGGGTGCGTTTGTTTTTAAAACTGATGGTTGGAATGGTCAGTTTGCCTGTGCGTTTCGGACTGAGTGTGAGCGTCCATTCGGTAAATGATTCATTGCGACCATTGATGGAGCGAAACTGATTGGAGCGCTGCTGATTCAGCACCTGAAAGTCACGCTCCAGCGGAGTCAGGTCAGGTGAGCCAAAACCGACTTGTTCGCCATAACGCAGCATCAGAGAAAAAGTATCGTTTTCGCTGATGTTTTTCCGATCAACGCTGGCGCTGAAGGCGGCTGCCCAAGCATTCTGACAAAAGAGTGCACTGACTAAAAAAACGAGGGTGAATAAATAACGCAGACGGTTTACCACAACACGTCCTCCTGTTGTTCTGATTGGCCACCATCTTGCTGGCGATACTGATATAAAAATTTCCGTTGCAACAAATTGCCAGGGTTATCCGGAATACGATTAAGCCACTGCTGCATCGCAGCTTGTTCTTCACGATCTAGCTGCGATTCCTGCATTGGCTGCTGTGTCATTGACGCCGGATCTGCAGCGCTCTGGTCCGAATCCTGTTCACTGTTGGTGGTTGTTTGTTGTGGCTTTTGTTCGCTCAGCGGTTGTTGATTTCCGTCTTTATTTTGCGGCTCTTTCTGCTCTGCAGCTTTTTGTTCGGCAAATGCGTCGTCTTGCTGCTTATTGGCGGTGCTGGTATTTTGCTGTTCGCCTGGCTCGGCGCGTTTCGGGTCAGTTTGACTTCCAGTTTGTTGGTTTTGTTGGCTGTCTTGTGAATTTTGTTGTTGCGATTCTTGTTGCTGCGACTGTTGTGTTTGGGAAGAATCACCGCTCTGATTTTCATCGCTACCCTGTGGCTGGCCGTCTTTATTTTGCTGTTTTTGTTGTTCCTGATTTTTTTGTTGCTTCAGCGCTTGCTCAACAACCTTGCGGTTTTCGATGGCATCCGTAAAGTCCGGTTGTTGCTGCAGGGCTTCTGCATAAGCGTCGAGGGCGGCTTGCAGTTCACCTGACTGAGCAAGGGCATTGGCGTAGTTGTAGCGTCCATTCGCGCTGTGGTTGTCGGCAAATGCTCGTTGCGCGGCCTCATAGTCACCCGCCTGATAAGACGCCACGCCTTGCCAGTCTGGGTTTTCAAAACGCTGCGCTGCTGCAGCGGGGTCGCTGTTTAATAATTCTGCGCCTTGCTGGTCTGGGGTTTGCCACAGATTCTGCCAAAAGCCGCTTTCCTGGCCGGCTTGTTGTTGATTCGCTTGTTGTTCACTTAGCTGCTGTTGAATCACCGTTGGCGGATCAGCTGACACGGGGTCGTTGGCCCAGGCCGACGTCGGATTCGTTGCCGGTAATATCAGAGCCGGCAATAACAGCCAGCTGAACAGCACGCCACGACGAAAGAGTAACAGCGTTACTGGCAGCAACAGGAATATCAACCAGAAGCCCTGATCAAACCATTGATCAAACTGTTTGTTATCACCGCTGTCAGAAAATTCTGCTTTTGCCTCATTGGTGGTTTTGGGTTGCAACAGTTGTTGCCAGTCCTGGTCGTCGTAACGAATCGGTTGCCAGGCAACATTCAGTTCGGATACCAGCTTGCGAATCGGTTGCAAATCGAGTTTTGGTAAGACAATGTTTCCCTGGCCATCACGCAAAAAGCCACTGTTCGGCATAGAAACCGGTGCCCCTTCCGCTGTCCCAAGGGTCATGACACTGAGCTGAAAACGCTCGGTATCCAGTACTTTGTCGATACGCTGAATATCTTTATTAATGATGCCATCAGTGATTAATAATAATCGTGCTTTACCAATACCTGCGTCGGTTACCAGCCGTTGTGCCAGGGCGATGGCTTTGTCCGGGCGGCTGCCCGGCTTGGGCATAATAAACGGCGAAATCGCAGGCAACAGATTTTCAATGGTGTCGCGGTCGTCAGTTAACGGTGTCACGGTATGGGCTTCACCGGAATAGGTTAGCAATGCGGTTAAACCATCCTCTCTGCCGCGAATAACATCGGTCACTTTCTGGATTGCCCGGGTCGCCCGATCCGGCTTAATGTCCTGTGCTCCCATGGATAACGACATGTCGAGCAAAATCACCAGAGCGTCCTGATTTTTTTCCACCGGAGTTGGCATTTTTTCCCAGCTTGGTCCGGCTAACGCAATCGTCGCGATAACCCAGGTAAACATGACCAGCCACAAGCTGCTCCGGTCGTTTTTTTGCGGTGCATTGTCGAGCACGTACGGCAATAATTCTTGGTCAATAACATCCTGCCATTGGCCTGCAGTCAGCTTACGCTTCAGCAACAATAGAAATACTGCACAGGCTGGCAGCAATAACAACAACCAGTCTGCACGAATAAAATGAAACTGTTGAATAGGATCGAGCAGGCTCATGATTTACCTTCTATCGTCTTAAAACGTGACACAATCCCTGACTGTTGCAGAGCCAATAATAAACTGGCAATAAATGCCGCTAACATCGGCCAGTGAAACAGGTTTTGCTGTGGGCGATAAATTTGTGGGTCTTTCTCGGTAGGCTCCAGTTCATCAATAAACTGATAAATCTGCTGTAATTCCTGACTGTCGCGGGCCCGGAAAAAAGATCCGCTGGTAATTTGTGCGATCTGGCGTAGAGTCGTTTCGTCCAGGTCCCGCGAAGGGTTTACCCGGCGAGTACCAAAAAAGCTCGGCACTTCCATCAGGTCGGCACCCAGACCAATAGTGTATATTTTTACCTTATTTTTAGCAGCCAGTTGCGCTGCTTTTACCGGCTCCACTTCACCCGAGGTATTCGAGCCATCGGTTAATAAAATCATTACCCGACTGTTTTCCGGATTACTTTTCAGCCGTTTTATGGTCAGGCCAATGGCATCGCCAATGGCGGTGGATTTACCGGCCAGACCAATCTGGGCCTCATTCATAAATTGTTTAACGGTTTGTGTATCAAACGTCAGCGGTGCCTGTAAAAATGCCTCGGAACCAAACACCACCAGACCCAGACGGTCTCCCTGACGCTTTTCAATAAAATTATTTAGCACCTGTTTTACAATTACCAGGCGATTAACCGGGCGATTGCTCAGTTGCATATCTTCTTTTTCCATACTCAGAGATAAGTCAACAGCCAGCATCAGGTCACGACCGGAAACCGGTAATTCGACAACTTCGCCAGATTGATAAGGGCGGGCAAGGGCCGCTAACAGTGCCATCCAGACAAATAAAGGTAACAACCAATGACGTATCGATGATCTACGGATGCCACTGTGCTGATGACCAGCCTGAGTCCAGATATCGAGGTTCGGTACCAGTAATGCAGCCTGCTGAACTTTGGCAGCGGGAATGAATGCGCGAATAATCCAGGGTAATGGAAATAATAAAAATGCCCACGGCCAATGCCATTCCATTAGTCTGTCTCCCTGAGATTGGCGTTTTTGGCTTTACTTAGCCAGCGCTGGCAGTTTCTTACCAAATCTTTTTCGTCAAGTACTGGCATCGGTTGTTCCTGATACGCGCCGGATTGAAGAGCCTTACTTTGCTGTTCAGAAAATAAATCCGTCCCGGCACTGTGATTAAGAAAATCGCTCCAGCGTTGCTCAGATAACGAAATGGCTTTGGGAAAACGCTGGCGACAGAAACGTTTCAAAACCGTATTCAATTGCAGAATCAGCTGCTGTTGATTCTGGTCAGCCAGCCATTGACTGTAAGCTGAGTTTAATAGCTTTTTGGCCTGGCGTTTGTCGCTGTTACGGCGCCACATTCGGAAGATCAGAAACACCAACAGTGGCGTCGCTGTACACAGAATGGTGATGAGTAACCACCATCCTGGTGCCAGCGGCCACCAACTGACAGCGTCTGGTAATTGCAAACCCTGCAACGGCAGTGGGTTAGCCTGACCGGCTGTTGGAGCCAGTTGGGATAATGTTGTGATCATAGGCTTCTCCCTGATGCTTGCTGGGTCAAGCCCAGACCAGAGCGCAAGGAAGTCAGTGGATCATCGTTTGTAGCGATACGAATCAGCGGCACTTTTAAGCGCAACATATGTTGGCGAATCTGCTGTTGTTGGTGAGCAAAGGCTTGTTGGTGCGCTTCGCGGGCTGTTTGGGAATGTGTATCCAGGGCGAGTTTCTGACGTCGATCTGTCAGGTTGTATAGTCCCGGTGGTGGCAAATCAGCTTCAATCGGATCGTATAATTGCACCGCGACCAAATCACAATGGCGGGTAACATTGAACAACTGACGCTCGCAGTCGGCGTCAATGCCCGACCAGTCACTGACAAAGTAGATGGCACTTCCTGGTCGGGCGATTCGACGAATGTGGCGACATATTTGCTGCATACGCTGATGGTTGTCAGAAGCGATACTTTTCTCTATTTCAGCCATGTTATGCAGCAGACTCAGAACCTGTTTGCGACCGGTTTTAGGTCGTAAATCCACTTCTTGCTGGTCGTTGAATATCAAACCACCGATGCGATCACCATTTGTCATGGCTGCCCAGGCAATTAGGGCACTGATATCTGCCGCCAGAACACTTTTCAACGCTCTGCGTGTACCAAAATGCATACTCGCGCGCAAATCACAAACCACCAGTACCGGGCGCTCTCGTTCCTCACGGAACAATTTGATATGAGGATCGCCTGTGCGGGCGGTTACACGCCAGTCCATGGAGCGAATATCATCACCGGGCTGATATTCACGAACTTCGGAAAAGTCGATACCTCGACCGCGGACGGCCGAAGTATGGGGTCCGGCCAGGTCGTTAATAATGCGTTTCTGCTTGTGCAGCGGCAACTGGTTGGCAAGGTCGCGCAGGCTCACCAGATTGGCCGGTTTGATTTCGGCGCCGGACGAAAATCGTTGAGTAAAACTCATACGGACCTCAGGCAACGGCGACGCGCTGAATCAACTCATTAATAACTTTGTTCGCCGTCATACCACTGGCTTCTGCTTCAAAGCTCAGTAACAGGCGGTGACGCATTACGTCATGAATGACGGCTTGCACATCATCCGGGCTAACGTAGTCGCGGCCACGAATCCAGGCATGAGCGCGCGCACAGCGATCCAGAGCGATGGTGCCACGTGGGCTGGCGCCAAATTCGATCCAACTGGCCAGATCATCACCGTAAGCCTGCGGGCGGCGGGTTGCCATAACCAGCTGGACGATATATTGCTCAACGGCGTCGCTCATATGCAACGCCAGTGCTTGTTGACGTGCGCCAAAGATATCGGATTGTGTGAGCACCGGGGTATCAGTGTTGCTCTGGTGCATTGCCTCCCCGCGGGCCAGACGCAGAATTTGTTGTTCAGCATCGGCATCCGGGTAATCAATAACCACATGCATTAGAAAACGATCAAGCTGAGCTTCCGGAAGCGGATAGGTACCTTCCTGCTCGATCGGATTCTGGGTTGCCATCACCAGAAACAGTTCCGGTAACTGACGGGTAACACCACCAACAGTTACCTGACGTTCTGCCATCGCTTCCAGCAACGCACTCTGTACTTTAGCCGGAGCACGGTTGATTTCATCAGCGAGGATCAGATTATGAAAGATGGGACCGGCCTGGAAATCGAAGCTCTGTTGTTGTGGACGATAGATCTCAGTTCCGGTGATATCACCAGGTAACAGATCCGGGGTGAACTGGACGCGTTTAAAGTCACCTTCGATGCGATCTGCCAGGGCATTAATGGCTTTGGTCTTTGCCAGACCAGGCGCACCTTCCACCAGTAAATGACCGTCGGCCAATAAGCTGATAAGCAGTCTTTCAACCAGGTGAGGCTGGCCAATGATTTGCTGTTGTAGCGATTGTTTTAATTGAGCAAATCCTTGTTGTTCTGTCATTTGCACCGATTCCTAGAGCCTTGATTTGAAAATGATTTTATTGGATATCGGGCGAGCGTCAATGTTCCCGGCTGAAGAAAAACGAAAGATTCGTGGTTTGCAGTAAAGGAGCGTCAAGAAGCGCCGTTTTTGGCTGTTTTCTGTTTTTTGACTGAGTTGGGACGTTAACCCGGCCTATTTGTTACAAGCTGCTACGCTTATTAGTAACAGTGTATACAACAAGGGCCTCTGAATGTTAACGGCATTGCATGATCTGATCGGACAACGCAACGAAACCAGCCAGGTAGAACTGCTGAAGAGCTTTGCGGATTTATACTATTCCAAGGCACCGATGGAGGAGCTGCTGGCCCGCTCGGTAGAGGATGTCTATGGCGCCACACTATCTTGCTGGCAGCTGCTGCAAACCCGCAAAGCTGGTGAGGCCAAGGTGCGGGTTCTTAACCCGGATTACGAGAATTACGGCTGGCAGTCTTTGCACACCGTAATCGAGATTGTCTGTGATGATGTACCGTTTCTTGTTGATTCCGTGCGTATGCAGCTGAATAACCGTCAGATGTCTTTGCATGCGATACATTACTGTGTTTTCCATGCTGAGCGCGATAAGCAAGGCAAGCTCAAAAGCTGCAAAGATGCTGAACGCTGGCGCCATGCAACCAAACAGAGCAAACCTGAAGCGATTGTATACATTGAAATCGATCATCACTCCGATAAGCAGATGCTGGATGAGCTGCGTGACGAGTTGCTATCGGTTCTGGCTGAGGTGTCTCACTGTGTTGAGGATTATCCGGCAATCGTTAAAAAAGTGGGTGATGCGATTAAGCTGGTGGGGAAAAATAAACACTTCAGCGACTCCGATTGCCATGAAGCCAAGGCATTTCTTGAGTGGCTGATGGATAATCACTTCACTTTCCTGGCTTATGATGAGTTCGATATTCATCAGGGTAACAAGGACCTGGAAATTTGCCGCGAAGATAAAGAAGATCTCGGGGTTCTGCGCTTTCATAGCAGTCGCAAGCACAATGTTCCTATTCATGATTTAGATGCTGACCTGCAGAAATTTATTGCTCAGAAACAGTTGGTCAGTTTTATGAAGTCCGGTACCCGCAGCCGGATTCACCGAAGGGCTTATCCGGACTATGTCGTCGTCAAGCGTTTTAATGACGAGGGCGATGTTATCGGGGCCATGCGCTTTACCGGTTTGTTTACTTCGATTGTCTACATAGAAAGCCCGAATAATGTTCCGATTATTCGGGAGAAGTTGAAAGAAGTGAGGCGGTTATCTGGCTTCGACAATAAGGGCCACAGTGGTAAAGAGTTAAATCGTATTCTGGAAGTGTATCCGCGTGATGAACTGTTCCAATCGGAAGCTCAGGAACTTGCAGATACCACGGTTGCAGTATTAAACATTCAGGAGCGTCGGCAAACGCGGGTGTTCCTGCGTCGAGACCCTTACAGCAAGTTCTTATCCTGCCTGACATACATTCCTCGCGACATTTACAACACGGAGTTGCGCGAGAAAATGCAGCAGGTGCTGGAGTCCGAGTTTTTACCGTTAGATGTCGAATTTAATACCTATTTCTCAGAATCCATTCTGGCGCGGACACACTTTATGTTGCGCCTTAATCCAGACAAGACCATCGATTTTGATCCGGATCTCGTGTCGCGAAAAATTGTTCAGGTAGTGCGTTCCTGGCAGGATGATTTACACGAAGCATTGATTGAACAGGTGGGGGAAGAAAAGGGTAATCATCAGTTTCATCGGTACCGTGAAGCTTTCCCCGCAGGCTATCGTGAGAACTTTTCAGCTCGCACTGCTGTGGCTGATGTGCAGCACATCGATCAGTTGCTGATGCAGCAACCGGGTGAGCTGGCGATGAGCTTCTATCGTGAGATAGAAGAGGACGAAAGCCTGCTGCGATTCAAATTGTTTAACCGTGATACGATCTTGCCACTATCAGATGTTATCCCGGTACTGGAAAATCTTGGCTTGCGAGTATTGGGTGAGCATCCGTACGAAATAAATACCGTCGATGGCAATAAAGTATGGATACACAATTTCCTGTTGAAATATGACTTGTCGGAAACCATAAATATTGCCGAAGTGAAAACACTATTTCAGGAGTCCTTTCGAGCAATATGGCAGGGGAAAGCCGAAAATGATGGATTTAATCGCCTGGTGCTGGGTGCCAATATAGGCTGGCGCGATATTGCGCTGTTGCGCGGCTATGCCCGCTATATGAAGCAGATCCGTTTCGGTATTTCGGAGAGCTACATCGCTGAAACTCTATGTCGCTATATTCCGATCAGTGCGGGCCTGGTTGACTTGTTTCATCAACGCTTCGGCCTGCAACACGTTAAAGAAGAAATCCGTCAGGTCAATACAGAGCAGTGCGAAAAAAAGCTGATAGATGCATTGGATGGTGTTGAACAGTTGAATGAGGACCGAACTATTCGGCGCTATATTGAACTGATAAATGCAACATTAAGGACGAATTTTTTCCAAACCGACACCACTGGTGACGATAAAGAATACATCAGCTTTAAAATTAATCCGGCGGCAATTTCGGATATTCCACTACCACGCCCGATGTTTGAAATCTTCGTGTATTCGCCACGTATCGAGGGTGTTCATTTACGTGGCGGTAAAGTCGCTCGTGGTGGTTTACGCTGGTCGGACCGGACAGAAGATTTTCGAACCGAGGTGCTGGGTTTGGTCAAAGCTCAGCAAGTAAAAAATGCGGTAATTGTACCCGTTGGTGCCAAAGGTGGTTTTGTTGCGAAACAACTGCCTAAAGACGGCGGTCGAGATGCATTTATTGCTGAAGGTATCGCGTGTTATCAGACATTTATCAGCGCGTTATTGGATATCACCGATAATCTGGTGGATGGTGATATCGTTCCTCCAAATTGTGTTGCGCGCCACGATGGTGATGATCCGTATCTGGTGGTTGCCGCCGATAAAGGTACCGCAACCTTCTCCGATATTGCCAACGAAATTGCAGTCAATCGTGGCTTCTGGATGGGCGATGGTTTTGCGTCGGGTGGGTCGATTGGTTACGACCATAAAAAAATGGGTATTACCGCACGTGGTGCCTGGGTTTCTGTTCAGCGGCATTTTCGTGAACGTGGACACAACGTGCAGGAGAAGGATTTCTCTGTCGTTGGTATCGGAGATATGGCTGGTGACGTTTTTGGTAATGGTATGCTGTTATCGGAGCATATTTGTCTGACTGCCGCTTTTAACCATATGCATATCTTTATCGATCCAAATCCGGACTCGGCCAAAAGCTTCGTTGAACGTAAACGACTATTCGAACTGCCTCGTTCAAGCTGGAGCGATTATGACAAAACGCTGATCTCTAAAGGCGGTGGTATTTTCTCCCGCAGTGCCAAGAGCATTCCTATTTCATTGGAGATGAAACAGATATTCGGGATTACAGAAGATCGGCTACCCCCTAATGAACTTATCAAAGCGTTATTGAAAGCGCCGGTTGATCTCATCTGGAACGGCGGCATTGGTACTTATATTAAATCAAGCCAGGAGCAGGACTCTGACGTTGGTGATAAAGCCAATGATGCGTTGCGGATTAATGGCTCTGAGGTTCGTGCCAAAGTGATTGGTGAAGGTGGAAACCTGGGTGTTACTCAATTAGGCCGCATTGAATTTGGTCTAAATGGTGGGGCATCGTATACCGATTTCATTGACAACGCGGCTGGCGTCGATTGCTCCGACCACGAAGTCAATATCAAGATTATGCTGAATGAAATCCTTGATGCAGGCGATCTGACGCGCAAGCAGCGAAATCAGATATTCATGGATATGACCGATCAGGTTTCCAAGCTGGTTCTGAATAATAATTATCGCCAGACACAGGCGATAGCGTTAGCGTATCGTGATTGTCAGGGGCGCCTGGATGAGTATGTGCGTCTGATGCACGAATATGAAAATGTAGGGAAGCTGGATCGTGTATTGGAGTTTCTGCCAAATGAGGAAACACTGGCAGAGCGTCGCAGCGAGTCTCTGGGATTAACTCGGCCAGAGTTATCGGTCTTAATTTCCTATACCAAAGCTGATCTGAAAGAAGTACTGAATCATCCGGATATCAGCGACGACAGCTACATCTCCGAACTTCTGAAAACGGAGTTTCCACAGCAATTGGTGCAACGCTTCTGTGAACCCATGTACCGGCATCGCCTGCGCAGTGAAATTATTGCGACTCAGCTGGCTAATGACATGGTGAATTACATGGGCATCACGTTTGTGAACCGGTTGCGTGACTCCACCGGGGCGAATGTCAGCGACATTGCACGAGCGTTCTTAACGGCGCGTGACATATTCGCGCTTCCACAGTACTGGAATGCAATTGCGGAATTGGACTACAAGATCGACACGGATGTTCAGGAAAGTATGATGGCCGATATGATGCGTCTGGTACGACGTGGAACCCGCTGGTTCCTGCGTAACCGTCGTGCGACGATCGATATTGGTGCTGAGGTATCCAAATTTGGTGGATCGGTGCAGAGCATGATGACGTCACTGGGTGAAACGCTCAAGGGGTCGGAACTGGAGCGCTGGCAAGGCGTTTATGAAGAGCGCATTGCCGCTGGTGTCCCTGAGCAACTGGCAGCTGTCACTGCCGGAGCTACGAACTTGTATTCTTCACTTGGGATTATTGAAGCTTCCGGGCAGGCTGAACGTGACTTGCAGCAGGTAGCTGAAACCTATTTCGAAATGGGTGAATACTTGTCGCTGAACTGGTTTATGCAGCAGATTAATGCGCTTCCATCGTCCAGCCACTGGGATGCACTGGCACGCGAAACATTACGCGATGACCTGGATTGGCAGCAGCGTGGTCTGACTGAAGGTATTTTGGCCAGCATGCAGGACGGACAGACATTACAGCACGCGGTGGAGCTCTGGGAGGAGGAGCAAGCGGTGTTGGTTAAACGCTGGCAGCGAATGTTGACCGAACTTAAAAATACCGACCAACTTGAGTTCTCGATGGTCTCAGTAGCTCTGCGAGAGCTGCTTGACCTTGCACAGTCGAGCCGCCATCAGAAGAGCTGCGATTAATCATTGGTGCTGCAGGCTTACAACGGAGCCCCGCCTTCAGGGGCTTCAGAAATCAGGCTTTTTTCACGAATTTGGCCGTAACCATCATTTCACCTACGCCATCCACTTTACAGTCGAGTTCGTGATCCTTGGCATCAAGGATTCGACGAATCATAGCCTTAGTACCGACTTTAATTACCTGAGAGCTGCCTTTAATCTTCAGATCTTTGGCAGCGGTTACCTTATCGCCCGCCTTTAGCATTGTACCGTTAGCATCTCTGGCGATCGGTTCATCGCTTTCCGACACTTCGTTTGGGTTCCACTCGTTCGCACACTCCGGGCATATTAACAATTCCTGATCCTGATAAACGTACTCAGATTCACATTTAGGGCATGGAGGTAAAGACATAAGGTGGCTCTTGAACGGGTAGATTCTGAAAAGGGCGAGAAGTATACCTGAAGTAGCCACAAAATAATTGAGGGATCTTCTCTGGCTGAAGCGACGTATGAACCAGTTGCCCTGAGCGAAGATTGTGCATGTCCGTTACCCATGATCAAGCGGCTATTGGCGACACCTATCGTTCGTGCAGGGTGACTGCGCTCTTTGGTATGACAGGATTCCACCTATTTAAACCGTTCTGATCTGGCTACTATGTCGGGCGCAATGACTTGAGCTTTGAAAGCGTTATTCAATAAACAACAGGAGAAAGAATATGAAACCATCCATGCTGTCAGCTGGATTTGTTGCTGGCGGGCTGGCCAACGTTATTGGTGTTTTAACCGTCAGTCGGTTTTTCACCAACAATACAGTGTCAGAGTATGATCCGACTGTGATGTCGACCTTCGGCTTGATTTGTATCGTATTGTGGGGCCTGGCTTATATCGCCACCTCTCGGATTACCGATAATGCCGTGCAATGGCTGGCGGCAGTATTTGCGGTAGAAAAGGTGTTGTATGTGGTGGTTTGGCTTATCTGGATGTCTGGTAATTGGGAAGCTTTGCCTGATATTTACGCTACTGACTGGCTGACCGGACTTTTTTATTCGGTTTATGGTTTGAATGATCTGTTGTTCGCGGTGTTCTTTGGTTACGCCTTCTTGTGTTACCGCAAAGCTTCGGCGGTGTGATCGCGATTAAATCTCCTTTTACTGGGCTGTCAGCATGGCTTGCTTGCCAGTCAGCCCAGTGATAGCGTTGGCGGCTCATGTAAGCGTTGCTGCAAAGCAGTTGGAATATCGTTGAAGAAAAAAATCCGTGTAATCACTACCGGTGGTACCATCGGTTCAATCTTGAAATCCGATCATGTCGCTGTTGAGGCAGGTGCCAGTAAAATCGCTGAACAGATTGAAGCGGTTAAAAATAAACTGGGCTTCGATGTTGAAGTTGTATCCCCGATCAACAAAAATTCTGAAGTGCTCAGTCCAGCTGACTGGGTCGACGTGCTGAATAGCATTGAGGATTGCTGTAACAGCGATTGTGACGGTATTGTCGTGACTCATGGTACTGACACGAAAGCTTATACCGTTGCAGCGGCGGTATGCTTCAGCCACCTATGGACGAAAAAAGTCTGCTTTACCGGAGCATTTTTAGCGCCTGACCATCCGCTGTCAGACACTGCTTTGAGTTTATCGTCGTCGCTGGAATTTGTGGCGGCAGATTTACCTGAAAGCGGCGTTTATATCGCTTTCCGCTCTGATGCCAATAATAATGAAGCAAAAATCTTCAATGGCTTTGAATTAAAACCGATGGGTTTTGATGAAGAAGTCTTTAATCCGGTATATGGCAATGTTGTCACGTATTACTGTTCAGTGGCGGGTTTAGCCGTTGATACGTTGGCAGATAAAGTCGACCAGCCAACGATTGGTGATACGTCATTACCGTCGAAAGAAGCCGTTGTTGCGGCTCAGAAAAAAATTGCTTACCTGCACTTGTACCCAGGTATCGACAAAGATTTATTGCGTGCGGTTTCAGCGGGTAAAGACATCGTCGTGTTGCAGCTTTACCACAGTGGTACGGGGCCGTTTGGTGCTGAGTACTCTGATATTATTGATCACATCGAAGAAACCAGTGGCGATACTTTATTCTTGCTTGGATCTTTCCCCGGAAAACACATCAGCATACCTTATGGCAGCACCCATGCGTTAATTGCCTCAGGCGGTGTACTGTATCGCGATTTGCAGACGCACTTTTTATACGTATTTGCGTTGCTGGCACTCTCTTCCGGCAAGAGCCAAACTGACATTCGCGCGTTATTGTCAGACTGGGAAGTATAAGATGAAGAGCTGAACGATGCCTGCTACTGAAATCGCTTTGTTTGTTGTTTTGCTACTGGTATTTCTGGCGGCATGCTCCATTGTCTGGAGCACCTTAGTGGCAGGAATTTCTCCCATGCCCAGCTCCCGTGCAGCACGAGATGCTATGTTGCCCTTATTTGATAAAGTGGATGCACTTCAGAACGCTACGAATAGCTCTGGAAATGCTGGTGTCGTCGGAAAAATCGTTGAACTGGGCAGCGGCTGGGGCAACTTGCTAGTGATTTTGGCGCGGCGTTATCCGCAACGTCAGATTATTGGTTACGAAATTTCCTGGTTACCCTGGCTGGCGTCTCTGTTATTGATTCGTTTGTATCGGCTGAACAATGTGCAGGTGATGCGTAAGGATTTCCTGAAGCAGGATTTAAGCAAGGCGTCTGTTATGGTGTGTTATTTGTATCCCGACGCGATGCAGGCGATCAGTGGTAAATTGCAGACAGAGCAGGGCGGAAAGATGTTTGAGTCGGATGCTCGATTTTTAATCAGTAATAATTTTGCACTGCCTGGTTTTGAGCCGGATGAAACTGTTAAAGCGAAAGACTTCTACCAGTCCCCGGTGTATTTGTATTGTCTGAAGCCGTGTGAGGGTGAGCATGAAACCTGAAGCAACCGGTAAAGCCTACGATCAGATTACCGAACGCTGGAACGACGATGTGTTTCCAATGGATAACGGCATGGATCAGTTAAACAGGGCATTGCAGTTTCTCTCCGGTGATGATCGGGGCGACGAGCCGAATCCTTGCCGCAAAGCGCTGGATGTTGGCTGCGGCCATACCGGGCGTTTTATGAGGTACCTTGCCGAGCATGGCTACGACGTCGAAGGTGTCGATGTTTCAGCAGAGATGATTCGGCTGGCTCAGGAAAAATATCCGCAGTTTCGCTTCTACCATAAGGATATTTGTCAGTGGCCAACAACGGGTCAGTACGATTTCATCAGTGCCTGGGACAGTATCTGGCATGTTCCTTTGACGCATCAGTCTTCGCTAATTACCAAGCTGGTTGCAGCACTGAAACCGGGTGGTGTTTTTATCTTTTCTTTTGGGGCGGTTGATGTCGCTGGTGAGCACAGAAACTGTGTGATGGGCCCCGAGATTTATTATTCGTCGTTGGGTGTAAATGGTTTTGTCCAGGCCGTGATGTCAGCCGGAGCAGTGGTTCGCCATTTGGAATACGATCAATATCCGCAGACACATGGCTATATGGTGGTACAGCGGAGTCAGCACACTGCTGTTTATCCAAATCACACCAGTGCCTAACAAATTTCTATTGGATCAATGTTATCGGAAGCAGGGCGAGCGATTTATCATGTGGAAGCTTTTGTCGCTGCCCAAATGGCAAGGTAAGAATCTCTATAGAGAATCCAGCCCAAACTTTTTACTCAACAATTTATCCACCCACTCAATCGGAATCCAGCGGCGTATAAACGGCAAGGCACGGCTGCCATTACCAATACGGATCACCGCATCCGGTTGACTCAGCAATTGAGCCATTAGCTCGGTCGCAAATTCTTTCGTTGGCGTTGGGTTGTCCTGAGATGCGGTAGCACGATCCTGAATTGACTTTTTCAGAGGCGCATAAAGCGACTGTTCATCAATCAGGTTGCTCATATTCTCCAGTGAATTGTCTCCAAATTTTGATTCAATCGCCCCCGGTTGGACGGTAACTACTTTAATGTTAAATGGCGCAAGTTCCATTCGCAGTGCATCCGATAATGCATGCAAGGCGGCTTTGGTTGCGCAATATGCTCCGGAAAATGGTGTAGTTAAAATGCCGGATACCGATCCAATGTTAACCACCTGTGCGTTGCCGCTGGCGCGCAGCATCGGTAGCAGTGCTTTTGTCAGTGCAATCGGAGCAAATACGTTGGTTTCAAACTGTTGCTTTAAATCCTCGGTGGATAATTCAACCACTGGACCCATAGCAGCATATCCTGCGTTGTTAATCAGATAATCCAGTTTGCCACCATCGTTGGTAATGGTTTCAGCGGTGGAGGCAATATCATCGGGATTATTAACGTCCATCGATATAGGTATCAATTGATCACTGATCAGGCCCGAGAGTGACTGAGTATTACGTGCTGCTGCGTAAACCCGAAAACCATGACGCAAAAACTCTTCAGTTAATGCCCGGCCAATGCCACTTGAGCAACCTGTAATCAGAACCGTTCTTGCGCTCATGCTTGTTTCCTTTTCATTGTGGAATTTTCTTATTGTTCAGTTTGGTTTGGCTTAGTGTGCCGTTTTTTGTTTCAGATGCCAGTGTTTCAACCCATTGTTGCGGTTCGATTAAACCAGGGATGTGCCTGTTCCAGTTGTTTTGCCAGCTGAAGCAGGGTGGTTTCATCACCCATAGGGGCCATAAATTGAACGCCCAACGGCAAATTATTTTGACTCCAGTACAATGGCACTGACATGGCAGGGGCACCGGTTAAGTTTGCCAATTGGGTGAATGGCAGCTTTTCGAGGCTTTCCATCGCCATTTGCTTCACCATACCGCTTTTCAGTAACAGTTTGTGCATACCAAAAGCATTGATGACTTTCATGGCAACTTTCTCAAACGCGGGCGGTTCAAATGCTCCGATTTCAACCGGCTCTGCGCCCAGAGTCGGCGTAAGTAAAACATCATAGCGCTGGTGGTACATGGCCATGGTCTGGGCAAGTTGATTCCAACGGCGCTTTGCAGTGACAAATTCACTGGCAGAGATGGTCTTGCCGATATAACCGAGGGTTTTGGTAGCGTCTTCGACGTCTAGGTTGCCGAATCCGGTTCCCAATGATTGTGCAGCGTACTCCATGTCCGCTGCGACATGACCAAAATACATGGTCAGATAAGAGTCGGCTAACGCCTCGCCATCGATCTGGAGTGTCACTTCCTCAACTTTGTGGCCAAGCCCCTGAAGCAGAGACACGGCCTGATCGACGGCGGTTTCGGCTTCAATATCGACCGGGCGACCGACGAAGGATTGACGGCTGAAGCCTATCCGTAACGGCCGAACCGGTGTTTCCAAGGCGTTTAAATACGATTCCGGTTTAACCAGTGGATACGGCGTTGAACCATCCGGACCAGCGATAGCATCCAGCATGGCAGCGCTGTCGCGCACGCTGCGGGTCAGAACGTGTTCGACGGCTGCGCCGTCCCATAATTCGGAATAATACGGTCCTGTGGGGGTGCGCCCACGACTTGGTTTTAAGCCAAATAGCCCGCAGCAGGCCGCCGGTATGCGAATTGAACCGCCTCCATCGCCACCCGAAGCCATGGGCACTATGCCAGCAGCAACGGCTGCACCGGAACCGCCGCTTGAACCACCTGGAGTATGATTAATATTCCAGGGGTTTCGTGCCGGACCAAAAGCTTTCGGTTCAGTAATCCCCATTAACCCAAATTCCGGTGTATTGGTTTTACCGAAAATCACCACACCAGTGTTTTTGTATCGACGGGCTAATTCGCTGTCGCTGGGAGAAACCTGACCTCTGTAGGCATTGCTACCATTGCTTAACGGCGTGCCCTCTAATGCAGTTAACAAATCTTTCAGCAGAAAGGGTACGCCGGTAAACGGGCCGTCAGGCAGGCCACTGCGTATTTGTTCACGAGCAAAATCGTACAGCGGTGTAATAATGGCGTTTATCTTAGGGTTAACCACCTCAGCACGCTGAATGGCAGCTTGCAATAATTCCTCAGCGCTGACTTCTCCTTTCTTGACAAGCTCTGCCAGGCCCATGGCATCGTAACCCTGGTAATCGTCCTGAGTTAATAATTTGTGTGGGCGTGTGGGTGAATTCCCGGCAGCGGAAGTTGTCATGGTGATCCCTTTTAATTTTTTGTTGCACCGATTCTATCCAGCTTATTTCCTGAAAGGAATGGCTTATTTCGACGTAAAAACAGATTGGGTGGTGAATCTGAATTTGGAATAAAGAGCAAGGCTGGACAATAGCCTTACAAAGCACCAGAGGAGGCAAAGTGGCTGCCATCTGGGCGAACAGCAAGGTAATGTAATCCCTGCAGGTCGAGCCAGGTGAGGGCGTCCTGTTGTTTTAACATTGCAATGGATGAGAAAGTGCCGGCCAATAAACAGCTGGGGGCAAGCACGGTAATGGATGCCCAGTACTGCACCGGAAACCCATTTTTAGGGTTCAGCAAATGACAATAACGCTGGCCGTCCAGCTCGAAAAAGCGCTCATAGTCGCCACTGGTAGCCATGCCACCTTCATACACCGGTAATTGGGCAAATGCATTTTCCGGATCTCGCGGATGGCGGACGCCCAATAGCCAGGGTGAGTTATCCGGCTTTGGCCCAAGTACGAGTAAATCACCTCCTAAATCGATAATTCCGGAATGAATACCATACTCCCGACAAATGCCGGCAGCACGATCAGCAGCGTATTCCTTACCGATGCCGCCCAAATCAATCTCCATTGTTGCCGGCATAATGAACTGATGGGCGGTTAATTCTGCCTGATCAAATCCGATACGTTGCAACAGAGGTTGCAGACACTTTTTAGTGGGTAAGGCTGCTTCACGGAAGTCCCACGCCTGACGCAAAATTCCTGAACTGATATCAAACAAACCATCACTTTGCTGCCAACAGATGGCGGCATAGTTTAATAAATAATGGCTCTCAGCATCGATGTCGGTGGGCTGGCCAGCATTACGATTAATCCTCGACAGTATCGAATCGGCACAGTAACGGCTGTATTTTCTTTCGATACGTTTTACTTCCTGCTCCACCGCCTCAGCGGCAGCCCGGCAGCACTCAGACTCACCGAGTAGATGCAATTCACACGGTGAAGCCATGGCCGTAAACGAAAAACGCTGAATGTTCATAACTAAGGTGGCTTGTACTGAATGCACTCAGAAACGATACGCCACACCAAAACTGAGTACGGTGTAACTCAGTAGTGATGGTGTTTCGTCGCCGGTACGACCAACAACCGATAATGTTTCATCGGCAAAATAGTATTGGAAATCAAAACTTAAGGTCCATGTTCGCCAGTTAGCCTGGTTTTCCAGACCCAGAGTAATCGCACCATAGTTGGATAAACGTGCATCGGAACTGAAATACTCTCCCTGAGGAACCCGGTCCAGTGTATAAAAATCTGCTTCACTTTGGCGGTAGTAACGCAATGAAGGAATAAAACGGAATTGTGCCCAGTTAGAATGATAGCGTTGTGCCCAACGAGCACTCAGAGTATGCGAGAGGATGCCCCAATCGTCGGCATAAAACCGATAATCAGCATGAAACGCTGCACCATCACCTACTGCGAAATAGTGACGATAATTTGCTGAAATAGTGAACTGATCTCGTTCATTGGGACGTTTATCGTATGTCTTGTAAGGATCGGACAAAAATCCGGAAAAATGGGTAACCCCCAGGCCAACCTGAATGACGCGGTTTTTATCAATGATCTGACTGACCCCTTCGTAGAGTGACAAACTGCGTTTATTCCGACCATCTGCGGCCTCACGATTCGGACTGCCATTGGCATCGCTGGGTGATAATGTATCGATCGAAGCACTGATGGCAGCAAGTAATGTGGTGTGTTTATTAAACAACTCCAAAGACCCATCGGTGCCCAGAGAAATGGACTGGTAATCATTTTCCGTGGAAAAGGCGAAGGTGCCACCCAGTGAGCCTTCAGAGAAATAACGCTTAGGCGATACTTTGACGTCGTAGCGGGTCTCGTCAATGGTGGCGCCTGAGGTAATTAATACGCTTTTGCCATCCTCACGGTAAGTCTGTGTCGGAGAGGCACCAGATAAGGTTTCATACTGAAATTCGCTGTTAATATACCAGTCTTCACCTAACGGTTTGGCGTAACGGAATTGATGAACATCGATTTCGTACCGTTTTAGCTCCGGCGTAAAGGTGCGTTCGCGCGGATTGTCGCTCTCGCTGTACTGGCTGTAACGGTAGGCAAATACTTCGTCTTCCGGGGCCACTTCAGCCTGACTGACAATAGGCATTGCAGCCGCGGCTGCCAGAGCCGCAAACGCCGTTTTTTTCTGGGCCATTAATTTGTCCTGAGTTAATTAGTTACAACCACACCCACCGCCGGCTGCCTGACCGCCACCGGAAGATCCCTCTTTACTGAAAAAAATGTGATTGTCGAGCGAACCTTTTAGCGGATCGGTCTGCCAGGCCATAACGTCTTTTGACAAGTTGCCGCGCTCCCAGGGTTTCACCTGGGCGCAGCCCCCGACAGCAATAATTGCCAGCATTATGACCAACAGCTTCTGCATTATTTTTTACCCAAGAGTTGATTGACTTCTTGTTGGATTTTTTTCATGTCGGATGGTTTGAATCCGGTATGAATGGCGCGAACAATGCCTTTTTTGTCGATCAGGTACGAGGTCGGCATGCCTCGCAAAGAGTACTTTTCCGGCGATTGGCTGGTTGCATCGTGCAGCGTTGGGTAGCTAACCGGGAACTCTTTCAGGAAGCTGCGGGCGTCTTTAATTTCTTCATCAAGATTAATGGCGATGACCTCAAACGGTTCATCTTTCAGCGAGTTGCGCATGTTATTAAGCAGCGGCAGTGACTTGCGGCAAGGACCACACCAGGATGCCCAGAAATCCAGATAAACCACTTTACCGCGGTATTGCGACAGCGACAGGGAACCGGTTTGCGTGAGCAATGGCAATGAAAAGTTCGGGGCTTTATCGCCAGTTTTTAGTGCAAAGCTGGTGGAAGATAACGCCAATAGCATAAGAGTGAGGGCAATACGCATGTCTTTTCCTTAAGAGAAAATATTAAACGGAGTGAAGTTTAATGGATAGTTACCGACAACTCCGCTGGAATCAATCCCCATTAATTGCCGCAACGCAATATTTACGTGCTTGGGTTCAAGAACTTCGCCTGAGCTGTCGGGTAAACCGGTCTGGCGGTTAACGGCCTGGGAACGGAACTCAGTGGTGGATGCACCAAACACTTTTCCGCCGGTCGAGACAGTATCTGGGTGCACAACCATTACGCTGGTTACCGGCCAATGATCTTTGCCGTTTCCTGAGTTGTAATACGGCGTTCGGCCAAAGTCAGAGCCGATCACTATCGTGGTTTTGTCGGCGATGCCGGAAAATTTCAGTACCTCGCAGAGATAATTGACTCCTTCCAGTAAATCTCCCAGGCGCGGATAGGCGCGGCTATCGTGGTCTCCATGGGTATCAAAGCCGCCAAAATTAAGGTTGGCGCTGGCTGCCAGATTTGATCTGAATGCAGCGGCAACAACCTGAGCCTGGCTTTTCAGTGAGTCGGCACGGCTGGGGTTCCAATGCCATGCTGGATGCTGTTCGCCTTCTTCGGGCGTTACGTATTGTTGAATGTTGTCGAGCTGGACGGTCAACTCACCCAGATTACTTTCCTCGTTACGAATACCAAACAGCTGGCTGAGTTGAGCGCGGCGCTGGGGCAGCGGTTCGCTGTTCTGCTGGCGCTGAATACGTGACTGTTGGGCTTGCTGAATGCGTTGGTAGATATCAACTTTACCGTCGCGGTCACGGTAGTGATAGCCGCGTCTAAACTGATCGCTGCTCTCGATGAACCACAGGTTCGGATCAGAAATCTCGTTAATAAAGCCAGCGCTGCTGGCGCGCGCGCGCGCGACCAGTGAATCGGTAAAGTCATAGCCGCCATTACTGATAAACGCCATTGGCAGAGTGGGGGATACCGCGGCAGCATAAAGTGCAGTGATTGATGGGTAACCCATTTCTTCATGACCAGACCAGGTCACCCGATTACCAGTATCGTGGTTATTGGTGCCGTTATCGATACCGTTAATCACGGTCATGCGGTCGCCATAGGTTTGAAAAAACTGATCAAACTGCTGTTCGATACGGTTACGTACTGCAATGTCATCAGACACAAACTCCGGGATGGCGCTCCACTGTATATCGCCAATGCGTTTGTTACTGTCGAGATCCACCGAGTTGGTTGAGCCTTCGTGGCGGGTGCTGTTGGCGGTGTAGGATTTATTGAGTCCTTTCGGGTCGCAGATTGAGGTTGGGTCCCAACCGCCGCCTGCGTTAACAAGTACCAGATATTTTTCTGGCGCTGTTGCTGCATGAGCTCTGGAGGTGATTAAAGGCATTTGAGCTGTCATTCCGGTCGCTGCCAGCAGTTGTAAAAAATTGCGACGTTTCATAGCACCCCCTATTGGTAAATAAAGCGGTAATCAGACAATAAATAGGTAACAACAGCGATCCAGGAGCGGACAACGTAATTGTCATCATTAGTGATGCGAGTACGCTGTTGTTCCGGCGGGATTTGCACGTCATCAATTTTTGCACCATGCGCGAAGCGGTCCCCAAAACTACCGTTGTCGCGGAAGTCGCGGTAAGCCTGACAAGCCAGATGTTCCGGCCAGGGGTCATAATCCCCGGGGTTCTCCATCATATCCTGACCGAGGTTAAAGACATCCATAAATAACTGAAAACTGGCTTCAATCTCGGCATGATTTAATGACAAGCTTTCACCGGTCAGGCGCCAATGCAAGTGCTGAATGTTGTGTTTAATGGCATTAATACCGTCCTGATCCGGGTTGCCATCGTCATCAACAGGACGGGTTGAAGTTTCGACGTGCGGAAATAAGCGACGCTTGCTGTTATGCCAGGTAAAGTCGTAGGGCACTCCGCGACACGCCATTTCAACCGCCATGCGATTCTGAATGGCAATCATCAAACCACTCGGTTCACGAATACGCTCTGTGATCGAGTCTGAGTCCATCCCGCCTAGCATCAGGCGATGATCTTCCCAGCGCAGGTCATCCCATACAAAACCAAAGGTCGCCTTGAGTTTTTTCTGTAACTGCTCTGGGCTCAAGAATTGGCTGGAGCCAATGTGGTCGTTACTGCTCAGGGCGCTGGTATCGACGTCTGCCGCGCGGTAGTAGGGACTCATTATTATTCCCTTAATCGCGGTTTTTAAGTTCCAGCCATCTGCGACCATGGCTTGGCCGATGGCGTTCAGTACCGCTCGTTGGGAATTAAACGCTTGTTTATCTGCGTCGCTGGCGCTTTCCCCGGGCGCCAATAACGGATCCTGGCCAACGATGCCCTTGTACAGAGTTCTTACTGTGGCGCGAATAAAGCGAGGGTCGTTAGCAATCTCTTTACCCAGCCACTGCAACATATTTCTGAAATAACCGGTGCTGCCAGACAGCGGTACTTTTTTGCCAGCCAGGCCCGCCGGTTCAATGTCGGCGTTATCCCAGCGATTGCGCGAGGTACTGCCGGTGACAATGTATTGTCCCCTGTCGGTCCAGTGCTGGAAGGCAGAGGCGACTGGGTCCATAACCTGGTGACAGGCATAACAAGCGGGATCCAGCAGGGTAGGGTTGGGCTTACCGTTACCAATACCATCTCCCGGGCGATCGCCTTGAATCCGCAGAATGTCGGTATCGAGAAAATAATCGAACACAATTTTTGAGCGATGACGATTGCGATTGGTAAAGGTGGTTGGATAGCGATTAAGAAACATTGCGGAGGTCAGGATACCTGAATGCGGAATGCCTCCATTTTCGAATTCAAGATCTTTTGTGATGCGTGCAGGTTTAAAATCATTCGGGTCATGACTCAGGGTAACGTCAGTGCGGCTAGGGTCAGAACAAACCGGGGAGTCCAGTTCACGGAATGTCGCATTGGGATCAATCAGCTCAGCTTCATACACCTTTTGGCTGTACCAGTTCACCATGATGTAATCGGCAGTCATAAAGTCGGTGTGGGGTTTGCCGTTTTGCGACAGGTGGCGAACCAATTCGAGGGGGGCTCTGGCAACGGCATCGTTGGTGATCGTGCGAACACAGCTGCGTATGCGATTTTCGTTGGCGGCGGTATAAGCAGCGTTGTACCACTTTCGTTCAGGAAAATCTTCGTTGTCGAGCAGGTTGATGCCGCCTTCGAATAAGTTGCTGCTGAGGTATTTGTCGGTCAGTAGTTGCTCGTTAAATACTTCCATCAGTGTTTGGTAGAAGGCGGGCTCTTCCATCATCGCTGATAGTGCCTGACTGAGACCAATGTCGCCTTTGTCGTTGACCAGTGCCAGTTCAGTATCAGTGGGCATTCTGCCATTCAATTGCAGTGCGGCACGACGCAAAGTGGTGGCTTGAGGGGAATTGGTTACGCCTTCCAGGCTGGTGGTGCCACCACTGAGAATACGGTCGTTGAATACTTGCAGGATGTATTCGGCCGTGTCACTGGCGCAGTCGCCACGGCAATTATTGACGTTGCCAATCGGCATAGTGCGCCTGATCTCATCCGCCAGCACGCTCTGGCTGGTGCAGGTGGCACACCCGACTAGTGAAGAGCCAGCTGGTGTGCCATTGCCATCGGCGCCATGGCAGGAAGCGCATTGGGCAATGTACTCACGTCGACCATTTTCATTGACCGGGCCGATGACCTTTCCATCTCCGCCAGCGGAAGCGCCGCCAACGTCGCCCGAGTAGTCATTAATACAGGCGCTCAGCACCAAACTCATCAGTATCACAAAGATACCGGTCGTTCCAATGTTCATCCCACACCTCGGCCACATCAGGCTGTATTTGCTCATGATCGGCAATACATTATTTTTATCTCGACTACCCTTCGGGTCGACTGCAAGAACACTAGCAAAATCTTGCACTGAAAAGTGTGAAGTAATTTTAAAAATGGCCGTATTGGGTGTAATCGTTACAAATAGACTACACTTCGAGCACACTGTAATCAGGTTTCTTAACACACATGCTCAGGATTTTGCTTCTCCCCCTGATCTTCATTTTCAGTCAGCAATCGCTGGCGAATTCCGCAGCGGAAATCGATCTTGCTAATGTAGATACGTCTCTTGTCCTGGATTCATATGTGGAGTACTGGGAGGACCCTCAAGGCGACGTCACAATAGACGCATTACAAGACCAGAATTGGGCCGATAGTGGTGTAGAAAATCTGGCTTTTGGCTATACAAACTCGGTGTATTGGTTCCGTTTTCTATTGAGTGATGGCCAAGCGCAGCATTTGCCCTATTTTCTTGAGATTGGTTATCCGGTACTTGACGATATTCGTTTGTATCGACGCAGTATAAAAAATGGTCAGAAAAGTGACTGGCAATTGCATCATTATGGTGATAAACAACCACATAGTGAGCGACCCATTCCCCATCGATTTTTTATACTTCCATTTACTCTGGAGCCTGAAGAGCAGCAGGAATGGGTCTTCCGGGTAGAAACATCCAGCTCTATGCAATTCCCCTTGACTGTATGGCATGAACGATCATTTTTTATAGAAGAAATGGGGCAGTTGTTCGGTATGGGGATTTATTACGGCATCATGTTGATTATGGTGTTGTACAACCTATTTGTATTTTTGTCTGTACGGGAAATTAACTACCTTTATTACGTCTTATACGTTGCCAGTATGACTGCATTTATCGGTAGTTTGCATGGCTTTAACTTCCAGTATTTATGGCCATATGCTACCTATTGGAATGATCAGAGTATTGTTGTTTCACTCGCGGGCATTGTGATCTTTGGCAGCTTATTCACGATGAATTTTCTATCATTGAAAAATGATATGGCGTTATTGCAGCGATTATTCAGTGTTGTAGCGATCTCCGCTTTTAGTATTCTTATAATCAGTAATTTCTCTCCTTATCATCTTATGATTCGTAGTTTAATTGCAGTGGCGATTATTGCGATTTTTTGTGCTCTTTATGGGGGCGTTGTGCGCTGGATTCAGGGGTATCCTTCGGCGCGTTTTTATACCATTGCATGGTCGTCAATGCTGTGTGGTGGCGTTATTCTGGCCCTGAATAAGTTCGATTTTATTCCGCGTAATTCTTTTACTGAATACGCTATTCAGATTGGTTCAGTCTTGGAGGTTATCCTGTTATCGTTTGCTCTGGCCGATCGGCTAAATCAGGAAAAGCGTGTGCGCTTTGAAGCTCAGCTGACTGCATTTGAACATGAAAAAATTGCTCGGGTTGCTCAAGAGGATGCACTGACTCAGGAGCGTAACGCGCGATATGCTCAGGAGAAAGCGTTGGAGCATGAGCGTGAGGCCCGTGAAGCTCAGGATCGTGCGTTGGAAGTTCAGCGTCGCGCCAATGAAACGCTTGAATCCAGAGTGAGGCAACGCACCGGAGAGCTGGAAAAACTGAATCAGCGATTGGAATACCTGAGTACCACTGATCCACTGACGGCGTTGCGTAATCGCCGGTTTTTTGAGGATGTGATTGATCGCGAATTGGCTCGTGCTGTCCGCGAGCGTGAGCCTTTAAGTATACTCATGCTCGATATTGATAGATTTAAGAAAATCAACGATAGCTATGGTCACCAGGCGGGTGATGACATTCTTCGCGCCGTTGCTCAGGCCATAAAACACGGGGTTCATCGTAATACCGATTTCATAGCACGCTATGGTGGAGAAGAGTTTGTTTTGATTTTGCCAAATACGGACACTCGTGGAGCCTGCCACGTTGCTGAGTGCTTGCGTGGTGGTGTGCAGCAGCTGAATTTTGACCGCATTGAAGTTGGGGTGGCAGTGACTGTGAGTATTGGTATTTACGGCGGTGTACCTGACTCTGGCAGTCGTGCTGATGACTGGGTTAAGTTTGCAGATGACGCTTTGTATCAGTCGAAGGAAAATGGACGTAATCAGGTCACCCTGTACCAGTCAGAGCGCAGTTGTGGTTCACATGAGGTATGAGAGGGTAGTCAGAGAAAAAGCTGATCTTTGCGTTGGGCGGAAAATTTTGGGGGCGTTTTAGAGAAATGCATCGCTTTAGATGGTGCCCAGGGGGAGACTTGAACTCCCACGGCCATACGGCCACTAGCACCTGAAGCTAGCGTGTCTACCAATTCCACCACCTGGGCAAGGCGTTTAGCATCGTTGGGAAGATGCTAAATACAGTGTGTCTTCGAAAAATGCGGCACCACATAATCAAACCAATGATCTATGGTGCCCAGGGGGAGACTTGAACTCCCACGGCCATACGGCCACTAGCACCTGAAGCTAGCGTGTCTACCAATTCCACCACCTGGGCATTTTTCATTCAGCAAGCAGTAGATATTTGCTGAATCATTGTCACTGACGGATGAGAGCCGAAGTGTACCTGCATAACTGGTACCAGAGGCCGGACTCGAACCGGCACACCCGTTAAGGCGGGGGATTTTGAATCCCCTGCGTCTACCAATTTCGCCACTCTGGCAAATCGGCATCTGCTGTGTCAGTGGCGGCGCATTCTACAGGGGATCTCTTAAGTGTCAATACTTTTTTCTAATGATTTCCTTAACTTAGTGGAACTTATCCGGTAATCTTGCCGCACTTTCAATGAGCACGGCGCTCCACTACTGAGTTGCGCTCCTCTCAAACGACGTCAGAAAAAATGAAAACCAGCGATTTTAATTTTGAACTGCCAGATCAGCTGATTGCCCGCCACCCTATGGCAGAGCGCAGTGCATCGCGTTTATTGTGCCTCAACGGCCAAAGTGGTGCTGTTGAACATAAAATTTTCCGTGATATCGAAGCCCTGATTGAGCCTGGCGATTTACTGGTATTTAACAATACCAAGGTAATCCCGGCGCGCCTCTACGGTGAAAAAGAGAGTGGCGGCAAACTGGAGGCGTTGATAGAGCGTGTGCTGAATGAACGTGAGGCATTGGCGCATCTGAAATCGTCACGCTCGCCCAAGCCGGGTCAGACGATCTATCTTGGTGGTGGTAAAGAAGACGGCGTTGCTGTCGATGTAGTTGGTCGTGATGGGGCTCTGTTTCATCTGAAGTTCGCAACCGACAAACCGTTGCTGGACCTGCTTAATGACGTCGGCCATATGCCTCTGCCTCCGTATATGGAACGTGACGACGCAGAAGAAGATAAAGAACGCTATCAGACAGTCTACGCAGAAAAGCCGGGAGCCGTTGCGGCACCTACGGCCGGTCTCCACTTTGATGATGGTTTGCTGGATCGTTTGAGAGACAAAGGTGTTAACTTTGCTTATGTGACCTTGCATGTAGGTGCTGGTACGTTTCAGCCAGTAAAAGTTGATGACGTGCATGAACATAAGATGCATTCAGAATACATCGAAGTCTCGCAACAAGTGGTGGATGCGGTAAATCACACTCGCCGCCAGGGTAAGCGTGTCATTGCCGTTGGAACAACCTCCGTCAGAAGTCTCGAAAGTGCCAGTCAGGAAGGTGCAATTGCCACGTTTTATGATGACAGTGAGATCTTTATTTTTCCGGGTTACCAATTTCGCAGCGTGGATGCCATGATCACCAATTTTCACCTCCCGGAATCGACGTTAATAATGCTGGTTTCGGCGTTTGCAGGGAAACAACAGGTAATGTCTGCCTACGAGCAGGCGATTGCTGAACAGTACCGTTTTTACAGTTATGGGGATGCTATGTTTGTTACCCCGGAAGAGGTCTGAGCGGGTTATCCAACCGCTGACAGGTCGGCAAAATAGTCAGGTTTACAGAATATGACGCGTGAATGTTTTATGAATTTTGAGTTGCACTCGGAAATTACCGATGGCAGCAGTTATGCCCGCCGTGGAACCGTGAAGTTTCCGCGAGGTGAGGTGCAGACGCCGGCATTTATGCCAGTGGGTACCTACGGCACAGTGAAGGGCCTGAACCCGGATCAGATTAATGATCTGGGCGCGGATATCATCCTGGGCAACACGTTTCACCTGATGTTGCGTCCTGGCACTGAAATCATCAAGCAGCACGGAGATCTGCATGACTTTATCGGTTGGGACAAACCTATTCTGACCGATTCCGGTGGTTTTCAGGTTTTCAGCCTGGGCGATATGCGCAAGATCACGGAGGAAGGAGTTACCTTTAAATCCCCGGTGAACGGCGAAAAAGTTCTGATGACACCAGAGAGTTCGATGCAGGTACAGCGAGATCTTGGCTCTGACATCGTGATGATCTTTGATGAATGCACACCTTATCCTGCTACCACCCAGGAAGCGGCTGATTCTATGCGTATGTCATTGCGCTGGGCTAAACGTTCCAAAGATGCGCATGGAGACAATCCGTCCGCGCTGTTTGGTATTATTCAGGGCGGAATGTACGAGGACCTGCGTGATGAGTCACTTCAGGGTCTTACTGATATCGGTTTTGACGGTTACGCCATTGGCGGTTTAAGCGTGGGAGAACCCAAGCCCGATATGATGCGCATTCTGAAACACACTGCACCGAAAATGCCGAAAGACAAGCCACGTTATCTCATGGGTGTGGGCAAGCCAGAAGATCTGGTGGAGGGGGTTCGTCGCGGTGTTGATATGTTCGACTGTGTGATGCCAACACGTAATGCGCGCAATTCGCACTTGTTTACCTCGACTGGCGTTTTAAAAATCCGTAACGCAGCTAATCGCACCAGTACCGAGCCAGTGGATGCGGAATGCGATTGTTATACCTGTAAAAATTTCAGTCGCGCCTATCTCCACCATCTGGACAAGTGTAAAGAAATACTGGGCGCTACTTTAAATAGCATTCACAACCTCCATTATTACCAGACGCTGATGGCTGGTTTGCGCCGCTCTCTGGAAGAAGGTACATTTGCCGACTTTGTTGATGAATTCTATGCCAAGCGAGGTCTGCAAACGCCGCCGCTTGAGGAGCCGGTTAATGCTGGCGATGATGGATAACGCTAACCTGTTCAAATCTTGTAATAATCGTGCGGCAAGCTGCACAAACTAATGACATTGGGGATATTTTTAATGAAAGCACTGTTAGCCGCATTGGCTTTAGCTACTTCACCACTGGCCTTCGCAGAAGGCGCTGCCGCTCAGCCAATGGGTGTCACCGGGCAGCTGATTTTTCTGGGTGGCTTTCTGCTGATTTTCTACTTTTTGTTGTGGCGCCCGCAGAGCAAACGTCAGAAAGAACACAAGGCACTGATTGGTGACCTGTCAGTGGGTGACGAAGTGGTAACAGCTGGCGGTATGCTCGGCAAAGTAACCAAAGTGACTGACGACTTCATCGTAATCGAAGTATCTAAAGGCGTGGAGCTGCCGGTTCAGAAAGTTGCAGTGACAGCAGCATTGCCAAAAGGCACCATCAAAGAAATTAAAGCTTAATCAGATTTGGCAGACCTTCAGGTCTGCACCCACAAGGCGGCGTCCGTTTCGGGCGGCCGTCTTTGTTGCTGTTTAAGGACCACAATAAGGAAGAAGGGCAGTTGTATGCTCAATAAAACACCCATCTGGAAACACATTCTGATCTTGCTGGTGCTGGTGCTGTCGGTCATCTACGCTGCGCCAAACCTGTACCCGCCCGATCCGGCTATTCAGGTAACGCCGGCCCGTTCCGGCGCTGAGATGAGCGAATTGACACTGAATCAGGTACGCCAGGCGCTCAATGAAAATGATATCGAATTCTTCGGTGAAGAAGTCAAAGGCAGCACGGCATTGTTCCGTTTGACCGAAACCAAAAATCAGCTATCGGCAAAAGCTGCGGTGCAGCGCTTGCTGGGTGATGAATATATTGTTGCCCTGAACCTTGCACCAACCACGCCCGAATGGCTGGTTAATCTGGGTGCCGGGCCCATGACACTGGGTCTGGACCTGAGTGGTGGTGTGCACTTCCTGATGGAGGTGGATATGGCTGATTACCTGGCCAGTAAGATTAAAAACTACCGTCAGGAAATGCGTAACAAGCTGCGAGAAGAAAAGCTGAAGTACCGCCGGATTCAGGTCGAAGGTCAGAGCTTGCGCATCAGCTTCGTTGATTCTGAAATACGCGATGAAGCATCTAATTTTGTTGCCCGAAATTACAACGAGTTTCTGCGCTCTTCCGAAGATAACGGCGAATTCTATGATCTCGTGTTGCGTGTTACTGAGCAGCAAATTAAGTCGTTCGAAAACTATGCGATTAAGCAAAACTTAACCACCATTCGTAACCGGGTTAATGAACTGGGTGTTGCCGAACCGCTGGTTCAGCGTCAGGGCCGTAACCGTATTGTGGTCGAGTTGCCGGGTGTTCAGGATACGGCTGAAGCGAAGAAGATTTTGGGTAAAGCCGCCAACCTTGAATTTCGTCTCGAGGCCGAGCCAGGTGCCAGCCGTTTCCAAACGGAGGAGTACAGCTTCCGCAATGAGAGTTTCCGCACCGCAAGATTGCAGAAAACCATCATTACCACTGGCGACAGTGTAACCAACGCCCAGCCTTCCTTTGATGAAAATGGTTTCCCACAGGTGAATATCGATCTCGATTCCAAAGGTGGGGCGCGCATGACTCAAGTGACGCGCAAGAATATTAAGCGTCGCATGGCGGTGCTGTTTGTCGAACGCAAGCCTAAGACCACGTATGAACTGGTGGATGGGGTTGAGCAGCAAAAAACCATTCAGGTGGTCGAGAAATCGATTATTTCTCTGGCCACGATTCAGAGCACGTTAGGCTCCAGCTTCCGTATCACTGGTCTGGAATCGGCTGAAGCGTCGGAGCTGGCCCTGTTATTACGCGCTGGTGCTCTGGCTGCGCCGATGTTCTTCGTTGAAGAGCGCACGGTGGGCCCAAGTCTGGGTAAAGAAAACATCGAAATGGGTGTTAACTCTGTGATGGCGGGCCTGGCTTTGGTACTGGTTGCCATGGTGGTGTTCTATCGCCTATTCGGCATGGTGGCTAACATCGCACTGATCGCTAACCTGGTAATACTGATTGCATTGATGTCCATTATTGGCGCTACGCTGACCTTGCCGGGCATTGCCGGGATTGTCTTAACGGTTGGTATGGCAGTGGATGCTAATGTGCTTATTTTCTCGCGCATTCGCGAAGAGCTGCTGGCAGGACGATCGCCACAACAAGCGATCCATGAGGGTTATGATCGCGCGTTTGTCACCATTCTTGATGCCAACTTAACCACGTTGTTAGTTGCGGTGATCCTTTTCGCTGCAGGTACCGGTCCGGTCAAAGGATTCGCGGTCACTCTGTCGTTCGGTATCATCACCTCGATGTTTACTGCCATTGTTCTCACTCGTGCCATCATCAACACGGTTTACGGCGGCCGTCGTATTGATTCTTTATCCATCGGAGGCCAATCATGAGTAAGGTGCCAAATTACGATTTTATGAAGCTGCGCATGGCAGCCATGGTGCTGTCGGCGGTACTGATTGTTGTTTCTATTGGTTCTCTGGCGACTCAGGGACTGAACCTGGGTCTGGATTTTACCGGTGGTACGCTGCTGGAAGTAGAATATGAGCAACCGGAAAACCTCGATGCAATTACTAAGATTCTCGATGGTGCAGGGTATAAAGATGTTGTGGTCCAGAACTTTGGTTCAGAAACTGACGTATTGGTACGTATGTCTGAAGCATTTCGCGATGATCTGGGTAATGAAGTATTGCTGGTGCTGCAGAACGAAGCCAAGGGTAATAATATCATTCTGAAACGTTCCGAATTCGTGGGCGCCAACGTCGGTGAAGAGTTACGTGATCAGGGTGGCTTGGCTTTATTACTTGCTCTGTTTGTGGTGATGATCTACGTTGCAGCGCGTTTCCAGATTAAGTTTTCGGTGGGCGCGGTTGCTGCTTTGTTCCACGACGTGGTCATTATTCTTGGCTTCTTCTCGCTGTTCCAATGGGATTTTGACTTAACGGTACTGGCAGCATTGCTTGCGGTTATTGGTTACTCTCTGAACGATACCATCGTTGTGGCTGACCGCATTCGTGAGAACTTCCGCATTGTTCGTCGCGGTGGTCCGGTTGAAGTGATTAACGAATCTCTGAACCAGACTCTTGGCCGTACCATTATGACCTCCTTAACGACCGCTTTGGTGTTAGGTGCATTAATGATCGTTGGCGGTGAACTGATCCATAACTTCGCACTGGCGTTAATGATTGGTGTGGTTGTCGGTACTTATTCGTCGATTTATGTTGCTGCGAATATTCTGTTGATGATGAACATCAGTCGTGAAGATCTGATGCCACCAGAGCTGGAAGAAGAAGAGGATGACCGTCCTTGAGGTTTCCGGTCTAAGGTTTCAGCCTGACTGAAAAAAAACCGCTTCAATCGAAGCGGTTTTTTTGTGGCTGGCGTATTGATGCTTGCTGATATATTGATTACAACCAAACAACTTTATCAGTCAGCTCTTGTTGAATTGCTTGCTGGTAGCGGCCTTCCAATAAATGACGGCGTATTTTTAACGTGGGTGTTAATAAGCCGTTATCCGGTGTCCAGGCTTCCTGCACAATCAATAAACCATCCAATACCGCGTGGCTTTCGAGTTTGTTATTGGTTTTTTCCAGCGTCTTCATCAGGCTGGCGCGAATGTGCTGTTGATCATGCTGCTGGGCTTCTGGGGTTAACACCACCAGAGCAATCGGTTGTTTTAAGTTTGAGCCGGTTACGCAGATTTGTTCGATTAACGGGTTTTCCATCAGGCGAGACTCAATCGGAACCGGAGCAACGTATTTACCCTTGGCGGTTTTAAAAATTTCTTTCAGTCTCCCAGTGATTTTTACATAGCCATCAGCGTCAACTTCGCCTTTATCGCCGGTACGCAGGAAGCCATCGTCGGTGAATACCTCAGCGGTTTTCTCCGGCTCAAGATAATATTCTTTCATCAGAAAATCACCACGCACCTGGATTTCACCATCATCTGCGATACGTAATTCAACACCAGAGTAGGGGCGGCCAATGCTACCGACTTTATCACTGCGGAACGGGTGACAATTCGTTCCCAGTGCATTGGTTTCAGACATACCCCATGCTTCGGTAATATTAATGCCAATTCGTTGGTACCAGCGAATTGTGGCCGGAGATAGCGGAGCCGAGCCGCTGCCAAAGACCCGAACGCTATCAAGCCCGAGTTGTTGACGGATTTTTCGTGCGATAACTTTATTTAGAATGGGAACACTCAAAAGCAGATTGAGTTTTTTAGGCGACATTTTCGCTAAAACTCCCATCTGAAAACGAGTCCAAAGACGTGGCACAGACAAGAATAGGGTCGGTGATACAGACTTTAAATCGTCGACAAATGTATCGAGACTTTCAACAAACGAAATCTCACAACCGCAATAGAAACTGGAACCTTCGACAATGGTTCGCTCTGTAATGTGTGCTAACGGTAAATAGCTCAATGCACGTTCTTTTTGCGTAAATGCCATTGTATCGACGAACTGTTGGCTGGCAAAAGCATACGATCCATACGTATTCACTACACCTTTAGGGTTGCCGGTACTGCCTGATGTATAAATTATGGTCATAGTGTCTTTCAGGTCTGGCACAGGATTGCCTGGATGGGCCGGCTGAGCTTGCAGTGCTGACCAATGAAAATCGAGCCTGATATCGGCATTTTCAACATTTGGATAAGGAAAACCCAGGCGTTTAACTGACTCCGGTATGGCATCGCATTGATTTTGCGTATCGTCGAGTTTGCCGATAAATACGGCTCGACAATGACTGTGGTTCAACACGTATTGAATAGTTTCCGGTCCCGCTGTGGCGTAAATAGGAACCGATACATGGCCCGCCATCATGATCGCCAGATCGGCAATAAACCACTCAGCACAATTTTTGGAAAAAATGGCGATGTGGCTGCCCTGGTCAAAATTCTGCGCAATCAAAGCGCTGGCAAGGCGGCGTACCTTCTGGCCTACATCGTGCCAGCTGTATTCTTGAAAGATGCCATCAATAGGCTGTCGCAGATAAATAGCATCAGGTTGCGTTTTCTCCCAGTGGTATAGCATTTCCAGGGGGGTTTTGAGCGTGTTAGTCGACATGTAGCAGTTCCTGTTATTGTTATCCTTAACACATTAATGACACTTTTCTTCTGGGTCTGTTACAAATCGTAATTGAATGAACGAAGGTTCTTCTTATTGGCATATTTGGCCTCTTGTTATGGTACGGAAGTCAATGCACGATAGCGCCGCTAAGCGTTTAATAAAGCAAGATTTCATGGCGGTTGGGTGGAGTCTGCTTACAAAAATAATAAGGATTCTCACAATGAAACGGATAATGACTCTGGTGGGTCCGGCTCTGATGCTAATGGTCTTACCCGCATTGGCTGTGGCGCTCCCTGAACTGTCAGAAAAGAAACTGGCGAAACTGAACTCCACTGTGATGAACATGAACCTGCCATTGCAGAACCGGGTTCGGGCCTTGAAGAAACTTCATGCCGATCAACTGGTAAACGGTAAAATTGAACGCAGCTTCTGTGTTTGGGACCCCCTTGGACGTAACGGGCCTATTTATGCCACTGTTGATGATCAAAAATTACGCTCGCTGCATTACGGACTGGCCTTGGATATTCGTGCTTTTACCGACGAGAAAGAGCTGATTGAGAAGTTGAGGAGTGGTGAGTGTGATGCAGCCCTTGTGCGCGGCAATCAGGTCTATGAATTCAATAAATTCACAGCAACCTTAGAAGCTCCTGGTGCCGTGCCATCGACGCAGCATCTGCAGATTCTCAGCCAGGTGATTGCCAGTCCGAAAACGGCCAAGCGTATGGAGGAAGGCGACTATGTTGTCGCCGGTGTTGCCTATTTAGGCGACAGCTACATTATTCGCAATGGCACGACTCAGGGCACGTTTTCCGGTTTATCGCGCCAAAAACTCGGGGTTCTGGATGACGACCTGACACTGGTCGCGATGGCAAAACAGTTGAACGGGAAAGCGATAGCACAGCCTCCTGTGCGCGCTGCCGAGTCGTTTGTTAATCGCCAGGTTGATGCCATTCTCGCTCCGGCTGTGATTTACCATGCGTTGATCTCAGGTCAGCTGGATGGCCCGGTGCGGATCATGAATATGCCGCAATCGTTATCGACCATGCAGTTGATCGGGCGTAAGGAAAAATTTCCCACAGGCTTAGCACAGCTGCTGCGGGAGGATTTTCTATTTAAGTTCGATAACTATGTGAACCGTGTGAAGGCCGAGGTACGCAATGTTCCGGCAGAGAACTGGCAATCGCTGGACAAAACGGAGCAGAAAAAGCGCAGCAAGCAATTGCAGCAACTGCGTTTGGCGATGCGTGATCAGGGCACCTATGATGCAAAAATGTTGAAGCTAATGCGTAAAGTGCGTTGTAAGATTGACGCCAGTGCTGACGAGTGTCGTCTGAAATTAGAGTAAAGAAACATAAACCGAATAAGTTTCCGGTTTTAGTTGCCCCGAAGCTTGGCTACAATCGGGTTAACGAATTTAACTTCCTTACAGGAGCAGGAAATGAGTAACCGTCCGGATTATCTCAATATGAAGCAGACAGCAGTGCAGGAAGCAGCTGTTGAGTCGGTTGATATTCAGCAGGGTCACGCAGTCGAGCACGATAGCAGCAAAGTGCTGAGAAATACTTACGCCTTGCTGTCGATGACGCTGCTGTTCAGTGCAGTGACTGCCGGTATCTCTATGGCAGTTGGTGTTGGTCATGGTCTGGGCCTGATTTTCAGTATCAGCGCCCTGTTGTTGATTTGGTTCGCACTGCCTCGTACTGCCAACTCTTCGGCTGGCTTGCTGGTTGTATTTGCCTTTACAGGTCTGCTCGGTGCGGCTTTAGGTCCTATGCTGAATTACTACCTCGGTATGAATAATGGTGGATCCATAGTGATGCAGGCTCTTGGTGGTACTGCAGTGGTATTCCTGTCATTGTCTGCTTATGTTCTCACTACCCGTAAGGACTTCAGTTTTCTTGGTGGGTTCCTCTTCGTTGGCCTGATTGTAGCAATTTTGTCGGGGCTGGCGCTGGCTGTTGCTGGTGCTTTCTTTGGTGTCAATATTTCCGGTATGCACCTGGCGCTGAGCGCGGGTATCGTACTGCTGATGTCTGGCTTTATCTTGTTTGATACAAGCCGTATCGTTAATGGTGGTGAAACCAACTACCTGATGGCGACAACTTCGCTGTATCTGAATATCTACAATTTATTTACTGCTCTGCTGCATCTGATCGGTGCTCTTGGCTCTGATGACTAGCCAGAAAGCTGAACAAAAAGCCCTGATAATGAAAGTTATCAGGGCTTTTTTATTATAGGCTCAAGGTCATGAGAGGCTGGGCGATAACTTAGTCATGAGATTTCTGTTTCTATTATCGTTACTACTGTTCTTCCATATTGGCCACGCGACATGCCGTGATCGTGATGCATGGGCAGCCAGCGATGCGTTGGCCCAGAGCTTCTTTAAAGAGGTGGAGGTGTTCCGTAAAGCCAGAGTATTGAAGGTTCATCATCCAAGCCGAAGAAAGGAGGTGGCAAGCTATGTAAAAGCAGGTGAACGGCGTTACTCAATATTTACTCTGGTTGATGAAGAGTGCCGGGCCACTTTTCGTAAACGTACCCGGCAGCGCGACTAGCTTAATTGGTTTGCTCAGGATGCGACCTTTGCCTGCAGTTCCAAAAGATCTTTCTCAAAACTCTCCAGTCGATTTTTCTCTTTCTCGATCGTGGCAGCGGGTGCTTTTGATACAAAACCGCTGTTATTCAGCTTGTTGCTTATTCGGTGAATTTCATCTTCCAGATGAGCGATTTGTTCGTCAAGCGTGGGTTGCTCCTGACTCGTTACATCGGTCATTGATACCTGCCTCCATGGTGAATGTCTGCTTTAATCTGTAAAGCCTTGCTTTAAGCATAGACGATATTTCAATGCCTGCTGTTATTCAGTACGATCTATTACTGACAGCAGGCAGTCTGTGAGCTGTGTTCTCTTACTTGCGACATGGCAGCGGTGGCGAACGCGGTTAATCTGATGCAATCAGGCTGAAGTCTTCTTTGACCGGAATATAGGGTTTCTTGCCATGGAGAGTTGTTGCCTCTTTGGCTGGCAAGCGATACTTACTGCTGAAGAGGTCGCAGTGCTCACAATAGATGTCACCCCTGATTTGGGTATTGGTCATGCCCAACACCGTATCGAAGATGAAGTCATTTGGGAAAAATGCACTCTGGTTTGCCACCAGTGATGATGTTTTCTCTGGATGTTTTTGTTTATAGCCTTCCGACAGCCACATAATCGCTGGCGACTCTACCATGTCATAGGAGAAATTGGCGGTAGAGTGACCGACGCCGCGTTTTATGTCCTCCGAATGATCTGCAAAATACAAAACACCGCCAACCCCTTGTTCACCAAGAGATTGCCTGAGGCCGGTAATAATCTCAGAAACGACGAAGTCATTGTATAGAACGCTGTTATCGTAACACTCCCTGCTGTGTCCAAGCCCACCCTTGAATATGTGCAGCCAGGCAGCATCCAGAGCTGATACTTCGTAGCGATTGTATTCTTCCGGATAACGCTCACAGTAGTTGGTATGGTTGCCCATCAAATGCACAAAGATTACATGGCTCTGTTGGTTATCCAGTTGATCAAGTTTGGTTGAGTAAAGCGGCAATAAAACACCATCAGGTTTATGGTTCTTGTGTGACATGCTGTGGAACTCGATATCAAAAGTCAGTTGCACGTCCTGTGCTTCCTTAGCGATCAACCCAAGAATCATGTCATAACTATTGGATAGTGGCTGATTACCCAACCAATGGGTACTGAAGCCTGCGTCATTCAGCACCTCGACGAGACCCACAGACTCCAGGTAGGTTTTCTGATTTTTCTGATTGGCTTCCGTTAGCGCGTAGGACAGGGCGGCCATGGTGCCTGGATAATTGGAGTAAGAGTTAGCAGCAATATATAAGTTGTCTTGCTGTTGCAGTTTTTTCAGTTCCGGAGTCGTATTCAGCGGATAACCATACACGCTCATGTGATGTTTATTCAGTGATTCGCCGACAATAACGACATAAACCTCAGCTTTTTCATCTTTGGTTGCGGTATAAGACTTCTTAATATCGCGTGCATTAAATGACGAGAGCCTTTCCTTACTGGACTGTATCTCTTCAATGTAGCTGATATACACTTTCACCGGGTGGCTAAACAAACCTTTCTCAATCGGCGCGAGCGCAATCAGGAAGACAGATATCGCGATGAGTTTTATCGCGACTTGTGTTGGTAATGTGCGGCTTGTTTTGCCTTCGTGTTTACCAACCCACGCCAGTAGAATCAGCAAAGCGATAACCGGTAAAATGGCAACGACTGAAGTGAATGTCGACAGATATTCGAATGCTTCGTTACCGGTCGTCTGATACACCGCAATGAAACTGTCTTTATTCATAGCGCCACCAACAACAATATAGTGCAGCAGATAGGCCAGTGGCCCCATGACCGGAATAGCCAGCACCAGTGTTGCAAGCAGACGCAGTGGAAAACTGGATTTGGGTAATGTCATAAATAGGGTGGTTGCCGTGGCAAAGACCAGCAGATCGACCGCAACCCCATAAGGATAAATCTTACCAACGGAGATAACCGACAAAACAATGCTCAGAACACCCGCTGCAAGCATCATTTTTGCAGCCTTGGTCTGCTGCTTTTCTAATCCGTGCTTAAATAACTGCTTCCAGATATAAATAGTTGCGGCGAGAAAGATGAGTTTGATGGGGATGAGTGGGAAAATCGAATTCATACTTTGCTATTACTGATTCTTTAGTCACTTGGTTGTTAGGCCGGGCATTCTAGAGCGTCTCGCCTGAACACACAATGAACAATGTCCAGCTCAGGTATGGACTATTTCTTACCTGACTTTCCCATATCATCGGCTTTAAAAAAATGGCCACAGGACTATGCTGAAATAACGTACGCATCAGACAGTGTTTTTACATAGGGAAACTGAGCTTAACGCTCTGCAACGTAATACTCCTTCCGTATTTGGATGTCGGTTATTATAGTAATGATATATATCAATAGAAGAGAGACCTCCCCTTTGATTCGATATCTGGGACTGATGGTTCTGGCCATCGGGTGTAACGCCTGTATGAACTCCAATGATTTTAACCTTCAGGGTGATGTAGATACGTTGGGAGATGCAATGTCACACTGCCGCGCTTACACGACTCATGAGATGCCTCCGGGAACGAGAATCGCTCTTGATGAGTTCTCAAGCCGAGAAACGCATGAGTATTATGATATTTACTTCGATGTGTCGGATTCGTCACAGTCCGGTTACGCAAAGTGTCGAGTCGACAAGAGTGGTCTGATCACTTACCTGGGAACGCGTGATTTTCATCGTAAGTCCAAATCTTTTGCCAGTTTCTGAATACCTTCCTAAATTTCTAACACGCTGCTCAGAGTAAATTACTCTTAGCAGCGTTTCTTTGTTCTCCTAAGTTCTTAAGGCTGATATTTCCATTTCTTATGGAAACTACTTTCAGGTTATTGATTTCTATAATTTTTTACTGGGGATCTGAAAAATCATGAAGCTCATTAAATAATTTGGAATTATAAAAGAATAGTTGGGTATTACTATGTGCTCTTAAAATAATAAAAATCTCAGGATAGATCAGGTTGAGTCGGGATACGCTTCTGTCTTTACTGTACATAAGCAGATCATCAAGGAGTCTGTATGGCGGTGAGCAGAGAATCTACATGGAACCTACCGATAGGCGTCACAGAAATCAGCCGGGAAGTCTTTTCCTTACACATGATTATTTTCTGGATTTGCGTCGCAATCGCGGTGGTGGTATTCGGCGTTATGTTCTGGTCGCTTATTCGCTATCGTCAATCCAAGGGTTCTAAAGCGTCACACTTTCACGAAAATACCTGGGTAGAGCTGCTCTGGACGGCTGTACCTTTGCTGATTTTGGTCGCAATGGCTATCCCCGCTACCGCAACTCTGAAAAAAATGTATGACCCAAGCGCTGCCGATCTTGACGTACTTATTACCGGATATCAGTGGCGCTGGCGATACGAATATATGGAGCAGGATGTCAGTTATTTTTCCAATTTATCTACCCCACCTGAACAAATTGAAAATCTGCAAAACAAAGGAACCCATTATTTACTGGAGGTGGATGAACCTCTGGTTGTGCCGGTTGGTAAAAAAATCCGATTTCTACTGACGTCGGCCGACGTAATTCATGCCTGGTGGGTGCCGGAGTTAGCGGTAAAAAAAGATGCGGTGCCCGGATTCATCAACGAAAGCTGGGCTTTGATTGAAGAACCCGGTATTTATCGCGGCCAGTGCGCCGAGCTTTGCGGCCGTAACCACGGTTTTATGCCGATAGAGGTAAAAGCTGTGGAGCTAGACGAATACAACCGCTGGTTAGCTGATAAAAAAGCTGAACAGCAAGCGGAAGCCAGTGGTGCAAATAAAGAATGGACGTTGGAGGAATTGATGACCCAGGGCGCGACAGTTTACAGCACCTATTGCTCATCCTGTCATCAGCCAAATGGTGCCGGTATACCACCAGTATTTCCGGCACTTGCAGGCAGTGCCCTAATGAAACAAGAATCCGGAAGGCAAGAGCACATCGATAGTGTGTTGTTTGGTCGTGCCGGAACTGCGATGTCTGCATTCGGCCAGGTGCTGTCAGTCTCCGATCTGGCAGCCGTTATCACCTATGAGCGCAACGCCTGGGGTAACGACAGCGGAGATGTCGTTCAGCCTGGAGAGATTTCGCAACGTTTAATGCAGGAGCAGTCAGGCTCTGCTCAAACCATTACTGCTCAATCTGAGGAGGTTGCTGATGCAAACGGATCTTCACTCTGATTCTCATGCGCAGACCTCAGGTCTGATGCGCTGGCTGGTAACTACCAATCATAAAGAGATCGGCACACTGTATCTGATATTCTCCTGCACCATGCTATTTGTTGGTGGATTGATGGCGTTGGTGGTCCGTGCTGAATTATTCCAACCAGGTCTTCAATTTGTACAGCCTGAATTTTTTAATCAGATGACTACAATGCACGGATTGATTATGGTTTTTGGTGCGGTTATGCCTGCATTTGTTGGTCTTGCCAACTGGATGGTGCCGTTGCAGATTGGTGCTCCTGATATGGCACTACCACGCCTGAATAATTTCAGTTTTTGGTTATTGCCTGTCGCGTTTGGGATGCTACTAAGTACCTTGTTAATGGAGGGTGGAGGGCCGAATTTTGGCTGGACTTTTTATGCTCCACTTTCAACAACGTATGCACCACCATCAACTAATTTCTTTATTCTTTCTATTCACTTAGCCGGTATTAGCTCCATTCTTGGGGCCATCAATATTATTGCAACCATTATTAATATGCGAACCCCGGGTATGCGCTTAATGGATATGTCTCTCTTTGTATGGACTTGGCTGATCACGGCGTTCTTATTGATTGCGGTCATGCCCGTACTTGCCGGTGTGGTGACGATGATGTTAATGGACATTAACTTTGGAACCAGCTTTTTTAATGCTGCTGGCGGTGGTGACCCGGTTTTATTTCAGCATTTATTTTGGTTCTTTGGTCATCCGGAAGTTTATATTATGATTTTGCCGGCCTTCGGTATTGTCTCCTTGATTATTCCGGCATTTTCACGCAAACGGTTATTTGGTTACCGTTCAATGGTCTATGCAACCGCCTCCATCGCCATAATGTCCTTCGTAGTTTGGGCTCATCATATGTTTACCGTTGGAATGCCATTGCCAGCACAATTGTTTTTTATGTACACCACGATGCTGATCGCAGTGCCAACCGGCGTAAAGGTATTTAACTGGGTTGCCACATTGTTTCAGGGGTCGATCAGTTTTGAAATACCGATGTTGTTTGCCTTGGCATTTATAGTGCAATTTACTATCGGCGGCTTATCAGGCGTGATGTTGGCAATTGTTCCGGCTGATTTTCAGTATCATGATACCTACTTTGTGGTGGCTCACTTTCATTATGTCCTGGTTCCCGGAGCTATTTTTGCAATAATCGCGGGTATTTATTACTGGCTACCGAAATGGACTGGCTTTTATCCCAGTGAAACTCTTGGACGGTGGCACTTCTGGTTATCGGTTATTGGCGTCAACCTGACGTTTTTCCCTATGCATTTTTCTGGACTGGCCGGCATGCCACGACGTATTCCCGATTACGCCCTGCAGTTTGCTGACTTTAATATGATTTCATCTGTAGGTGGTTTTTTATTCGGTTTATCACAGCTGTTGTTAATTGTGGTTGTGGTGCGTTGTATTCGTGGCGGCCGGCCAGCTCCCGACAAGCCCTGGGATGGAGCCGAAGGCCTGGAGTGGTCCGTTCCTAGTCCTGCTCCGGCGCACACATTCAGTACGCCGCCAGAATTTATACCAGAACGCGACTCACCGAGTCGGAGCTAGATATGTCTCAACCTATGTTAACCGACAGTGCGAGGCAAGCAGCCATCAGGGCGACGGTTCAGCGATCCATCTGGGCTATTGTTGCAATGGTGTTATTTACTTTGGCTTTGATCCCGCTTTACCGGGTTTTTTGTGATCTGACCGGGCTTAATGGCCGGTCTTCCGGTCTCAGTCAGGCGGCTGATCGTGAATTGATCCATTCACAATCAGGTCATGGGGTTGAATATGATATCCAATTTGTCACGCAGATCGGTGCCGGCTTGGCACTTGATTTTAAAGCACTCGAAAGTAGCCAGGTCATACGTCCTGGCGGTAAACAGCAGGTCATGTTTCGTTTTCGTAATATCAGTGATCAGGCTGTGGTTGTAAAAGCTGTGCCAAGCGTTAGCCCGGCAGCAGCGAGCCGACATTTACTGAAAATAGAGTGCTTTTGTTTTCAAGAGCTCGACTTTGCTCCGTTCGAACAAAAAGATATTCCTCTGATTTATTTTCTGTCTGCTGCGGTTCCGGACGATATCCGTCGCCTGACTCTGGCCTACAACCTGTACAAGGTTGATGGTAGTGAAGGAGGTTAGCATGAGTAGTACTTATTATGTTCCAGCCAGCAGCCGCTGGCCCATTATTGCAGTATTGGTGTTAGCCGTATTGGCTATTGGTGCCGGGTCCAGTTTGTCATTCGGCTGGGGGGGAGGGCTCGCAATCGTCGGTTTTATTGGCGTATTGCTGGTGATGTACTTCTGGTTTGCAGATGTAGTGAGAGAGTCGAACAGTGGTTTATACGACCAGCAAATGGACCGTTCATTCAGACAGGGTATGGGATGGTTTATCTTTTCCGAAATGATGTTCTTTGGTGCCTTTTTCGGCGCATTATTTTACATTCGAACGTTCGCATTGCCTTGGCTTGACGGCGAGGGAGCTAAAGGAATCAGCGCTTTATTATGGCCGGATTTTACCTTTAGCTGGCCACTTTTGAATCCCCCTGGGGCAGATATTAAAGGCCCTGATGCGGTGATCGACCCATGGCATTTACCTTTTATCAATACGCTTTTGTTATTGTCTTCAAGTGTCACGTTGACAGCAGCCCATCATGCCTTAAGAGCTGGTAACCGCAGATCACTAAAACTCTGGTTGGTAGCGACTTTGCTATTAGGGTTCGTTTTCCTGGTGGTTCAAGGGATCGAATATGTTGAAGCTTACCGTCATCTTGGCCTAACACTGCAAGCGGGCGTTTACGGTGGCACCTTCTTTTTACTGACGGGATTTCATGGCTTGCACGTTACTATTGGCGCTGCCATCTTATTTGTTGTCTGGTTCAGGGTGGTTCGTGGGCATTTTACAGCTGATAATCACTTCGCATTTGAGGCCGCTGCCTGGTACTGGCATTTCGTTGACGTTGTTTGGGTGGGGTTATTCATTTTTGTTTATGTGATTTGAGGGAGATAAAACCAGGCTGTCAGCTGCAATACCAGTAGCAGCGCAAGTATTACCCGCGTCTTGAGTGATTGCAGCAATTGAATAGGCCGGTTTTTTATCAGAAAACCAGCGCCTGCGAGAAGGCTGACTAACATCAGAATAAATGTAATCACAATGAATAGTTTCAGCACCGGAGTTTCCTTATGAAAATGGGGACCTTTAACAATAAAGCAGAACGCAGATTGAACTGCCAGTTGAAATTGCGACGAGGTTCTTCTTTGCGGATATTTCTCTGGTGGTGCTTCTGGCTCAGTTTGATTGTCGCTGGTTTGCTGTTAAGTCAGTGGCAGTGGCAGCGTGCACAGGTAAAGCGTGCAATTTTGCAGCAACAGAGTCAGACAGATACTTTCTATAATCCACAAACCTTACCAGAATCCCTCAGTCAGTTAACGCTTACCGGATATTTTATTGATGGACAAAGCCGATGGCTGGATAACCGGATTTATCAGGGCCAGGTAGGCGTCGCTCTGATAACACCATTTATGGATATTCATGGACGTTTGTGGCTCGTCGACCGCGGGTTCGTTAATACACAAGGAGAGCGTGGGACACTTGAGGCTTATCAGCCGGTTGCCAGTAAACCTCTGATAGTCGTTGCTGGTATTTGGCAACGGCTTGACCATCGCAATCAAGATTTATTACTCGGAAATAATCAGGAAGGGATGCGTATTCAAACACTCGACTTAGATGTTTGGCCGAACAGCTCGCAGTACTTTCCTGGCGTATTACATCTTACCAGTAGCAGTGTCGAACAGCTCAGTGTTTCTGGGCAGCACTTCATTCCATGGTGGCGTTCTAATCAGGTTTCGCCGGAGCGACATCTGGGTTACAGCCTGCAATGGTTTTTGTTGGCTGTGGTTGCTGGCTTATTTGCCATTCTTGGTCGGCGACAGTATTTGAATTGAAGGCGTACCGGATATCACTGCGGAGAAATGTAATGAGACCAGCCGCTGATAAAATGAAGTTAACATTATTATTAGTGATACTTATGGCTCCGGTGCCAATTGCCTGGAGCATGTGGTATTGGCAGTGGGGAATTCCGCAGCAGCAGGTTGCAAATGGTCATATCCTCCCTGAGATCAATAATATTCAGGATTGGCCAACCCTTGATCCTATACTGCAGCAAACAACGCACAGCTGGTACCTCATATTTCGCTGCCAGTCTCTGGTGCCGGATTGTCAGCTGCGAGATGAAATGTGGCGTTTGCACCGTGCTCTTGGTAGGGACGCGGCCCGCGTTCAACGCTGGTATTTATTGTCAGAAGATACCGAAGATCCTATTTCCGGACATTTTCTCGGAGAGCAGGTTGCACAGCTGTATTCCGCTGTGAGTGCTGAAGATATGGGGGATTACATGATCTGGCTGGCTGACCCTCGCGGTAATGTTGTCGTAAGTTATGGCGGCAAAATCCAGATCGACGATGTATTTGATGACTTACGTTATTTGCTACGAAGAAATCCTGCACCACCACAATGGCAGGCGAGTGAAGAAGGTGTGCAGAGTCGATCACCAGTAGCAAATAAAGTAGCCTCAAAAATATTAAAATAACCGGAGTGAACACATGACAAACAACACATTGTGGTTTCATCGGTCGGCGTTCGGTGCTGCGATTATGGCGGTGATTGTAATAATTCTTGGCGTGGCAACACGACTTATGGATGCTGGATTAGGATGCCCTGATTGGCCGGGTTGTTATGGTAAATTCATTGTTCCCAATGTACAGGAAGCAGCCTTATTTTCACCTCAGCCATTGGAGCCAATTAAAGCCTGGATTGAAATGATACACCGGTATGTGGCTGGTTTTCTTGGCATCATTGCAACCGCATTGGTTGTGATGGCCTATCGTTATCGAACTGCAACCCCGGCACTCATGATTCCATCTTTAGTGACATTCATCGCGGTTGGTGTTCAGGGGCTTTTCGGAATGTTAACCGTGACTCTGAAACTCTGGCCGGTAGTCGTTACGTTGCATTTATTGGGTGGAATTCTCTGCCTGACGCTGTTTTGCTGGTTGGCACTTATTAGTAGCAAAAAGCGAAAAGAAATACGCGTGGCAGGCAAAAAATCTCCGTTAAATTTGCTCTATATTTTTGCCTGTGTTGCGTTAGTTGGACAAATCGCTCTGGGTGGTTGGACCTCCAGTAATTATGCCGGTGTGGGCTGTATCGGTTTTCCTCAATGTAACGGTGAATGGTGGCCTGACGCAGATTTTTCACAGGGTTTCCATTTAAGCCAAGAAATAGGACCGGATTATCTGTACGGTCAGCTTGAAGCATCGGCACGTACTGGCATTCATTTGGTACATCGCTCCGGAGCGATTGTACTTGGGCTGAGTCTGTTGCTGCTATGGCGCCAGCAACGGTGCAGTCCTGCGGCAACAAAGAAGTTCACCAGCATTGCTTTGACTTTGTACATTTTTCAGCTCGTGGTCGCTGTTGCTTTAGTCCATTTTTCACTGCCGTTGTCGGTGGCCTTACTGCATACGAGTGTTGCTGTCGCACTCTGGGTTTGTCTGTTTGTTGCGGGCTATCAAGGCATGGTGAGAGGGACTGTCAGGTCGGACGGTGTGCTCAATGGCTCCATAAAACAAAAGATTCAGCAAAAAGGGGTAGGTTATGGGGTTTAAGACACAGAGTTTAGCGATATCCGAACCAGTCCGTTTTTCTGACTACTGGACGCTGGGTAAGCCGCGGGTTGTGCTGGTAATGCTGGTTTGTGCCCTGGCTGGTATGTTGATGGCCAAACCGGCGATACCTTCGATATTTCCGGTATTTTACGGGCTGCTCGGCATTGGCCTGATGTCTATGGGGGCTGCGGCATTTAATCATGTTCTTGATCGACGGTTTGACCGCTTAATGGCGCGTACACGACAGCGACCTTTAGTACGCGATAGATTACAGAGCTGGCAAGCACTGCTTTACGCCTGGCTTCTGACGTTACTGGGATTTGCTGTGTTGACATTTGAAGTGAATATCTTAACGGCACTATTAACATCTGCAGCATTGGTTGGCTATGCCGTTATTTATACCGCATTTCTGAAACATGCGACGCCTCAGAATATTACTATTGGTGGTCTTGCCGGGGCTGCACCACCTCTGTTGGGGTGGACTGCAGTAACGGGTTCGGTATCCGCAGATGCAATTTTACTGGTGTTGATTATATTTGCCTGGACTCCCGCTCACTTCTGGGCTCTGGCTATTTATCGCTGCGAAGAATATCGTCAGGCTGGTGTTCCTATGTTACCGGTGACCCATGGAATTCAATTTACGCAACTGCAGGTATGGCTCTATAGTTGGTTAACGGTCGCAGCGAGTCTGATGCCTTATGTGACCGGTATGGCAGATGAGGTGTATTTATTCGGAATTTTAGCCATTAACAGTCGCTGGCTATGGCTGAATTTTCGGGTATATAAATTTCAACAGGCGAAATTAATGTCGGCTTCTAAAGTATCCTTTTGGTTTTCCATCCGCTACCTGTTGTACTGTTTTTTGCTCTTGTTATTGGATCATTTTTTGTCGGTGTATGCCATGTCCGGGTGATATAAGTTGTAAGTGTTTTTTCCATGCTCCTTAGAGTAATACATAGCTTTGTCTGCGGCGTGCATGATGTCCACAACACTAGTGCCATCATCAGGGAAGAAGGCGACGCCCAAACTGCCCGACAGTGAGTGGTTGTGATATCTATCGGATATTGGCTGACTCAATAATTTCAATATGTTCTTACAAATATCAGCAACCTGCTGTTCCGCGGTGTCCGCATCCATATCCGATAGCAGAATAACGAATTCATCTCCACCGAGTCTGGCAAGGGTTATCTCAATGTCTGGGATTGTACTGCGCCGTTCACCGATTGTGTCGCAATAGTCTGACAAACGGTTTGCCAGACGTCGTAATACTTTGTCGCCAATGCTGTGGCCAAATCGGTCATTAATTGCTTTAAATCCATCCAGATCAATAAAAATCAGTGCGCCAAAAGAGTCTTTTCCCTGTTGAATACTGCGTTCCAGCTGTTCGATAAAATAGCGACGATTATTTAATCCAGTCAGCTGATCTTTTTCACTCAAGTATTTGTGGCGCTTCAGGTGTTGATTAAGTTGATAGCGATTGATCAAAAATATCAGCACCAGAATAATCAATGCGCCAGAATAAAAAACCAGAAAGTACTTAAAGCGCTCGGCGGCAATAATATTCTGATCATGATCCTGAGTAAGCTGATCGTTTAACTTGGCGAAAAAATCGCCGATTGGGTTGCTGATTATTTTTTGCAGAATTTCACTTTCATACTGTCTTAGTTGTATTAATTGTTTACTGTGTAGTACGAAGCTATCCAACAGAGGAACGTCTTTTTTCTGTGAAAGGTGTTCAATATCGAGTAATAACGTGTTCAGCTTCTGATAGTCGTCTGGATCGGAGTAGCTGTGACTACTGATTAATAACAGTGATAATTGACTTATTTGGCGTTTTTGCAGCAGGGTTAGGTCACTTTGCAATAACAGGTTGTATTGTACGCCTGGCAGGTAACGCAGAGAGTTAGTTAATTTCGCGTGCAGCGATTTGAACCGTTCAACCGCAATAAGACGCTGTTGATGATGATGTTTTAGTTGCTCAAGCAGCGCTTTTGCTTTGAACTGGGTTTTATCGAGGCTGGATGATAAGTCATTCAAGCCCATACTGGCTTTTTGTTGGCCGCTTGCCAGGGCATCAAAGTTCTGTTCAAAGCCGCTGCGAACGCTCAATACCCGCTCTGATAAAATGGCATGATGTTGTCGCAATGTAGTTAACGCCATCGACTTTTCTTTGTCGAGCATGATCGCGCTGCTGCCGTTGTACTGGTATAGCCAAAGTAGTGGGAATGATAGAAACACGGCTGCGATTACAATAAGCGGGACATTACTCCGATTCATATTGTATTCCGGTCAGACTACCCAGAAAAGCTGCAATATCGCTGATGTCTTCGGGTTTGGCTTCAATCGCCAATTGATGGCGGAACATCACCTGAATCGCTTGTTCCAGCGTTTTTGCCGATGCATCGTGAAAATAAGGAGCGGTTAGCGCAACATTACGCAGAGTGGGCACCCGGAAGTAGTATTTGTCTCCAGGGTGGTTGGTAAAATTGAAATAACCCAGGTCGCGTTTGCGCCAGTGGTAGTCATTGGTAAAACAGTCCTGCGAGTGATCGAATTTCTGTCTTAAGTTGCCCCCCAATGCTGTTCCCTGATGGCAGCTGATGCAGCCAAAGTTTTTAAACTTACGAAATCCTTGTTGCTCCTGGGAGCTCAGCTGATTGCTGTCACCGTGTAGAAATGCATCAAACCGAGAAGGTACCGCGAGCGATTTTTCATAGGTCACAATTGCATCGGTTATGGTGGTTTTGGTGATGTCAGAGTAGCCTGCTCGCCGGAAAAGAGCGGGGTAGTCTGAATGGAGTTTTAAACGTCTGATGAGTTCCGGCCACGGTAAGTTCATCACATTGGGGTTTTCGACCACGACATCCAACTGAGCTTCAAGTGAAGGCAGCTGGCCTGCCCAGTTCTGATATTGCAATAACGTGCTGTAGGCCAAGCCGGGGGTGTTCACCGGAATAACACCGCCTTGAGTGTTTGGTGAGAAATCGCGATCATCGGCAAAACCGTGATCTGGTCTGTGGCAACCACTACAGCTTTGTTGTTTGTTCTGGGACAGCAACTTGTCGTAAAACAATTTTTTGCCTAATTCCACGACGGCTGGAGGATGATTTGCTTTGATCAGCGGGGGGATAGCTTGCTGCTGGTTATTCAGTTGAAGTATTTTTGGACCGAAGGAGCGATTTTGTGTGGATTCAGCAGCTGATATGAGGGGAAAAAACATCGCAATCAAAAGACTGACTAACTGAAACACTTTGACCATTGAAAAATACACCCCTGACACGGCTTCAGAGTAACAAGCCAGGATTTGCATTCAAGTTAACGAAACGTTTTTTACCAGATTTAACATTTTATGATGAGTACATCGCTGCGCTCCAGATCTGCAAGGAAGATAACTGAGATTGGTAAATCATCCATGCTGTGGTACTGTCCGCGCCCTTTTTATACTGAGCGTTTGTGGCGGTGAATGAATGATCTCCGGGTTTGATTATGGCACTTCTAATTGTGCATTAGGTGTAATGGCCGATGATCAGAAGACCGTTTCTCTGCTACCTCTTGAGCAGGGGAAGGCGTTTGTGCCGTCAGCGTTGTATGCCTTGTCGCGAGAATTGATTTGTGAATTTGTCGGTCACAATATTCAAGATTCGACGGAGCAACGGAGCTTCATTGATTTGCGTCGGGCTAATCTCGCTCAGGCTCGTCGGGTGCGATCTGAGGAGGGGTTTGAGGCAGAGGAACAAAGCCTGTTTTTTGGCCGCGATGCCTTTCAGCAGTACTTCGATTGGCCCGAAGATGGGTATTTCGTTAAGTCACCAAAATCCTTCCTGGGTGCCAGCGGCTTACAACCTCAACAGCTGGGATTTTTTGAAGATATCGTTACTGCCATGATGCAGAACGTAAAGCGTCAGGCACAAATGGCACTGGGAGAAGAAATTACTCATACCGTGATTGGTCGCCCAGTGAACTTTCAGGGCCTGAATGCTGAACAAAGCAACCAGCAGGCACTGGCTATTCTGGCAGTGGCGGCAAGACGCGCCGGCTTTAATCAGGTTGAGTTTTTATACGAGCCAATAGCTGCGGGCCTGCATTATGAACAGGGCTTACAGCAGAATCAAACGGTGCTGGTGGTGGACGTAGGTGGTGGTACCACGGATTGTGCTTTGGTGCGCATGGGACCCGATTATCGTGGTAACAGTGACCGCCGTAACGATTTTCTTGGCCATAGCGGTGAGCGGGTTGGTGGTAACGATCTGGATATCCAACTGGCGTCGAAGCAGCTGTTGCCGTTGTTTGGTTCAGAGTCGCTGATGAAAACCGGCAAACCCGTACCGAAACAAACATTCTTTAACGCGGTTGCCACGAATGATGTCAGTGCCCAGGCTGATTTTAACAGTCTGGAAACCGGATTATATCTCGATCAGCTGGTACGTGATAACGCTGAGCCTGATCTGATTCGCCGTTTTGTGCGTCTGCGCCAGGAGCGTCAGAATCATCATCTTGTGCGCAGTGCTGAACAGGGAAAAATTGAACTGTCTGCTGCGGAGCGTATTGAGCTGGATCTGGATTATGCTGAAGCGGATTTAACCTGTGTTATTGATCGAACGGCTTATGCCGAGGCAGTTGAACGTCCCGTTGCAAAAATGGTGGCGCTGATGGACGAAGCTTTAGCCCAGGGCCAGTGCCTACCAGACTGTATCTATGTTACCGGAGGCACCGGACAATCACCGGTCGTTCGTCAGGCAATTGAGCGCAGGCTGGGTGATATCCCGGTGGTCGATGGCGATCACTTTGGCAGTGTGGCCGCCGGTTTAACCGTTTGGGCACAGCGTATTTTCGCCTGAAGATGTTTCACACAGTTAGGCAAGGTGCTCTTCAAAGTAGTCGAGCAATAGTGCCACTTTAGGGGGTGTCCAGCGGCTGTCTGGGTACAAACCCCAGATGCCCTCAGCCTGTGGGCGGTAACCTCGCAATACTTCCACCAGCGAACCGTCAGCCAGTCCCTGGCTTACGTATTCTGCCGGTAATTGAACAATGCCACCGTATTTTTGTGCTGCGTCGATAAGGGAAACGCCGCTGTTACACCGCAGACTGCCGGCGACTTTGACTTCTTTTTCGCCAGTTTGATCATTAAAACGCCAGTGTTCCAAGGATCCCAGTAAACAGTTGTGGTGTTTCAGTTCGGATAAACTGTGGGGTTGGCCAAACTGCTCAATGTACTGTCGGGAAGCACAGGTATATACCTGGCGGCTGGCGAGTTTACGTGCCCTTAAACGGCTGTCCTGCAAACGTCCCAGGCGGATGGCCAAATCGAATCCGGCATCAACAATATCGAGTCGGGCGTTGGTGAGTTCGACTTCAAAACTCAGTTGCGGATATTGCTGCTGGAAGTCATTAATCAGGGGCATCAACAGACGTTCACCAAAGGTAATGGGAGCGGTTAAGCGGATCTTGCCTTTGGGAACGGTTTGCAACTCTTGCAGGCTGTTTTCTGCACTCTCAAGACCATCCAGCAGCTGGCGGCAACTCTGATAATAACGCTTGCCTTGCTCAGTAATCGTCACTTTTCGGGTAGTGCGGTGCAACAGTTGTATGCCAATACGTTGCTCCAGGCTACTTACCTGACGGCTCACCTGCGCGGTAGAAATCGCCAGTCGCTTTGAGGCCGCGGTAAAGCTGCCAGTTTCAACCACACAGACGAACTCTGCGATGCCTTCCCAACGAGGTATATAAGACATGATAGGCCCTGATACGGTTACTGTTTATTATTACTCAGATGTAATAGTGATTTTAGATTATAGCTATTATCACAGTGTAATAGCTAATGTAGGATGGAATCATCGTCTGGGGAAACTCCGGCTTTATTAAAATCAGATCCTGAAAGGACAACCTTATGAGCGCCAAACCTATTACCTGCCGTGCAGCGGTCGCCTGGGCTGCCGGTGAACCGTTAAAAATGGAACAAGTTGAAGTAGCTCCGCCCAAGCCGGGTGAAGTGCGCGTAAAAATTATCGCTTCCGGTGTTTGTCACACCGATGCGTTTACTCTGTCTGGGGATGATCCGGAAGGCATTTTTCCGGCCATTCTTGGCCATGAAGGCGGAGGTATTGTTGAGTCCATCGGCGAAGGGGTCACCAGTGTTGCTGTTGGTGATCACGTTATTCCGCTATACACCCCGGAATGTGGTGAGTGTAAGTTTTGTGAATCTGGTAAAACCAACCTCTGTCAGAAAATCCGTGAAACCCAGGGCAGAGGCCTGATGCCGGATGGCACCAGCCGCTTCTCCATTAACGGAGAGCCGATTTATCACTACATGGGTTGCTCAACCTTTTCCGAATACACCGTGCTACCAGAAATTTCTCTGGCAAAAGTGAACAAAACAGCGCCGCTGGAAGAGGTGTGTTTGCTGGGTTGTGGTGTTACTACAGGAATGGGTGCAGTGATCAATACCGCCAAAGTACAGGAAGGTGATACCGTTGCCATCTTTGGTATGGGGGGGATTGGTTTAAGTGCGGTCATTGGCGCAGCCATGGCCAAAGCCAGCCGTATTATTGCCATTGATATTAACGAAAGTAAGTTTGAACTGGCGAAACAGTTGGGTGCGACTGACTGCATTAACCCGAAGAACTTCGACAAACCTATTCAGGAAGTGATTGTTGAATTGACGGATGGTGGTGTTGATTATTCGTTCGAGTGCATCGGTAATGTTGATGTAATGCGCAGTGCATTGGAATGCTGTCATAAAGGGTGGGGCGAATCGGTCATTATCGGTGTTGCCGGTGCAGGTCAGGAAATCTCTACCCGTCCGTTCCAACTGGTCACCGGTCGCGTATGGCGGGGCACGGCTTTTGGCGGTGTTAAAGGTCGTAGTGAATTACCGGATTATGTAGAGCGCTACCTGGCAGGTGAATTCAAGTTAAGCGACTTTATTACCCATACCATGGCTCTTGATGGTATTAATGATGCTTTCGATCTGATGCATGAAGGTAAAAGCATTCGTACGGTTATCCATTTTTAACCGAATGTAGAAAACTAACTGCGTTGCTTATGCTTGGTTAAAGTCGGACTCAAATCCCCATTTATAGTTGTAAACTGCGTATTTGATTCCGGCTTTGCCTTTGTATTAGCTCCCTCTGAAACGCTTTCTACAGACTGGTTGAGAAAATTTAAAAAAAGAGAAAATACCATGAGTATTGAACTGATTTCTCAGAATAAAAGTTTTGGTGGCTGGCATAAGCAATATAGCCACGATGCAATGAGCACCCAGTGCAAAATGCGTTTTGCTATTTTTCTGCCACCTAAAGCGAATGAAGCAAAAGTACCGGTTCTATACTGGTTATCCGGTTTGACCTGCACCGACGAGAACTTTATGCAAAAAGCCGGTGCGCAAAAGCTGGCGGCTGAGCTGGGTATGGTCATTGTTGCACCAGACACCAGTCCGCGCGGCGATGAGGGCAACGACTTGCATGGCGTTAAAATTGCCGATGCCGATGGGTATGATCTTGGTCAAGGCGCCGGTTTTTACCTCAATGCAACGGAACATCCATGGCAAACACACTTCAATATGTATCAATATATTGTTGAAGAATTACCGCGGGTGATTGAAGCGAATTTTCCGGTAACCGATAAAAAAGCGATTTTCGGACATTCAATGGGGGGGCATGGCGCAATCACGATTGCTTTGAAAAACCCTGACCAATACACCTCAGTTTCCGCTTTCAGTCCGATAACTAATCCGGTTAATTGCCCTTGGGGAGAAAAAGCCTTCACAGCCTATCTCGGCGATAATCGCCAGGATTGGAAGCAATACGATGCCTGTGAGCTGATGTCATGTATTACTGATATTAGCGCTTATCCATCATTGCTGGTGGATCAGGGGTTGGCGGATAACTTCCTGCTGGAGCAGTTAAAACCCGAGGTTCTGCAACAGGTTGCTGATAAAGTATCCTACCCACTGACCTTGCGTCAGCACGAGGGTTACGACCATAGTTATTATTTTATTGCATCATTCATTGATGACCATCTGCGTTTTCATGCAAAAACGCTGACAGATTGATCGGGGCGGGGACGCCGTTGTTCAGTCATTGGCGTCAGAACTGATCAGGAAGAGAGACAAGCAGCCCCGGTGGTGATAGAAAACTACTCAGCGCGGGGCAGTTGTTAGTCGTGTTGTTATCCAGCTTTGCGTCGCTATCGAGTACTGCAACGTTTATTACGATGCGTTCGTACAGCCAGTAAATGACTGGGTTGCCGTCTTGCAATTCCTCAACACGATATCGGTGTTGGTATTCCAGTGCTGCCCAACCATCCGCCAGATTCCACTGTTTGAATTCACCGTTTAACCGCCAGCAAATCCAGCCTGGTTGATCGTGGTATATAAGCAATCGGTCGAGTTGCGTGCCTATCTCCGTGACAGATCCAAATTCGAACCGACCGGTCGGGTAAACAGAGGTGGACCGATTTTCACCACGCCGTTCCAATATCAATCTTATACCGTTATCTATATCTGACAGTTTCAGCTTTGCCGGGTTTACCAGAGCTGCGGCCGGTACTTGGTTGCGTAACGCAGCGAACGGTTCTCCCCGCTGGTCTTTTTCCCATTGCTGGCACAGTGTCTGAATCAGGATTTGGCACATAAATTATTCTTTAAAAATGGCTCACAGAGTCGCGGTGTCTGCATTGTAACGCTTCGACTGGAGAAAACCGCAATATTGTCCAAGTTCAGTCAGGCGATTCGGGTTAAGCTGGGGTGGTCACATAAACATCGGTCATGGCCATGAAAACGGACAATCAGTTTCAGTATCAACGCAGCAAACATCTTAAGGATGTGACCATGCTGCGCGCTGAAATTAATGATTTCAGCTATGACAAACACGCGCATGAAGAACTCTCTATTGGTTTGACCCGTCAGGGATTGCAGCATTTCAATAGCAGTGGCTCTTTGCAGCGCAGCGAACCGGGTAACATCGTGCTGTTTAATCCAGAGCAAGTGCATGATGGCCATGGCGAAGCCGGCAATACACTGCTTTACGACATGTTATACATCCATCCGCAACAGTTAAGCAGGATGCTCGAAGCTGCCGGTGTCAGACAGGTTGATAGCTTTCGGGTCGGCGATAACGTGCTTGGTGATGCTTTATTACGCGACTCAGTGTTACGGCTCAGCCAGCTGATTTCACAGCAAAGTAACGATGCCTTGATACTGGATTATTGGTTGTATCAAATGTGTGCCCGGATGGCGGCTTATCAACAAGAATTTGTGCCTAATCAGGTGGTGCGTAAAGCGGACCAATTGCTGATAAAAGCCAAAGAGTTTATTCAGGATCACGTTCGTGCCGATATCACACTGGATGATGTTGGTAATGCGATTGGTATGTCAAAATATCATTTCTTACGGCTGTTTCGTAGTCAGTTTGGTATTACGCCGCATCAATATATTATCAGCTGCAAAATAAATGCGGCAAGATCGGCGCTACAGAGCGGTACTGATCTTGATGACGTTGTTTTTGATTTTGGTTTTTCCGATTTAAGTCATTTTAATCGACGTTTTAAACCGATTTATGGCATGACACCGAAGCAATATCAAAAGTCTGTACTGGATTGATTTTTCTTTAACCTATGTTGAATTAAGGGAGAAATAACTGTTCAGTCGCGTTAAAGCAATTTTATACAAGCGCCGAGTCGCGGGTATTCGATACTCTGGGTAAACCAACCTGGAGGTGAAAATGAAAGCACTGATATTCTTTATTTTAATGGCAGTTTTGTCGGTTTTAGCATTAAGCCATCAATTCGATCGGGCACCCAACCAAACCATTCAGTCCGACAACGATTCTTCATCCGCAAAGGCGCTCAGGCGCAGCTGGGAAAATAACTGGATGGGGCCTTAATTCTGGACTTTCCGAAACGTGTCAGCGTGCTACCAAAGACAGTTAGCACGTTGGTAAAGCCTATTGAACCCTCTTAGTAAATCCCTATAATGCGAACCATTCGTATCTATTAAGCCGTTAGCATGATAAGAGGGGATTATGTCATCAGCTGATTTATCCGGTTCTGATTATGCTCAAGCGTCTATTAATCAGCAGCTTCATCAATTGTACAGCGACCATCAACCGTGGCTTTTGTCCTGGTTGAGCAGCAAATTAGGATGTCACCATCAGGCTGCGGATCTGAGTCAGGATACCTTTGTTCGTGTGGTTAACAAACAGCAAATGCTGGCATTGCAGGAGCCCAGAGCATTTCTGACCACCATTGCCAAGCGGGTATTGGCAAATCATTGGCGGCGAGATCAGCTAGAGCAGGCTTATTTGCAGGCGCTGGCGCAGGTACCGGAGAGCTTTGCGCCATCCGAAGAAGAGCGCGCGATTTTGTTTGAGACCCTGCTTCACATTGATCGTTTGCTGGAAGGGCTTCCGGCTGTGGTTAAACAGACGTTTCTTTATGCCCAGCTGGATGGTTTAAAACAGGCAGACATCGCTAAAAGGCTTGATATATCAGTTACCACAGTAAAGCGCCATTTGGTGCGTGCCAGTGCACGGTGTTATTTCGCCATCGGCCATGAGGAATCATGAGTCGTGATCTAGCCAGTCCGCCAGACGTTGATGAAGCGGTTGCGATGCAAGCCGTCGAATATATGGTGGAAGTGCAAACCGGCGATAATCCAGAAGCCGTTCTTCGTCAGGTTGCGGATTGGTGCCAGCAACACCCCGATAATGCCCAAGCGTGGCGTCATATACAGCAGACCAATAATCAGTTTTCTAACCTGAGTCAGCTCGGCGGCCAATCCCTGATTCAGGATGTTATTCTGCAGGATAATACGGTATCTCGTCGTGATTCGGTGAAAGCTCTGACGCTGTTGTTATTTTGCGGATCTGGAAGCTGGCTTGCAGCAGAGCAATTGCCATGGCGTATCTGGAAAGCCGATCATCGTACTGCCGTCGGTGAACAAAAGACGCTGACTTTTGCGGGTCATAAGGTAACTCTTAATACCGACTCGGCGGTTAACCTGAAACAGTCAGGGCAGTCCGCAGCCGTGCACCTGGTGGATGGTGAAATTTTGTTGTCTGCTGGCCAAGCACCGGCTGCCTCAACTGAACTGAATATAACGGCTGAGGCGCTGAACTGTTCAATACGGGGTTACGAGGCTGAATTTTCGCTTTATCAGCATAACCGGCAGTGTCGCCTTAGTGTTCTTGCGGGACGGGTCGAGATATTTATTCCCTCTCAATCCGGTTCTTCCACCGCAGTGTCTGGTGCTCCGCAGCTGTTAACGGCTGCAGAAGCTGGCGAGCAGCTGATATTAAAAGGCTCGCAGTTGCTCAATCGATCGGAGGTCGAGTCAAACGCTCTGGCCTGGCGACGTGGGATGTTGGTGGTGAGCAGTATGCGATTGGAGGATTTTCTTGCGGAAGTCAGCCGCTATCGTCGCGGCACATTGCGTTGTGCCGCGCAAATAGCCGATCTGAAAGTCTCGGGCAGCTATCCGCTCGAAAACACCGACCGCATCCTCTCTGCGCTGGAAAATGTGCTGCCGGTGAAAATGCAGTATATGACCCGGTACTTCGTGACTGCTCAACCCGCCTGATTATTTTTTTCGAAAAAAGTGGTCTGTTTTTGATTCTCACGGGACATGGATAGCAAAGGAAGTCGTTTTCTTCACTATTTTCCATGTACGTAACCCTTGAGGATCTGATATTCATGGCGCATCAATCTTTACCCGCATCGTCCGCGGTCAAATCAAAACTGGCCCTTGCTGTTGCTAAAAGCATGCTGCTGACAGCATTAGGCTGTCTGGTCATTCCCACCAATGTCATGGCTGAAACTGCTCCTGATAAAGCTACCGCCAGCGATACCCAGCAATTTAATATTGCCGCCGGTTCGTTAGAGAATGCGCTGAACCAACTCGGTCAGCAGGCCGGTGTTCTATTATCCTATTCGCCTGAATTAACGACGGGCAAGCAAAGTAATGGTTTAACCGGGCGCTACAGTTTCAGTGGGGCTGTGGCGTTATTGCTGCAGGATACCGGACTGGTAGCTCAGCAGCAGGATGATGGCAGTTATACTATTTCCAGTCGTGAGGTGGTTGAGTATGAATTGGATGATGTCACCGTCCGCGGAACCTTGTTAAGTCGTTACGAATACGATCGCGCCGACTCCGCCAGCGGTTTCGAAACCGATGTTGATTTGTTGCCCCGTTCTGTTCAGGTACTGCCTGAGCAGCTGATTCTGGATCAGAACGCCGAACGTATTACCGACGTTCTGGTTAATGCGGCGAGCGTTAGTCGTTCCGATGGTTTTGGCGGCGCTCAGGACGAAGTGTTTATCCGCGGTATGGACAACAATCACTTATTTGTCGATGGCAGTCCGGTCAGCGCCCGCAGCCGTGTTGATGTTGCTGTGGTGGAACGTTTGGAAGTAGTAAGTGGTCCGGCATCGGTTTTACATGGTCAGGTGAGTCCGGGTGGACTGATCAACATCGTCACCAAAAAACCACAGCGCGACAGTGCTCACATGATTCAGGCGATGCTGGATGATCAGGGAAGGCAAAAAATCACGGCTGATTCAACCGGCTCAGTAACGGATGATGTTCAATATCGCGTTGTAATCTCTGACGAAAATTCGGGGTCTTTCCGTGAGGTAAAAACTGAGGACGGAACCACTGAAGCCAAAACCAAAAACCGTCTGATTGCACCGTCAATCAGCTATACCCCGGACAGTTATAACACCTTTACTCTGAGTCTGAGTCACAGCGATAAAACAGCACCTATTGATCGCGGTACCGTGGCATTTAATGACGGCAATGGCAATACTGAGATTGCTGATATACCACGTGATCGCCGTTTAGGCAGTGAATTCAGTACCCGCGATAGCATCGAAAAACGTGCTTCTTTCGACTTCGATCATGAATTTCGTTCTGGCTGGATTAATCGCTTTAAAGTCAGCTATGCCGAAAAGCAGTTTGATGATTACCAGGCGCGCCCGACCTTTGGTTTAAATGGAGTACCGAGGAACTTGCTGGAATTAATTCAGCTGCGAAACAGTCAATCGGTCCAGGCAAATGGGCTTTTGGTGCGAACGGCTGACACCAACGTCGATGTGAAAGAAAGCGATTTATTCTTCTCTGACAGTCTGAGTGGTGATTTTGAACTCGGCGGTGTCAACAACACCTTATATGTTGGTGTGAATTACACTAAGCGTGAGCTGGACAAGCGTAATGGGATTGCCTTGCAGGACATCACAGGCGCTCTGGCACCACCTACGGTCACTTTGTATGCACTCGATCTCAATACTATTAATATTTATGATGAAGTGCGTCCTGCTTACGAAAAGCGTGAGCAAAAAACACTGAATGATGAATTCGATAAACACACCGAATACGGATTCTCGATACAAAATCTGAGTTATCTTACGGATGATATGACGCTGTTGACTGGCCTACGCTATGACAACTTTGAGTTGAAACGGGATTCTGATGTGTATTTTGCCGATGGCCCAGCCGCCGGTACATACGCACCCTTGGCAGACACTGACAAGCGCCAGTTGAAAAGTAAGAACGACAATATCAGTGGACAGTTGGGTTTGCTGTATCAAATCAAAGCAGGAACGTCAGTCTATGCTTCGTACTCCGAATCGTTTTTACCGAACTACCCGAATTTATCAGCTACTGAAGGTCTTAAGGAAGAAAATCTGGCACCGGAAGAAGCTAATCAGTACGAATTAGGCGTTAAGTCGTCAATGCTGGACGATAAACTGCGACTATTAGGTTCTGTATACCACCTCACTCGCGAAAATGTCTGGTCGGTTGACAATAACTTCGTTTCTAATCTTAACGGTAAAGAAGAAACAAAAGGCGTTGAATTGAGTGCCACGATGCAATTTGTTCCTGGCTTAAATGTATTGGCCAGCATTACACATATGGACGCCCGTATTGTTAATGATAATAACGATAATGTAGACAATGAAGGAAATCGTCCAAAGAGTGTTCCACAGCAGAAAGGACGCGCCTGGGGGTCTTATGAGTTTCAGGATGGCAAGATGGCAGGTTTAGGATTTGGCCTCGGTGCCGAGTACGTCGGTGATCGTCAAGGCGATGATAATAACAGTTTTGAACTGCCGGGTTATACCTTACTGGATGTTGCCAGCTGGTACTATTTATCACTGGGTGACACCTCACGTATACGGTTGCAGGCCGGGGTTAAAAACCTGGAGGATAAGGAATATTACCCAGCCTCTATTAATGCTTTCCGGATCAATGTGGGTGAGCCACGAACTACTTATCTTTCTGCGCGTTTAGAATTCTGATCTAACGATATCAAACCCTGAGTAACACCATTTAAGGGTACAGAAAGGACTACAACCCCCAGCTGCTGGCTGGGGGTTGTTATTTCGGGTTTCATTCTTCTGGTATTTTCTGAGTCAGGCTTATATTGTTTGTTCGTCCGGACATCCGTTAAGAATAACGGGTTTGTCCCGGTAGCTGAGAGATACCTTGTCTCCGATGCTGACCGCAGGCTGTTCGTCACATTCGGCTTGCCAGTTGTCGATACTGAATTGTGGAAATTCAATCGATATTAAGTGGCCGCGTCCGGTAAATTGGATATCACTAACCATACCATTGCCATTGTGTGTCGGATGTACGGAAAGCAGGTGGCGCTTAAACAAGGCTGTTCCTGTTATATCCTTAATGCCTTGCAGCGATTGAGTAACAAAGATCTGATCGAGGTAATGCTGCGGACATAAATTGCCTGCTTCCATAAAATGCGCGACATTCAGATTGGCCGGATTATTAAACACCTGAGCAGGTGTGTCACACTGTTGCAGTGCACCGTTAATCATCACTGCGGTTTTATCAGCGAAGGCAAATGCTTCATCTTTTGCGTGCGTGACAAAAATCACACTGATACCTGCTTGTTTCAATAGTGCTCGCAATTCAGCCATCATGCGCCGCTTGACTTGAGTATCAACGTTCGAAAATGGCTCGTCCATTAATAGCAGCTTGGGTTTATTTGCTAATGCACGTGCCAGCGCAATACGTTGTTGCTGACCACCCGATAACTCGTGCGGATAGCGGTTTTCCAGTAGCGGTAACTCCACCAGAGTCAATACATCGCGAATTCGTTGCAGTTGCTCCTCTTTCGCCAAGGACGTCAAACCATAAGCAATATTTTTGGCCACTGTCATGTGCGGGAATAATGCATAGTCCTGGAAAATAAATCCTATTTGGCGCTGTTGCGGTGGCAGATTAAAGCGCTCGTCGACCACCGTATTTCCAAATAACTCAATTCTGCCATTATCAGATGGAAGTAACCCGGCAATCGTTTTTAATGCCGTTGTTTTTCCACAACCACTGGGGCCCAGTAAGCAAAGAATTTCTCCTTGTTGCAGTTCGAGGCTGAAATTCTTCAGCACCTGAGTGTTGGCAAACGACAGGTTCAGGTTGTGTGCACTCAGAGCTTTCATAATTAGTCCATTTTCTGGGTTCGGGATAATAAAGCGATAGGCAGTAGGCTCACAGCCACAATTAGCAGGGCGGCCAAAGCTGCATGTTCCAGATGTTCATCTGAGGCATATTGAAAAACGAAAGTGGCCAGGGTCTCGAAATCAAACGGCCTTAACAGCAGTGATGCTGGCAGCTCTTTTACGCATTCGATAAATACCAATAGCAGCGCCGAAATGATCGCAGGTTTGAGCAGCGGCCAGTGGATTTTCTGAAATGTTCGTCCTCGGTTGGAACCCAATATTTGCGCCGCCGAATCAAGGTTAACGGGTATTTGCTGGTAGGCGGCCTGAATACTGCCATTGGAAATTGCTGCGAATCGAATGACAAAAGCGAGAATTAGCGCAAAGCTTGTTCCTGAAAATATCAGGCCCAGCCGATCCATATCCCAACTGACCAATAACCGGTTGAGTCCAAGATCGGCCTGAGTGAGTGGTATTAATAATCCGATGGCCAATACGGTTCCGGGTAGGGCGTAGCCAAGGGATGAGATGGCCAGTACATTGCGATTGATCGGTGACGGTTGAAAGCGAACCTGGCTATTGAACAGCAACGCAATGGCGGTTGCGATTAACGCCGCACAGGCAGCAAGTATAAAAGTACTCTGGCTGTGCTGCCAGAGATTCCCACTGAGATTTTCGGAAAGATACGTCGATGTGTAGCCGATCAGAGTGACCACAGGGTAGACAAAACCAGCAATCACAATAACAGCACAAACACCCCAGATTATCAGGGTTTTTTTGAGTCCCGCGGATTGTCTGGTCGCTTCCAGCTTCTGATTACGCCCTTCAAAGAATCGTTGCCGACGTCGGTTGTATTTTTCTGCACTGACCAGAATGACTACAAACAATAACATCAGACACGAGATTTTAGCGGCTGTCGTGAGGCTGCCATAGACCAGCCAGCTGTCGTATATAGCGGTGGTTAAAGTACTGATGGCAAACAGATGAACCGTGCCGTAGTCGGCCAGTGACTCCATTGCGACCAGTGTGCAACCAATGACAAGCGCAGGGCGTACCAAAGGTAACTCAATTGAGAAAAAGATCCGGTGGCGACTGGCGCCCATCAGTCTGGCCGCGTTTGCCAGATTTTCTGAGCGACGACTGAATGCATTACGCAACAATAAATAAATATAAGGGTAGAGCGCCAAAGCTAACATCAGGCTAGCGCCCCATCGGCTGCGGATATCAGGGAACCAATAGTCTTGCGGTGACTGCCAGGCAAATATTGCCCTCATTGCGGTTTGGATAGGGCCCGCATAGTCGAATAATTCGGTATAAATATACGCCGAAATATAAGCGGGAATCGCCAGTGGAAAAACCAGTGCCCACTGGAGCAGGCGACGTCCCTTAAATTCGTAATGAGAACACCACCATGCCGGAAGTATAGCGAGCATCGCAGCAAAAATAACGGCGCCAGACACCACTAATACACTGTTGATGGTGTAGCTGACTAATACTGTATCGGCGAGTTCGGCAAAAGTACTGTCGTTGTTACTTCGTCCGAAATCCAGCAGCGATTCCAGTATGAGAGCAACAACCGGCATAAACAGCAGAATGCTGATGAGTAAGCTGGCCGGACGCTGCAGATTTGCCAGTAGAGAGCTCCCGACTGAAACACCAGAGCCCGCTGTTTGCGGGCTCTGTTCAGATTTGCTGGCTGGTATGGATGCCGATTTCATACATTCGAGGTGTCAGCTAAAACCGCGATTATATGTCGAAACGACACCAGATCGAAATGGATTACAGATCAAAACCCACTTTATCGACCAGTTTCAGTGCGGCTTTGCGATTTTCTGCGATCTTAACCAATGGCAGTTCATCAGCTTTGAATTTGCCCCAGCTTCGAACAAGTTCGGAAGCCGGAACGCCAGGTTTGACCGGGTATTCCATATTCAGTTCTGCGTACAGCTTTTGTGCTTTGTCGCCCGACAGGAAGTTCAACAGTTTCTGTGCTTCTGCTTTGTGTGGTGCGTGTGCCGCAATAACAGCGCCTGATACGTTGATGTGAGAACCACGGTTGGTCTGGTTCGGGAAATTCAGATTGACTGCTTCGGCCCAGGCAATTTGATTTTTGTCCTGCAGCATTTTGCCCAGGTAATAACTGTTGCCCAGTGAAACATCGCACAGGCCTTCTTTGATGGCTTTCACTTGTGCACGATCGTTGCCTTGTGGCTTACGCGCCAGGTTGGCTTTAACACCACGCAACCAATTTTCCGTTTCTGCTTCGCCGTGGTGCGCAATCATCGATGCAATTAACCCAAGGTTGTATGGGTGTTTACCGCTACGGGTACAGATCTTTCCTTTAAACTCGGCTTTTGCTAAATCTTCATACTGAATTTTGCTTTGATCGCCAGCGCGCTCTTTTGACGAATAAACGTTACGGACGCGCTGTGTTAATGCCAACCACTGATTACCGGTATCACGGAACCTGGCTGGAATATTTTTTTCCAGTTGAGTGCTGAGTTTGTAGGGCTGGGTCAGTTTCTCGTCTTTCAGTTGTAACAATTTTGAGAAATTAGAGGTTAATACGATGTCAGCAGGCGACAGTTCACCTTCACGCTTCAGGCGTTGAATCAGTCCTTTTTTTGCAAAAACAACCTTGGTTTTGATGCCGGTTTCGGCAGTGAACTCTTTTAAAATAGGTTCAATCAGGAATGGCTGGCGAAATGAATAAATATTTACCTGATCGGTAGCCGCAGCAGGTAAGGAAAGTGTGGCTACGATACCCGCGGCTACAAAAGAAGCGAAACGCATGGGTGGCTCCAAAATGTCCTGAATGAGAAGGATTCTTATTTTACACAAAAGCAACACGGCTGCAGCTTTTTTATCGGTAAGTAAGTGTAAAAGAAGCCCTGTGTATCCTACTGGCTGAGAGCTTTTGTTGCTACAAAAACAAGAAATGGTCCCGTAATACATGACCCAATAACAGAGAGTCTCCCTGCAGGCGCGCGTATTCAATGGTATCCAGAATGGTAGCGCCATCGTTGCTGGGATCGGGTTTTAATAAGCGGGCGAATGATCGGCTGGTAAGAATAAAATCATCGACTGACTTTTGACCATCCATTTCACTGAAGCGGATAAACCCCTCATCCTTCAACCAAATGACCGCGCCAAAGGCTGCTTGGTGGCGCGGCGAATGTAATCCAAATTCATCCACATCATCCGGCCCGGAAATATCCTCGATAAACAGCGTTTGTGCTCGTGGAAAATTGCGAAAACCTTGCAACAAAACCACGGCACAATCTTTGTAAAAATCATCGATATGGACATCAAGCACGATTGTTACCTTGTCTGTTGTTGATTACAGCTGACGGTAGTTATTGAAAAACACTTCCATACGTTCCATGGCTGCCGTCAGGTCTTCCGGGCGCGGCAGGAACACAACCCGGAAATGATCCGGGTAGGCCCAGTTAAAGGCTGTGCCGTGAACAATCAGAATCTTTTGCTGCTCTAATAAGTCGAGTACCATGCGCTCATCGTTGCGGATGTTAAACTTCCTGGTGTCCATTTTCGGGAAGCAATAGAGTGCGCCTTTCGGTTTTACACAACTTACGCCGTCAATATTGTTCAATGTTTCCCAGGCGATATCACGTTGCTGGCAAATACGACCGCCTGGGGCGACCAGGTCATTAATGCTTTGATAACCACCCAGCGCGGTTTGAATGGCATGCATGGCTGGTACGTTGGAGCACAGTCGCATTGAGGCCAGCATTTCCAGGCCTTCGATATAATCCTTGGCCAGGTGCTTTGCACCACTGATGATCATCCAACCTGCGCGAAAGCCTGCCAGTCGGTAGTTTTTAGATAGGCCATTGAAGGTAATAATCAGCAAATCATCTGCAAGTGATGCGGTTGATGTATGTGTTTCGCCGTCGAACAGGATCTTGTCGTAGATCTCGTCAGAAAACACGATCAGATTGTTTTGACGGGCGATTTCCAGCATCTGCTTAAGCATCTCGTCGGAGTACACTGCACCGGTCGGATTGTTTGGATTGATCAGCACCATTGCCCGCGTCTTGTCACTGATTTTTGCTCGCATATCATCAAGGTCGGGGAACCAGTCTGAACCTTCATCGCAGGTGTAATGTACGGCCTTGCCACCCGCGAGGCTGACTGCACCGGTCCATAACGGATAGTCCGGCGATGGAACCAGTACTTCGTCGCCATTGTTCAATAGGCCTTGCATACACATAACGATCAGCTCGCTGACACCATTACCAACGATGATGTCTTCGATCGCAACGTTGGCAATATTCTTCTGTTGTGCGTATTGCATAATGGCTTTGCGGGCTGAAAACAAACCTTTGGAATCGCTGTAGCCTTCTGAATCCGGTAGGTTATAAATTACGTCCTGAATGATTTCCTCCGGCGCATCGAGACCGAATGGCTTGGGGTTGCCGATGTTAAGTTTGAGGATCCGATGACCTTCTTCTTCCAGTTTTTTCGCGGCATGCAGAACGGGTCCACGAATGTCGTAAAACACATTGGCCAGTTTGTTGGACTTCTTAATTTCCTGCATGGAACCGCTTTGCCTCGTTAAGCTCTAAAAGATTGAAATAGCTTCAAAAAATCGAAAGGCAGTATAATACGCTTACACAGGCAGGTACGAAATAGGGCATATCGTGAAAAAATTAAATAAAAGCCCCGAAGAGTGGCGCAAAGAGCTCGATCCGGAGACCTATCATATTACCCGTGAGGCTGGCACTGAGCGTGCGTTCACCGGGAAATACTTTGATTGCAAACAGAAGGGCAGTTACACCTGTGTGTGTTGTGGTGAGGTGTTGTTCTTCTCGGATGCAAAGTATGACTCCGGATGCGGTTGGCCCAGCTTTTTTCAGCCTGCCAGTGAGCAGGTGATCGAAGAGCGCCAGGATACCTCGCATTTTATGGTGCGAACGGAGGTGGTTTGCCAGCATTGCGATGCCCATCTCGGCCATGTTTTTACGGATGGTCCAGCGCCGACCGGGTTGCGCTACTGCATTAACTCAGCGTCTATTCGACTTAACCCAGAAGATAGTTAGGTGGGCTACGACCTGGTGGCGTTTATGCCATGGTCGTTGTCGTGAATGCCTTCTTGAGGTTTTCTTTAATGATATATATTGTGTGCAATATAAGTGTGCAAAATACATAAGGTGAGGACTTCCGGATGAGCGTACTGAATTACGAAATGCCATTGTTAAGTGGCGAAATGCAAGACCTGGCTGACTATCAAGGCAGTGTCGTGTTGATTGTTAATACGGCCAGTAAGTGCGGATTTACACCGCAATACGAAGGTCTGGAATCCATCTATCAGGAGTATAAAGAGAAAGGTCTGGTGATATTGGGTTTTCCGTGCAACCAGTTCGGTAAGCAAGAGCAGGGTGATGCCAGTGAAATTGGCGCCTTTTGCCAGAAGAACTACGGTGTATCTTTCCCAATGTTTTCTAAAATCGACGTGAATGGTGAGAATGCTGCGCCACTTTACGATGATCTTAAGAAGGCAGCGCCTGGTGTGATGGGTACCCAAGGCATTAAATGGAACTTCACCAAATTTTTGGTGAATAAAGAAGGCCAGGTCCTGAAGCGTTATGCGCCGACGACAAAGCCAGAGGACATGAAAGCTGACATTGAAGCGGCGCTGGCCTGATTTCTGATGATTCTAATCAACCCGCACTTAGCCGGGTTGATTAATGCTAACTTCCAATTTCCGCAATAAAAGACCCATCGTGTGACCATCAAGAAACTTCCTCAGTTGCATTTGGATAACCAGCTCTGCTTCTCGGTTTATAGTTTGTCTCGTCAGATTACCCAGGCGTATCAGCCGCTCCTTAAACCTTTGGGGCTAACCTATCCGCAATATCTGGTGATGCTGGTGCTGTGGCAGGACTACGAGGAGCAGCGCTTACCGGTATCGGTTAAGCACCTTTGTCAGCAGTTGATGCTCGATACCGGCACGATTACGCCGCTGCTGAAACGAATGGAGTCAAACGGCTTGTTAACGCGACAGCGATCTGAGCAGGACGAGCGCGTGGTGTTGGTGATGCTGAGCGAAGCCGGTATTGCTTTGAGAGATCGTGCGGCGAGTGTGCCGATCCAATTGGCTTGTAGCCATGGGTTTGATGTCAATGAGGCCATTGGTCTGCGCGATAAGATACGCTCTTGGTTAAAGCTATGGCGATAATACCTTTATGGTCGTTGTTAGAAGTGTTTCTTCTTCCACGACTCTTGTTCCTCGGCTAATTGTTCGGCGGCATCGGCCAGTTTGTTGACTGCAATTGTAGGGCGGGGCGCAAGGTTCTGCAGCATCGTTTGGGCTTCAGCCTCAAGCTTCCGTTGATCTTCGTTAGGGTTTCGAATTGCCCTCAGCGTTTTTAGTAATTTATTGAGCTGAAGTTCAGCCTTGGCGGGATTGTTCATGCTGATGGCAGCCTTGGCCTGCGAAAAGAATACGGTCGTAACGAGATTTACGTTCAGCAGGCGCAACTCATTCAGCAGTCGACTGGCTTTCTGTTGGTCAATCATTCTTTTTTTGTAGCATGCCTTAATCAGCTCGATTTGCTGTTGGATTGATTTTCGGAGTTGTTTGGCCTTGGGTTCATCCTCAGGAAGGTGTGCCTTAAGGTAGGGCGGGGATTCAAGCCAATCTGAAGTTTGTTGGATAACGCGCTTTACCTTGCTGTTTATAGGCAAGCCAATGTGCGCCAGATCCATGCCTGCTTGCGAGATCATTCGACACAGCCAATTGAACGATTCACCGCTTAGCCACGGGTTCAGTCTATCTGCCAGTTTATGTTGCAGGTTGATAAAGTCGATCAGCTCAACCGACGCTCTTGCACGCTGTAATCTTTGTTGTTCCCGCCAGCGAATCAACCACAGGGCCAGAGTGGCAGATATGGCGGTAAAAACGGCAAGAATGATCAGAGCCATGGTCGACATTATTTCCCCATCCCGGGAGTTCTATTGTTAGCTATGTCCTTAGTGTAGTTGGATTTTTTTTATTTGTAGGGGTTGACGCGAGGGCCGACTCTCTCTAATATTCGCGCTCCTTGATTGAGACGTCCCCATCGTCTAGAGGCCTAGGACACCGCCCTTTCACGGCGGTAACAGGGGTTCGAATCCCCTTGGGGATGCCAC